>JBQTIQ010000104.1:0-30576 GCA_052387955.1 Acidimicrobiia bacterium | reverse complement strand
ACGGCGTCGTCGCCAGCGTGGTGCGGGTCGACATCGATGACCTCAACCCATGATCCCCACAAAACCCTGCCGGCGAATGGGCGGACAGCGCTCCCGCCTGATGTGCAGACAGCTCGGCCGCCAACACGAGGCCAAGGTCACCTTCCGCCGAGCCGACGAAGCTGACGAGTAGTCGCTGGACACCGAAGGCACTCCGCTCTCGGCGTTCAGATGTAGTAGCTAAACCGGGTCTGTGGCTCTTCGTCCTCCGGGACCTCCGCCATGATCGTCCCGACCTTCTGGGCGAAGGCGAGAGTCACCGGGAACTGCATGTGGTCTGCCGCGGAGTTCCAGTTGAGCTTCGTGAGCGACATGACGTCCTCAGCCGCCTGGTCGACATCACCGCCCTCGTCGACGACGAGGTCGAGTGGCACCGGGATGTGGGATCCCTTGTACGTCTTGCGATTGGCTTGGTAGCCGGTCGTCAAGAGAAACGACCGGTCACCCACCGTCGTTTCCGGATGCCATCAGGCACTGGTGGCGGCGCTGGCCCGACGCGAACGCGGCCGTGCGCACCGGTGCTGCACCCGACGGCGCCGGCATCGTCGTCCTGGACATCGATCCGGACGCCGGCGGCGACCGCAGCCTCGAGGAGCTGATCGCCGATCACGGTCCGCTGCCAGCGACGCTCGAGGTGCACACCGGCGGGGGCGGGCGCCACCTGTACTTCGCCCACCCAGGCACAGCGATCCCGAACAGCGCCGGGCGGCTCGGCGCCGGCATCGACGTCCGCGGCGACGGCGGGTACGTCCTGGTCCCACCGAGCCGGCACCGCTCCGGCGGTTCCTACCGCTGGACGACCCTCGACCCTCCCGCCGAGCTGCCAGCGTGGCTCCTCGACCTGGTCGACCCCGACCGGCGGCTCCCGGCCCCGCCAGCCCCCGCAGCTGTCCCGAGCGACCGGCCCCACACCGCCTGGGCAAGCGCCGCCCTGGCCGGCGAGGTCGCCAGCGTGCGCGGTGCAACCGAAGGCTGCCGCAACCACACCCTCAACCGAGCCGCCTTCGCACTCGGCCAGCTCGTCGCCGGCGGCCACCTCGACGAGCACGACGTCGTCGGAGCGCTCACCGCCGCCGGCCTCGCAGCCGGGCTCGGCGAGCGAGAGATCCGAGCGACCATCGCCAGCGGGCTGAGTGCCGGGCTCGACCGGCCACGCCACCCCGCCACCCGGTGAGCCCGGTGCACGCCGATCGCACCTCGCGGCGGCGCCGGCCGTGCCGGCTGGCCTCGGGCCCTCTGGTGGCACGGCCCCGCCACGGCGGCGTCAAGGGTCGCTGCGAGGCTCCGCTCCGGCTGCGCCTCCGCTGCGCTTCTCGCTCGGGCTGCGCCCGCCCCTTGACCCCGCCGGCGGCCGTGCCCGGCGGGCCTCTCAGACCAGCCCGGCACCCAGCCGGCTGGCTGTCCTGAGAGGAGCGAAGCCCATGACGACCACCGACAAGCTCGCCGAGGTCCACGAGCAGCTCACCGCAGCCATCGACGAGCTCGTGTCCGGCGAGGACTGGACACGCTTCCTGGAGGCTTCCCGGAGGATGCGCACCTACTCGCCGAACAACGTGCTGCTGATCATGACCCAGCGCCCCACCGCCACCGCGGTGGCCGGCTACCGGACCTGGCAGTCGCTCGGCTACCAGGTGCGGCGAGGCGAGAGGGGCATCGCCATTCTTGCCCCGCTGGTCACCCGACGCCGGCCGGCCGACGAGGACGACGAGCACGAGCAGCCCGAGGTCGCCCGCATCCTGCGGGGCTTCCGGGTGGTCCACGTCTTCGACATCGAGCAGTGCGACGGTCCCCCGCTGCCCGACCTCCAGCCGGTGCTGCTCACGGGGGACGCCCCCACCGCCCTGTGGGACCTGCTCACCGGGCAGGTCGAGGCCGCCGGGTTCACCGTCGAGCGTGGCCCGTGTCCCGGTGCGAACGGGCGCACCTCGTTCGGGCCGAAGACCGTCCGAGTTCGGGACGACGTCGAGCCGGCACAGGCCGTCAAGACGCTTGCCCACGAGCTCGCCCACGTCCTGCTCCACGACGGCAGCGAGTACGCCCTGGGCTGCCGGGGCCGGGCCGAGGTCGAGGCCGAGAGCGTCGCCTTCCTGATCCTGTCCACCGCCGGCCTCGAGCCCGGCGCCTACAGCTTCCCGTACGTCGCCGCCTGGTCCGGCGGCCAGCCCGAGCTCGTCACGGCCACCGCCGACCGGGTCATCGGCTGCGCCCGCCGGGTCATCGACGCCATCGGGCCCCTGCCGGCGGACCGCGCCGCTTGACGATCCCGTGACGCGCGCGCCGATCGCGCAGGAGGCCGCGTAGCGTTCACTTCAGACCCGCCCACCCAGCAGCGGGGTGTCCCGCCCGCCCCGCTGCCCCGAGGCCCGCCGCCGATTCCGAGCGGGGCGGGCCTCGCCGCGTGGGCGCCGGACGGCGGGGAACCGGCGACGCGCGGGCGGGCGCGGGGAGACCCGGGCGAGCGGGCGGCGGGACCGGCGGGCGGGCGGAGCGGCGCCGGGGGACGAGGGCCCGCGGGGCAGGAACGCGGGTCCCGGGGAGGGCGCTGGGGAGGGCTGGCACACTATGCACAGGGGTGCGCCGCGGGCGTTTTCGCCGCGGCGCCGGCGCATACCGATCGCGTGCTGACGATCGCGAAGCTCGGCGTCGGGCAGGAGAACTACTACCTGGCCAAGGTCGCCCGAGGCATCGAGGACTACTACACGGGCGACGGCGAGACCCCGGGCGCATGGATGGGTCGAGGTGCTGCGCGGCTGGGACTCGCGGGCGACGTGCCGGGCAAGCAGCTCCGCGCCGCACTCGGCGGGCTCGACCCGACAACGGGGAACCGGCTCTCGGGACGGGCCGGCGCGAAGCGCGTCCCCGGCTGGGACCTGACGTTCTGCGCCCCCAAGTCCGTGTCGGTCCTCTGGGGGCTCGCCGGACCGGAGGTCGCAGTGAGGTCGTCGCGGCGCACGAAGCCGCGGTCGCCGAGGCCGTCCGGTACCTGGAGCGGCACGCGACCGTCTCGCGTCGACGCGTCGCCGGCTTCGTGCAGCAGATCAGGGCTGAAGGTCTCGTGATCGCCGCCTTCCGGCACCGCACCAGCCGCGCCGGCGACCCTCACCTGCACACCCACGCCCTCGCCGCCAACCTCGCCGAACGGACCGACGGCGGCTGGGGCGCGCTGCACTCGCCGGTGCTCTACAAGCACGCCCGGACGGCCGGGTTCGTCTACCAGGCCATCCTGCGCGGCGAACTCACCGAGCGACTGGGCGTCGACTGGGAGCCCGTGCGCAACGGCTACGCCGAGATCGCCGGCATGGACCGGCGCCTCCTCCGCCGCTTCTCGAAGCGCCACGCCGACATCGCCGCCGAGTTCGCGACGACCGATGCGTCAGCACATGAGCGGGAGATCGCCCAGCGCCGCACGAAGACCACCAAGGACCAGAACGTCGATCCCGCAACGCTTCGCGAGCGCTGGGCGAGCGAAGCACGCGAGGTCGGCATCGACGCAGGCACCGTTGCCGACGCGGCGACCCGGGCCCGCCAAGCGCAGCCGAGTCACGACCTCGCGTGGGTGATCGACGCCATGACCGCGCCTGACGGTCTCACCGCGTTCCAGGCCAGCTTCGACCGGCGCGACGTGACCCGCGGGTGGTGCGAGTCGGTGCCGCCGAACATGAAGCCGTCGCTCGAAGCGATCGAGGAGCTCACCGACCTCGCCCTCGCCGACCGCCGTGTCGTCGCCATCATCGAGCGGGCACCGGCGGTCATGGGGAGCGAGCAGCCGCTCCGCGCGGATGGCACCGCCGCGTCCCCGGTGCTCGGCGACCGCCGGTGGTCGACGGTCGAGATGCTCGCCGTCGAGGAACGCCTGCTCGAGTACGCCTCGATCAGCCGCGGCGTTGGCGCGGGGCGGGTCGCCGGCGACGTGATCGACGCCGTGCTGGATGACCGCGCCGACCTCTCACCGGAACAGACTGCGATGGTCCGCACGATCACCACCTCGGGCGACGGGATCGACATCGTCGTGGGACGGGCGGGGACCGGCAAGACCTACGCGCTCGCTGCCGCTGCGCAGGTCTGGCGAGCCGCTGGGTTCCGCCCGATCGGCATCGCCCTCGCGGCACGCGCCGCCGCCGAACTCGAAACGTCGGCTGGGATCACCTCGACGACCGTGGCGCAGTTCCTCATCGATGCCGACCATGCCCCCCGCGGGTTGATCGACGAGCGGCACGTCGTCGTGGTCGACGAGGCCGGCATGGTGGACACCCGCCGGCTGGCCCGGGTCGTGCGGCACGTCGAAGCCGCCGGCGCGAAGGCGGTGCTCGTCGGGGACCACCACCAGCTCCCCGCGGTCGAGGCAGGTGGCGCGTTCGCCGCGCTCGTCGCGCGCCTCCCGTTCACGGAGCTGATCGAGAACCGCCGCCAGGTTGAGCACTGGGAGCGTGACGCGCTCGAGCGGGTGCGCACCGCCGCCGGCGGCCGGCCCGGAGTCGAGAGCGTCGTCGCCACCTACGGCGCCCGCGGCCGGTTGCATCTCGGCGCCACGCCCGCCGAGGTGCGGAGCGCGATGGTCGACGACTGGTACGCGGCACGCCAGGAGGGCGCGAGCGTCGCCATGGTCGCTCTGCGGTGTGCGGATGTCCGTGAGCTGAACCAGCGCGCACGCGCGCTCCTGATCGCCGACGGCTCGGTCGAGGCCGAAGGCATCACCGCCGAAGGCTGCACGTTCTCCGTTGGCGATCGCATCGTCTGCCTGTACAACGACCGCAGGGTCGGCGTGCACAACGCCATGTTCGGGCGGGTGACCGGGGTCGACGCGGACAGCCGATCGCTCACCGTCGAGCCCGAAGGCGGCGGTGCCCGCGTTCTCGTGCCGTGGGACTACATCGCGAGCGGTCACGTCGCCCACGGCTACGCAACCACGATCCACAAGGCGCAGGGTGCGACCTACGACCGGACACTGCTCCTCGGCGACGACCGCCTGTACCGCCAGGCCGGGTACACCGGGCTCTCGCGCGGTCGCCAACGAAACGACATGTACCTCGTTGTCGACGACGACCGCGAGCACGATGTCGAGCTCGCGCGCCACGGCCAGACACCGCCCGACGAGCCGGTGGAACGCCTCGTCCAGGCCCTCCACCGGGACGGCTCCAAGCTGCTCGCCCTCGACGAGTCCGGCCCTGGCAGGACCCCACCGGCGCCGAAGGACACATTGAGTGCTCTGTGGCACGCACACGATCGACTCGCTGCCCACCTGTCCGACCCGCCCGCAGACTGCAGCCACGAGCGTCGGAAGCTGGACGAGATCCAAGGCGCGATCGCCCACCGCGGGCACCTCGCAGCACGAGCCGCCGAGATCGACCGGCCACGCCACATCATCGACATGATCGGCGAGCCCCCGCCCGGGTTCCACGGCCGTGAGCAGTGGCGCGACGCCGCCGCTGCCATCGAGCTGTACGAAGCACGCTGGGGCACATCGCTTGGAGCGGATGTCGACGATCGAGCGAGCACCGATCAGCTGGACGACCTCGCACACACCCGGGAGCGTGTGGCTGCGTACTGCGCTCCCGACGCCAACCACCTCGCTGCGGAGCTGGCATGAACGGCCGGGGCCGCGCTGCGAGACCTCCGTGGAGCTTGGTCAGTCCAGCCAGTGCACCCAGTCGCGAGTCGACGCGGGCGGATCGTCCAGGAGCGCAGCGAGAGCCCGGACAAGGTTCGCCGGGTAGGCCTTGGCGCCCCGGTGGTAACGGCGCGGCGAAGTGAAGATCACGCCCTCGTGGTGCTCGCCCGTCGCGCTCCACGCGCGGACGATCCGATCGAAGTCGCGGACGTTCTCCGTCACCACCGATCGGCCGTCGCGGGCCGCACTGCGCAACAGCTCCTCGTCGTCGAGCCCGGCCAACGCCGGGTCGTCGGCCGCCGCGAGAACGTCGTGCCCGTCGTCTCGAAGCCGGCGCGCCGCTTGCGGGGAGTGGTGGACGTCGAGCAGCAGCCTCACCGCGCCAGGAGATCGCGCTGGCGGCGCCACAGCTCCTCGGCCTCCTCGGCGGCAGCGCGGTTCGCCTCGATCTGGGCGTCGACCTCGTCGGTGAACTCGGCGTAGTAGGCGAGGACGGCCTCGACCTGCTCGGGCCGGAGACCGAACAGGTCGACGGCGCGCTGCACCCGCTTCGACGGCGCGACATCACCACCGACCACGCCGGCCACGACCTCCCAGACATCGGGACCGCCGACGAGGCTCGCCCGCCGGCCGCTCGGCCCGGGGCGGAACACGACGAAAGGGTGCCGGCGCATCCGCAGGCCCTCGTCGATCAGCTCCTCCGCCAGCGCCGATGCCGACCGTGCACTGGCCTCCGCCTCGGCCTTCAGCCGCTGGGAGACCCGGGCTTCCCGGAACCGGACCGACATCGGATGCGTCATGACTACATCGTAGTCGCAGAGAGTCACCGCGCTCTCTTACAGGTCGAGACTGGGGCCAGACTCTGCCGGCACGCAGCCGCACCCCAGGTCCTCGACGACCGAGCTCGGGGGGAACGGGTCCAGCCGGAGCGCGTCAGCCACCTCGGTGTCCAGGACGTCGACCGGGTTCCCGGGGTAGTACCGGCGAGGGTCGTCCCAGGTCTGCCACGCAGCCACGTCGCTGTCCCATCCGATCCACTGCTCCGCGCTCGTGCTCGGGTCGACGAAGCGCACCAGCTCGGCGTCTCGCAGCGAGCGGCTGCCTTCCCGGAGCTGTTCCGCGGCCGTGGCGAGGGCAGGTACGACGTCGAAGCCCGGGAGCGGGCCTTCGCGTAGCTCCGATTGCGTCATGGTGAGGTCGACCGTCGCGGGTGGGCCGAGCTGCCGGAACGTGAAGTGGTATTCGAGACCGGGCTCTGGAGCGTGCGCGGGATCGTCGACGGCACTCATTCCGCCGTCGACATCGACGGCGATCACACCGGTCCGGGCGAAGCAGGTCGCCTCGAGGCGCCTGGGCTTGGCTGCCTCGGGTTGGTGCGCGTCGAGCTCTGGCGGAGCGAAGGACCGGCCGACCGCGGCGAGCGGTTCGGCGAGCTCGGCGGCACGCGCCTCGACTCGGCGCCTGACGAAGTCGTCCGCGGCAGTGCCGAGGGACCGCTCGCCGAGCGGCTCGATGTGACTCGGCCAACGCTCGGGCCCGTACGAGCGCAGGATCGAGCAGGCGAGCTCCGGTCCCCACATGTCGTAGGGCGAGCAGTGCAGCGCTTCGCAGAGGCTCGCGACCTGCTCGACGTCGACTTCGGCCAAGCGTCCGGACAGAAGCTGCTCGGTGAGGGTGACGTCGAGGCCGAGGCCGCGTGCGAACTCGCCGACCTCGCTGGTGCTGAACCCGGGCTCGCCGAGCAGGGCGCGCAGCTCATCGGTCGCTGGCGCAGCCGGCAGCGAATGCCGCGGCTCCGGCGCCGCAGCCGCGAGCGCGGCCTCCCGAGCCGCAAGTCGGGCCTCCCACGTGCGCAGCTCCTCCTCCCACGCTGCCAAGCGGCGAAGGGCATCAGCCGGCGCCGGGACGGAGCGCGTGCTCTCAGCCGTCTCGGCCACGGAAGGGTGGGACACATCACCAGGCCCGGGCGTCTGGAGCCGCTCGGCGACGCGCTGTTCCACCCACGTGAGCGGCGCCTCCGGCTCTGATCCGGCGACCGCCCAGCCGAGCAGGGCGCGCTCGAGCTGGCGCCGTTCCGGCACGACCGCGAGCACCCGCATCCGTGTTCCGTCGGTGACATACAGCTCACCGGTGTCGGGGATCCACGACAACCGGTGGTAACGGTCCGGTGCTGCGGAATCGATCCAGCGAGTCCCGTAGTCGAGGTGCGGAACTCCGCGCTCCGGGCGCTGCGCGATCCATGACTGGAGCGCACTCCGCGAGCCCGGTGCTTCGAGGGGATGGCCTGCTCGGTCGCGGGCGAGGCCCTCCGCGATGTGGTCCGGGATCTCGACGTCCACGAGGCTGCGGAGCTGATCGATTGACGTGACGTCGCCCTCGCCAGCCCCGTGCCACGCGAGGATCTGCTCGATCTCGTGCCGATCGACGGTGAAATGGACCGCCTCGTAGGTACCGGCGTGCGGGAGCCACGCGAGCTCCCACCAGGAGCCACCCTCGACGTCGATGCGGTAGGTGCGGATCGGCTCCGGTGGGGGCGGCGGCGAGGTTGGGTCGTCGCTCATGCTCCGCGATCACCTCCGTTGTTCTGTGCGCGCAGGCGTGCTCGCGCGGCGTCGAGGATCGAGACGTTCGGTGGCAACGAACGCTCGGCCGCTGCCATCGGCACCGAGGCGACGGGTGGCTTGGCGGCCGGGGGAAGGGGCGACCGAGCAGCGGGCGCCGGCAGCCCGTGGGGATCAGCCGAGGCGCGCCGGCGCAGCCGGCGGTTGCGGTACCACGGCCGCAACCGCAGCCGGATCGGCGGAAGGTTGTCGTAGACGAGCACGCCGTGTCCGGCCGGCATCGTGCGGGCCTGATCGCCCGGCAGGAGCCGCCGCCAGTGGCCGGCAGAGGTGCGCGACCTTCTGCCGTCGACCCCGACCGTCACGGACTCGCGATCGACCTCCCGCTCGCCGATCAGCCGGCTCGCCAGCTCGAGCGTGTCGACGTCTTTGATCCCCGGGAGGAACAGCGTCGCCCGGTGGTTGTTCATCACCGTCCCGCTGGCCTCCCCGTAGCGCGACCTGACCTGCGCGAGGTCTTGGAACACCGTGACGAGCTGCAGGCCCATCGCCGCCGATGTCGATGCCACCGTCGCGAGGTCCTCGACGGGCGCGATGTTGGCCGCCTCGTCCAGCACGAGCAGCAAGGGGCGATCGAGTGGTCGGCCGGTCAAGGACGCGCGCTCGTAGGCGGCAGCGATGATCTGGCGCACCACGGTCGAGAAGACGGGCCGGAGCCGAGCCTGATCGAGGTATGGGGAGGTCAGATAGAGGGTCGACGTCGTGCCGTCGACCAGCTCGACCGGATTGATGTCGCATCGCTCAGCGGACGCCGCGACCGTCGGGTCCAGGTACGCGGCGAGGATCTGCTGCATGACTTGGAAGAGCGAGGAGCGCGCCCGTTCCTCCCGCCGGAACGTGGCCTGGTGCGCGAGCGCGGCGTCGCTGCTCAGTCTGCGGACGATGGCGAGCACGTCGGTGCGCTCCTCGGCATCGATCCAACGGGCGACGTCGGCGATGGACCTTCCGTCGTTCGCCGCGGCATAGAGATATGGCGCGAGGGATTTCGCTGCGGAGTTGAACCAGAACTCGGCGAGGCTCATGTGGCCGCCGACTGCCGCCTTGCCGGACATGGCGAGGTCCCACCCGGCCCTGCACGCTCCTTGCCAGGTGCCGGCGGTTGCCAGCGGCGACCAGCCGGATCCCCCGTAGGCCGTCGAGTGCGCCGGGTCGAAGATGCGCACCTCGCCGATGCGGGAGCGCCAGCCGATGGTGTCGTCGACGAGGTCCGACTTCGTCGAGGTCGCGACGACTGGTCCGGGCCACTCGAGGATCGCAGGGATCGCGAGCCCCGTGGTCTTCCCCGACTGCGTGGGGCCGAACACGAGAAGGCTGTGCCGCGACTCGACCGCGACACGCATCCGGCCCGCTCGCCCCACGATCAACCGGCCGCCGGTCCCATGCGACCTTCGCATGCGAACGCGGCGCATCTGGGCACGACTCCCCCAACCCGCGCCCTCGTGTCGCCGGCTCTTGGTCCGCCCCAGGCCGACACCGAGCGGCGCGGCCACACCCGAAGCCAGCAGCACAAACGTCGCCCCACCACAGCACCGGCCCGGGCGGCCGGCCACCGCCGAGGCTCACGTCCTGCCAGGCCTGGCCCGGGTCACCAGATTCCTGAGTGATGCCCCAGAGCACGTGGGGGATGTGGGCCGCGCGGTACCGCGGCCAGCTGCCGTCAGCTAGCAGTGCCGAGAGGTGCCCCGTCGCGAGCGCCAGCCCCGCCACGCCAGCCCCGCCGACAAAGAGAAGAAGGAGGAGGTGGTCCCACTCCGAGTCCCCGCCCCGTCGATCGGAGCGATTCAGCGACTCCCACGCGGGCGACCACCCACGCCTCGTGCGCGACGAGTCCTCGAACCACGTCATCGCTGACGACCCGGCGACGCGTCCACGCGAGCGGTATGCGGGGTGGCCTCAGCGAATACGTCCGTCGCGTCGGTGTCGAGGTCGCTGGCGCACTCGACTTTGGGCCTGTCGCCGCTGCCTGGGTCAGACACCTCGCAGCTGCGTTCGGCTCCAACACCGACGCGGTCGCCGACGACCGTCGAGGCGTGCACCCCGGTCGTCGGTCGCCGAATCGGAGTGCCCGGTCGTTCGGATACCGGATCCGTTGGCGGAGCGCCGCTTGCAGGCGCGTGTAGCGGAGTGCGTCCCGCCAGCCCAGCGGTCCCGTGGTCGGAACGAGCAACACCGCTCGTCCGCCTGGGCGCAGGACCCGCGCCATCTCGGCGAGGGCGGTGTCGACGGGCTGGATCACCTGCATCGCCATGGAGCACACGACTGCGCCCGTCGCTTGGTTGGCGATCGCGAGCCGGGTGGCGGAGGTGCGCACGAGCGGTCCCCGAGCGGCGTCCGCGGCGACCGCCAGCTCCGCCGCGGACCGGTCGGCCCCGATCCAGGCGCGCAGGTGGGGAGCCATCGGTCCGCTGCCGCAGGCGATGTCGAGCACGACGCCGTGATGTTCGGCGAGGGTCTCTGCGCACCAGCGGTAGGGATCGGTGCCGTGGGACCGGCAGCGGCTCAGGATGTGTTCGGTGATGCCGGGGTGTTGCGCGTGGAAGTGCTGCACGTAGTCCGACCAACGGTGATCGGCCATCGTGGCAGCGGCGCCCGATCAGATGGCGAGGTCGCGCAGCGCGTCCTCGATACCGCGGTGGAACGTCGGGTATGCGTAGATCATCTGACGCAGCCGTTCGACGGGGATCTCGGCGTGCACGGCGAGCGTGAGCAGGCCCAGTACTTCGCCGCCGTTGGGTCCGGCGGCGGTGGCGCCGACGAGCACGCCGCGGACGCGGTCCTCGACGAGCTCGATGAACCCGTCGTTGCCGGTCTTGTGGATCCAGCCGCGGGCGGTGTGCGGCACCTGGGTGGTGCCGACCCGCACGTCGATGCCGGCCTCCGCTGCGGCGTGCGGGGTGAGGCCGACCGAGCCGATCTCGGGGTCGGTGAAGGTGACGCGCGGCAGGGCGCGGTAGTCGGCGGGTTCGTGGGGCCGCCCGAGGATGTCGGCGGTGGCGATGCGGGCCTGGTACATGCCGACGTGGGTGAAGGCGCCCTTGCCGGTGAGGTCGCCGACCGCCCACACGCCGTCGGTCGCGCGCAGGCTGTCGTCGACGGGCACGAACCGTTGTGTGTCGTCGAGGCCGACCGCGGCGACGCCGAGCTCGGGCAGGTTGGTGCGGCGGCCGGTGGCGACGAGGAGCTGGGCGGCGGCGACCCTGCGGCCGTCGGCCAACCGGGCGGCGATGCGGGCACCGTCGCGCTCGACCCGCTCGACAGCGACGCCGGTGATGACCTCGATGCCCTCGTCGGCGAACACGCGGGCGAGGAGCTCGCCGGCGGCGGGTGTCTCGAGCGGTGCCAGGCGGTCGAGGGCCTCGATCACCGTGACGGTCACCCCGAAGCGCGACAGGGCCTGAGCCAGCTCGAGGCCGATCGCCCCGCCGCCGAGCACGAGCAGGGAGGTGGGGAGCTCCTTGGCCTCCACGACATCGCGGTTGGTCCAGTACGGCACGTGGGCGAGGCCCGGGATGGGAGGGATCGCCGGCTCGGTGCCGGTGGCGAGCACGACGGCCCGCCGAGCCGTGTAGGTGCGCTCGCCGACGGCGACGGTGCGGAGGCCGGCAAGGCGGCCGGCACCGCGGACGAAGGTGCCGCCCTTGCCCGCGAACCGCTCGACGGCGACGCGGTCGTCCCAGTCGTCGGTGGCCTCGTCACGGATGCGTCGTGCCACCGGCTCCCAGTCGGGTGTGACCGTGGCAGTGCCCGCCACCCCGTCGACCCGGCGGGCCTCGGCCAGCAGGTCGGCGGCCCGGATCATCATCTTGGAGGGGATGCATCCCCAGTAGGGACACTCGCCGCCGACCAGCTTGCGGTCGATGCCGAGCACCGACAGCCCGGCTTCGGCGAGGTCACCGGCAACGGCCTCGCCTGCGGGGCCCATCCCGATCACGATGGCGTCGAATGTGTCTGTCATGGTGCGGCTCCTGGTTCGCTCCTGACGGGAACCCGGTCGCGATCGCCTTGCTTCCGTCCCGGTGTTCTGCGCTGGGTCAGCAGCCACCACGTCGACAGCGACGCCACGACGAGCGCGGTCCACTGCGAACCGGTGAGGCCGGTGCCGTGGGTCTCGTCGACGCGGAAGAAGTCCTCGATGAACCGTGCCATGCCGTACAGCGCGGCGAACAGTAGCATCACGAACCCGTCGTAGCTTCGGCGCCGCGAGCGGATCGCGAGCAGCAGGATGAGGATGGCGAGGGCGGCGATCAGGTCGTAGAGCGCGGGTTGGTGCACGGCTTGGCCCACCGGTGCCGCGCACGGAGACGCGGTGTCGGCGTCGGGGCACACGTAGCCGAGCGCGAAGCGGGTGGGCTTGCCCAGGTGGTCGGCGACGACCAGATCCCCGACCCGGCCGATGGCGATCCCCAGCGCCAGGCCGGGTGCCACACCGTCGAGCACCGGCCACAGCTGCACCCCGGCCCGTCGGATGACCGGCAACCCGAGGGCGAGACCGCCGGCGATGCCACCCAGCAGTGAGATGCCGCCGTTCCAGATCTGCACCCACTCGAGTGGCGAGTCGAAGGTGCCGAGGTGGTTGACGACATAGGCGACGCGTGCCCCGATGACCCCTCCGATGGCACCGCGGGTGAGGGCGGCGTAGACGAGCGGGTCGGCGACACCGAGGCGGCGGGCGGTGGACAGCAGCAGTCGGGCGCCGGCTATGAACCCGATCGGTGCCCAGCCCGTGCGGTGAGACCGACAGGGGCCCGAGGTGCCACTCGACGATCGGGGTGTAGCGCAGGAACCCGGGTGTCACCTCAGTGCCACGTCGCCCAGTCGGCTCCCGCTCCGATGCCGACGGCGAACGCGAGGAAGGGACCCACGGTGAGGACGGTGACGACGCGGCTCGTTCGCAGGCCGACCTGAGCGAGCGACCAGCGGAAGCCGGCGGCGGCGACGGCCACCGACAGCCACCACACGACCCGCAGCGGCTGCGGCCACGCCAGGGGCACCCAGTGGGCCCAGCCGGGAACCTCCGAGTTGGCGTAGCCGCTCGACAGCACCTCCAAAACGACGGCACCCATCGTGAACACGAGCCCTCCGACACCGGCCAGGAGCACCCACCCCGCCCCGACCGCCGTCGCGTCGTCGACGGGATGATCCGGTGTGGGCCGAGCGGGGAGGTCGCCAAGCGAGAGGGCGACCTCCCCGCCGGCGCGGGTCGGGCGGCGGAAACCCGAACCGGTCCGTCCCACGTGGTGGGCGGGTGGGGCCGGAAGGACGCGGGGCGTGCTACGCCCCGGTGGTCTCATCCGGCAGCTCGTCTTCGGGGGGTGGGCCTTCGGCGATCAAGCGCTCGCCGAAGGAGCGCAGCCGGGCCACGGTGTCGTCGGGAAGGGCCTCGCCACGGCGGGCGAGGCTGGCCTTGATCTCGGTGTAGGCGGCGGCCTCCATGCCGCAGCGCCGGCAGTTCTCGAGGTGAAGCATGATCCGTCGCGCCGTGAGGTCGTCGACGTCGCCGTCGAGGTAGCGCTGCAGTCGGCGCCCGACCTGCACGCAGTTCATCGGGCGATCGGCGCGGCGGCGGAACGGGTTCATCGCTTGCTCCTCGGGGCGAGGCCGGCGCTGGCCAGCCGGTCACGCATCCGTTTGCGGGCGCGGTGGATGCGGCTCATGATCGTTCCCACCGGGACCGCCATGATCTCGGCGGCCTCCGCGTAGGTGAGTCCGTCGATGTCGACGAGTTCGACGGCCCGGCGGAAGTCGTCAGGCAGGTTCCGGAACGCGTCTTCGACGACGGCGTCGAAGGTGGCGCCGACCACGAGCGCCTCGGTGCTCTGGGCGTCGCTGGCGGTGTCGGCCACCGTGGCCATGGTGTGGTCGGGGTCATCGAGCAGTTCGGGTCGACGGCGTCTCGTGCGGTTGATCTGGGTGTTGCGCAGGATCGTGAGCAGCCACGCCCGGGGGTGCGCGCCGTCGAAGCCGTCGATGGCCCGGAAGGCGCGGATGAGGGTGTCCTGCACGAGATCCTCGGCGTCGGCATGGTTGGGTGTCAGGGTCCGGGCGACCCGCAGCAACACCTCGATCTCGGGCATCACGAACGTCGCGAAGCGCTCGTCGGCTGTCGCCGCGGGGTCGCTCGCCGAGTCGTTCATCAGCGAGGGAACCCGGCGGCGTTGCAGGCGCATTCCCGGGAAGTCTCGCACCGGTCATCGGGTTCCTGGCTGCGATGAACTGGCTGGCCCACCGTCGCATGCAGCGAGCCGTCACGGCCTTCGTGGACGGCGAGCTCGACGCGTCGACGGCGGCCGCTGTCGAGACCCACCTGCGGGACTGCTGGGACTGCAGCGGCGACGCCGAGCTGGCTCGCATGGTGAAGGCGTCGCTGCGCAATCTCGCTCATCGTGACCGTGACGCTCTGGCGGCGGTTCGCTTGCGGCGCTTCGCCACTGGATTGAGCAACTGAACTCGAAGTTCCCTGGCCCGCCGAGGAGGCGGGAAGTTCTCGCGCGCCCACCGGGTTCCCTGCCTGGTTCAGACCATTTCGACCATCAGGGAGGCAGCGGTGACGGACCAGGACAGCAGGCTGGCAGGGGTGCCCATCGACCGGCGCCGGTTCCTCGGCTGGGCCGGATCCCGGGGTGTGGCGCTGGGGGTAGCCGGGGTGGGCCTTCCCGCCGTTCTCGCCGCCTGCGGCGACGATGACGACCCCGCGATCGGCGGTCCCGGTAGCGCCGACGGCACCACGACCTCCGTCGAGCAGGCGACCGAAGAAGCGCGTGCGGTCGTGGGCGACGTCGTCGACTTCGCGCTGACCAGCGACGAGTGGGCCGGCGCCTTCGGCTTTGTCACGATGCGCCTGCGTGCCGGCGCATTCGACGGCAACGACGTCTACTTCGTCCGTACCGACGCGTCCGATCAGGACTTCGCCAGTGCGGAGGAACTGATCTACGTGCCGAAGCTGGCCACCCTCACCGGCGAGGGCCTGTCGGGCGCGGCCTACGTGGTCGAGGGCGGCGCCGCCGACCAGCCCGTGATCTTCTCCAGCGAGCCGGGCCGCGACGACTACACGCCGGCGTGGACCCTGCACCGGGTGACGTGGACGGGACAACCGCGCCTCCTTCGATCTGAACCCGAGGTGGTGAACGCCGAGACGGCGGGCGAGGTCACGGTCGAGCGCACCGACATCGTCGTCAACGCCGGGATCGTCAAGTGGTCCAACGGCGAGATGGCCGTCGACGAGGAGAAGACGTCCTACCTCGGCCAAGGCCAGCTCCTCGAGCCCGTCGACACCGCGGCCATGACCGCGACGTTCAAGCTGAGCCAGTGCTACCCGGCCAGCCGCTACTTCGTGCTCGACCACTCCATGGCACCGATGGCCGAGATGACGTTCACCTCGTTCTCGCCACGCCTCCAGCAAGGTCCCAGCCAGTCCGGCGCGACCGGCCGCACCAACGTCTTCATGAACGGTGTCGAAGGACCCGGCCCGATGGGCTTCCAGCCCTCAGCGTTCGACTTCGACGCCGGCAACCCAGCCTGGTCGCCGTACTGGGACCACTACGCCTACGCGTGGCGCGATGGTGCCGAGCCCCGAGTGCTGCGGAGCCAGACCGAGATCCACGAGGCCCGCGACGCCGGCGAGCTCGACGAGTTCCCCGGCGTCCCCGACACCAACGGCGAGGTCTTCACCGTCAACTGCCCGGTCCCGATCCTCGCGCCGCCCACGTTCGAGCCCGGCTGACCCGACGCAGACCGCGGTGCGGGCCGGGTGCGCACTGCCCGGCCCGCACCGTGCCAGACCCCCTTCTTGTCCCGCACGCCGAACAAGGAGTTCCTGCTCACATGGATTCGCTCACAGAGATCGGCGACGTCGTACCGGCGCTCACCTTGCGAGATGTCGACGGAAAGCCGGTCGAGCTCGACGACCTGCTCGATCGACCTTTGGCAATCCCGCTGGTCCGTTACTACGGCTGCATGCCTTGCCGAGACTTCCTCGTGCAGCTCGACGGCGAACGCGCTGTCCTCGACACGGCAGGCGTCGGGGTTGTCGGCGTGGGTGGCGCCGCCGACTATCAAGCCCGGCATCTGATGGACCACGGCATCGGGTTCCCGCTGCTGCTCGACCCCGACCACACCTTGTACGAGGCGCTCGACGTGCGGCGGATCCACTGGTGGATGCTCCTGTGGCCGGTCACGTGGTGGAAGTATTTCCGGGCCGCCCGCCGAGCTCGGCAGGGCCGCATCACCGCCCACCCGCTGCAGGCGCCTGGCTTCGTGATCCTCGACACCGACCGCACGGTCCGGTTCCTGCGTCGCGGTCGCACGCTCGGCGATTACCCCCCGGTCAGCGACATCGTCGCCGCGGCAACCACACTCGCCGCCGGGCGCGGGTGAGCGACCTCCTCGTCGATCTCGCCCTGCCCCGCACCGACGCCGGCGCCTTCGCTCAGGCCGCGGTGGCTGTGCCGGTGTTCGGGTTCGCGTTGTGGCGGCTGCGGCGCAACCGGGAGATCCGCACCTTCGTCGCCGGGCTGGCGACGCTCACCTTCGCCTGGTTCGCGCTGCGCACGCTCCACTGACGGACCGCACTCAGGGTTCGATGCGGGTGTCGGGCTGATACGCGGCCCAGGCGAACCAAAACGTGTCGACATGTTCGACCGGCTCGAGGCGCTGACCAGCGAGCGGCCCGTCGACGGCGGTGCCGAATATGTCCCACCGGCTACCGGTCTCGTGGTCGACGAATGCGTCGCTGTCGCGCTTGAAGGTGAGCATCCGGCCGTCGGCGTGGGGCGGGAAGACCCCGGTGGCGCCGATGTCGCGGCCGTTGGCGGTGTCGACGTCGTCAAGGGCGCTGCCCGTGCCTGGCAGGTGCCACACGGTCACCCGATCGCCGTCGACGGTCAGCTCGACCACACCGGCGTCGGACAGTTCGTCGAGTCTGATCGCCGCTGGGTCGGTGTCCCGGCCGACGGCGACGACGCGCTCCATGGCGGCGAGGCGCCCGTCGACCTCGCCGCGGAATAGGAAGGGCTGGCGGTCGACGTCGTCGTAGCCGGGGTAGGGGTTGCGGCCGTAGTCGCGGTCGAAGCCGGTCTCCCGGCTGAGCACCAGCCCGTCGGGATGGGCATCCCCCCACGACGCCCACGACACGATGGATGCCGGGTAGGTCTCCAGGCGCTCCCCGGCCAGCACCCCGACGAGACCTTCGGCGGTGAAGTGCGCCCACAGCGACTCGGTCTGGCGGTCGTACATCACCAGCGCCGACTGGTAGAGCTTGCCCGAGGTGCCGAAGTCCAGGACGCGGTCGCCGAGCCGCCGGTCGTACACGACCGCGGTGTTGCAGAGCGGGCAGTAGGTGACCGCCACGGGCACGCTGGCAACGGTGTCGTTCACGATCTCGTGCCAGGTGAGGATCTCCAGCGGATAGGCGCGGGCCTCGCCGTCGAGCTCGAAGGCGATCACCGGCTCCTGGTCGGCCAGGCTGCGCACGGCTGCCGGTCGGACGAACCGCGGTTCGTCGATCGGCGGGATGCCGTCGGGCGGCGGGCCGCCGGAGATGATCTGGTCGACGTCGACCCGCGGCGGCGGAAACGCGTCGTTGGTCGCGTCGTCGAGCGCGGAGGGGACGTCTTCACGCGGGCCGCCGGGGATCTGCTCGATCTCGATGGTGTCGTCGGCGCTCTCGACCTCCGAGGGGGAGGTGTCGCCCGACGGCCCTGACGCTTCCGGGTCGCTGGAGCCACAGGCGGCGGCGGTGACAGCGATGGCAACGGCAGCGACCCGGAAGCGCATCACGCCGAGGTAACCCTGCGGGCACGCTGCTGGCTTCCCCAAGTCTCAGGAATGCCGGTTGAACGTCGGCGGGTTCCCGTCGCGATGGCGCCCGAGCCGACCGCGGTTGCCGCCGCATGACCAGCGACGTCGGTTACCTGGCCGCGTTCGCCGGCGGCCTCGTGTCGTTCCTGTCGCCGTGCGTGCTCCCGATCGTTCCCGCCTATCTCGCCATCATCACGGGCCTCGACGTCGAGCAGCTCCGCGACGCCAACCGACCGCTCGCCCGCATCACGCGGGATACGGGATTGTTCGTCGCCGGGTTCTCGGCGGTCTTCATCGCCCTCGGGCTCTCGGCCACCACCGTCGGTCAGGCGCTGTTCCGCAACCAGAGCCTGCTCACCCGCGTGTCAGGTGCAGTCGTGCTGGTGATGGCGCTGTTCCTGCTCGGCTCCTTGTTCCTCAACGCCCCGTGGCTGTACCAGGAGCGACGCTTCCACCCTCGCCTGTCGCGCTTCGGTCCGTTCGCCTCGCCCGTCGCCGGCGTGGCCTTCGGGTTCGGCTGGACACCGTGCATCGGACCTGTGCTCACGTCGATCCTCGCGGTGGCCGCCAGCCGTGGCAGCGCCGGCGAGGGCGCCGCGCTGCTCGCTGTGTACTCGCTCGGCCTCGGGGTGCCGCTCCTCGCCACCGGCCTGGCCTTCGGCCGACTCGCCGGGGCGCTCGGTTGGGTGAAGCGCCACGTCCGCGAGCTCACCGCCGTCTCGTCGTTCGCGCTCGCCGCCTTCGGTGTGCTGCTCCTGACCGACCGGCTCGTGTGGCTCACCGGCGAGCTCCAGCAAGCGCTCGATGCCGTCGGGCTCGACCGGCTCGTCGAGCTCGGATGAACAACGGAGGCCGATGATGAAACGGAAGGCACAGCGCAGCTCGACGTCGCGAGCACCGAACCGTCGCGAGCGCAAGGCCGCAGAACTGGCGCGCCACCATCGCCAGCGCCGCGTCTGGTGGGCCACCGGAGCGCTTGCACTGGTCGCCCTCGTGGGCTTGGCAGTTGTCGCCGCCGGTGCGGATGGAGGCGGAACCGGTGACACCGAGCCGACGGCCTTCGATCTGCCCGCGATCCAAGGCGAGGAACGAATTCGCCTCGCCGACCACCGGGGCAAACCCGTCGTCGTCAACTTCTTCGCGTCCTGGTGCACGAGCTGTGACTTCGAGCTGCCTGGGTTCGCCCGCGTCTCCGACGAGCTGCGAGGCACGGTGACCTTCATCGGTGTCAACGCCCTCGAAACGGGCGACCCGATGACCATGCCCGAGCGCCACGGCATCACCTGGTGGCCCCTCGCCAGGGACGTCGGCAGCCGCGGCAACGACCTCCACGCCGCGCTGGGCGGCCGCGGCATGCCGATCACGGCGTTCTACGACGCCGCTGGCCAGCTCCTGCACGTCGACCCCGGCACGCTCGACGAGACCACCCTGCGCGCCCGTATCACCGACCTCTACCAGATCGAGGTGTGAACATGCGACGGACCCGACCCTTTCTCGCGGCAGCGGCCGCGCTCGTGCTCCTCGCTGCGGCCTGCGGTGACACCGACGACCCGAACATCGCCGAGACGGGAACCACATCGGCACCGTCGGAGACTGCCGGTCTCACGATTGTCGGCGAGGACATCGCCTTCGACGTCACCGATCTCGACGCGACGGTCGGCGAGACGTTCGCCATCACCTTCGAGAACCGTGACGACGGGATCATGCACAACCTGCACGTCGAGGGCACGTCGTCCGGTGACGCCGTGACCGACATCGAGGAGGGCCCCACGACCCAAACCCTCGAGGTCAGCTTCGACGAGGTCGGGGAGTTCGAGTTCTTCTGTGACGTTCACCCTCAAGAGATGCGCGGCACGATCACGGTGACGCCGTGAGCGCGAACGCCAAGGCAACGGCGCGTCGAGCGGTGACAGCGCCGAAGGGTCGGCCCACACCGAAGCGCAACGAGCATCGAACCTCCGACAAGCACGAGAACGCACGATCACGGCGACGCGAGTGGGTCGTGCTCGCGGTGATCGCTCTCGCCGTCATCGCCGCCCTGATCGTGTTCGGCGGCGGCGGGGGCGGAACACCCGTACACGGGTTGCCGGCCAGAGGACCCCACGGATGAGCCCTCAATACACACCCGCCCTGCCGGTCTCACCTGACGACCCCGAGGGGATGTCGATGTCGACCTACCGCGCGATCTGGAACGACGTCGTGATCGCCGAGAGCGGCGACACCATCGTCGTCGACGGCTACCGCTACTTTCCCGTCTCGTCCGTCCACGACGAGCACCTTGTGCCGAGCGCCCATCACTCCGTGTGCGGCTGGAAGGGGCGGGCGAGCTACTACGACGTCGCCGCAGCCGGTGAGGTCAACGGCAACGCCGCCTGGTTCTATCCCGATCCCAAGCCAGCGGCCCAGTTGGTTCGGGGCTACATCGGGTTCTGGCGTGGCGTCCGCGTCGAGGAGGTCGAAGAAGCGGACCCGGCGGCGCAGCCTCCCCGAGGCGTCGCCTGACCAGGGTCGAGACCCGGCGAACCCCCCCCGGAGGCGCGAGTCCCGTCACGGGATCGCCGCGAGGACTCGTTCGACGACGAAGTCGAGGTCCTCGCGTGGCATGACACCGTCGATGCGCGTGACCTCCCTGCCGTCGCCGGCGAAGAACACGATCGTCGGGACAGTCACGATGCGCAGCGCCACGCTTGTTGCGGGGCTGGCATCGATGTTGCAGGACCCGAACCGCGCCCGGTGCGACTTCTCGGCGGCGCACGCTTCGAAGATGGGCGCCAACGTCCGGCATGGCCCGCACCACGGGGCCCAGAAGCTCACCAGGGTGACGCCGTCACGGGTCAACGTCGAGAAGGTCCGATCATCGACCGTCACGACCACGGACCGGCGCAGCCGACCGTCAGGAGAATGCAGGTCGCGTCGATCGCTCCGCTTTCGGTGACGACGGAACATGAGCGCTCGTCCTCCTGCTGGAGTCGAAACCCAGCGCGGCCAAGCGGGGATTCCCGGAAGGGATCTCGGCCGGTGCTCGGCCAGACCGTCGACCAGATCGGCCGTGACGTCCTGAAGTCCCAGCGCGCTCCGAGGTCGTCGTCGAGGGGGTGCTCCACCGTTGACGGAGACGGCGGGGAATCGGCGGTCGCCGCCGCCGGGTTGCCACCGAGACGATCCACCGTGAGGAGACGGCCATGACCGAGGAACCCGCCATTGACTTCGACGAGCTGCGGCGTGCTGCCGTGGCCATGATCGAGGCGCTGCGCACCGGTGGCGCGGTGCCTGGGGTGGGGATCGGCGAGCGTGCCCCCGATTTCGTGCTGCCCGACGCCACCGGCGCCAAGGTCGCCATCAGCGACAGGCTTGCCGCCGGACCGGTCGTCGTGTCCTTCTACCGGGGGGCGTGGTGCCCGTACTGCAACACCGAGCTCCAGGCGCTCCAGGGGTCGCTGCACGAGATCGAAGCTCGGGGCGCTTCGCTGGTGGCGATCAGCCCGCAGGCACCCGACGCCTCCCTGTCGCTGGCCGAGCGCCTCGAGCTCGACTTCGATGTCCTCAGCGACCTCGACCAGGCGGTGACCCGCGCCTACCGGTTGCAGTTCGAGCTGTCCCCGGCTCTCCGGGGCATCTACCCGAGGCTCGGCATGGACCTCACGCAGCACAACGCCGATGGCACCTGGCACCTGCCGGTCCCCGCGACGTTCGTTCTCGACCCGGCTGGTGTCGTACGTGCTCGCCACGTCGACCCGAACTACCTCGAACGGATGCCGGTCGACGACATCGTCGCGGCGCTCGACGCGCTGCCCTGACCTCCAGGCGATCGGCGCTCAGTTGCCTCGTCGGCCGTTGGGGCGTCCGTGACGGTCAGGCGCCGCTCGTGACGATCTGGGGCGCGATGTGACGTGCGAAGAACTCGAGGAATCCGGACTGGTCGGGCCCGATCTGGTGGATGTAGAGCTCGTCGAAGCCCGCCTTGGCGAACTTGGTGATGAGTTCGAGGTGACGCTCCGGATCCGGGCCGACGGCGACGGTCGAGGCGACGTCGTTGGGGCTGACGCGTCCGAGTAGCTCCTCGAAGTCCGTCGGGAAGGCGAGATCGGTCAGGGCCGCACCGGTCAGGGCTGCGTTGGGCCACCACGCCAGAGCCGTGGCCTCGGCCTCCTCCTGGGTGGGTGCCCAGCAGACATGGAGCTGCGCGAGGCGCCGCTTGCTGCGTCCGCCTGCGGCTTCGAAGGCTTCGACGTGACGCCGGTTCGGTGTCACGCCGAGGAGGCCGTCGCCGTGCCTGCCTGCGAGACGTGCGCCTGCGAGCGATCCGCTGGCGACGATGATGTCGGGCGTCTGGGCAGGCCGGGTGAACAGCTTCGCCCGCTCGACCGTGAAGTGCTCCCCGCGGTGGTCGAGGGTCTCCCCGGACCACAGACGAGGGATGATCCCGATGGCCTCGGCGAGCATCTCGCGTCGTTCATCGGGGCGTGGCCACCGCTGGCCGGTCACGTGCTCGTTGAGGCGTTCGCCGGTGCCCACCCCGAGCGAGAATCGGCCGTCGAACAACACTGCGGCGGTCGCGGCTGCGTGGGCGACCACGGCGGGGTGCAGGCGGATGATCGGCGCCGTGACACCGGTGACGAGGCGAAGGCGCTCGGTGGCGTTGGCGATGGCGCCGAGGATCGACCACACGAAGGGAGACTGGCCCTGGCGCTCGGTCCACGGGTGGAAGTGGTCGGAGATGGCGGCATGGCTGAACCCAGAGCCTTCGGCGCGCACCGCGTTGGTGACCAGCGTCGGCGGGTCGTGCTCCTCGCTGGAGAGCCAGTAGCCGAGCTTCACGCCCGGCCCTCAGGCACTCTGCTTGTGCGCGTCGGGCACGGCGCGTCGAACCTGGTCAGGGTCGGCGATGCCGACCAGGGTCCCGTTGAGGTTGGTTACGAGCAGCCATGGTTGAGGCGCCTTGTCGAGCTGTCGTGCCATCTCGGCCGCGCTCACATGCGGCCGGAACGTTCTCGGGGCCTCCTGCATCACGTCTGCGATCGGCCTGTCCTCGAGCGCCAGTGCCTCGGCGCGTACAAGCCCGAGCACGACCCGTTGTGCGTCCATAACGACGCACAACGGAGCGTCCGCGATGCGGTTCCGCACGTCGGTGGTGGTGTCGGTGATCGCGCACGTGGCGACAGCTGTGTCGGCAAGGCCCGCGAGATGTGGTTCCTCTGCGCGGGTGCCTTCGAACGGGAGCCCTGCTCCGAGCCAGTCGACCTTGGAGGCGACGTAGTCGTAGACGTCGGCGAAGCCCACGCTTTCGAGGCGCCGGGCGGCCCGTGGGCTCATGTCGCACAGCGAGTCGTAGCAGTACGTGATGGTCGGCTTGGCGGGGTCGAGCAGGCGGGATGCCTTCTCGGCAATCTCGGCCAGCGGGATGTGCACCGCACCCGGAAGGTGGGAGTCCTCGTACTCCTTCGCCTCGAGGACGTCGACGATCTGCGCGCCCCGTCCGACCAGGGCTTCGACCTCGTAGCGGGTGACCTCGTTGACCATCGCTGCCTCCTCGTCGGTGACCGCCCGCACATTCCGCCCCCGCGGCCGGGGGAACCCGGTGGCACGGGCTCAGCATTCCGACCGCGTCGTGGCCAGGTGGATCAGCCGGTAATGATCGTGCAGTAGCCGGTGCAGTCGGCGGGATCTTGGGCAGCGGCGCGGCGGGCCAGCGCCCGGAGGTGGCGTCGGGTGCGTGTGAGCTCGGCGATGCGGTCTTCGATGTCGGCGAGTCGCTCGTGCACGAGGTCGCGTACGTGTTCGCACGGGGGCTCGCCGCTGTCGCCGATCGAGAGCACTTCTCGGATCTGGCTGAGCGTCAGCCCGCCGGCTTGGGCGTGCCGGATGAACTCGAGGCGATCGATGACATCCGCGTTGTAGTCGCGGTAGCCGGACGGCGTTCGGTCCGGTGCCGCGAGGAGGCCTTCGCTCTCCCAGTAGCGGATCGTCTTGGTTGGAACGCCGGCCGATTCGGCGATCTCTCCGATTCGCATGTCCGGGCCTTGACCTTCCTGTGAACTGGAAGGTTTACCGTAGCCGGGCGACCGGGAGGAATCCGATGGAGATCGAGCTGCTGTACTTCGAGGACTGCCCGAACTGGCGCGTCGCCGACGAACGGCTGGCCGAGCTGGCGGCTGAGCACACGCTCGCCGTTCGGCGCCGCCTCGTGACGACGCCCGAGGAGGCTGACGCGCTCGGCTTTCGTGGCTCCCCGACCATCCTGGTCGACGGTCGCGACCCGTTCGCGGTGGGTGATGAGCCGACCGGGCTGTCGTGTCGCATCTACCGGACCCCTGAGGGTCCTGCCGGATCACCGACCGTTGCGCAGCTTCGCGATGCCATCGGAGCCTGACCGCGCGCTCCTTCCGGTGGCGCTGGTCGCTTCAGTCGCGTGCTGCGCCGGTGTGACCCTGACCGCGGTCGTGATCGGAGGCGTGGCTCTGGCAACTGTCGGTCGGCTCACCGTGGTGTCGCTCCTTGGGTTGGCCGTGGTCGTAGGCATCGCGGGTGTGCTCGACCGTCGCCACAAGCGGCGGTTTCCGGGCTCCGCCGATGCGGGGACCGCGGACTCGGCTTCCTAGCTGTCGGCGCGGCGGTCGACCCGGCTTGCAACGAGCACGCCGGCGTTGGAGACACAGAACGGCACGAGGTAGGTGACCCCCGACTTGAGCCAGACGACCGCGGTGGCGTCTCCGCGCAGGACGACATCGAGCTGGTTGATGCAGAACAGAACCGTTCCGACGACGAGCGCGATGGCGACGGTCTTGCCAAGGTGCGGCGGATGCAGCACCACCCGTGCGGCCTCCGCCCACGTGGACCACGTTGGGGGTTGCGCCCGGAGCTGGACGCGATCCGTTTCGCGATGACCCTTCGCCGTCATGGTCGAGGCCCAAACAGCCACCGATGCGCCCCCGGGACATCGTTGAACCCGCTCCCCGCGGACGGGATGCTGACGCGTCTGCTCATGACGACGGCGGGCCGAGGCCTGATGTCGACCCCGCGGCGACCTGCGCTTGGTCGATGGCCCACGCTGCATTGACCAGCCCGATGTGGCTGTAGGCCTGCGGGAAGTTGCCCAAGAGCTCTCCTGTGGCGGGGTCGACCTCCTCGGCGAGCAGGTCGACGTCGTTGCGGAACCCGGCGGCGAGCTCGAACACCTCCTTCGCCCTGTCGACCCGCCCGGCGAGAGCGTGGCACTGGGCGAGCCAGAACGTGCAGAGGAGAAAGGTGCCGTCGTCGCCGGGCAGTCCGTCGTCGGCGTCCTGGTAGCGGTACAGCAGGCCCCGGCGGTCGGTGAGGTGGCGTTCGACGGCCTCGATGGTGGAGTCGACTCGCTCGTCGGTGGCTGGCAAGAACCCCACGATCGGGATCATGAGGGCGGAGGCGTCCAGCACTTGGGATCCGAACGCTTGCGTGAACGCGCCGAGGTCGGCATCGTATCCCCGTTCGAGGACCGCGCTGCGGATGTCGTCGGCGACGGCGCTCCATTCCTTGGCCTGGTCCGTTACACCGAGGTGATCGGCGAGCTCGACGGCCCGGTCGAGTGCGTACCAGCACATGAGTTTGGAGGAGATGAAGTGCTGCGGGTCCGAGCGGACCTCCCACATGCCTTGGTCGGGTTCGCGCCAGCGGGTGGCCGCGGCCTCGGCCAGGTCGACCAGGAAGTCGCGGGTCGGCTGGTCGATGTCCCCGATGTGGTCGGCCAGGCGGTGCACGGCTCCGAGCAGCTCGCCGTAGACGTCGACCTGCTCTTGGCGCCACGCCGCGTTGCCGACCCGAACCGGTCGGCTGTCTCGCCAGCCCGGGAGGTGGGGTAGCTCGCGTTCGCTGAGGTCGTGCTCGCCGCCAACGCCGAACATGATCTGGAGATGGCCCCCACCGTGCAGGTCGCCGGCGGCCGCGCCGACCATCCAGCGCACGTAGTCGCTGACCTCGTCCGGGCATGCGGCGATCCACAAGGCGTCCAGGGTCAGACTCGCGTCGCGCACCCACGAGTACCGGTAGTCCCAGTTGCGGACCCCGCCGACGTGTTCGGGGAGCGAGGTCGTGGGGGCGGCCACGATCGCACCGGTTGGTTGGAAGGTGAGTGCCTGGAGCACCCGACCGCTGTGGTGCACGAGGTCGGCCTGGTAGCCGCGGTAGCTCTGGTGCATGTCGGCCCATGAACGCCATGCCTCTTCGGTGGCCTCGAGTCTGGACAGGACCTTGTCCTGCGACCATGTCCTGGGAGGGTCCTCCCAGGATCGTGACCACTGCACCGCGAACGCGACACGCTCCCGAGCCGCGATCGGGAAGCGCGCCGAGACCCCTCCGTCATCCGCGGTGAGGTCCACGGGCGAGGACAGCGCCACGGCGTCCGGGCCGCCGCGTGTGGCGACGCCGTCCGGCGTCGTGCACAGGAGCGGGCGGCTGATCCCGTACTCGGGTCGCGGCGAGAACTGCAGCTCGATCTCGGCGTGACCTTTCAAACCCTCCACGATGCGCAACAGGGTGTGGGGCGCGCCGGCGCCAAGCCCGTGGCCGCGGTCGGTTGGTCCGACAGCAAGCGCGTCGACGACGCGGACCACACCGTCGCTGGTGCGAAACGTGGTCTCGAGCACCAAGGTGCGGTCGCGATAGTTCCGGGCGACGTCGGCAGCGCCGACTGGTCGGATGGCGAAGTGACCGGCGTCGGCGCCGAGGATCCGGGCAAAGATCGACGGGGAATCGAATCGGGGGAAGCACAGCCAGTCGACTGACCCGTCGCGGCTCACGAGCGCAGCCGAATGCGAGTCCGAGAGCAGCGCGTAGTCGGAGATCGGTCGATCGGTCATCGAGTCGTACGGTCCCGTCGAGATGGGTCGGCCTCATGTTGGCCCGCGGAGCAGCGTGGGAACCCGCACACACTCGGGGGCCATTCCCCGCGCGCCGGGAGCCGGTCTTGGGGAAGCCGACGCTGGCGGGTCGGGTTCCCGTAGTCATGGACACCGGAGAGCTCAGGGTCAAGGTGTACTGGCGTCCCGGGTGCGGCGCCTGCAGGTCCTTGCGGGTGGCCCTCGCCGAAGCCGGTGTGCCGGCGGAGTGGCACAACGTCTGGGAAGACCGTTCGGCGAGTGCGATCGTGCGCGGCGCAGCGGGAGGCAACGAGACGGTGCCGACGAAGTTCATCGATGGACGGGCCTACGTGGCACAGTCACCTCGCCGTGCCGTGGAGGAGATCGGTCGGGCGGCACCGGGCCTGGTGCGCCGGACAACCCGCTGACACCCCCGCTGCGAATCGTCCAGTGGGTCTCGATCATCACGCTGCTCGGGGCGTCGGAGCTGGTCGCTGGCGCAGGGTACGAGGGCTGGAGCTACGGGCTCGACGCGTTGGCGGTGCTCGCCTACATCACGTTGCGACGCCTGCGCGCTCGCCCCGCTGACGCCCTCACCGGCACACGGGCGCTCGGCGGAGGTCCCTCGCGAACCGTCAGTGTCGGTGAACCCGGCGATCGGAAGTAGAACCGAACCCCAGGGAGTTCCTTCACCATGGCCGCATCCTCTGTCACCGCAGAACGTTCTGTTGATCTCGTCGTGATCGGTGGTGGCGCCGGGGGGCTGGCCGCCGCTCGCGCCGGAGCCCGACGGGGCGTGCGCATCCTGCTGGTCCAGCGCGGGCCCCTGGGCGGCGATTGCACGTTCACCGGTTGCGTTCCGTCCAAGGCCTTGATCGAGGCCGCACGCCGCCGTGAGCCCTTCGACCGAGCCATCTCGGCATCCAGGGAGGCGGTCGACGTCATCGCCGCGACCGAGACCGACGAAGTCCTCCAGCGCGAGGGCGTCGAGGTCCTGCACGGGTGGGCGACCTTCCGCGAGCCCGGCGTCCTCGACGTCGACGGGGCCGTGATCCGGGCACCGAAGGTGGTCATCGGCACCGGCGCCCGCCCGACTGTGCCACCGATCGGCGGGCTTGGCGAGATCGACTATCTGACGAGCGAGACCGTGTGGGAGCTCGACGCGCTGCCCGAGTCCCTCGCGGTGCTCGGGGGTGGGGCCATCGGCTGCGAGCTGGCGCAGGCCTTCGCACGGCTGGGGTCCACCGTGACGGTTCTCGAAGGCGACCGTCGGATCCTGCCCCGCGAGGACCCCGAGGCGTCAGCTGTGATCACCGAGGCCCTGCGCGCCGACGGCGTCGCCGTTCGCACCGGCCAGCCCGTGGAACGGATCGAAGCGCTCGATCCGAAGGGAGCGGTCCGCCTGCACCTGGGTGACGGGTCAACGGTCGAGGCCGACCGGCTCCTGGTCGCCGTGGGCCGGGCCGGAGCGGTGGACGGACTGGGGTTGGACGAGGCCGGAGTGAAGACCGAGGGTGGTTTCGTCACGACCGACGACACGTTGGCGACCACCGCCAGGGGGGTGTGGGCGGTCGGTGATGTGACGGGCCGCCTGCAGTTCACCCACGCCGCGGACGAGATGGGCCGGATCGCCGTCGCCAACGCGTTGGGCCGGTCTTCGCGGGTCCGGTTTCGCGCGGACGCGGTGCCGTGGGTGACCTTCACCGACCCGGAGGTCGCGCACGTCGGCAGCCTGGAGACCGACGTGGTCGACCGAGGCGCGCGGGTCGCCTACCTCCCGATGAGTGAGGTCGATCGGGCGATCACCGCCAGGGAGACGCTCGGGTTTGTCAAGCTCATCGCCGGGCCCCGCCGGCTGCTGCGCAACGCCGGCGGCGGCCGCGTCCTCGGTACGACCATCGTCGCCAGCCGCGCCGGGGAGATGATCCACGAACCGGCCCTCGCGATGCGCGCGGGCATGTTCGCCGGACGGTTGGCCCAGACCGTGCACGCCTACCCCACGTGGTCGGTCGCCATCCGCCAAGCCGCCGCCCAGCTCTTTGAAACCGGCGGTCGCCGGGTCAGGTCGGCCCGACGCTGACGGCCCTCAGGTCTCGAGGTGTGCCCTGAGGCCCTCGACGCCACCTGCGATCGCCGGGTCGATCATGGCCTTGGCGTCGTCGGGGGACACCTCGGTCGAGTAGATGACGAGCGACCCGTCGCCGTCGGGCAGAACGTCGACGGTGCCCAGATGGAACTCGAGGGGCATAGGGCCTTCGGTGATCCGGTACTGGAAACGCCGCAGCTCGTCATCGACGGTCACGATCTCCTCGACGAGCTCGACGCCACCCATCGAGCAACGTCGGCTCGTCCCGTCTGCGTCGGAGGAGTCAATCCCCGGGAACCAGCGCGAGATCGCTCCTGCGTCGGCGACGACCTTCCAGACCTCGGCTGGGCTGCGATCGAGGTGGGCGTGGTGACGGATGGTTGCCATCGGGTCCTCCTGTGTCGGCGCCGAGGGGCGTGACGCGACGCCGCGTACGGGAACCCGCTCACCGACGCGGATGCTTCCCTCTAGATGGGCGCGAGAACGCGGCGACGCGGTGTCGCAAAGGGGACGTTGTCGAGCGCTCTGCCGGATTCCAGGACTCGGCGGTCGAGGCCCTGGCTCGCTTCGTGCCGTTGGCGGTGAGCTCCACTGCACCTCCCGCGCCCGCCGGACTGCGGGCACACCTGAGAGCGTCTATGCGACCTGAGCATGCCGGATGCGCCGACGACTATCTCTTCGAAGGCTGGCTCGCCGAATGGTCGCTTCCCCTCGCGGACCTCGATCGCCCGACGCTGGCCGAGGTGGATCGCCTTCTCGGGATCGGCGACAGCGGGCAGCAGCTCGCCGCAGCCTCCAGCGGTCGATTCCGCAAGGTCGCCCGCTCGTGCATCCGCCGCGCTGTCGAACTCGACGTGCTGGCGAGTGACCCGTGGCCTCCGGCGCCGAAGGGCCGTGCTCGTCGCAAGGCTGCGCGCACGAAGCGCCGCATCGACGTCCGCTCGCTGCCGGACCCCGCCACGATGGCCCGCGCCATCGAAGCCATGGCGAGCCACCAGCCGGCCAGCCACACATACCAGCTGATGACGGCCGTCATGTACTACGGCGGCCTTCGCCCATCGGAGGTTGTGATGCTCCGGCCCCGCGCGTTGCACTTGCCCGCCGAGGGATGGGGGCGCATCGACGTCCGGGAGGCCGACATCTCCTACGACGTCTCCGGCGAGCCCAAGACGGGAGAACGCTCCGTGCCCATCCCGCCAGTGCTCGTCGCAATGCTGCGCCGCTGGTTGGAGACGCACGAGTTCGCAAGCGACGAGCTGATCTTCAGGAGCCGCACCGGCCGGCGACCGGCCCCGTCGAACTGGGCTCGGACCTGGCAGCGGGCGCTCAGCCGGATCGGCCATCCCTCGCTGCGCGTCTATGACTGCCGGCACGCGGCAGCGACGACATGGCTCGGCGCAGGCGTGTGTTGGCGGCCGAGCTGTCTGCACATCAAGCGGGAGCGCTGTCCGCCCATTCGCCGGCAGGGCTTTGTGGGGATCATGGGTTGAGGTCATCGATGTCGACCCGCACCACGCTGGCGACGACGCCGTTCTCCTGCAGATCCTCGACCATGGTGACGGCCACGAGGTGGGCCCAGACATAGAGGGTGAGCGG
>JBQTIQ010000103.1:0-16992 GCA_052387955.1 Acidimicrobiia bacterium | reverse complement strand
GGTCGCCCAACGGGGCGGGCCCCCCACAGACCATCACGTCGACCTGGGCGGCGTCGAGTGGGGCGGGTTCCGCGCCCACCTCGGCGGCGCCGGGCCGGGACAGCAACCCCCGCTGGGTGCGGGGGTGCCGGGCGCCCACGGCCTCGTAGTAGGAGTTGAACAGGTACTGGTAGGCGGGGTCGATGGCCTCGTAGCCCGGGGCGAACGGGTCGAGCACGAAGGTCTCGAAGAACCAGCTGACGTGCGCTCGGTGCCACTTGGTCGGGCTGACGTCGGGCTTGGTCTGCACCGTCTGGTCCTCGGGCGACAGGGGCGCAGCCAACCGCTCGGTGAGGTCGCGCACCTGGCAGTAATCGAGCTCGGTCACGGGCTTCCCCATCGATGGTCGGCGGTCGGACAGACGGGCTTCACAACATCGAGAGGCTGAGCCCGAAGTCGCCCGCGGGGTCGGTCCACCACCGTTCGAGCCGTAGTCCGGCCGCCTCCAGCTCGTCCTTCACCCGTTCGGGCCGGAACTTGGCGCTGATCTCGGTGCGCATCTCCTCACCGTCGACGAAGGCGACGGTGAGATCGAGTGCCTCGACGTGGACGACCTGATCGCCGAGCGAGCGCAGGCGCATCTCGATCCATTCGTTGTCTTCGTCGAAGCGGGCGACATGCTCGAAGCGGTCGAGGTCGAAGTCGGCACCGAGCTCGCGGTTCAGAACGGCCAGCAGGTTCTTGTTGAAGGCGGCGGTCACCCCGGCGCCGTCGTCATAGGCCGCCAACAACCGGCCCCGGTCCTTGATGAGATCGGTGCCCAGAAGCAGCGAGTCCCCGGGCACCATCGCTGACACGAGGTCGGCCAGGAGAGCGGCCCGAGCCGCGGGCTGGAGGTTGCCAATGGTGCCACCGAGGAAGGCGACGATCCGTCGCCCTCCACCCGGCAGCCGGCCGAGGTGGCGATGGAAGTCGCCGACGATCCCTTCGACGTCGGTACCCGGGTACTCGGAGGCGATCGATTCGGCTGTGTCGGCCAAAGCGCCCAGCGCGCAATCGAACGGGACGAAGCGTTCCAGACGGCCGCTGCGGTAGAAGGCGTCGAGCAGCAGACGGGTCTTCTCGGACGTGCCCGAGCCCAGTTCGACCAGCGTGTCGGCACCGGTGACGGCGGCGATCTCGTCGGCCCGGACGGCGAGGATGGCCCGCTCGGCCCGGGTCGGGTAGTACTCGGGCAGCGTCGTGATCTGCTCGAAGAGGTCGCACCCCCGCTCGTCGTAGAGCCAGGTCGGAGGCAGGTCCTTGGGGACGAGAGTGAGGCCGTCCTGCACGTCGGACCGCAGAGCCTCCCTCCACTCGTCAGGCCCGAGATGGGTGGTGATCGAGATGGACGGGGTGGTCGACGGCATCGGTCTCCTATGGGTGGGGCGTATCAGTCCTGCGTGCCCATGGGCTGCCAGTAGCGGCCCGAGGTCTTCGGCACGAGGGATCCGAACGGATAGTGGTCGTGGCGGCGACACCCGAAGAGGGGCCTACCAGCGACGGGCCGGAGGCGGCTGTCGCCACGGCGGGACCGGACGGCGATCTCGGTCATTGGCTCATCCGACAGCGCACGATCGCCAATACCCCCTCCTGAGCGGCCCGACACGAGCCGGCCGCGAGCGGCCGCCAGTCTCGGCCCCGGCGGCGCCGGCCGCGGCCCACTGTGTTCCGCACAGCGGACCACCGGCTGGGCGCAGCCCCGGGGGTGAGGGCCGGTCAGCTCCACTGGGTCGTGGGCCGGCCTTGGAGGACGCCGTCGACGTGCACGTCGACCCGCTCGTCCCAGAACGCGACCAGGCCTTCGATCCGCGGGCACTCGGGGATGGGGAACGGGTAGGACCAGGCCACGTCCTCGACTCGGCCGTCGGCGCGGCGGAAGGCGTGATAGGTGGCGACGCCCTTGTAGGGGCACCGGCTCGACGAGTCGCTGGGGCGGAGGAGGTCGAGCCGGATGTCGGCGAGGGGCAGGTAGTGCCGGGGCGGCAGACCGGTCTCGGCCAGCACCATCGGACGGGACGACTCGGCCACGGTGACCCCGTCGATCTCGACCCGCACGTGCCGGGAGCTGCGGCGCACGTCCACCCGGTGGTAAGGGTCGGTGGCGTGGTCGAAGACCTCGTCGTCCTCCTCCAACCAAGAGTCGAGCTTGTCGAAGTAGAACGACAGCCGGCCCTTGATGTCATCCCGCCCGGGGAGAGGGTCCAGGTACGACCACACCGCGTCGGGCACCACCCGGTCGCCGACGGTCAGGTCCCAGTACGACGCCGTTCCTTTGCGGGGGCACTCCGACGTGGATGCCGAGGTTTGGAGCAAACCCGCCGGGACCGCCTCGGGCGAGAAGTACCACTGCGGATAGTGGCCCTCTTCGAACAGCACCAGCGCATCGGTCGAGTCGACGACCGTTTCCGCCCCCAGCCGGCCCCGGACCCGCAACGGCCACGGCGCGGTCCAGACCTCGGCGTCCCCCGGATATTTTCGCACGGCACTCCCCCCACGGCTCGGTAGCGAATCTAAGGAATTCGACCCCATGCCTATCGAACCGGGGGCGAAATCACACCTCACCTCGGGGCGGGCGCCACGCTAGGGTCGGAGCACGGGGCCAGTCCCACCAAAGGCGGGTGACGGCGCAGCCCCTCGTGACCGAACGAGCGGACAGGGAGCAGCCATGCCCAGCGACCCGTCGGACTACCGCACCGCGATCGTGCTCCAGGGCGGCGGCGCCCTCGGGGCCTACGAGCTCGGTGTCCTGCGAGCCATCTACGACCAACGTCCCGGGTTCCGACCGGCAGCAGTGACGGGGATCTCGATCGGCGCGGTGACCGCCGCGGTGCTGGCCGGCGGCCGCCAAGGACCGGTGGCGTCGCTCGACTCGTTGTGGCGGGACAAGCTCACCGTGCTTCCCCGGCTACCGGGATGGCCGGGCTGGCCCGGCGTCCCCCTGCCCTTCGTGCCCCGCGACGTCGAGCAGTCGCTGGCGGTGCTGGGCAACCCCGGCATGTACCGCTTCAACCCCGAGCTGGCGCTGGCCCCGTGGGCCGCGACCAGCGTCTACGACACCAGCCCGCTGCGTCGGACGCTCGACGAGCTGGTCGACCTCGACACCCTCAACGCGGGCGACACCCGAGTCGTAGTCGGGGCCATCGACGTCGAGACCGCGCTGATCAGGTACTTCGACAACGCAGCCGGCGACATGACCTTCGACCCGGTGGTGGCCAGCGGGAGCCTGCCCCCCGGCTTTCCCCTGACCGAGATCGACGGGCACCGTTACTGGGATGGTGGCCTGTTCTCGAACACCCCGCTCAGCCCGGCCATCAACTTTCTCGAGGGCTGCGAACCGGACAATCCCTCGATCCATCGCGAGCTGATCGTGGTCGAGCTCTTCCCGATGGAGGGCGCCGCCCCCCAGAACTTGAGCGCGGTGGTCAGCCGCATGGTCCAGTTGCAGTACACGAGCCGGATCAAGCTCGACCAGAAGCTGTTCGACACCATCTCCGAGTGGATCGAGCTGTTCGGGCGCATCGATGCTGCCCTCCCCGCTGATGATCCACTACGCGGCGATGCGCTCTATCGCAAACTGTTGGCCCACCGCAAGATCGACAGCTTCAAGGTGATCCCCGCTCGCCTCGACGCGGAGCTGGCCAACGCCGGGGACTTCTCCCGGGCCTCCATCGAGGGCCGCATCGACACCGGCTACGACGACGCCAAACGGTATGGCGTGGGCTGGTAGCCACCTGGCTGGGGGGCTGCGCCCCCCCGGCCCCCATCGCCGCCCGGCTCCCTGGCGGTCGCTCGGTCGGCATCTGCTCGGTCCCGGAACTTGTCACAACGTCAAGCATTCTCAGGACCGAGCAGATCTAGCCCCTCAGCCGACGAAGGGGGCCGGTTCTCTGGTCCGGGGGGCGAGCGCTACCGGGACGCCGCCCACCGCGGTGAGAACGGCGTCGTCGGCCGGCACCGCGCTGGTCGCCAGGATGCGCTCGACGTCCTCGGCATCGGCCTCGAAGGGCGGGCGCGTCGAGCGGGTGTCGGGTTTGTAGCGCCGGCCGTACTGCCAGTTGGTCACGGTCACACCGGTGCCGACCGGCGGCGACAACAACATGCCCACGTGGCGGCACCAGCGGCGGGCCCGGGGTCGGCGGGCATAGAAGTCGCGGTAGGCCCGCCACAGTCCGGCGTCCAGGGTGGCCTGGGACATCCGGGCCGGCTCGAAGACGGCGTGGTACAGGTCGTAGCGGCCCCAGTCGAAGCTCGTTACCCGCCCGTCGCTCACCATGCGGTGGAACGTATGGGTGCCGGGCAGCGGCGTGAGGAGGGCGAAGTGAGCGGTGTCGACCTCGATCGCCTCGGCGAAGGCGACCGTAGTGTCGAACACGGTCTCGTCGTCGTGGTCGAACCCGAAGATCAAGCCGGCTTCGACCATGATCTTGTGGCGGTGCAGGAGCGCGATCGACTCCTGGAACTTGTGGGGCCGGTTCTTCTTGTTGCATTCGATGAGCGCCTCACGGGACACGCTCTCGAGGCCACAGAAGAGGCCCTTCATGCCCGCCCGGGCGAGGAGCGCCACGATCGCAGGGTCGTTGGCGATGCCGATCGACCCCTGGGCCGAGAATGCAACCTTCAGCCCCGAACGCACGATGGCCTCGCTGAGCGCCACCGTGTACTCGAGGTCGGCGGCCAGGTCGTCGTCGGCCAGGGCCACGTAACGGAAGGGCCCGAACTTCTGGCCCTTGGAGGTCAGCAGGCGCAGTTCCCCCACCACCTCTTCGGGGTCACGGTGCCGCGACCCTCGCCCGTTGATACGGATCACCGAGCAGAAATCGCAGTTGAACCGGCAGCCGCGGGTGGTCTGGACCGTGTTGCGGGGCAGATAGCGCCAGAACGGCTCGGCGTCGAGCAGGTCGAACCACTCGTGCACCATGGGCACGCTCTCCATGCCGCCCCAGCGCCCGTGGTAGAGCGGCTGCAACCTGCCGTCCTGGAAGTCGGACAGCACGGTAGGGAGGATGTCCTCCGCTTCGCCGGCCACTACGCAGTCGGCGTGCTTGAGGGCCTCGCTGGGCACCAACGACGCATGGACGCCGCCGAGCATGACGGTGGTACCCCGCGCCCGGTAAGTGTCGGCCAGGGCGTAGGCCTGAGGGGCGGTGGAGGTCCAGACGCTGATGCCGACGAGGGGGGCAGGGTCGTCGGGCGGTTTCTCGTAGTTGAGGTCGTAGGTCCGCACCTCCCAGCCCTCGCGCCGGGCCAAGGCTGCCAGCACCATCGTGGCCAGCGGCGGCATCCGGTGGGCGAAGGTGGCGTGGATCCCGAGTCCGCCCCACTCCGGCATGATGAGGTCGAGACGAGGCGCTCCCGCCCGGAACTGCTGTTGGCGCCGGGCGCGCCCCTTCACTGGGCCATTCCCTGGGACATCGGCGCACGCCGGACCACGGGCATCACCGTACGCCGCCGCCACGCAGGGCCGCCATCGGCGTCCACGACGGGGGCCCGACGGCGGGGCCGGGCGGAGCCCTACCGGCCCCGCCGAGCGGGCATGATGGGGCCGATGGGGTCGAGGCCAACGGCCCCGTTCGCTGCTGCTGGTCGGGTGCCGATGCGGGGAGGGGGACATGAGCTGGTCGGCGGAGCCGCTTCTGCGTGACGGGCCCGGCGAAGGCAAGGACTCGTCGTGGGCGCGTTCCGCGGTGGCAGCCCTCGACGAGCGACCCCTGGTGGGCGCTGCCCTCATCGGGGGCGCACTCGGTTCGCTGGCGGCAACGGGCGCAGCGCTGTTCGCCGCCCTCCTCGTGGTCCCGGCCGTCGCCGTGCTGGCATCGCGGTACCCGCGCCTGGCCGCCTGCCGGCTCGCCGCCGCCTTCGTCGCCCTCCCCGCGCTGGGGGCGCTGGCGGACGACCACCCGTTCTGGGACGGGCCGGTGCTGCCGGCGCTGGCCGTGCTGGCGGTGGCGGCGATCGCCCAGGCCAGCCGCTCGCCGAGGAAGGCGGCCGTCATGGTCGGCCAGGCAGCCGCCGCCGGCACGGTGCTGATCGGTTCCGGGCTCGTGCCCGGAGACGTCCTCGTACGCGCCGAGAGCCTGTCGTCCGACCCGCGAAGCCGGGTCCAGCCGATGGCGGCGACGACGCCGGCACCGGTAGCGGGGCTGGGCCGTCCGTCAGCGGTGGCGGCGGCGGCGGTGGTGACGAAGCTGCGCGGGGTCGAGGCGTCGACGGTGGAGGTCTCCCCGCCGGCCAACGTCGGCGGCCGCCCTCTCGGAGACGGCCTTCGCGCCAACACGGCCGCCCAGCACGCCGAGCTCGAGCGGCTGCGGGCCCTGACCCTGGCGCCTCTGGTCTTCTTCGATCCCGGCAACGACGCCGCCGCCGCCGTGCTCGGCGACCTCCGCCGGGCGGCTCATGTGGCCATCCTCCTCGACGGCACCGGCAGCGACCTACCGTCGGTCGAACAGAAGTCGCGGGCGCTGCTCAACCAGGCCTGCCCTGATCCACAGCGGTGCGACACCGCGGTGGTGGCCTTCGACTACGCCCCGCCCAGTTGGGAGATGGCCGCCCTGCCCGGAGGCCGGGGACGAGCGGGACGACCGGCCGACGACCTCGTCACCTTGGCCGGCAACGTCCGCCGCGAGGCCGGGCCCGATGCCACCGTCACCGTTATCGGCCACAGCTACGGGTCGCTGGTGGTGGGCCTGTCGCTGGCCCGGGGCCTCGACGTCGACCGCGCCGTGTTCACCGGCGCCATGGGTGTCGGCGCCGACAGCGTGGCCGACCTCGGCACCGGCGCCGTCGTCTACAACGGCCTGGCCGCCGGCGACGACGTCGCCGAGGCCGCCGCCTGCAGCCTGGCCGCCTACGCCAACCCGCTCGCCGACCGCAGTTGCGGGCGCAACCGCTACGGGGCCTCGACCGCCACCGACGGGTTCGGGGCGCTGCCGCTCGACGTCACCGGGGGGCCGGGGCACAACAAGTACTTCCACCCCGGGACCACCAGCGTCATCAGTCTCGCCGCGGTCGTGAACCTGCCCCGGCCGTGAACCGGGGCACCAGACGGCGACTCCTGGCGGCAGCGGCGGCCGCGGCGGTGGCGGCGACGGTGGTGCTGGCGGTGGTGGGCCGCCGTTCCGACGCCGTGGAGCCCGTGGTCCGGCCTCCCGCCAGCGCGCCCGGCTGGGCCTTCCTCGACCGCGCCGTGTCGGGCACCGCGGACCACAAGCGTGCGGTGTTGGTGGACCGACTGCTCGGCTTCCTGGAGGCGAGCGTGGAGGCGGTGGCCCCGGACGCCGACGTCGCCTTCCGCGACCCGCTCGGCCGGCTCGGGTGCGGGTCGGGCCAGTCGACCGAGGCCCGCAGCGGGGTGGTCTCCGGCCTCCCCGACTCCGAGTTGCGAGCCCTACCGGAACGCTTTGCCGCCCTGTGGTCGACATTCGGCTACCCGGTGCACCGCGTCCAGCAGGTGAGCACCGACCAGTACGACACGATCGAGGTCAACGGCTTCCACATCGAGATCGCGGTCACCGCAGCCGTGCCCCTGCGACTCGAGGGCTCGATCCCCTGCGTCGGGGACTGATTCGTCGTCCTCACTCCGCTCACTCCGCTCACTCCGCTCACTCCGTCGGCTGCTCCGTCCGCAGCTCTGGAGCGCCGGCATGCTCCCGGCGGGGCCGGGCTGACCCCGACTGCCTCTGTCGGCGGCCACCGCGGCGGTACGCTCGCCCCATCGACGGGCTGGGAGGGCGAAATGGCGGATCGTGAGACGGCTCGTGGCCGTCAGACGCTGAAGGCGGCCCGCAAGCTCGCCATCCTCGTCATCGGCTCGACCCTGGTCGCCCTGGGCCTCGTGCTGCTGGTGCTGCCGGGCCCGGGAGGCCTGGTGATCATCGCCGGCCTGGCGGTACTGGCCATCGAGTTCGCCTGGGCGGCGCGCCTGCTCGAGAAGGCCAAGGAGAAGGCCCAGCGGGCGAAGGACAAGGCCAAGGGCCTCGCCTTCCGCCGCCGTCGCCCTCACCCCTGACGCGGTTGCCGCAGGCTGGTGCTGGGGTTAGATGTAGGTGAAGGTTGATCCGGGGTGGGTCTTGGAGTTGCCGTCGGGGCCGGTGACGACCACGAAGACGTCGCCGGGAAGACCGCCGGGCGTGGTGAAGATCAGGTCGTTGCCCGACACCGAGAAGGGCACAGCCACACCACCGATGGCCACCGCAGTGGCCTGGTTCAAGTTCTGGCCCACGATGGTGACCTGGGTACCACCGCTGGACGTCCCGTTGTTCGGGGCAAGCCCGCTGACCTCGACGACGTGGTCGTCGTTGAGGATGCTCAACACCCCGGTCCCGTCACCGATCGTCGCCCCCGAAGCCAACGACAGGCTGGCGATGACGGTCTCGTCGGGCTCGAAACGGAAATCACCGGTCACGTTGACCGAATAGGTCCCGGTGGTCTGCCCGGCCGGGATCCGCACCGGCCCCCCAATACCGAACATCCGCAGGAACGGGTTCGGGTCGAAGAAGTCATTGGCGCTGGCCGTGCCCGCCGCAGTGGTGACCTCGACCGTCACCGCCGTGGGCGACGGCGCCGACAACGTCACCGTGAACGTCGCCACCTTGGACCCCTGATCACCCTCGACGACCGAGACGTCCCCTATCGACAACGAAAGCTGGAACGCGACCGTCGCCGCGTTGGACGCGGTATTGAGGTTGCCGGCGGCGTCAACAGCCACGTTGGCCGACACCGAAACCGTCACCGAACCCGCCCCCGTCATCCCCGACACGGCCACGTTGTAGGTGGCGCCACTACCGGTCACCACCGCCGTCGTCGCCCCCGCGCCACCCCCCAGCGCCACGTCACCAGTCACGAAATCGGTCACCGGCTCGCTGAACGTGACCGTGAAGTTGACCGGACTGGCACTGGTCGGGTCGGCCTGCCCCGCCGCCACCGCCACGCTCACATCGGGACGCACGTTGTCGAACACCACCGAGTTGTCCAGCGACGTCGACGCCAGGCTCGCGTTACCCGCCCCGTCAGCAGCGACACCAGCAGCCAACGAAGCCACAACCGTCCCCGGGCCAGTCATGCCCGACACGGCCACGTTGTAGGTGGCCCCGCTCCCGGTCACCACCGCAGTGGTCGCCCCCGCCGTCCCCCCAACAGTCACATCACCAGACACGAAACCGGTCACCGGCTCCGAGAACACCACCGTGAAATTCACCGGCGAAGCGTTGGTCGGATCGGCCTGGCCCGCCGCCCGCTCCAACGTCACCGACGGCGGCGTCGAATCAGGATTGAACGTCACCGTGTTATCGGTGAAGGTCGCGGCCAAACTGGCGTTGCTAGCGGCGTCCACCGCCGCGCCCGCAGGGACCGTCACAGTGACCGTGCCCAGCACCGTCATCCCCGACACCGCCACGTTGTAGGTCGCACCACTACCAGTCACCACCACCGTGGTCGCCCCCGCCGTACCGGAAAGGACCACGTCGGCGTTCACGAACCCGGTCACCGGCTCCGAGAACACCACCGCAAAATTGATAGGGGACGAACTAGTCGGATCAGCCTGCCCCGCAGCCTGATTGACCGTCACCGACGGCGCGACATTGTCGAACGTCACGCTGTTATCGGTCGACGTCGACACCAGACTGGCGTTACCGGCCCCATCGGCCGCGGCGCCCGCCGGCACCGACGCGACCACCGGGCCAGAGCCAGCCATGCCCGACACGGCCACGTTGTAGGTAGTGCCACTACCGGTCACCACCGCCGTCGTCGCCCCCGCCGTGCCACCCAAGGTCACGTCACCGGTGGCGAAACCGGTCACCGACTCCGAGAACACCACCGTGAAATTGATCGGCGATGTACTTGTCGGATCAGCCTGGCCCGCAGCCTGATTGACCGTCACCGACGGCGGGATGATGTCGGGCTCGGCGGCGGTGATGTCCAGGCACCAGCCGCCGGCGATCGACCCACCGTCGCCGCCGGCGTCATCGACCACGTAGAGGCTCCAGGTGCCGTTGGGGTTCGTGTTGGCGAACACGCTGGCCAGGGTGGCGGTCCCGGCGGGTGCAGGGGTAGAGAACACCGCTGGTGCCGGCAACGGGAACGCATCGGCGGTGTCGAGGCCGTCGTCGTGGTCGGTCGGCCGGAAGGTCAAAGGCGACGCCCCGAAGCTTGTCCCGTTGGGTGCCAGGCCGGCGGCGGCGTCGGAGAAGGTCACCGTGTGGTTGGCGAGGTCGGGGTCACCGCCGGCGTCGGCGAGGAGCAGTAGGGCGGCGCCGGTCGGCCCCACGAGGAGGACGTCGATGTCGTCGGGGAACGTGTGCGACATGCTCTTGAGCGTCGCGGTCAGGCTGACCGTGCTCGTCGGCAACCCGGTGACGAATACCCGGGAGGGGTAGGGCGCGCCGGGGATGGCGGAGGCGGAAAGGGTGATGGCGCCGGTGTTGCAGAACGTGGTCCCGGTCACCACGGTGTTGTTGTCGACGGTCTGGGTCACCGAGCCGCTGCTGGGACCGAAGGCGGCCGTGCCGCCATAGCTGGCGGTGATCAGGTGGTTGCCCTCGGTGAGGGTGGAGGTGGAGAAGCTGGCGACGCCGCTGCCGTTGACGGCCACGTTGGCGGCCAGCGTGGTGACGCCTTCGGTGAAGGTCACGGCGCCGGTGGTGACCGGGCTCCCGGCGCTGGTCACGGTGGCCGAGAAGGTCACCGACTGGCCGGTACGCGACGGGTTGAGCGACGAGCCGACGGTGGTGCTGGTGGAGGCGCCGACGACGGTGGTGACGTTCAGGCTCCACCCACCGCCGATGGTGCCGCTGTCACCGAGCCCGTCGTCGACGACGAAGAGGCTCCACGTGCCGTTCGGGTTGATCCCGTTGAACTGGCTGGCGAAGGTGGCGATGCCGGCAGGGGCCGGTTCCGCGAAGGGGCCCACCGCCGGCGCCGGGAACTGCTCCTCGTAGTCGAGGCCGGCGTCGTGGTCGACGGGCTTGGAGGTCGCCGGCGAGGCCGGCCAACCTCCGCCGACGGCCAGCGAGGTGGCGGCGGCGTCATCGAAGGTGATGGTGTGGTTGGTGACGCTGGCCTGCGCCCCGTCGGCGAGCAGGATCAGGTTGGCACCGTTCGGTGCAACCAGCAGCACGTCGAAGTCTCCGGTGAACGCATGGGTGACGCCGGTCAGGGTGGCGGTCACCTTGGAGACGACGCCGGCCAGGCCGCTCACCGCGACCGTGGAGGGGTAGGGGTTGCCCTTGCCCGGGTCGCACGGCGGCGGGCTCGGCGGCGTCCCCCCGGTGCACGACCGGTCGGTCACCGGGATGGCGGTGGCGTTGGTGAATGTCCCCGTGTCGGCGCCGGCGCGTTCGGCCCGCGCCACGAAGACGACCAGCGTCGACAGGAGGGCAGCGCACAGCAGCAGCGCCGAGCTGCAGCGAGTGGTACGACGATCCATGACAGGCCTTTCGTCCGCCGGGGCCGGCTCTCAGTTACGGGAAGGGAAGATGCCCACGAGTGCGATGATGAAGTTGATGCCGAGGAACGGCGGCCGGTTCTCGTGGGGTTGGCTGCCGCCGGTGTTCTGAACGAAAGCAGGGTTCATCGTGCTGCCGTCGCCGGCGGTGGCGTAGGAACCGCTGCCGGCGGGCACGTTTCCCGCAGGGCGGGTCGCGCTCGGGGCGCCCTGGTTGGCGCTGGCCAGATGGGAGTGGGCCGGCATCTGGTTCTGGGTCAACGTCACCGTTTCAACGCCGCCGACCTGGCCCAGGTCGACGCTCGACAGCCCGGGCCCCTGCCCGAAGTGGACCGGAGCCCGGCTCTGGAGGTTGGGCAACGCGAAGGTGGTCGTGCCGTTGCCGCCGTAGGTGGTCCCCAGGAGGGAGAAGAGTGCGGTGTTCTGCGCGATCGGCAGCAATTGGCCGTTGCAGAACGCATAGCCCCGTGGGGCGAAGTTCCCGCCGAACATCTTGATCTCGCCGATGAAGGGCTCAGCCATTGTCGCTCCTTGTTCCCGTCAGGTACTCGCGTCACGGTTGAAGATCACTTGGTAGTCCTGGACGCTGCCGCCGCGGCCGACCGGGACCACGAAAGCATGGAAGGCCCCCACCTCATCGTTGGCGATCGTGTAGGTCCCCTGGTCGAGGTGGTGGACGACTCGCTGGTCGGTGAAGTCGAGCGAGAACGTGAGCCCATCGGCTGGCCCCTGTCTCGGCCCGGAGACCTCGTCGAGGACGACGTCGATGACGGGCGACGCCCCGCCGCCGAGCCGGAAGTGACCGCCCAGGTAGCCCTCGAACGCGAACCGGTCGAGCAGCCCGCCGCCCGTCGCCCCTGCGGCCCGGCCGCCGAGGCCTTCGAGCAACGGGACGATGCCGGTGGTGAGGCACACCACGGCGGCGCCACCACCCAATCGCAGTACCGACCGTCGAGAGATCTCCACGCCCGCGCCCTACTTACTGCTGTCTCGTCCGGGCCACACTGTACGTCGAGCCGTGGGCAGGGGAAAGGCTGGATGTGACGATCGGTGGCGACGGTCCGACGATCGGGCTCCGGGCCCGCACCCCGGGGGACGAAGCCTTTCTCGTCGAGCTCGAGCGTGCCCGGCTTCCGGCCGAGCTGGCGGCGATCGGCCTGGCCCCGCCCGAGTTGTGGCGAATGGCCGAGGTCCAATGGAGGGCGAGGACGATGGCGTACCAGGCCCGCTTCGGGACTACCCACCGGGTCGTGGTGGCAGGGTCACGGTCGGTGGGCGCCTACCTCGGGGTCGCCGCCGCCGAGCACCGCATCGTGGACATCGCGATCGTCCCGAGCCATCGCCGGTGCGGCATCGGCACCGCGCTGGTCTCCCACGCCATCGAGGAGGCCCGACGCGCCGGCGTCGCGTTGCAGCTCACCGCCGATGCCGGCGACGGGCGACTGCTGGGATGGTACGAGCGGTTCGGGTTCCGGCCCGTCGGCGGCGACGAGCTGCAGGTGTACCTCGAGCTCCTCCCCTAGTGCCGGCACTGTGTGACGATGGTGGACGGTGCCCGCGCCAGCCGCCCCCGTCCGGACCGAGCTCGCCATCGAGGTGGACGTCGAGGGCTTGCGCCACGACGTTGCCGGCTTCGGGCCCGAGGAGTGGGTACCCCACTTCAACCAGCGGTACTACGAGGGCGAGTGGAGCGGCGTCGCGCTTCGCGCCGTCGGCGGCCGTGGTGGCCAGCTCTATCCCGACCCGGCATCCCGGGAGCCCTTCGCCGACACGCCCCAGCTGGCCCGGTGCGCCCACGTTCGTTCCCTGTTGGCTGGGTTCGGATGCCCGCTCCTGTCCGTCCGGTTCCTCCGCCTCGGCGCCGGCGCTTCCATCCGGGAGCACCGCGACCTCAACCTCGGCTTCGAGGACGGTGAGGTCCGCGTCCACGTGCCGGTGACCACCGGGCCCGACGTCGAGTTCCGCCACGACGGCGAGCCGGTCGAGATGGGGCTGGGCCGAGCGTGGTACCTCGACCTCAACCGGCCCCACTCGGCATCGAACCGGGGCCGCCACGCCCGCGTCCATCTCGTGATCGACTGCACCGTCAACGCCTGGCTGGCCGACATGGTGTGCCCTGCCAACCGGTGACGGAGCAGCTGCGGCGCCCGGAGCGTCGAACTCGTGGCCGCGCCAGACTGGCGAGGCCCGTGACCTGTTCCCGGACCAGTTCAGCGGGGAACGCCTCGCCGAGCAGGACGCTTACGGCTACGGGCAGTGTTCGGTGGGCGCAACAAGACTCGAACTTGTGACCTCTGCCGTGTGAAGGCAGCGCTCTAACCAACTGAGCTATGCGCCCGAACGGGAGCGATGACAGTAGCGCGGGCGGCTCGCCGGCCGGCTGCGCCGGCCGGTCACAGCTCGAGGCACATCGGGGGACCGCCCGCCGCCGGCTGGAACCGTTCGGTGCCGGTAGGGCAGGGCTGGTTGGGCTTCACCCGGACCACGATGCGGCGGGCGCCGGGGGTACGGCACGGTGCCGGTTCGGCGGTGCCGGCCGAGTTCAAGGTGACGCACCCGCCGACCGGTCCGTTCGGGGCGGATCCGCTCCCTCCCACGGCGTAGGCGGTGAAGACGAAGATCAGCGCCAGCACGCCCATGAGCAGGAGCCAGGGCAGGCCCCGGATGACCCGGCCGGCGGGGGCGATGGGTTCGAGGTCGTGGGCCGTGGTCCCGTCACGGCGGGTGGCGAAGTAGTAGTCGTCGGGTGGGCCCGCCGCCCGGGGCGGTGGCTCGGGACGGTTGTGCTCGGCGTCGTAGCGGAAGCGACGGGCGCCGTTGCCGAGTACCCGCCAGGCCTCGTTGAGCGCCTGCATGTCGCGCTCGGCTTCGGCCCGTCGGGCCGGACCGGCGTCGACGTAACGGTCGGGGTGCAACACCCGGGCCTGGCCCAGGTAGGCCGAACGCAGTTCGTCGGCCGTCGCCGTTCGGGAGACGCCGAGCACCTGGTAGTGGTCCTGGGCCATTCGCCTCGGACGCTACCGACGCTGGACGAGTTCGGGTCACGCCGGACGTGCCAGTCCGGTCACGACCCTTCATGCTCGGGGGCTGCGCCCCCGGGCCCCATCGTCGCCAGGCTGGCTGGTGCTCGCGCCGTCGACCGGCCACCCGGGGGATCACAGGCGATGGTGCACAGTGACCGTGCCCGGCAACAACCAATCGGGCGCCGGCCCTAGTAGCCGAGGCCGGGCTCGACCAGGCCGAGCAGGGGTAGGCCCGCGCTCCATCGACGCAGGTTCTCGGCAATGCGCCCGGACAGGAGCGGCACCGCCATCTCGGGCGTGTTGCCCACGTGGGGGGTGATGATGCAGTTGGGCAGCGTCCACAGCCGATGGCCCTCCGGCAGCGGTTCGGGCTCGGTCACGTCGAGGCCGGCACCGCCGATCACACCGTCACCCAGGGCGCCCACCAGGTCGTCGGTGACGACATGACGGCCCCGGGCTACGTTGACGAGCCAGCCGTCGGGGTGCATCCGTTCGAGACGGGCACGGTTGATCACCCCTTCGGTCTCCGGGGTCAGGGCCAGGGCCACCACAACGCCCAGCGCCCCGTCGAGGGCGGCGTCGACGTCGTCGGCTCCCACGACCCGGGCGGCGCCCTCCATGGGGGCGCGACGGCGACGCACGACGGTGACATCGCAGCCGAACGGCCCGAGCAGCCGCAGCAGTGACTCGGCGATCCCACCCCCGCCCAGGATGACGACCTTGGTCCCGAGCAGGTTGGCCCCTCGGGGCTTCGCCCATGACGACGCGCCGACGTAACGGTCCAGGCCCCGCAGTCCCGCCAACAGCAGGGCCAGCGCGTGCTCGGCGACGGGCTCGGCGTACACCCCTTTGCCGCAGGTCCACGTACGAGCCTCGTCGAGCACGCCGACGTAGGGCTCGATGCCGGCCCAGGGCAGCTGCACCCACCTGATACCCCGCCCAGCGCCGGCGAGCACGGCCCCCAGAGCGTCAGCCTCAGCCGTCGCCGTCCATATCAGGACCTCGGCCTCCTCCACCGGGACGACCTGGCCGCCCCCCTGGCGCACGGCTGCCTCCAACCAGTCCCGGGCCCCGGCCGGCGCAAGGGCGACCTTCGGGCCAGGAGGCGCTGCCACGGCGGCGGACGCTACCGGGCCCCAACGGCGGTGCCCTTCGCCCGAACGCGGGGCCCGCTACGACCAGAACCGGCCGCCACACCCCGCTAGACATGGCCCATGGCCACGGCCCCGCTGACCGTCGGCGTCCCCGCCGAGGTCAAGGACAACGAGTACCGCGTCGCCCTCACCCCCGACGGGGTGCGCGAGCTGGAGCACCACGGAGTCGAGGTGCTGGTCCAGGCGGGCGCCGGCCTCGGCGCCGCCATCACCGACGCCGAGTACGCCGCCGCCGGGGCCGAGATCGTGGCCACCGCTCACGACACCTGGGGACGGGCCGAGCTCGTGTGCAAGGTCAAGGAACCCCAGGAACACGAGTACCGCTACCTACGGCCCGACCTGGTGCTGTTCACCTACCTGCACCTGGCCGCCTACCCCGAGGTGGCCAAGGCGCTGCTGGCGGCAGGAACAGCCGGCGTCGCCTACGAGACAGTGCAGGTCGACAGCGGGGCCCTGCCGCTGCTCGCCCCCATGTCGGAGGTCGCGGGCCGGCTGGCGACCCAGATCGGCGCCCACTACCTGGAGAAGGCGAACGGCGGCCGAGGGGTGCTCCTCGGCGGTGCACCCGGCGTGCGCCCCGGACGAGTCGTCGTCCTCGGCGCCGGCAACGTGGGTTGGAACGCGGCCTGGATCGCGGCGGGCATGGAGGCCGAGGTCATCCTCCTCGACAAGAACCTCGACCGGCTCCGATGGGTCGACCAGATCCACCGCGGCCGGATCATGACGCTTGCCTCCAACCGGGGTGCCGTCGAGCGGGCCCTGGGCGACGCCGACCTGCTCATCGGCGCCGTCCTGGTGCCCGGCGGGAGGGCGCCGACGGTCGTGACCGAGGCCATGGTCGCAAGCATGAAGCCGGGCAGCGTGATCGTTGACGTCGCCATCGACCAGGGCGGTTGTGTCGAGGGCATCCGCGAGACCACCCACACCGACCCGGTCTACGAACGTCACGGCGTCGTCCACTACGCGGTCGGCAACATCCCCGGCGCGGTGCCGCACACGTCGACCTACGCCCTGACCAACGCGACCCTGCCGTACCTGTCCGAACTCGCAGCGCAGGGGCTGGCCACCGCCTGCCGCGCCGATCCCGCCCTCGCCGCCGGCGTCAACACTATGCGGGGAGCGGTCGTGCACCCGGCCGTCGCGGAGGCGCTCGGCATCGAGGCCGTGGCGCTCGGCGGCCTCCTCTAGCTCTAGTGTCCCGAGTTGGTAGTTCGCGTCATAAGTGTTCACCTGTTCTTCTGGGCGGCGACGATGGCAGAGATGCGCTCGCTGTAGCGGGCGATCGAGGCGAGGATCTGGTCGGCGGTCTTGACCCACACGTAGGGGCGAGGGTCCTCGTTCCAGTGGGCGATCCATT
>JBQTIQ010000102.1:0-5371 GCA_052387955.1 Acidimicrobiia bacterium | reverse complement strand
CACCTGGTACACGTTCACGATGTCGCCGGGAGCGATGTAGCAGGCGCCGCCGGCGTCGAAGGGGGTGCTCACCGCCAGCGCTTCCATGCCGTCGGGCACGGTCAGCTGCTTGACCGCGCTACGGGCGTTGAGCCCGAAGCTGCGGATCTGCTCCCCGGACCGGAAGGTGGCGTTGAAGATCTGGTTGCTCAGCTGGCTCGGCGTAACCAGAGCATCGGCCTGGCGGTTGTTGGAATTGACCTTTCGGACCTCGACCTGGCTCTGAGCATCCTCACCTCGGGTGCCCGCCTTGATCTCCTGCTTGGCCACGAGCACATCGACGGTGTTGGAACCCGAGGCAGAGCCGCCCGACTCGTCGTCATCTCGCAGGACCAGGAACACCAAAGCGACGCCGATCGCGAAAGCCACGATCCCGGCGAGCACCAGCACGTTCTGGCGACGACCCACAATCTCCTCCATCCCCACCTCGCGGGTGGCTGCATCGTAAATCGGGTTCTCAGGACCCGGCTGGCGCGCTTCGCGCCCCCGGAGCGCCGGGTTCCCGGCTGTCCTCGGTGTTCCGGATTGTCGGCATTCAGGACCGCGGTCTCCATGGCTCGACCTAGCGGTTTCTCTATAGTCCGAACGGGCTAGTCACTTCGTCCTGCGCACCGCTTGGATACTGCTCCACGCCGGGCCCCGCCGGGTCGATGGTCCGGTCATTTGGTCTTCGATCGCGCTCGGGCGTCAGCCGATAGACACGTCCTGACGGTCCTTCCCCCTTCCGGACCCTCGACCCACACGCGCGTCCACGGAGCCTGGCACATTTGGAGCCCAGGCGCGGCCCGCTCGTCTCGCAGGGCGCACGTCGGCCGCCGGTGCCGTGCTGAGCGGGTGGGTGTCCCAGTGCCGTCTAGTCTCTGCTGGCGTGTCACTGGGCCGGTCGGTTTGAGACGTCGGGCCGGGGACTCGGGTACCAGGTAGTGCCGGTCGTGGCCGTGACCGGGGGGATCGGCTCGGGCAAGTCCACGGTCGCCGCCATGCTGGCCGAGCGGGGGGCGGTGGTCATCGACGCCGATGCCGTGACGCACCGGCTCCAGCAGCCGGGCCAGGCCGTGTACCAGGCCATCGTGGCCCGGTTCGGGGCCGGGGTCGTGGGCCCCGACGGTGGGCTCGACCGGCCTGCGCTCGCCCGTACCGTGTTCGCCGACGCCGCCGCCCTGGCCGCCCTCGAGGCGATCGTGCACCCGGCGGTGGCGGCCGAGAAACGCCGCCAACTCGACGAGCTGGCCGATCCCGACGCCGTGGTGGTCTACGACGTCCCCCTCCTCACCACCTGCGACCGCGACGGGTACCAGGCCGTGCTCGTGGTCGACGCCGACCCCGAAGTGGCGGTCGATCGCCTCGTCGAGCAGCGGGGGATGGCGGCCGACGACGCCCGGGCTCGGCTGGCCCGCCAGATGACCCGCGCCGACCGGCGGGCGCTGGCCGACCGGGTGATCGACAACTCGGGGACCCTCGCCGACCTGCGTCGCGAGGTCGACGCCGCCTGGGACTGGATCTTGGGCCTGCGCCGATGACCGTTCCTGCTCGGGGGCTGCGCCCCCGGGCCCCATCGTCGCCCGGCTCCCTGGCGGTCGCACGGTCGACCGGTCACCGGCAAGTCTCTCGCGAATGATGGTGTACCAGTGACCGTCGACGCCGACGAACGGCCCGTCCCCGAAGAGGACCAACCCCCGCCGGCACCGGCCGAGGAGGCGGCGCCGGATGCCCACCACCTGGGTGACGCCTACCTGCTGTTCACCGTGCTGTGGTCCGTGGCCTGCCTTTACCACGTCTTCGGCAACCTCCGCTCGGCCGACCTGGTGACCAACTGGGACGCCACCGCCGCAAGCCACGTGGTGCTCGCCTTCCTGTCGCTGGCCGTGCTCTTCTGGCCCCGGTCGGTTGCGCTCATGGCCGGGCTGTCGGTGTCGGTGATCGCCAGTAACTGGTTCGAGGCCCCCTTCACCGGCAACCACTGGGTGCTCGCCTCGTTCGTGAGCCTCGGCATCCTGGCCGGGATGGCGGCGGGCTTGCGCCCCCGCCGGGGCCTCGACCTCGAGCGCTACGCGTCGACCGCGCTGGGGGTCGCCCGGTGGGTGCTGCTGGGCTTTTACAGCTTCGCCGCCTTCGCCAAGCTCAACTCGGCCTTCTTCGACACGACGGTGAGCTGCGGCAACTTCTACTTCGACGAGCTCCTCGGCTCCTTCGGCTTCGAGTTGCCCCTCACTGTGGGCAAGGACGGCTGGGCCGCCCTGGTGCCCGTGGGCGTGGTCATGGTGGAGCTTTCGGTGCCGGTCCTGCTGGTCCTACGGCGCACCCGTTTCGTCGGCGTGGTGGTGGGCCTGCTCTTCCACGGTGCCATCGCCTTCGACACCGCCCACCAGTTCCACGACTTCTCGTCGCTGCTGCTGGTGCTGTTCCTGGCCTTCCTGCCACCCTCGTTCGCCACCTTCGCCCTGGGCTGGGTGCGCCGCTACCGGATCGGGGCCGAGATGGTCCGGGGCCTGGTCATCTTCGCCAGCGTCGTGATGCTCGGCCTGGTGTGGACGGGCGACGGCGACTACGTGCGGATCGTGGCCGACGGCCGCATGATCGGCTGGGTGCTGCTGTTGGCCGGCACGCTGGCGGCGGTCGGGGCGTACCTGTGGTCGCACCGGTCCGAGCTCCTGGCCCGGCGGTGCGCCCTCGACCTCGGCACGCTGCGGTGGCGCACCCTGCCCCGCTGGGCGCTGGTCGTCCCTGTCCTGGTGGTGTTCAACGGCCTGACGCCCTACCTGGAGATCAAGACCGCCTACGGCTGGAACATGTACAGCAACCTGGTGACCGCCGGGGGCGAGACCAACCATCTGATCGTGCCCCGGACCTGGCCCCTGACCGACGTCGGGTCGGACGTGGTCCGCATCGAGGGGTCGCGGGACATCCGCCTGGCGGTCTACGCCTTCCAGGACTACGACATCCCTTTCCTGAACCTGCGGGCCTACCTGGCCCGGAACCCCGATTCGAACGTGGTCTACGAACGGGCCGGCGAGCGGGTGGTGGTCGAACGGGCCGGCGACGTCCCGGCTCTGGTCGAACCGGTGTCGTCGTGGGAGGAGCGCCTGTTCGCCTTCCGTGCCATCGACCAGCAGGACCCGGCCCGCTGCCAGCCCGGCTTCCTGCCCGCGAGGTGACCGACCGCTGGCTGCCGCTCGCGTCGTGAGCGGGCCGGTGAACCGCGGCCCACTGTCGTACCCCCTCCGTAGAATCCGGGATGTGCCGCCGTTCAAGGTCGTTTCCGACTTCGCCCCCGCCGGCGACCAGCCCACCGCCATCGCCGGGCTGGCGGCCGGGATCGAGCGGGGTGACCGCTTCCAGACCCTGCTCGGGATCACCGGTTCGGGCAAGAGCGCCACCATGGCCTGGACGATCGAAGCGGTGCAGCGGCCGACGCTGGTCATCGCCCCCAACAAGTCGCTGGCGGCCCAGTTGGCCAACGAGTTCCGAGAGTTCTTCCCCGAGAACCGGGTCGAGTACTTCGTCAGCTACTACGACTACTACCAGCCCGAGGCCTACATCGCCTCGAGCGACACGTACATCGAGAAGGACTCCTCGGTGAACGACGAGATCGACCGGCTGCGCCACTCGGCGACATCGGCTCTGCTCACCCGGCGCGACGTGATCGTGGTGGCCTCGGTGTCGTGCATCTACGGGTTGGGTTCGCCCGAGGAGTACCAGGGCAAGCTGCTCATCCTCCGCGCTGGCCAGGAGTATGACCAGCGGGGCATCCTGCGCCAGCTCGTCGACATGAACTACGAGCGCAACGACGTGAACCTCACGCGGGGGCGGTTCCGGGTACGGGGCGACACCATCGAGCTGCACCCCGCCTACGAGGAGACGGCGGTCCGCATCGAGCTCTTCGGCGACGAGGTCGAGCAGATTTCGGTGGTCGACCCCCTCACCGGGGAGCGCCTCCAGGTGCTAGAGGAGCTGATCGTGTTCCCCGCCACCCACTACGTGGCCAGCGAGGAACGCATGCGGACGGCCATGGTGCGCATCGAGGCCGAGCTCCAGGAGCGCCTGGCGTACTTCGAGCGCGAGGGCAAGCTGCTCGAGGCCCAGCGGTTGCGCATGCGCACCCAGTACGACCTCGAGATGATGCAGGAGCTCGGCTATTGCAACGGCATCGAGAACTACTCGGCACCCATCGACGGGCGCTCGCCCGGCGAGCCGCCCCACACGCTGCTCGACTTCTTCCCCGACGACTTCCTGATCGTCATCGACGAGTCCCACGTCGCCGTGCCCCAGCTCCACGGCCAGTACGAGGGCGACCGCAGCCGCAAGGAGCAGCTCGTCGACCACGGCTTCCGGCTCCCCTCGGCCGCTGACAACCGTCCGTTGCGGTTCGAGGAGTTCATGGAGCGGGTCAACCAGGCCGTGTTCCTCTCGGCCACCCCCAGCTCCTACGAGCTGCAGGTGTCGGCCCAGGTGGTCGAGCAGATCGTGCGCCCCACCGGCCTCGTCGACCCCAAGGTGATCGTCAAGCCCACCAAGGGCCAGATCGACGACCTCCTCGAGCAGATCAACATCCGGGTGGCCAAGGGCGACCGGGTGCTGGTGACCACCCTGACCAAGAAGATGGCCGAGGACCTCACCGACTACCTGCTCGAACTGGGAGTGCGGGTGCGCTACCTGCACTCCAACATCGACACCATCCAGCGCATCGAGATCATCCGCGACCTGCGGCTGGGCGAGTTCGACGTGCTCGTCGGCATCAACCTGCTGCGGGAGGGCCTCGACCTGCCCGAGGTGTCGCTGGTGGCGATCCTCGATGCCGACAAGGAAGGGTTCCTGCGCAGCGAGACGTCGCTCATCCAGATGACCGGCCGCGCCGCCCGCAACGTCGACGGCGAGGTGGTGATGTACGCCGACAACGTCACCGACTCCATGCGCCGCGCCCTCAACGAGACCAACCGGCGCCGTGGCGTGCAGGAGGTGCACAACGCCGAGCACGGCATCGATCCCCAGACGATCCGCAAGGCGGTGACCGACATCCTCGCCCACCTCCGCCCCGACGGCGACGGCAGGGCCCCCCGTCCGGGCCGCGACCGGCGGGGCGGTGGCCTCAGCCGGGCGCGGGATCAACGCCGGCGCAGCGACCTGGCCGACATCCCCCCGAGCGAGCTGCCTCGGTTGATCCGCACGCTCGAGGAGGAGATGCACGAGGCGGCCGTCGACTTGCGCTTCGAGTACGCCGCCCGATTGCGCGACGAGATCAACGAGCTGCGGCGGGAGCTCCGCGACGCCGGCTAGGGGAGCGATGGGCCTTGCCGGCCCACCGCTCCTCGAAGGCCACGGCGACGACGCCCAT
>JBQTIQ010000101.1:0-12494 GCA_052387955.1 Acidimicrobiia bacterium | reverse complement strand
GAAGCCAAGCGCTCGAGGCGCCGGCAAACGAGGCGACCTTCCCCACCAGGCATCGTCCCCGCCCGCCAACGACGCCGTCAACCGACGAACCGCTTGACAACCAATCCCGCAAAGGAGATCAGCCCAGCAGCGTCCTCAGCAGCTCGCAGGCGGCCTCGGGGCCGTCGACCACCACGTCGGCGCGCGCCACCAGCGCGGCCGGTGCCTCGGTGCTGGAGACCGCCACCCTCACGGTGTGGGCGCCGGCTTCGGCCAGCTCGTCGAGGGCGTCGAAGGCGGGAAGGTCGCCGAGGTCGTCGCCCAGGTAGCACACCGACCCGATCCCGGCCGCCAGCCGGCGAAGCGCCGAGCCCTTGTCGGCGTCGAGGGGAGGGTGCAGTTCGACCGACATCTTGGCGGGGCGGGCGATCAGGCCGGTCCGGCTCGCTTCGGCCTCGGCCCAGGCCCGTACGGCCGGCTCGAGGTGGGCGGCGGTGCGGTAGTGGACGGTGAGCGACAGCCCTTTGGGCTCGACGCGAACACCTTCGGGGGCCTCGGTCTCGGCCCGTGCCACCGCCCCGGCCACGACCGGGCGCCACCGTCCGGCGTCGGGATGGTCGACCGTGCTCCCGTGGCGGTCGACCTCGAGCCCGTAGAGACCCGACAGGACCACCGATCCCGGCAGGAAGCGGCGCAGGAAGGCGACCGGACGGCCCGAGAGGACGGCCACGAGCCGGTAGCGCTCGGCCAGCTCGCCGAGCAGCTGAGGCACTGGCCCGAGCGGGCGGGCGCGGTCGGGGTCGGCGACGATCGGTGCCAGGGTGCCGTCGAAGTCGACGAGGACAGCAGCGTCGCCGGGCCGATCCCGGAACGGCCCGAACGGGTCGGGGGGGGTCCCGTCCTCGGCCACGGGGCCAGACCGTAACCCTCGCGGCCCTCGTACCCCTCGGGCAGGCCGGTGGGCTGCCGACGGTACCGTTGGCCCCCGTGCCCTCCCGGCCCTTCTGTCGTCGTGCCCTCGGAGGCCTCGTGGTATCGCTCGCCACCCTGGGCGCGGCAGGGTGCGGGGACGGCCTCGTGACCCTGGCCTTCCGCCCCGAGCCGGGGGCTACCTATCAGTACGAGGCCCGGGTCGCGTCGGCGGTGCAGACGATGCTCCCGGGCCGGCCGACGAGCGTCGAGACCGACGAGATGGTGCTGGGCAGTCGCCAGCGGGTGATCGACGCCCGCAACGGCGACGTGCGCGTCGAGGTCGTCCTCAACCGGCCCGGGATCGGCGAACGCACCTACGTCATGCGCTTCGACCGCGCCGCCCAGCTCACCAGCGTCGACACCGTCGAGGGCATCCCGGCGGCCGCCCTGGGCGAGCTCGGCCTGTCGGAGATCTTCCCCGCGGCGGCCGCCGCCCCGCCGCCACGACCGCTGCAGCCGGGCGACCGCTGGACGGTCGACGAGCGGGTCAAGCTGCCGGGCATGTCCGAACCGGCCCGGCTGGCCGGGGAGGGCAAGCTCATCGAGCTGGCCGTGATCGACGGCCGGGACACCGCCACCGTACGCACCACGACGGCTCTGCCGGTCACGTCGAGCACGCTCGACGCCAGCGGGGCGCAGACCCTCATCGGCACCGAGCGCACCGAGGTCCGGGCCACCTACGACCTGGCCGACGGTTCGGTGCTGTCCTCGACCGCCGTGACCACCGCCACCTACGACCTCACCCTGGGCCCGCCACGCGGCGTCGGCGGCCTGCCCCTGCAAGGAACGCTCACGATCGAGGTCCGCTCCAGCCTGCGCCGCCTCTAGCCCAGCCAGGCGGCCCGACGGCCGCTCGAATCAGTTCGCGGTCGTAGTGGTCGAGGTGGTGCCGGGCCCGGCGCTGCTGCTGCTTGCCGTCGATGCCGAGGAGGCATCGCTCCCGGTGTCGGAGGCCAACGGGGCATCGGAGCCGAGCACCACGATCACGTTCGCCCCGCTGACGTCCCCCAGCTCGGGCGGCACCGGCGAGGGCATGGACTGGGCCGTGTCGGCGGGCAGGTTGAACAGCTTGACGATCTGGCCCGCCTCGGCCGCGTAGCCGGCCGTGAAGTAGACGGCCGACTCGTCCACGGTGGTGGTGGTATCGCCGGCGTCGAGGGTCGAGTAGTTGGCCGCCGTGAGCGTCTCGGTGCCCTTGCCCGCAAGGCCCTGGGCGCCGATGCCGTTGAGGACCTTGGCGGTGACGTCGGCCGGGCTGCGAGGGACCGCGGTGGTCGAGGTCGGCGAACCGAGGACCGTGGTCGAGGAGGTCGACGTGCTGGCGCCCGAGTTGGTGCCCGACGGGCTCGGCGACGACCCGTCGTCGGCCACTCCCTTGGCCAGGAGGGCGAGGCCGATCAGGACGGAGGCAGCGATGAGGACCGCCCCCCGGAGAGCGGCTGAGCCCGTACCGGCCGGTGGCCGTCGCATGCTCACTGGCGCCGGCCCGACAACGACGTGCCCTCGTCGCGGGCACGCCGACGGCGGTCGCGCAGCCGACGTAGCCGGCGCACGACGAGCGGGTCGTAGTCCATCGCCTCGGGTAGTTCGAGCAGCTCGCCGAGGATCTCGTAGTACCGCGTCGTCGACAGGTCGAACCGTTCGCGGATGATGAGCTCCTTGGGCCCCGGCTCGGACCACCAGTTGCGCTCGAAGTCGAGGATCGCCCGATCACGTTCGGTCAGCGCCATTGGCCGCCAAGGCTGCCCCGCAACGCGGCGCGAAGCAAGCACCCTCGGCTCGGTGGTGCCGTTACGCTCAGCCGCTCCATTCCCGCCCGAGTAGCTCAGCCGGTCAGAGCAGGCGCCTTGTAAGCGTCAGGCCGTGGGTTCGACTCCCACCTCGGGCCCGCCTGCTCGATGAGTGCAGATCTCGCTGCTGACATGGCCGTGCCTCGGGGCCGTGGCCGCGAACGGCGGACGATTGAACACGGACGTGCTGTACTGCACAACCGCAGGGCTGCTCAGGCGAGGACCAGGGCGTCGGTCTGCGCTTCGCGTTGCAGGTGCTGGTCGAGCTTGCGTTTGATGCGCTGCAGGGCGTTGTCGATCGACTTGACGTGGCGGCCCAGCTGCTCGCCGATCTCCTGGTAGGACTTGCCCTCTACGTACAGCCCGAGCACGTCGACCTCGAGCCCCGAGAGCATCTGTGTCATCGAGCTGCGTATGGCGTCCATGCGTTCGCCCGAGATGACCCGCTCGGCGGGGTCGGCCCCGTGGTGGTCGTGCAAGAGCTCTTCGACCGATCGCTCGCCCGGGTCGTCGCTGCCCCGCACACCGGAGATGGACACGTACTGGTTGAGCGGCTGGTGCTTCTGGCGGGTGGCGGTCTTGATGGCGGTGATGACCTGCCGGGTGATGCACAGCTCGGCAAAGGCCCGGAACGTGGCCTGGTGCTCGGGCCGGTAGTCACGAGCAGCCTTGTAGAGGCCGATCAACGCCTCCTGTTCGATGTCGTCGGCGTCGCCGCCCACCAGGAAGTAGCCGCGGCTCTTGGCCCGAGCGAAACGGCGGTAACGATCGATGAGCGCTTCGAGCGCCAGCCGATCGCCGACCTGGAACCGAGCTGCGAGCTCTACGTCGGTCAGGTCGGTAAGGGGTGAAGTGGCCACGTCGACTCCTGCTGCTGGATGCTGCGGCGATGGTGCGGGTGCTACGGGCGGGTAGCCACGCCGGGACTGGTCAGTTTGAACCACGACACGGATTGGCCTGTCAACCGTCACAAACGGGAAATACTGGCCCGGTCGACGACGCGAACGCCCCATGACGTCATCCTCCGGAAAAGCCCCCGGCCAACATACGCGCACCTACTAGTCCTAGGCGTCTCGGGGCGGCTTGGCCCGGTCGACCCGCCGAGCCTCGTTCCGAGCGGGGCCGGGCGGGACAGCCAGGCCCTCGGGTCCGTTGCCGTCGTCGGCGGAGCGGTGGCACGACACTTCGTAGAGGGCGATGGCGGCGGCGGCGGCGACGTTGAGTGCGCCCAGTCGACCGACCATCGGTATCGACACGAGCATGTCGCACCGTCTCCGCACCAGGGGGGCGAGACCCCGGCCCTCGGCTCCCAGCACCAGGCACACGGGCTCGGCCGACAGGGCCAGGTCGCGGACCGGGACCGAGGCCGACTCGTCGAGGCCGACCACCCACACGCCCGCGGCGCGCAGCCGGGCCAGGGCGTTGGGCAGCCCGGGCACGAGCGCGATCGGCAGGTGCTCGATGGCGCCGGCGGCGGCCTTGGCCACAGTAGGGGTGACCAGTACCGAACCGTGCCGAGGGAGCACCACGCCGGTGGCGCCGGCGCATTCGGCGCTCCGGAGGACGGCGCCGAGGTTGCCCGGATCGGTGACGCCGTCGAGAGCGACCAGGAACGGGGCCGGGGCTGTACCCACGCCCCGGCGGGCAAGCTCTTCGAGGTCGGCCTCGGGCAGCGGCGCGCAGCGCGCCAGCACCCCCTGGGGAGCTTCGCTACGGGCGCTCCCGGCCAGTTTGGGCCCCGACACCCGCACCACCCTGACCCGAAGGTCGTTGGCCAGCTCCACCAGATCGGCGATCGGCCCCCGGTTGGCGACGTCGGAAGCTACCCAGACCTCACCGACGTCGCGCCGGCCTGCCAACAACAGCTCCCGCACCGCCTGCAGCCCCTCCACCTGCTCCCCCCCGAGCGGGCGGGCCGAGCGGTCGGCCGCAGACCGGCCCGCCGTCGGCGACCGGTCGATGCGGGCCGGCCGGCCCCCCGCCCCGGCCCCGGACGAGCGCGACGTGGCACCACGATTGCCCCGCCCGGCCTCGCTGCGGGGGCCGCCGGCCGCGCCGCCTGGCGGTCCTGCCCGTCGTTGCCGTCCCGGCCCGCGACGGGCATCACCCGAACGAGCCGCCATCAGTGGCACGCCGTGGCGACGGCGGCGGCGGACCAGCTACACACCCGTGCGCCGGTGGGCGGCCACGATTGCGAGCGACGAAGCGCCGCCACCGGTGAGAGCGCCCAAGCGCCAGCGCAGGAGCGGCCCGGGCCGGCATGCGCGGCCGGGGGATGCCGGGATCGAGGCCGTCACGTCAGGGCCTCGTCCAGGCGCATCTCGGCGGTCTCCTCGTCGACCCCGAGCGCGAACGTGAGCTCGGAGGTGAGGATCTGGCGGGCCTTGGCCAACATTCGCTTCTCGCCGGCGGAGAGGCCCTTGTCCTTCTCCCGCAACGACAGGTTCCGCACCACTTCGGCGACCTGGTAGATGTCGCCTGACTTCAGCTTCTCGACGTGGTTCTTGAACCGGCGCGACCAGTTGGTCGGCATCCGGGCCTCCTTCTTGCGGAGGACGGCGAACACCTCCTCGACTTCTTCGTCGTTGATGACCTCGCGGAGCCCGACGGAATCGGTGTTGTCGGCGGGGACCTTCAGCGTGAGATCACCGTAGGCCAGCCGTAGAACGAGGTACTCCTTCTCGTCGCCGAACGCCTGGATCGTCTCCCGCTTTTCGATTACCGCAGCGCCGTGATGCGGGTAGACGACCTTGTCGCCGACATCGAAGGGCATGGTGCTCCCGTTGATCGCTGGGGGGAGGGGTTCCCCAAGGGTAGGGATCCGCCCAAATCGTTCACAATTCTGGGCTCGCCGAGAGCAGCCGGCAAGCGGTGGTGCCGGCGTTCCCCGGCCACGCAGGCGTTGCCGGCTGCGTTCCCGGCCACGCAGGCGTTGCCGGCTGCGTTCCCCAGCCACGCAGGCCGCGCCCGGCCACGCCTCCGCTGGCGCTCCGGCGCTCGCATCGGTAGCGGGCACTTCCTCGCTCGCGTTGGCGGCAGCCTTCTCCGGTGCCGGGCGCCGGGGCCAGGACGACCGCCGGCAACACGCTCGATTACGTTGCCGCGGCATGGCCGAGCCTGCGCTGCTATCCCGGGTCGACCTGTTCGCCGAGATGGGGGAGGACGATCGGGCCACGATCGCCGCCGCGTCAGGGGAGCGGGAGCTCCGCCGCGGAGATGTCCTCTTTGCCGAAGGCGACGACTCGACCGAACTGTTCGTGGTTCTGGCCGGGCGGATGGCGCTGTCGAACCGTTCGGTCGACGGCCGCGAATCGGTGGTGACCCTGATGGAGACCGGTGACGTCTTCGGCGAGATGCCGCTCTTCGACGGCCTTGGCCGTTCGACGAGGGCACGGGCGCTGGAGCCCTCCACGCTGCTGGTGGTGCCCTACGGCCCCGTCCAGGCCATCTACGACGCCCAGCCCACGCTGTTGTGGAGCGTGGTGGCGCTCCTGTCGGGCCGGTTGCGGGCGATGGACGGCGCCCTGGCCGACTCGGTGTTCCTGGACGTGACCGGCCGGACCGCCAAGCGCCTGCTCGAGCTGGCGGGCGACAACGACGAGTTCGTGCTGCCGGTGACCCAGGAGGAGCTCGCAGGGATGGTCGGAGCGTCCCGCGAGCGCGTGAACAAGGCCATCGCTGCCTTCGTGCGCCTGGGCTGGATCGACCAGCGCGAGCGCCGCTACCGCATCACCAACCGTGACCAGATCACCATTCGGGCGCGATGACCTCGCACCCGGCCGCGCCCCGCTCCGAGGGGGCCGTCCCCACAGGACCGGCCGGATGCATCAGCTGTAGCGGTCGAGGATGGAGGTCTCGGCTAGCCGGGACATACCTTCCTTGATCGCCCGGGCCCGGTTCTCGCCGACGCCCTCGACGTCGTCGAGATCGTCGATCGTGGCCCGCATAATCTTCTGGAGGTTGCCGAAGCGATCGACGATGCGCTCGATGATGGCTTCGGGAAGGCGTGGGATCTTGGCCAGGAGGCGGTGCCCGCGAGGCTGCAGGTTCATGTCGAGATCGCTGTAGCCGGCGAGATGGAACAGGCCGGCCACGACCTTCACCTGGAGTAGGTCGTCGGTCTCGAGATCGGCCAGGGCGGCCAAGACGTCCTCGACCCCCCAGCTCGCACCTTCCTGCACGTAGTCCTTGATGACCAGCCGTCGGTCGTCGTCGACGCCGCCCAGCATCGCCTCGAGCTGCAGGCGCACCAGGCGGCCGTCCACCCCGAGCTCGATGATGGCGAACTCGATCTCCTCGGCGATGCGGCGCACCATCTCGGTCCGCTGCAGCACCGTGATCACGTCTCGCAGGGTCACCAGGTCTTCGACTTCGAGCGCCGACAACGACCCGGCCACACCGTCGAGGCGGCTCTTGTAGCGCTCGAGGGTCTGCAGCGCCTGGTTGGCCCGGTTCAGCAGGCGAGGGATCGGCTCGAGCGGGTACTTCTGGTCGCCGGCGTAGACGGCGATCACTTGCATGTCCTCGGAGACCGAGAGCACCGGGACCTGGATCGATCGCGCCACCCGCTCGGCGGTGCGGTGGCGGGTGCCGGTCTCGGACGTCGGCACGTTGGGGTTCGGAACCAGGTGGACGTTGGCCCGGGCGATCCGGCTGGCGTCGTCGGCCAGGATGATGGCGCCGTCCATCTTGGCCAGCTCGGACAGCCGTTGCGGCGTGAAAGCGGCGTCGAGCAGGAAGCCACCGGAGCAGATGTTCAACACATCGGGGCCGTCGCCCACGACGATGAGCGCTCCCATGCCCGCCTGCAGGATGCGGTCGAGGCCCTCCCGCAACGGCATACCGGGGGCAACCGCGGCGAGGGCGTCGAGCAGCGCCATCGAACGCCGCGAGCCCATCGAGGCGTGGTAGCTCTCGGAGTCGGCCCGCCGGGACCGCCCATGACCGCCGGGTTTGGTCACCGGCGTGCGGACCCGGACGTCGGCAGGCCCTCGAGCATCGGCTGAGTCTACTGCTCTGGCCGCCCGCCTCCGGGAGGCGACGACCGCGCCGCACCGACGGGGAACGAGGATCGACGGCCCCGCTCATGCCGCTGCCGCCGGCTGGTGGGCGAAGGCGAGCTCGACGGCATCGCCCAGGGTCGCCGCCCGCAGCATGGCCAGGCCGGGTGGGCCCGTCGGCGACGAAGCGGGCACGATCGCCCGGCGGAACCCGAGACGGGCCGCCTCGGACAGCCGCTGGGACAGCTGACGGACCGACCGGAGCTCGCCGGCCAGCCCGACCTCGCCACAGACCACCAGGTCGGCGGGCAGGGCCCGGTCGGCACGGGCGGACAGCACGGCCAGGGCCAACCCCAGGTCGGCGCCCGGCTCGACCACCCGCACGCCGCCGACCGCCAGCGCGAACACGTCGTGGTCGGTCAGAGGGATCTTCAGGCGCTGCTCGAGCACCGCCAGCAACAGCGCCATACGGCCCGGGTCGAGGCCCTGAGCCGACCGCCGGGGCATGGCCAGGGATGATCTCGCCACCAGGGCCTGCAGCTCGACGAGCAGCGGACGATGACCGTCAAGGGCAGGCACCACCGCGGAGCCGGCCACACCCGGACGGCGGTCGGCGAGCAACAGTCCCGACGCGTCGGGCACCGGCACCAGCCCGACGTCGCCCATCTCGAACACCCCCAGGTCGGCGGTCGAGCCGAAGCGGTGCTTGACCGCTCGCATCAGCCGCAGGGCGTGATGACGGTCACCTTCGAAGGTGAGCACGGTGTCGACGAGATGTTCGAGGGCACGAGGCCCGGCCAGGTTCCCGTCCTTGGTCACGTGGCCCACCAGGACCATGGCGGTGCCTCGGCGCTTGGCCTCGACCACCAGGCGGTGGGCGCTGCCCCGTACCTGGGCCACCGACCCGGGGGCGGAGCCCACGCCGGGCTCGTAGACCGCCTGGATCGAATCGACCACCACCACGTCGGGCTTGACCTGGTCGAGGTGGGCGACCAGCGCCGGGACCGAGGTCCCACCCACCAGCCACAGCTCGGGCACCAGGGCGGCCAGGCGCTCGGCTCGGAGCCGTACCTGCTGAGGCGACTCCTCCGCAGCGAAGTAGAGCACCCGCGAACCAGCGGCGGCCATGCACGCCGCGGCCTGGGTGAGCAGGGTCGACTTACCGATCCCCGGTTCACCGCCGACCAGGGTGACCGAGCCGGGCACCAGTCCGCCGCCGAGCACCCGGTCGAACTCGCTGACCCCGGTGGGCAGCGCCGTCGACCCGATGGTGCCGACGTCGGCGATGGGGACGGCGGTCTCGCCCGCCGACGACAACCACGGCACCGCTCCCGCCGGTGCGTCCGCCTCGAGCGCCTCCTCGGCGAGCACGTTCCACGCCCCGCAGGCCGAGCACCTCCCGGCCCACGCCAGGCTGGTGCCGCCACACTCACCGCAGCGGAACTGTCGTCGTGCCCTGGCCACGGCGCCATCATCCCCCCGGGGTGTGACATGCCAGCTGCGTTGCTAGCTGCGTTCCCCGGCCACGCAGGCCGCCTGGGACCGCGCCTGCGCTGGCGCTCCGGCGCTCGCATCGGCGGCATCCCGCCGGAACTGGGTCGACGATCCCGACCGATCCGGCGCTCGCATCGGCGGCAGCCCGCCGGACCGGGCTCACGAACCCGACCGATCCGGCGCACATCGGCGGCAGCACGCGGAACGGGCCGACGAGCCTGAGCGCTCCGGCGCTCGCATCGGCGGCAACGCTCCGTCGTGGGCGACGACGTCGGGCGGCGGGAGCTTCAGGGGTGGGAGGGCCGGCGGCGCAGGCGCCGGGCGAGCAGTACGAGCAGGAGCACGAGGGAACCTACGGTGACCGCCGCCGTCGCCGCGCTGACCGGGCGCCACGAGACGGCCCTGGCCCCGAGCAGCACCGGGTTGGGGCTGGACAAGCGCAGGCCGTCCCACACGACGGCGCCGCCGCTCTCGGTGGGGGCGTTCGAGGTGACCTGGCCCGGCAACCGTGCCGCCACGGAAAAGCGGAAGACGTCGTCGATGGGGCTACCCAGCCGCGCCTCGATCGCCGGCAGGTCATCTCCCAGGGGCTTGCCGTCGAGCAGCTGGGCCAACTGCCCGTCGCTGAAGGCAGCCAGGCCGGCGCGCAGGTCCACCAGGCCGGCGAAGGAGACCGTGCTGCGGGCGAAGGATCGATCGGCGGTGATGCGAAAGTCCCGGAAGGCGCCCCCGGGACCGGCGATCTCGGACAAGGCGACGGCGGCCTCTTCGGGCCCGGAGAACGGCTTGGACACCCGGACCACGGTGAAGCCGCTGTCGTCGGGTACCGGGCCGCCAACCGTCCATCCGGTGGCCCGGAGGTCATCGAGGCGCAGGGCCTGACCGAGGTCGGGGCCCCGGGAGAGCGCATCGCGGTCGAGGCCGACCGAGACCGTCACCGACCCGCTCCCGTCGGAGCGCACGTCGAGGGCAACCTCGGTACGCACCTGGCAGGCGGTGGCCACCATCACCACCAAGAGCGCGATGGCGGCCCTCGCCCACCGGAGGGGGGTGGTCAAGGAACGGCGCGGGAACGTGCTGTGATCCGCCGAATGTACCCGGAGGAAAACGATGAAGGCCCCGGCCGCTGGGCAGCCGGGGCCTTCGTCGTTCAGGCTGCTACTCGTTGCCCGCCTCGGCCAGGGCGACCGGAGGAGGCTCGAAGCCTTCGACGGCGCGGAAGACCATTCGCTTCTCCGTCGGCTTGTCGGGATCGTTCTCGACGTCGACGACCACGATCTCGCCGGCGCGGAACTCCTTGTGCAGGAGCCGTTCCGACAGCGGGTCCTCGACCAGGCGCTGGATGGCGCGGCGCAACGGCCGGGCGCCCAACGTCGGGTCATAGCCCCGTTCGCTCAGGAGGTACTTGGCCTCCTGTGTCAGCTCCAGGCCGATGCCCTGGCCCTCGAGCTGCGTGGCCACCCGCTTGATCATCAGGTCGACGATCTGGGTCACCTCGTCCCGGGAGAGCTCGTGGAAGACGATCGTCTCGTCGATCCGGTTGAGGAACTCCGGCCGGAAATGCTGCTTGAGAGCGTCGTTGACCTTCTCCTTCATCTTCTCGTAGGAGACGGCCTCGTCGGACTTCCCGAACCCGACCGACGTCTTGCGGAGATCGGCGGTGCCCAGGTTGGAGGTCATGATCAGCACGGTGTTGCGGAAATCGACCGACCGGCCCTGGGCGTCGGTGAGCCGGCCTTCTTCCAGGATCTGCAGGAGCGTGTTGAACACGTCGGGGTGGGCTTTTTCGATCTCGTCGAACAGCACCACCGAGAACGGCTTGCGCCGGACAGCCTCGGTGAGCTGGCCTCCCTCCTCGTAGCCCACGTAGCCGGGGGGCGAGCCCACCAGGCGGCTGACCGTGTGCTTCTCCATGTACTCGGACATGTCGAGAGCGATGAGAGCCTGCTCGTCGCCGAACAGGAACTCGGCCAGCGTCTTGGCCAGCTCGGTCTTCCCGACGCCGGACGGGCCGAGGAAGATGAACGAGCCCGACGGCCGCTTGGGGTCCTTGAGGCCGGCCCGGGTCCGCCGGATGGCCTGGCTCACGGCCCGGATGGAATCCTCCTGGCCGATGACCCGCTTGTGCAGCTCGTCCTCCATGCGCAGGAGCTTCTGGGTCTCCTCCTCGGTCAGCTTGTAGACGGGGATCCCCGTCCACACCGAGAGCACCTCGGCGATCGCCTCTTCGTCGACCTCGTCGAACAGGTCGACTCCGGAGGCCTTGATCTCGGCCTCCTTCGACTCCTTCTGGCCGAGAAGCTCCTTCTCCTGGTCGCGGAGCTTGCCGGCGTCCTCGAAGCGCTGGGCCTCGACCGCTTCCTTCTTCTGCAGCTGGACCTGGGCGATCGAGTTCTCGAGCTCCTTGTAGTCAGGCGGGGTCTGCATCCGCTTGATACGAAGCCGCGAGCCGGCCTCGTCGATGAGGTCGATGGCCTTGTCGGGCAGGTGCCGGTCGGAGATGTAGCGGTCGGCGAGGTTGGCCGCGGCCACCAGCGCCTGATCGGTGATCGTCACCCGGTGGTGCGCCTCGTAGCGGTCGCGCAGGCCCTTGAGGATCTCGATCGTGTGGGCAACGGTGGGTTCCTCGACGTTGATCTTCTGGAACCGACGCTCGAGGGCGGCGTCCTTCTCGAGGTGCTTGCGGTACTCGTCGAGCGTGGTGGCACCCACGGTCTGCAGCTCGCCGCGGGCCAACATCGGCTTGAGGATGCTGGCGGCGTCGATCGCCCCCTCGGCCGCGCCCGCCCCGACGAGCGTATGGAGCTCGTCGATGAACAGGATGATGTCGCCGCGGGTGCGGATCTCCTTGAGCACCTTCTTGAGGCGCTCCTCGAAGTCACCGCGGTAGCGGCTGCCGGCCACCAGCGACCCGAGGTCGAGGGTGTAGAGCTGCTTGTCCTTCAGCGTCTCGGGTACGTCGCCCTTCACGATCGCCTGGGCGAGGCCCTCGACGACGGCGGTCTTCCCCACGCCCGGCTCGCCGATGAGGACGGGGTTGTTCTTGGAGCGGCGGGAGAGGATCTGCATGACCCGCTCGATCTCCTTCTCGCGCCCGATCACCGGGTCGAGTTTGCCCTCGCGCGCGGCCTGGGTGAGGTTGCGACCGAACTGGTCGAGCACCTGCGAGCCCCCCTGAGCGGATGCCGGGCCGTCGTTCGCCTGCGCGCCGACCGAAGCGGTCTCGCGACCGGGGGCGCCCGAGAGCAGCTGGATGACC
>JBQTIQ010000100.1:0-9733 GCA_052387955.1 Acidimicrobiia bacterium | reverse complement strand
CCCGGGCGGCCACCCTGGCCACCGCCGACGGTCTCGTAGTAGACCCAGCCGGCACCGCCGAGGAGCACGTTGTTCATCGTGCCCTGGCCCGCGGCACCGACCCGGCCGGGCGCCGCCTGGGCTAGCGCGCCGAGACAGACGTCGGCGACCCGTTGGCTGACCTCGACGTTGCCGGCACCCACGGCCGCGGGGGCGACCGCACCCACGATCGTCCCCGGCGGCACCCGCACCGTTACCGGGCGCAGTGCCCCGCCGTTGGCGGGGATGGTGGGATCGGTGGCCACCCGCAATGCGAAGGAGACGGCGAACACGGTCACGGCCTCGACCGCATTCACGTTGCCGAGGCGCTGGGCATCGGTGCCCTGGAAGTCGAACGTCACCGAGTCCCCGGCGATCGTCACGGCGACCACGATCCGCGCTGGCTCCCGCTGGCCCCGCTCCCCGGACGGGCCGCAGGAGTCGATCACGTCCTCGAAGCCCCAGGTCCCGTCGGGTAGAGCGGCCAACGCGACCCGCATCCGCCGTTCTCCGTAGTCCAGGACCTCGTGGACCGGCGCGCCGGCGCCGAGCAGTTCCGCCAGCCGGGCCGCCCCCAGTGCGTTGGCGCCGACCTGGGCGTCCAGATCGCCAGCCCGTTCCTCCGGGGTACGGGAGTTCGCCAGCAGCAGCGCCCGGACCTCGTCGGTCAGGCGCACCGGCGGGATCCGGAGCCCTTCCTGCTGGATCTCGACGGCGTCAGCGGGCATCGAGCCGGGGGCGGCCCCACCCACGTCGGCATGGTGGGCGCGGTTGGCGGCCCAGCCGGCCAGCTCCGCCCCGACGAAGACGGGCGCCACCAGGGTGAGGTCGTTGAGGTGGGTCCCGCCGGCGAAGGGGTCGTTGAGGATGACCTGGTCCCCGGGCTCGAGCCGCACCGGGCCGAGGCCGTCGGAGAAGGCCGCGATCGCGGCCCGGACCGACGCCGGCATCGACCCGAGGTGCACCGGGATGTGCTCGGCCTGCACCAGCAGTTCGCCCTGAGCGGTGAAGAGCGCCGCCGAGCAGTCGGCCCTCTCCTTGATGTTGGGGCTGAAGGCGGCCCGGCGGAGGACCGCGCCCATCTCTTCGGCCACGCCCACCAACCGGCTGATCTGCACCTGGAGGACGGCGGGGTCGAGGCCGCCCGACGCGCTCAACCCCTCGCCCCGGTCCGTCGAAGCACCTGCGCGCCGGCGGCGCCGGGTTCGGCCCGCCAGCCCGGGGGCACCCAGATCGTGCAGTCGGGTTCGGCGAGCACCGACGGGCCGATGGCGCCCGCCCGCAGCCCCGGCACCGGCAGGTCGAGGACCTCCATCGGCGCCGCCAACGACGCCCGCGCCCGCAGCGCCACGATCTCGAGCGCGGCACCGGGCCGGGCGTAGCCGTTCCGACGCCGATGTTCGTCGTGGAAGTGGGCCACCGTCGGCACCGTCATCTCGTGGCTCTGGCCGGCGTAACGGACATCGACGGCGGGCGACGTCACCGCCCCCTCCCCCACCAGCGCAACCGCGTCAGCGGCCAGCGCGCCGAGCGCCGCCCCCAGGCCCTGGGCCGACGACGGCGTCGGCCAGGAACGGACCAGCTCCCGCTGGCGGGGGGCGCACAGCAACCCGGCAGCCGAGAGCACGCCAGCCCGGGCGGGGACGATCACGCAGGCCATGCCGAGGGCGTCGGCGAGATCGCAGGCGTGAAGCGGCCCGGCACCGCCGAAGGCCACCAGCGCCAGCTGGCGGGGGTCGACGCCACGCCCTACCGACACCGCCCGCAACGCCCGCTCCATGCCCGCGTTCACCACCGCCACCACACCCTCGGCGTTCACCCCGGCCGCCCCCAGAGCGGCGCGTGCAGCGCGCCGGTCGAGGGTGCCCAGACCGGGGAAGGCATGGCCCGACGGGATACGCCCGAGAGCGAGATCGGCGTCGGTCACGGTCGGCAACGAACCGCCGCGCCGGTAACACGCCGGTCCCGGGTCGGCGCCGGCGGACTCGGGCCCCACGACGAGGGCGCCGCCGGCGTCGATACGGGCGACGGACCCTCCTCCGGCACCGATGGTGTGAACGTCGAGGGCCGGCAGGCGCACGGGGAACCCGGCGATCTCCCGGCCGGGCGCAGGCTCGGGCGCCCCACCTCGGACCAGGCAGATGTCGGTCGAGGTGCCCCCCATGTCGAAGGTGACGGCGTCGGGGTACCCGTTGGCCGCTGCTGTCACCCCGGCGGCGCGCACGCCGCCGGCCGGCCCCGACAGCAGGAGGGCTGCGGGTAGGGCGGCGGCGTCGGAGAGCGCCACCAGCCCGCCGGCGGACGTCATGACCAGCACTTCGTCGGCCAACGGCCGCAACCGTTCCAGATAGTGGCGGCACACCGGGCGCAGGTAGGCATTGAGGACGGTGGTGAGCACCCGCTCGTACTCGCGGAACTCGGGCGACACCTCCGACGACAACGAGACGTCGGCGCCTCCAGCCCGCAGCACCGCACCGACCGCCCGCTCGTGGGCGGGGTCGAGGTCGGCGTGCAGCAGGCAGACCGCCACCGCCGCGGCCTCGGCCGGCACCGCCGGGAGGGCGTCGACTGCTACCGGTTCGAGCTCGGAGCCGTCGGCGGCGAGACGGCCGGCGACCTCCAGCCGGAGGTGACGGGGCACGAGCGGCTCGGGGCGGTCGGCGAACGTGTCGTAGAGCGAAGGCCGGTCCTGGCGGGCGATCTCGATGACATCGCCGAAACCACAGGTCGTGTACAAGGCCACGGTGGCGCCGCGCCGCTCCAACAGAGCGTTGGTCGCGACCGTGGTGCCGTGGGCCAGCACCGAGGGCGGGTCGCCGAGGGCACCGCAGGCGGCGGCGACGGACGCCGACGGGTCGGCCCGTTGCGACAGCACCTTGGAGAAACGGCCGTCGGCCCCGACGGCGTCGGTGAAGGTCCCCCCGGTGTCCACCCCGAGCCGCACTGCTGCGAACCTACCGCGACGCCGACGGAGGAGCCGCCGCAGACCGTCAGCTCAGGTCCAGCACCCAGACTTCCTCTTCGCCGAGGTGGTCACGGAGGGACCGGACGGTACGGCCGGCGACGGGGTCGGACTGGTCGGCAACGACGACGGCTTCGTCGACGTTGCGGAACAGCCAACCGTCGCGGCGGGCCAGTGCCGCGCCGGCCTTGGGTTTGGAGTCGGGCTGCTTGCGTTCGAGCTGGATGATGGCCGCGGCCCCGTCCAGCAGCTGGCGGTAGCGCTGCCGGCTCTCCGTCGGCCACATGGCGTCGGGGCCCGGGAAGGGCTGCACCGCGACGTAGGGGACACCGGCGGCGGCGGCGGCCTCCGCTCCGAGCTGTTCGGCGCCGAGCTGCAGCCCGGTGACCACCGCGAGGTCGGCATGCATCAGCGCTTTGGCCGCCAGGACCTCGGCCAGGCGCCGGCGCACGTCGGCGGCCACCGGGTTCTCGCCGTAGCCGCCGAGCTCGGGGGGACGGGCCCCGGTGACCAGCACCAGCCGGCCCTTGGGCAGCCGCCGGTCGCGGTGCGCCCCCACCCCGCCGGGCCCGGCGGCGGCCGAGTCGGCCGGGCCGAGGGCTCCGGGAGCGGCCAGGTCGGCCACCCGGCCCGACCGGGGCTCCTGAGCGAGGGCGGCCTCGACCGCGAGGCGGTCCACGAGGTCGTTCATGGCGTCGCCGGAGTGCCCCTTCACCCACCGGAAGACGAGGTCGCCCCGGACGCGGTACAAGTCGATCAACGGCTCCCACAGGTCGCGGTTGGCCACGGGCTTGCGCTGGCTGTTGACCCATCCCCGGCGCAGCCACCCTTCCCACCACCGGTCGCGGAAGCAGTTGACGACGTAGGTCGAATCGCTGACCACCTCGATCCGGCCCCGCTCCACGGCGTTGGACCGCACCGCCTCCAGAGCGGCCTTTATCTCCATGCGTTGGTTGGTGCTCGGGTTCTCGGGGCCGGCGGCGAAGCCACCTCCCGGCTCGGCCCAGGCCCAGCCTCCGGGGCCGGGGTTCCCCGAGCAGGCGCCGTCGGTGTAAACGGTCACGGGCGGGAGCGCGGTCACAGGAACTTCAAGGTGACAAGGTTGTCGCTTCGAGGGCTTTGGACGACCATGTTGACATGATCATCGACGGGTTCGTCCACCAGCTGCCCGACATCGACCCGCAGGAAACCGAGGAGTGGCTCGACTCGCTCTCCGCGGTGGTGGACACCCGAGGCAAGACCCGCGGCCGGTTCCTGATGTCGAAGCTGCTGGAGCGTGCCCGCGAGCTCCAGGTCGGCTACCCGGCGTCGGTGTCCACTCCCTACGTCAACACCATCCCGGCGGAGGAGGAACCGTGGTTCCCGGGCGACGAATCGGCCGAGCGGCGCATCCGGGCCTACATCCGCTGGAACGCGGCAGTGATGGTGGTGAAGGCGAACAAGCACGCCGACGGCATCGGCGGGCATCTGTCGACGTTCGCTTCGTCGGCCGCCCTCTATGACGTCGGGTTCAACTGGTTCTTCCGGGGCAAGGACGACGGGCTCGCCGGCGACCACGTCTACTTCCAGGGCCACGCCGCCCCCGGCATCTACGCCCGCGCCTTCCTCGAGGGGCGCCTGAGCGAAGAGCAGCTCGACGGGTTCCGCCGTGAGATCGCCGGTACCGGCCTGTCGTCGTACCCCCACCCCCGGCTCATGCCCGACTTCTGGGAGTACCCCACGGTGTCGATGGGGCTCGGGCCGCTCAACTCGATCTACCAGGCCCGGTTCAACAAGTACCTGCACCACCGGCGCATCGACGACACGTCGCAGTCCAAGGTGTGGTGCTTCGTCGGCGATGGCGAGTGCGACGAGCCCGAGACCCTCGGTTCGATCTCGCTGGCCGCTCGTGAGGGCCTCGACAACCTCCTGTGGGTGGTCAACTGCAACCTGCAGCGCCTCGACGGGCCGGTGCGCGGCAACGGCAAGATCATCCAGGAACTGGAGGCGGTGTTCCGGGGCGCGGGCTGGAACGTCATCAAGGTGATCTGGGGCCAGCCTTGGGACGAGCTGCTCGCCCGCGACGTCGACAGCGTGCTGCTCAACGAGATGAACGTCACCCCCGACGGGGAGTTCCAGCGTTACGCCACCGAGAGCGGCGCCTACATCCGCGAGCACTTCTTCGGGCCCGACCCCCGGCTGCGCAAGCTCGTCGAGCACCTCTCCGACGACGACCTGCGGGCCCTTCCCCGGGGGGGCCACGACTACCGCAAGCTCTACGCCGCCTACAAGGCCGCCGCCGAACAGGTGGGCGCCCCCACGGTGATCCTGGCCCATACGGTCAAGGGCTGGACGCTCGGCGCCGAGGTCGAAGGGCGCAACGCCACCCACCAGATCAAGAAGATGACCAACGTCCAGCTCAAGGCGTTGCGGCTACGCCTGTCGCTCGAGGACCAGATCCCCGAGGGGTCGCTCGACGAGGACAAGGAGCCGCCCTACCTGCGCCTGCCCGAGGGGTCCGACGAGCTCCAGTACATGCTCGAGCGGCGGGCCGCCCTCGACGGTCCCCTCCCCCAGCGCGTCGTGCGGGCCAGGCGCAAGCTCGCCATGCCCGCCGACACGGTCTTCGAGGACTTCGATCCGGGGTCGGGCAAGAAGGAGGTGTCGACGACGGTCGCCTTCACCCGGCTGCTGCGGAACCTGTGCCGCGACCCTGATTTCGGCCGCCGGGTGGTGCCGATCATCCCCGACGAGGCCCGCACCTTCGGTATGGACGCGTTGTTCCGTGAGTTCAGGATCTACGCCGCCCACGGCCAGCGCTACGAGCCGGTCGACCACAACCTGCTGCTGTCCTACAGCGAGAGCCAGGACGGCCAGATCCTGGAGGAGGGCATAACCGAAGCCGGGTCGATGGCCAGCTTCATCGCGGCCGGCACCTCGAACGCCACCCGGGGGACGCCCATGGTGCCGTTCTTCACCTTCTATTCGATGTTCGGGTTCCAGCGGGTGGGCGACCTCATTTGGGCCGCGGCCGACGCCCGGGCCCGGGGCTTCCTGCTCGGCGCCACCGCCGGGCGCACCACGCTCATGGGTGAGGGCCTCCAGCACCAGGACGGCCACTCCCACGTCCTGTCCTCGACGGTGCCGACCTGTGAGGCCTACGACCCCGCGTTCGCCTACGAGACCGCCGCCATCATCCGCCACGGCCTGCACCGCATGTACGGCAACGGCGGCGAGGGCGGCGAGCAGCCCGACGTCTTCTACTACCTGACCCTCTACAACGAGAACTACCAGCAGCCGGCCAAGCCCGAAGGGGTCGACGAGGGCATCATCGCCGGCCTCTACCAGTGGGCCGACGCCCCCGAAGGCCCGTCGCGGCGAGCGACGATCATCTTCTCCGGGCCGGCGCAGGGCGCAGCCCGCACCGCCCAGGCCGACCTGGCCGAGCACTTCGACGTGGGCGCCGAGCTGTGGTCGGCCACCAGCTACAAGAAGCTGCGGGAGGAGGCGCTGGCGGTCGAACGCTGGAACCGGCTCCACCCGGGCGAGGCGGCCAGGGCCCCGTACCTGACCACCCAACTCCAGGGCTCGCAGGGGCCGATCGTGGCCGTCACCGACTACATGAAGGCCGTCCCCGACCAGGTGTCGCGGTGGGCCCCCGACGGTCGGCCGTTCGTCCCCCTCGGCACCGACGGGTTCGGCCGCAGCGACACCCGCGAGGCCCTGCGCCGCTTCTTCGAGACCGACACCGGCCACGTGGTGGTGGCGACGCTCAGCGCCCTGGCGGGGACCGGCGCAGCCACCCCCGAAGAAGTCGAAAAGGCCATCGGCCACTACGGCATCGACCCGGAGTCACCCGGCCCGCTTCGCGGCTGACCGGGGTTCTCGGGTCGGCCGCCGGCCGCCGAAGAACCGACCGCTCCCGTCGGTGGCTCGTCGAGCTCATCGGGGTCGTCGACCTCCTCGGGCTCGACCCCCTCCTCCAGTGGTTCGGTCCGGCGCCGGCCCCGCTCCTCCCGCCACACCTCGAACGCCGCGGTCGACGCCACCAGCCAGGCCAGGCCCAGGACGTAGCCGCCGACGATGTCGGTCACGTAGTGCACCCCGAGGGCCAGGCGGGTGACTCCCACGGCGGCCACGACCACGACGACGGCGGCGACGATCCAGCGCCTCGCCCGCGGTACGGCCCAGGGGAGGAACACGAGCAGCAGTGCCCCGTAGCAGACGGTGGCCGACATGGCGTGCCCGGACGGGAAGCTGCCGCCGAAGGCCGACGCCACCGGCTCGTCGAGGACGGGGCGGGAGCGGCCCACGATCTCCTTGACGGCGGTGTCGACGACGCCGCCGCCGACGCTGGTGACGGCCAGGAACACCGCCAGCCGACGCCGGTGGGTGCACCACAGCCAGACGGCGGGCACGCCGACCACGGCCCACAGGACCACGGGCTTGCCCAGGTCGGTGACGATCCCCAGGCCGTCGACAACCCGGGGCCGGTCGCGTACGCGCTCGTTGAGCCACTCCGCCACGCCGGCGTCGGCCGCCGTGAGCCGCCCCTCCGTGACGACCTGCTGCAGGAGCAGGCCGAAGGGGACGGCAGCGAGGACCAGGGAGATCCCGAGCAGGGCGGCCCGAAGGCCGTAGCGCGCCGCCGGCCGGGCGACGAGGCGCCCGAACCGGGTCGCTAGCGACGCCGGCGCCTCCGTCACTACGGGCCAGACGGGACGAAGACCCTCAGCCGGCTCGGGCACTTCGAGATCACGGCCTCGGTGGTGCCGTCGAAGGTCTCGCCGTCGCGAGCCAGGCGCAGCGGACCGTCGAGGCTGCGCAGGGTGAGCCGTTCTACATCCCGGGCCTCGTACACGTTCGAGCGGGCCAGGGTGCCGGTGAGCACGGCCAGGAAGAGCCGAGCACGGGCGAAGGGGGCGTCGCCGTCGACCAGGCGGACGTCGATGCGCCCGTCGTCGAGCCGGGCCCGCCAGCTCGGGGCGAACCCGGGCGGGTCGTAGCGGCAGTTGCCGAGGAACGCCAGCCACAGTCGGCGCCGTTCGCCGTCGAGGACCAGGTCGACCGGCTCGCCTCGGCGGAGCACCCCGAAGAGGGCGATGACCATGGCCGGCCACTTCCCGATCCGGTTCTCGAGCCGCTCACGGGCGTCGACCAGGTCGACATAGACGCCGAAGCTGGCGGTGTTGAGGAACGGCTTCTCGTCGATCTCGGCCACGTCGACCTCGGCCAGGTGCCCGGCCTTCACCGCCTCGACGGCCTCGGCGACGGTGTCGATGCCCAGGGCCCGGGCGAAGTGGTTGAGGGTGCCGGCCGGGACCACCAGCAGGGGCAGGCCGGCGGCCAGGGCCACCCCGGCAGCGGCGTTTACGGTGCCGTCGCCCCCGGCCACGCCGAGGATCGACGCCCCGTCAGCAGCGGCCTCGAGCGCGTCGACGGGGTTGTCGCCTTCGGCCAGCTCGGTGATGGTGGCGCCGGGCAGGCCTTCGCGGAGCACGTCGACCGGCGATGCCGCCAGGGCTGGCCCCGAGCCCGGATTGACCACGATGTGGAGGCCCTTGCCGTCAGCCGAAGGCCGTTCGTCGACCTTGGGGCGCCGGCGGGCGGTCGCCGCCGGCTCGTCGGGGGCGACGGGCCACAGGCGGGTGGTGAGCGCGGCCATGCCGGCGCCCGCCGCCATCGCCAGCGCCGCGGTACGAGGTGAGTGCCCGGTGCGGCCCAGCACCCAACGCTTCCACCCGGTCGGCCGTGCGGCCCGGTCGACGAGCAGGGCGGCGGCGATGGTGGGCGCGGCCAGCAACCCGGCCCGGGACGACTCCATGGCCGACCCCACGGTGAAGGCGCTGGCCGCCCCTACCGGCCCCGCCAGCGGCGCGGTGGCGGCCGCCGCGACCACGCCGCGCAGGGCCGACCTCCGGATGATCCTGTCCACTCGCACGCCGGCGTCGTACCCGATGGTCACGGCGACCGAAACGCGCCGTGATCACGGAAGAGAACCGATATCCGTCAGATGCCGGATGCGATCGTGGCATCGGTCACGTACCTTCGCCTCATGAGAAGCTCCAGCACCGCGACCACGACGGGCACCGTCGATTGGCGGCTGGCCGCCGAGGCGTTGGCCGAGGAGGTCAAGCGGGTCACCGCCCTCTTGCGCACGGTGCGGAACCCGACGGCTCCGGCAACCGGCCAATGGAACCTGGCCGAGGTTGCGGTGCACCTGGCCCAGGCGTGGGTCGTGGTGCCGGGGTTGGCGGCTGATGATCTCTCCGAGGTCTACGCCGCGCTTCCCCAGCTCGAGGCGAGAGCCGACGGGTCGCTCATCGGGGACGTGTGGGACCTCGGCCGGGTGACCACCGACGGGGTCAAGGGCGAGACCGAGCGCGACCTGAAGGTGCTGGCCGACCACATCGACCAACGCGCCGGTGCCTTCCTGGCCGGGCTCCATGACGGCCGGGACCAGGAGCGTCACACCTGGCTGGTGGAAGGCATGACCGTTGCCCTGCCCACGTTGATCGGTCATTTGCTCAACGAGACCATCGTCCACGGCTGGGACATCGCCCGGGCCGACGGACGACGGTGGACGGTCTCGCGTGCCCATGCGGCCCTGGTGATCGACGGCTTCCTGATACCGGTCATCACCAGCCTCGGGCCCCGCACAATGGTCGACCAGAACGCCGCCGCCGGCCTGCGAGCCACCTTCGAAGTCCGCGTCCGGGGTGGCGGACGCCATCTGTTCGCGTTCGACGACGGAGCCCTCGAGGTCAAGAAGCC
>JBQTIQ010000099.1:0-25085 GCA_052387955.1 Acidimicrobiia bacterium | reverse complement strand
GCCTTCCCCGGCGGCGCCACCGAGGCGGTGCTGGCCCGGGCCGACCTGTTCCCCGACGCCCTCGCCGGCAGCTACCTGGCTGGCGACGTCGGCGGCCCGATCCTGCTGACCGAGAGCAACAGCCTGCACCCCGAGGCCCTCTCCGGGCTCACCAACCTCGGCGTGACCACCGTGCACCTGATGGGCAGCGACGCCGCTCTCAGCGAAACGGTGCGTGACAGCCTCGACGCCGCCGGGTTCACCACCGAGCGCATCGGAGGCGCCGACCGCTACGCCACCGCCGCGGCCGTGGCCACCACGCCTGGCGCCGCCGCCGTCGGCTCCGCGCCCGGCTTCGGCCCCACCGCCATCGTCGCCAGCGGCGTGAACTTCCCTGACGCCCTCGCCTCCGGGCCCATCTCCTACCGCAACGGCTTCCCGCTGCTGCTGACCCTCCCCGGCAGCCTGCCGGAACCGACCGCCGAAGCCCTGGACAGCCTGGCCATCGACCACGTGCTGTTGGTCGGAGGGACGACCGCGGTGTCCGACACCGTCAAGACCGCGATCGAGGCCCTGGGCATCACCGTCGAGCGCCGGTCCGGGCCGGACCGCTACGCGACTGCCGCCGACCTGGCCGGTTATGCCCGTGACACCCTCGGTTTCGTGGTCGACGAGCTCATCCTCGCCACCGGGACGAACTTCCCCGACGCGGTCGCATCGGGGCCCCTCGGCGGCGAGCGCCAGGCCCCGATCGTCCTCACCGCGGACCCGTTGCCGGCGCCGTCGGCCGCGGTCTGCGAAGACAACCAGCCCACGCTCACCGGGTTGCTGGTGGAGGGCGGCACCGCCGCGGTCAGCGACGCCGCCGTCGACGCCTGCAAGGACCTGGCCGAGGGCGCGCCGCCGCTTACACCCACGCTGGCCGGCTACGTGTGGGCCGATCAGCCTGCGAGTGCGGCCTACACCCCCTCGAGCTTCTACCAGTACAACTCCAGCGGCGGCTCCAACACGATCGCCCGTAGCGGCGTCGGGACCTACACCGTGGCCCTCCCCGGCCTCGGCGTCGACGAAGGCACCGTGCTGGTCACCGCCTACGGCGGCGGGCCCGAGCGGTGCAAGGTCGTCTCCTGGAACGCAGCCGCGGCCGACCTGGCCGTGAGGGTCAACTGCTTCGACGCCGCCGGCGCCGCGGTGGACGTCGAGTTCGACGCCACCTTCCTGCGGCCGACCCCCGGGTACGGCCCGATGGGCTACGTGTGGGCCAACGAAGCGGCTTCGGCCAGCTACACGCCGTCTGCGCCCTACCAGTACAACTCGACCGGCACCGCCAACACCATCGACCGCAGCGCCGTCGGCGTCTACGCCGTGACCCTGCCCGGGCTGGCCGGCGCCGGCGAGGGCCATGTCGAAGTCACCGCCTACGGGTCGGGCAACGAGCATTGCAAGGTGTCGTCGTGGGGGCCCTCGGGCGCCGACCAGGTGGTCAACGTCCGGTGCTTCGACGCCGCCGGTGCCGCGGTGGACTCACGGTTCACCACGACCTTCGTCGACGGCGCCAGCCTGGTGCCCAAGCCCGGCGCGCCCTCGGCCTACCTTTGGGCCAACGACCCCGTCAACGCCGCCTACACACCGTCGCCGACCTACCAGTTCAACTCGTCGGGCGGCGTGAACAACATCACCCGCTCCGGTGTGGGCGACTACCTCGCCACCCTCGCCGGCGTCGGCACCCCCGGCGGTCACATCCAGGTGACCGCCTACGGGTCGAGCTCGGACCACTGCGTCGTCGACAGCTGGGGCCCCTCCGGCGGCGACCTGGCGGTGGGCGTCAACTGCGTCGACATCGCCGGCGCGGCCGCTGACACCCGCTTCGTCCTCGCCTGGACCGGCTGAACCGCCGGCGGTCCTCTACGAGCGGGAACCCGGGCACGCCCGGTCTGGCAACGAAGCCAGGCCGGGCGTTCCCGCGCCATCGCCGCGACGCTGTTGCCGGACAGGCACTAGCTGAACATGACGATCAGGAGGAGAATGGTGCCCATGGTGGGAGCACACGGCGGCCGTCCCCGGGCGTGACGCCGCTACGAGGAGGAACGTAATGGCCGTTGATCTCGACTTCACCTCCAAGTTCATCGCCACGTTCGAAGGCTTCGTCGGCCACGTCTACGCCGATGCCGTGGGCGTCGAGACGATCGGCTACGGCGAAACAAGGCGCGACATCATCCAGCAATACAGGTCCTGCGGGATCTCGGAGCCGGATGCACTCGTCCTACTCCGCCAGCGGGTGCAGCAGTTCGCCGACGCAGTGGAATCGAGTATCACCAATCGTGAGGCACTGACTGCGAACCGGCATGCCGCCTTCACGAGCCTCGCCTACAACGTCGGTGTGGGCAGCTTCGCCGGTTCGACTGCATGCCGTCGCTTCAACGAGGGTGACCTGACGGGGGCCTGCGAAGCCATCGGCTGGTGGGACAAGGCCGGTGGCGCCGTCCTTGCCGGCCTGGTGCGCCGCCGTGGGGAGGAAATGGCTCTGTTCCGGGGCGAGGGCGGCCTGCCGGCTGCGGGGCCGCCGTCCAACCAAGGCGGGACGGCCGGGCCCACGCTCATCCGGGAAGGCGACCGGGGGGATCGCGTCCGACAGGCCCAGCAATGTCTGGGCGGCTGCGGCGTCACCATCCTCGTCGACGGCTACTACGGCCCCATTTCCGTGGCCATCGTACAAACCTTCCAACAGGGCCATGGCTTGGACGACGACGGCGTCATCGGCCCCGCCACGTGGAACACCATCCTGAACGCAGTCCCGGCTGACCCGGCGGCAGGGAACAGTGCGCCTCCCTGGCCGGGCCGGCCGCTGGGCCCGGGCGCCGATGGGGACGATGTGCGGCAAGCCCAACGGCGCCTGTCCGAGCGCGGCTGGGTCATCCGCGTTGACTCTGTCTTCGGGCCCAAGACGGAGGGAATCGTGCGAGCGTTCCAGCAAGAGAAGGGTCTGGACACGGATGGCGTGGTCGGGCCGCAAACGTGGGCCGCGTTGTGGATCGCGCCCATCACCACCGGGTAGCAGGTCATGCCTGAACTGCGACCGCACAGCTTCCACGCCGAGCGGGACTACCCCATCCCGCCACCATGACCGCAAACCAACTGCGGGACATGCCCTTACATGTAGTTCGCCAGCATCGCATTGACGAGACCGGCCGTCGGGAAGTCGGTCAGGATGGTCCCGCAGTGGCTGTGGGTCCCATACGCACGAATCATATTCTCGACCTGCTCGTTCAGAGTACTGGCAAATTCTCTGGGATGCAGCGCGCCGGAACCATCGCTCACGTACGTGATGACCCACTTTCCCGGCGTGTCCTCCCGTGCCACCTTGAGCGCATCCTTCACCTTTTCCCATTTCAGGTCTTTATTCGAGTCCATCCAGTGGTTCTCCACGTACAGGCTAGCTGTATCCACCAATTTTGAACTGTCGACCTGGATACCAAATGGCAGCGCTCCGTTCGAACTCACGAGGACAAGCTTTCCCTTGGCTTGTTCGACACTCGGATATGTACCGGTGACCAGGATCGGCGGATTAGCTGGGTCGCTGACGTTGTGCCTGTTCACGATATCTTCGAAGCGAAGATTGAAAGCAGGTTTCGGGTCATACTCCTCTTGGACCTGGAATAGGATGAACTCCGTCGGGTGAAGCTTCAAGAATTGTAGGCACTCCTGCAAGACGAAACCCTTGACGTCACCAACATCCTGCGGGGCCACCCAACTGTCCTGGTCAAGGTAGAGGTAGCACCAGTCCGCCTCGTGGTGAACCGCGAAATTTGCACGGTTCTCGGGCGGATCGCCATCATTCCAATCCGGGTTCTCGAGGAGGCGGAGCCTCATGTCAAGGACGCGAATCCCGAACTGCAGTTGCTCGCCGATAGTGAGCTCCTGAGTATGGTGATAATTAGAAGAACTCAGAAAGGAGGTCCCGCTGTCGTGAGTCCCAGGAATGTTGAGCTGATCGATCGTGTCCGAGTTGCTGAGGTGAGACATCCAATCATTGGTCGCCACAGTGGCTCCACCTTCCCGCTCCGAGCGCGTGCTCAGTCCGCACCGTCCGAGTGCCGTGCGCGCCCGCCTGTCGCGGATCATAGCGCTCCCACCCCACCGCGACCGTGGCCGCTCTACCAACTGCAGGACAGCCCTAACCGGCGATGCCGTCGAGGATCATCGCCGCCACCGTCTCGCCGTCGGCGGGGTCGATGCGGTCGCCGGAGAGAAGCCGGCGGATGAAGATCGGGCCGCCGAGCAGGTCGACGGCGAGCTCGATGTCGAGGTCGGCCCTGACCTCGCCCCGGGCGATGGCCTTCTCGAAGATGATGCGGGCCGACTGGCGTTTCTCGGCCACGAAGCGGTGCAACAGGTCGGCCAACCGCGGGTCTCCGTCGGCCGCGCCCACGACCTCGGCCATCACCGTGCAACCCCGGGAGGTGAGGACCTGGTGGGCGACCTGCCCGAAGCACTCGGCCAGGTCGGCCCGTACCGAACCGGTGTCGGGCTGGGGTAGCTCCTCCAACATCGCATCGCAGGCGGCCAGCAACAGCTCTTCTTTCGAGGGCCAGCGCCGGTAGATGGTGGCCTTGCCCACCCCGGCCCGTGACGCCACCGCCTCGATGGTCAGCCCACCGAAGCCCACCTCTCCCACCAGGTCGAGGGTGGCGCCGAGGATGGCGTGCTCGGCCCGTTGGTCCCGGGGTCGCCCTGGCCTCCGGGGTCTGTCGTCAGCGTGCTGCACGGCCGCCATGGGATGATCATGCACCCTTCGGCGCCCAGGATCGACTCAGGACGCCCGGATGGACCGGCTCGGACCGACGACCCGCCGCCGCGGCCGCCAGGCCGCCGGCGACAGCCTGCGGGACCCGGAGCGGAGCGACGCCCGCAGCAGACCGCCTCGCTCGACCGCAGGTCTCACGTCGAGGCTTTGCGCTGTTGCAGAAGGGCGGTGACGGCTTTGCCGTCGGCGCGCTTGTTGGTGGCCCGCATGACGTGGCCGATCAGCGCACCGAGGGCGCGACCGTCGCCGGTCACGAACTTGTCCCAGGCGCCCGGCTCGGCCTCGATGGCGGCGTCGACGGCGGCCACCAGCGCGTCGGTCCCCATGGCTTCGTAGCCGAGCGTGGCGGCGATGGCGACCGGATCGTGGCCGCCGGCCGCGACCAGTTCGGCCAGGACCGTCTTCGCCTGCGTCGCCGTGAGCTGGCCTTCGACCTCCATGCGGGAGAGAGCGACGAGGGCGCCCGGGTCGAGCAGCTCGGCGCCGTCCACCGCCAGGTCCTGTTCGACGTGGCGGAGCACGACCGCGGGGTCGGCTCCGGCGGCGATGGCCGCCATCGCCAGGTCGTCCAGTCCCCGCTGCACCGCGATCGCCACCGCCCCGGTACGGGCGCCGGCGTCGGCGGCGGCGGCCAACGCCGCCCGGCGGTCGGCGGGCAGGGCCGGCAACGAGGCCGAGATCGAACGGACCCAGCCAGGATCGGGATCGACCGGGACGAGGTCGGGCTCGGGGAAGTAGCGGTAGTCCTCGGCCTCCTCCTTGTTGCGCCCGGGCCGGGTCTGGCCGGCCTCCTCGTCCCAGTGGCGGGTCTCCTGCACCACCCGTTCGCCGGCGACCAGCAGGTCGACCTGGCGGCGGGCTTCGTGGTCGATGGCCCGGCCCAGCGAACGCAGCGAGTTGAGGTTCTTGATCTCGCACCGGGTGCCGAGGACGGTGGCACCGGCGGGCCGGACCGACACGTTGGCGTCGACCCGCATCGAGCCCTCTTCCATCTTGGCGTCGGACACGCCCACCGCGACCAGGATCGAGCGCAGCTCGGCCACGTACTCCCGGGCCGCCTCCGCCGAGCGCAGGTCGGGACGGGACACGATCTCGACCAACGGCACCCCGGCCCGGTTGTAGTCGATAAGGGCGTAGTCGGCGCCGTGGATCCGGCCGCCGCGGCCGACGTGGGTGTTCTTGCCCGTGTCCTCTTCGATGTGGGCCCGCTCGATGCCGACCCGGTTCCCCGACGGCAGGTCGAGGACGCCGTCGACGTTGATGGGCAGGTCGTACTGGGAGACCTGATAGTCCTTGGGCATGTCGGGATAGAAGTAGTTCTTGCGGGCGAAGACGCTGGCCCGGGCCTCGCATCCCAACGCCTGGCCGAGGCGGAGCGCGAATTCGACCGCCCGCTCGTTGAGTACCGGCAGCGAGCCGGGGAGCCCTAGGCACACCGGGCACACGTTGGTGTTGGGCTCGTCGCCGAAGACGTTGGCGCACGAACAGAAGAGCTTCGTGGCCGTGCCGAGCTCGCAGTGCACCTCGAGCCCGATCACCGTCTCCCAGCCGTCCAACAGGTCCGTCATCGGGCCCCCCCGGCGGCCGCCTCGAGCACGGCCGCGGTGCGGAACAGGTCGACCTCGCCCAGCGACGGGGCCAGGACCTGCACGCCGATGGGCAGGCCGTCGCGGCCATTGCCGACGGGGACCGACAGGGCCGGGTGCCCGGACAGGTTGGACGGGATCGTGAACACATCGTTGAGGTACATCGCCATCGGGTCGGCCTTGGCGCCGAAGGGGAAGGCGGTGCCGGGCGCCGTTGGGCCGAGCAGTACGTCGAAGGAGGCGTAGGCCTGGTCCAGGTCGCGGCTGATCAGGGTGCGTACCCGTTGGGCCTTGCCGTAGTAGGCGTCGTAGTAGCCAGCCGAGAGGGCATAGGTCCCGAGCATGATCCGCCGCTTGACCTCGGCCCCGAAACCGGCGGTCCGGGTGGCGGTGTTCATCTCGGCGGTGGTGGCGGCGTCGACCCGTAGGCCGTAGCGGACGCCGTCGTAGCGGGCCAGGTTGCTCGACGCCTCCGCCGGCGCGATCAGGTAGTAGGCCGACAGCCCGTAGATCGTCGAGGGCACCGACACGTCGTCGACCTTGGCGCCGGCGCCGGCCAGCGCCTCGGCGGCGTCGCGGGTACGGACGGCCACGTCGGGGTCGAGGCCGTCGGCGGCCAGGAACTCGGAGATGACCCCGACCCGCAGGCCCTCGACGCCGTCGCCGACCCGGGCCGACACCGGCTCGGCCGGCAGCGGGATCGACGTCGTGTCCCGAGGATCGTGGCCGGCGATCACGTCGTAGAGCAGGGCGGCGTCGGCGACGGTGGCGGCGAACGGGCCGATCTGGTCGAGGCTGCTGGCGAAGGCGACCAGGCCGTAGCGCGACACCCGGCCGTAGGTGGGCTTCATGCCCACCACCCCGCAGAAGGCGGCCGGCTGGCGGATCGACCCGCCTGTGTCCGAGCCCAGGGCCAACGCCGCGAACCCCGCCGCCACCGCCGCCGCGCTGCCCCCGCTGCTCCCGCCCGGTACGCGGGTGAGGTCGCGGGGGTTGCGGGTGGGCCCGAAGGCCGAGTTCTCGGTCGAGGACCCCATGGCGAACTCGTCCAGGTTCGTCTTGCCGACCACCACCGCCCCGGCGGCGTCCAGCAGCCGGACCACGGTGGCGTCATAGGGCGGGCACCACCCGTCGAGGATCCGCGACGAGCACGTCGTCGGTATGCCTCGGGTGCACAGGTTGTCCTTGAGCGCCACCGGGACGCCGGCCAGCACACCGGGGTCGACGCCGGCGGCGACGGCGGCATCGACGGCGTCGGCCCGGGCCCGGGCCCGGTCGGCCAACACCAGGTTGAAGGCGTGCACGTCACCCTCGCCGGCGGCGATGGCGGCCAGGTGGTCGTCGGTGACCGATCGGGCGGTGATCTCCCCTGAGGCGACGGCGGCGGCGATGTCCCGGGCGGTCCTCAACGGTCGTCGCCGAGGACCGGCGGCACCTTGAACCGCCCTTGCTCGGCCGCCGGCGCCTGGCCCAGGACCTCGTCCCGGTCGACGCTGGCGCCGACCTCGTCGGCCCGCCACACGTTGTGCAACGGGTAGGGGTGGGCGGTCGGCGGCACCCCTTCCACGTCGAGGGCCTCGACGTCGGTGGCGTGATGCAGCACCGCCGCCAGCTGGCCGGTGAACGTCTCGAGCTCGTCGGGGGTCAACTCGAGCCGGGCCAGCCGGGCGACGTGGGCGACGTCGTCGCGGGTGATGGACGCCATAGCAGGCTCATGGTAGGGGACGCCGCGGGCGGGCCGGTCCAACCGTTGTGGGCCGCTCGGTGCGGTCAGGGACAGCGACTGGCCGGCGGCGCGACGGGCTCGGACGTGAACCCGCCCGCATCGAAGGTGGTGCAGAGGATGCCGGTGGGCCGGGCCACCTCGATCGCCGACGCAGTAGCGCGGACCTGACCGGCTCCGGGGTTGACCGGTCCGAGGCCGTGCACGACCGGGCACTGCTCGCCGGCGGGCTGGGCCACCACCACCCCGACCGCGGCGGTGGCGTCGGTCACGAAGTCGTCGTGGATGCTCAGGATCGCGAACGTGCCCAGCCCGGCCAGGTCGAGCGTGGTCGACACCGGTGTGCCCTCGCCGATGGCGGTGGCACCGACGACGAACCCGTCCTCGACGGCACAGGCCAGCCCGACGTCATGGTCGTCGGTGGCCCGGCTCACCGTGACCACCGCGAACCGGCCGCCCTCGCCGTCGAAGACCTGGCAGAGGGCGAAGTTCGGTTCCTGGGCATCGAAGGTCATCATCGCCGTGGCCTTGCACGACCCGTCGTCGCCGACCTCGATGGGGACGAGACGACCTGGCACCGGGCCGAAGGGCGTGGTGGCGCCGCTGGCCACGAGCTCGGGGACGGGGACGGTCCCGGGGGCGCTCGACGATGCGGTGGCCGCGCTCGCGGGCTGCGAGCCGGCGGCGTCGGACGGCCCGTCGTCGTCGGCCCCGCACGCCGCCATCAGCACGCACAGCGCCGCCGACGCCGCCCTCAGGAGCCGGCCCCGCCGGTCCATCACGGTGACGGTACGAAGCCGGCGGCGGCCACGGCCCGGAGGGCGAAGTCGACGGTTAGGCGTTCGACGTCGTCGCGGTCGTAGTCGAGGGTGGCGACGTGGTAGCTGCGGTCGAAGAAGACCCGTTCGACGGGGCCCTTCACCGCCACCGCCAGGACGTCGCTGTTCTCCGGTGGGACGACGTGGTCGTTGCGGCTGGTCATGATCAGCACCGGGCACTCGATGCGCCCCATCCGCTCGGCCATGCCGTCGGCCGCCTCGAACAGCGACAGCAGCGGCACCAGCGGCGTGTCGGCATAGGCCGACTCCTTCACCCCCGGCAGCGCGATGTCGGAGGCGATCGTCTGGATGACGACACCGCCGGCATCCACGAAGCCCTGGATCACGGGGCGCAGGTTGGGGGGCTCGAAGACGATCGGGTTGATGCACACCAGGCCAGCCAGTCCGGGGTGCTCACCGCCGAGCCAGGCGGTGATGCTGGCGCCCATCGACAGTCCCACCACGACGACCCGGCCCTCGTCGGGAAGCCGCCCGGACAATCGGGCCAACGCCTCGGTCGCCGCCCCCAGCCAGTCGGCCCAACCGGTGGCGATCATGTCCTCGACGGACGTGCCGTGCCCGGGCAGCAGCGGCAAGTCGACCGCGAACCCGGCGTGGTGGAGCACCTCGGCCAGCCCCCGCATCGAGGACGGGTTGCCGGTGAACCCGTGCAGCACGAGGGCGCCGTGAGGGCCGTCGCCGGCCGACCACGGTTCGGCGCCGGGGATGATCGGTGCGGGCACGAGTCGACCTCCGGGATGCGGCCCCGGGTGGCCGCGGCGTCGAACAGTAACGGTACGGTGCCCTTCATGAAGCCGGGACGAAGAGGGCAGAGGGTGGCGTACAGGTTCCTGAGCGAGGAGTGGATGGATGCGGCCCGCAAGATCCGCGACGAGTACGGCAAGGGTCCCAAGCCCGCGTTCGGCATGAAGATGAACCAGGTCGTGACCGACGTCCCGTTCGGCGAGGGCACCATCAATGCCCACGTCGACACCACGGGCGACGAGATCGTGCTCGACCTCGGCCACCTCGAGGAGCCCGACGTGACCGTGACGCTCGACTACGACACCGCCAAGGCGATCGTCGTGGACGGTGACCCCGAGGCGGGCTGGCAGGCGTTCATGTCCGGCCGGATCATGGTCGAGGGCGACGCCAGCATGATCCTCGCCCTGCAGGCGACGGCCGAGGACGATCCCGACGCCCGTGCCATCGCGACGCGCATCCGCGAGATAACCAAGTAGGGCGACGAGGTACTCACCGGGTCGGTTGGGGCGGCTGCCTCATCGCGGCGGCTGGGGAACACCGCGTCCAGCAAGGCCGCCCCAACGGGCCCTGCGAGCATCTCGGGAGTGACTGTAACCCGGGGCTGGCCTGCCGTACAGGGTTCTGGGCAACCTTGGCAAGTTCGCTAGAGGCGGAGGACCAGGCAAAACCGGGCCGCGCTCGCCGCCCGACTTCACTGGATCAAGCCGGGGACCTTGGCGGCGAGATCATCGATCGTCCACCGGCCGTCGCGGTCGGCCGCGGGCCCGAACCGCCACGGCTGCATCGCGCGCACCGTCCCGCCCTGTACGAACAACGTCTCGCCGTTGAGCGGGCAGTCGGCGGTGGCCAGGTAGCCCACCACGGGCGACACGTTGGCCGGGTCCCACGGGTCGAACCCCTCCCCCGGCGGCTGGATCACGTCACTGATGCCCGGCACCGCCTCGGTCAGGCGGGTCCGGGCGGTGGCCGGGACCACGCAGTTGGAGCGCACCCCGTAGCGGGCCAGCTCTCGGGCGCAGATGGTCGACAGCGTGCTGATGCCGGCCTTGGCGGCGCCGTAGTTGGACTGGCCCGGGTTACCCAGCAGGCCCGACGTCGACGACGTGTGCACGATCGAGGCAGCTACGGCACGGCTCGCCTTGGACTCCTGGCGCCAATGGGCCGCCGCCCAGTGCGTGGGCACGACGTGGCCCTTGAGGTTGACCCGCAGGACGGCGTCCCACGCCTCCTCGTCCATCGTGACGATGGCCCGGTCATGGACGACGCCGGCGTTGTTGACGAGCACGTCGAGCCGGCCGAACGACTCGACGGCGATCTCGACCAGGGTGCGGCCGGCATCCCAGTCGGCCACGTCGGCGGTGCTGGCCACCGCCTGCCCACCGCCGGCCACGATCTCGTCGACGACAGCATGGGCGATCGAGGCGTCGGTGCCCCCGGCGTCGGTGGCGCCGATGTCGTTGACCACGACGCTCGCGCCCTCGGCCGCGAAGAGCAGGGCGTGCTGACGCCCGATCCCCCGTCCCGCGCCGGTGATGATCGCCACTCGGCCCGACAGCGCCCCCATCGGCGCACCCTAGTTCCCCATCGCCGGGCGACCGCGAGCCCGGTGCCCTCGCCCACCGGCGTTCCGGCCGGCGTCGATCAGCCCGTCACCAGGACCACGCCCGCGCCCCGCGGCACCGGGGTACCGGTGGCCGGATCGGTCGAGCGGACGCGAGCAAAGGGGTTGCCGCGCACACCGGTCACCCGGAGCCCGGAGGCCTGCAAGGCGTTGGTGGCGTCGATCACGTTTGCGCCCCGCACGTCGGGGACCGGGACCGGCTGCGGGCCCTTAGAGAACAGGACCTGCACGGTCGAGTCGCGGGCCGCCTCGGCGCCGGCGGCGGGCTCGGTCCCCATGATCTGGCCGGTGGGCACCGTCTCGCTGAACACCTCCTTGCGGGCGGCCTTGAGCTGGACGGCGCTGAGAAGGGCGACGGCCTGGTCGCTGGTCGACCCGGCCGGGATCGCGGGCACGACCCGCGGCGTCGGCCCCCTGGACACGATCAGGTTCACGGGCCCGTCGCGAGGGACCTCCGAGGGGGTGTCGGGGGCGCGCTTGATCACCGAACCCTGGGGCACCGACTCGTCGAACTCCTCGGTGGTGGTGCCGAGGGTCAGCCCCGCAGCGGCGAGGGTGGCGGCGGCGGCTTCGGTGGTCTGGCCCGACAGGTCGAGCGGGACCTGGCGCAGCTCGTTGCCCAGCGAGACCGTGATCGTCACGGTCTCGTTCTCCTTGAGCTCGCTGGCCGGAGGCGGGTCCTGGTCGATGATCTCCCCGGGCAGGGTGCCGTCCCGTCGGGCCTCGACCTTGCGGATGGCCCAGTTGTTGGCGTCGATCTGCAGGCGGGCCTGCTGTTCGGTCAACCGCACCAGCGCCGGGACCGGGTGGCTCGGCACCAGCAACGGCGGCACCACCAGCACGGCGACGGCGACGAGCGCCACCACCAGCACCGCCAACCCGGCGACGAGGCCCCACCGCCGCCGGCCGCCTCGGTTCCCGGCCGGGATCGGGACGCGCCGGTGCCGGCGCCGGCCGACTTCCATCGGGGCCGCGGCCGCCGCCGCGTCGACACGGACCGTGTCGGCCCGGGCGAGGTCCGATCCCGCCCCCAGCGGCATGAGCGTGGGGTCTCGGCCGGCGTCGGGCTGTTGGACGGACGGCGGGCCCGGCCCGCCCAGCGGGAGACGTTCGGGACGGGACAGGTCCTCGGCCGCCGCCAACAGGCCGATGGCCAGCTCGGCGGCGTCGGGCCGGTCGCCGGGATCGGCCTGCCCGGCCCGGGCCAGCACGTTGCGGAGGGGCCCGAGGGCCTCGGGTACCTCGATCGGGTGGGCGACCCGGGCCATCAGCGTGGCGATGGTGGTGTCGGCGGCGAAGGGGACCGAACCGGTGACGGCCTCGATCAGCACCAGGACCAGCGAGTACACGTCGCCCTTGCCGTCGACCGGTTCTCCTCGGGCCTGTTCGGGCGAGGCGTAGCGGGCGGTGCCGACCATGACGCCGGCGGGTTCGGTCCAGGCCGCCTCGGCCAACGCCCGGGCCAGGCCGAAGTCGCCGATGCGCAGCCGGCCCTCCTCGCCGAAGAGGAGGTTGGCGGGCTTGATGTCGCGGTGCACGAAGCCCCGGGTGTGGGCGTGGTCGAGCGCCCGGGTCGCCTCCAGCCCGATCATCAGGGCCTGCGAAGGGGTCAGCCGTAGCCCCTTGTCGAGGATGCTGCGCAGGCTGCCCCCGGCGAGGTACTCGGTGACCAGGTAGGGCTCGGCGTCGTCCTCGCCCCAGTCGTAGACGGCGAGGATGTGGGGATGGTTAAGGGCCGCGGCCGATTGCGCCTCAGAGCGGAACCGCCGAAGGAAGGCCTCGTCGTCGGCCAGGCCGTGGTGCAGGAGCTTCACCGCCACCCGCCGGCGCAGCCGGGTGTCGTCGGCCAGGAAGACGAGGGCGGAAGCCCCCGAGCCGATGGGCGCCACCAACCGGTAGCGCCCACTGAGGACGCGCCCGATCTGCTCGCTCATTCGGCTCGCGACCACTGCAGGAACGGTAGTGCCGGTAACCCTGCGTCCTTGGCCATGCCGGCGTTGCTGGCCGGGGCGCGGGCCGCGCCCGTGGGAGGATGGGCCGGTGCGTACCGAGATGGCCGACGAGCTCGAGGAGTTCGTGCGGCTGGGCAGCCTGTGGGACGGGCCGGAGTGCACGGCCATGGTGGCCCGCCTGGCGTCGGAATCGGAGGCCACCGGTGACCCCCTCCCGGGGCGGCTCGGCCGCTTCTTCGACGCCGTGCTGTTGCGGGGACGGATCGGCCACGTCCCTGGGTCGCTGCGGGTGCAGATCGATGCCGTCGTCTACCCCCGGCTGTGGAAGGTGATCGAGGCCGTTCGCGACGGCCTGCCCGACAGCGAGCTGCGCATCCGCATCGAGGTGATGAACCGCCGGCTGGCCCGGCTGTTCGTCGACGAGACGAGGCCGGCCCGGTGAAGCCCGTCGAGGCCGCCCCGGCGCCGGCCGGCCCGGGCGCGGAGTCCCGGACCAAGACCGTGATCCGGCGGGTCGCCGTAACCGTGACCGTGTTCGGGTGCCTGTGGGGCTTCGTCATCGCCGCCCAGCACACCCGGCGCAACGACCCCGCCCCCGAACTCACCGGCCCCGGCGCCATCGCCACCATCCTCAGCCCCCGCGACGCCGACCCCTTGGTCAACCGCCAGGCCCAGGTCAGCATCGCCGTCGACCTGCGCTACGACGCCGCCCTGTCGATCAACGGCGTCGCCATCCCGGCCGACCAGATCAGCGAGCTGCAGCAGCAGGGGTCGGTCCAGTACCTGTTCACGCCCGGCCCCGGCAAGGTCCTGCAGGTGCTCCCCACCGGCGAAACGTGCGCCCGCGCCGACGTGTTCCGGACCGACGGCACCCCCGAGTCGGCCCGGGTGATCCGCTGGTGCTTCCGGGTGGCGTGACCGTTCTGCACCAGTGACCGTTCCAGCTCGGGGGCTGCGCCCCCGGGCCCCATCGTCGCCCGGCTCGCTGGCGCTCGCCCGGTCGACCGGTCACCGGCAAGTGGCTGGCAAGTGATGTCACTCCGGTGACCGTTCCTGCTCGGGGGCTGCGCCCCCGGGCCCCATCGTCGCCCGGCTCGCTGGCGCTCGCACGGTCGACCGGTCACCGGTGGGGATCACGAGCGATGGTGCACCGGTGACCGTCCGGCTCCGGCCCGCGACCGCTGAGGACTGGGACGTCTTTCGCACGCTCTACGAGTCGGTGGCCGCCGAAGGCCTCTGGCTCGGCGCCGAGATGCCGGTCGACTGGGAGTCCCGGCGCCCGGGATGGGACGAGGCGGTCGCCTCCGATCGATGGTCGGTCGAGCTGGCCGAGGCCGACGCCGTCCCCGTCGGCTGGATGACGGCCGAGCTGGCCCGCTACGGCCGAACCGAGATCGGCATGGGCATCGTCGACGGGTACCGGTCCCAGGGCATCGGCACGCAGCTCCTGGCGGCGGCGCTGGCGTGGTCGCGCACGGTTGGCGCCCACAAGGTCACGTTGCAGGTGTGGCCCCACAACGAGCGCGCCATCGGCCTCTACCGCAAGTTCGGCTTCGAGCTCGAGGGCCGGCTCCGCCGCCACTGGCGCCGCGCCGACGGCGCCCTGTGGGATGCGGTCGTCATGGGCCTGGTCCTCGACGAGCAGAGCCCGGGCGGGCCCTGAGCGATGGGGCGCGAGCGCAGCGAGCGGGGGCGCAGCCCCAGGAAAATCAGTCGGGCGGTGGCTGGGCCGGTGGTAGCTCGCCGGTTTCGAGGAGATGGGTGAAGCCGGCCTCGTCGAGGACGGGGATGCCCAGGTCGGCCGCCTTGGCCACCTTGGCGGCGCCGGGGGCGTCACCGGCCACGACCGCCGTGGTCTTCTTCGAGACGCTGCCGGGGGCCTTGGCGCCCCGAGCCGTGATCGCCTCCTCGGCGGCGTCGCGGCTGTAGCCCGCCAGCGTTCCGGTGACCACCACCGACTGGCCCGCCAGGGTCTGGGGCAGCGCCGGTGCCTCGGGGGCCGGCGGGTCGACGCCGGCGTCGATGAGCCGCCTCACCACGGCCCGGTTGACGGCGCTGGCGAAGAAGCCGTGCACGGCCTCGACGATGGTGGGGCCCACGCCCTCCACCGCCCCGAGCCCGTCGGCCGAGGCGTCCATGATCGCCTCCAGCCGACCGAAGTGGCGGGCCAGGGCCTGGCTGCCGGTAGGGCCGAGATGACGGATGTTGAGGCCGACGAGGAGGCGGTCGAGGGAGCGGCCTTTGGACTCCTCGATCGAGCGGCGCAGGTTGGTGACCGAGATCTCGCCGAAACCGTCGAGGGCCCGCACCCGGTCCCAGTCGAGCGTGTAGATGTCGGCGATGTCGTCGAGGAGGCCCTCGGCCAGGAACGTGCGAACGGTCTGCTCGCCGAGGCCTTCGATGTCCATCGCCCCGCGGGAGGCGAAATGCTCGATGCGGCCGAGGCGCTGGGCCGGGCAGTCGATGTTGGTGCAGAACGTGTCGCTCTCACCGGCCATGCGCTCGAGGGGCCCGCCGCACACCGGGCAGTTCCGGGGGAAGGCCCACGCCGGCAATCCGTCGGGGCGGGCCGACAGCACCGGTCCCACCACCTCGGGGATGACGTCCCCGGCCCGGCGTACGATCACGGTGTCGCCCGGGCGCACGTCCTTGGCCCGCACCTGGTCCTCGTTGTGGAGGGTGGCCTGCACGACGCTCACCCCCCCGACGAACACCGGGGCGAGGACGGCGTAGGGGGTGGCCCGACCGGTCCGGCCGACGGAGACCAGGATGTCGGCCAGGGTGGTGGTGCGCTCCTCGGGCGGGAACTTGTAGGCGATCGCCCACCGGGGCGCCTTGGAGGTCGATCCCAGCTCACCTCGTTGGGCGAGGTCGTCGGCCTTGACCACCACCCCGTCGATCTCGTAGTCGAGGTCGTGGCGGTGGGCCTGCCAGTGGTCGGTGAACTCGAGGACGTCGTCGAGCGAGCCCAGGCAGCGGATCTCGGGGTTGACGGGGAAGCCGAGCTCGCCGAGCCAGGCGAGCGTCTCCTGGTGGGTACGGAACCCGGGGCCGCCGTCGAGGGCGCCGAGTTGGTACGTCCACAGCCCGAGGTCCCGGCCGGCGGTCACCGCGGGGTCCTTCTGGCGCAGGCTGCCGGCGCCGGCGTTGCGGGGGTTGGAGAAGGGGCGCAGACCGGCTTCGACCTGGCGCCGGTTCAGGGCCTCGAAAGCCGACAGCGGCATGTAGACCTCGCCCCTCACCTCGACCAACGCCGGGGCCCGAGGCCCTGTGAGCCGTTTGGGCACCTGGGCGATCGTGGCCACGTTGGCGGTCACGTCCTCACCGACCCGGCCGTTGCCGCGGGTGGCGGCCCGCACCAGCCGGCCGTTCTCGTAGGTGATCGACATGGCCAGGCCGTCGATCTTCAACTCGCACACCAGGCCGTTGAACGGCCCGCCCAGGCCCCGCCCGGCCCGCGCCCCCCAGGCCCGGAGCTCGTCGGGGTCGAAGGCGTTGTCGAGCGACATCATCGGCGTGCGGTGCTCGACGGCGGTGAACAGCTCGGGGAAGAACCCGCCGACATGGCGGGTCGGCGAGTCGGGCACGACCAGGCCCGGGAACTGGGCCTCGAGCTCGATCAGCTCCCGCAGCAGGGCGTCGAAGTCGGCGTCGGGGATGACCGGCTCGTCGAGGACGTAGTAGCGCCGGTTGTGCTCCTCGATCTGGGTGCGGAGCTCGGCGGCCCGGGCCTCGATCTCGGGCGGGTCGGCCATCGCCGGCGAGGTTACGACCGGACCGCCGGCGCCGGCGCACTGTGGTCCCCGTGCCCGCCTGGGTGCCGCGCAAGTGGCCGCCGGCGCCGGCCATCGGCCACGCTGCGTCGGTGCCCGACCGACGATGGCTCCAGGTGTTGGGCGCCGCCTGGTTGGCCATGCCCCTCGCCGTCGGGCCGGCGTTGGCCGAGGCCCTGGAGGAGCCCAGCGGTCCCGTCACCGCCGTGGCCACCTCGCTGTTGTTGACGGGATGGGGTGCCGGTGTGGTGGCGGTACTGGTGCCCCGCGGCGTCGGCCTCACCGCCCTGCGGGTGCTGGCGCCGGCGGCGACGGTGGCCGCGGTGTGGGCCTCCGCGGTGGCACCCGGCCCGGCGGCGGTCACCGGTGCGGCGTGGTCGGCGCTGACGGCCGCGCTGGTCCTGCTGGTACCGGCCGTGGCCGACCGGTTCGTCGACGGGTCGTCCTATGGGCCCGAACGGCGCATGGCCCTGCGGCTGCCGGCGCCGTTGCTGGCCGGACCGGTGGAGCTGGCGTGGGCCGCGGTGGTGGGCGGGACGGTCGCCGGCCCGCTGTTGTTGGCTGCCCGCCAGTGGGCCGCCGGCGCCGTGGCCGTACCCGTCGGGGCGTTCGTCGTCGCCGTCGGGCTCCGGTCCCTGCACAGCCTGTCACGGCGGTGGGCGGTGTTCGTTCCCGCCGGCCTGGTGCTCCACGACCCGCTGGTGATGGCCGAGCCGGTACTCGTCCCCCGCCGGATGGTCCGTTCCCTGGGTCCGGCGATCGCCGGTACCGAGGACGGGGCCCTCGACATCACCGGGGCGGCTCCCGGGCTGGTCCTCGACCTCGCCCTCGGCCAGGAGGTGACCGTCGGCCTGCGGGGCACGGCCCGGCGGGCACGGCAGGCCCGGCCGGTGAACGCCGACCGGCTGCTGTTCACGCCCTGCCGGCCGGGGGCGCTGCTGGCCGAAGCCCGTCAGCGGGCCTTGCCGGTGGCGGTGCCGCCACCCACGACCTCGTCGCCTTCGTAGAGCACGATGGCCTGGCCCGGCGCCACCCGGCGCTGAGGTCGGTCCCAGCGCAATACGGCCGACGGGGGAAAGAACACGGCCGGCGCCGGCGCGCCGTGGGCGCTGGTCTGGCCGGCGACGACCAGCGGTCGCGTCGGCGGGGCGCCGGCGGCCCAGGCCAGCCGGTCGAGCGCGACTTCGTGGTCGAGCAGGTCGGCGGGACCGCCGACGACGACGGTGGCGGAGGCCACGTCGACGGCCGTGACGTAGCGGGGCCGGCTGCCTCCGGGCAGCCCCAGGCCCCGGCGTTGGCCGATCGTCACCAGCTCGACCGCCCCCACCTCGCCGACCTGACGGCCTGAGCCGGCGTCGACGACACGGCCGGGGGTGAAGCTGAGCCGCTCGCCCAGGAAACGGCCGCGGCCGGCGCCGCCGGTGATGAAGCACACGTCCTGGCTGTCGGGCTTGGCCGCGGTGCGCAGGCCGAGACGGGTCGCCTCGGCCCGTACGCCGGCCTTGTCCAGGTGCCCCACCGGCATCAGCACCCGGTCCAGTTCGTTGGGGCCGAGCATGTACAGCACGTAGCTCTGGTCCTTGCCCCCGTCGGTGCCCCGCGCCACCCGGCGGGTGCCGTCGGGGCGGTCGACGACGCGGGCGTGGTGCCCGGTGGCGACGGCGTCGAAGCCGAGCGCGTCGGCCCGGCGGAGGAGCTTGGCGAACTTGAGGTGCCGGTTGCACTCCACGCACGGGTTCGGTGTCCGGCCGGCGCCGTGGTCGGCCACGTAGGGCGCCACCACATGGGTGTCGAAGTCGTCACCGAGGTTGAACACGTGGTGGTCGATGCCCAACTGGTCGGCCACCCGCCGGGCGTCGTCGACGTCGCTGACCGAACAGCACCCGGTATCGGACTCGCCGCCCCACAGCTTCAGGGTCACGCCCACCGTGTCGTGGCCGGCGGCGAGCACCAGGCAAGCGGCCACCGACGAGTCGACCCCGCCGCTCATCGCCACCAGCACCTTCATGACCACCCCACGGTGGCACCGGCCGGCGCCGGCCGCCAACCCGTTCCCCGCGGGCAGCGCCGGCAGCCGGAACCCACCGTCCGCCGGCGCTCGCCCCGGCGCACCTGGGTGCACAACGGGCGGGCCGGCCCACCGGCCCCGCCCAGCCCGTCGGCGCCAGCCGGCCCGCCGCCGCCGCGCTCAGGAGCCGGTGCGGCGGAGGCGGTGAACGGCGTCGGGCACGACTTCGAGGGCGCGGGCCACATCCGCGGTGGTGGTGGTTGTGCCGAGGGAAAGGCGGAGGGAGCCGCGGGCCAGCTGGCGCGGGACGCCCAGCGCGGCGAGGACATGGGAGGGATCCTGGGCCCCCGACGCGCACGACGAGGCCGCCGACGCCATCACCCCGCCCCGTTCGAGCAGGAAGAGGAGCGCCTCGCTCTCGATCCCCTCGAAACAGAGGTGGCAGCAGCCGGCGACCTTGGCCGCCCGCGCCCCGCTCTCGAAGGCGCCCGGCACTGCCGCCAGCAGCCCGTCGGCCAGCTGGTCGCGCAGTCCCGCGGCGCGCTCGACGGTCGCCTTGCGCTCCTCCACGGTGAGCCGGGCGGCCTCGGCCAGGGCCACGATGCCGGCGACGTTGTGGGTGCCGCTGCGGCGGTCACGCTCCTGGCCGCCGCCCACCTGCCGGGGGTCGAAGACGGTGCCGTCGCGCACCACCAGCGCCCCCACGCCCTTGGGGCCGCCGAACTTGTGGCCGCTGACCGACACCAGGTCGGCGGGCGCCGCCATCTCGGTGATGTCGAGCCACGGGAACGCCTGCACCGCGTCGGTGTGCAGCACCGCCCGGGGCGCCAGCCGGCGGACCAGCTCGGCTATCGCCGCCAACGGCTGCACGGTGCCGACCTCGTTGTTGGCCAGCATGACGGAGACCAGCCGCACCCGGTCGTCGAGGTTGGCGGCGAGGGCGTCGAGGTCGGCCGTCCCGTCACGGTGGACGCCCACCACCCGGGCACCGAGGCGCTCGGCGGGGTCGAGCACGGCATGGTGCTCGATGGCCGAGCACACCACCACGTCGGGGCCGTCGCGAATGCCGGGCTGGCGGCCGGCGCCGAACACGGCGGTGTTGTCGCCTTCGGTGCCCCCGCTGGTGAAGACCACCTCGCCGGGACGGCAGCCGAGGGCGTCGGCCATCGCGTCGCGGGCGTCGTCGAGAGCCCGGCGGGCGTCGCGGGCCACGGCGTGCGAGCCCGACGGGTTGCCGAAGCGCTCGGTCAGGAAGGGCAGCATCGCCGCCACCGCACCAGCGCGCATCGGCGTGGTGGCGGCGTGGTCGAGATAGGCGAACCCGGCGCCGGCGGCGGTCCCTCCCATGAGCCGAAGCGTAGGGCGACGGCGTCCTCCGCGAGCCTGGGCCAGCCCTCGTGAGCTGACCCCCCTTGTAGTGGTCCAGGTGGTGTGCGAGTCCGTTGCCCCAAGATGGGGCAGGAGGACAGCACTCATGACGAAGCGTCGGCGGCACACGCCCGACCAGATCATCCGCAAGCTCGCCGAGGGCCACAAGCTGCTGGCCGGCGGGACCGAGCTCGATGAGGTGTGCAGGCATCTGCAGATCGCGGACTCGACGTGGCATCGCTGGGTCGCCCAGTACGGCGGCATGAAGGCGAGCGACGCGAAGCGGCTCAAGGAGCTCGAGGGCGAGAACACCCGGCTGAAGAAGCTCCTCGCGGAGGCTGAGCTCGACAAGTCGATGCTCAAGGAGCTGGCCGAGGGAAACTTCTGACCCCGAACCGTCGCCGGGCCGCGGTGGCCATGCTCACGGAACGGTTCGGGGTCTCCCAGCGACACGCCTGCAGGGTCGTCGGCCAGCACCGATCGACCCAACGCCTCGACCCGCCCACACTGAGCGATGACGAGGTCGAGCTGCGCGCCTTCCTCCGGGCCTTCTCCAAGGAGAGACCGCGGTGGGGTTGGCGACGTGCCGCCAACCAGGCGCGCCGCGAGGGCCGCCACGTCAATGACAAGCGGATCCAGCGCCTCTGGCGCGAGGAAGGACTGAAGGTGCCCTACCGGAAACGCAAGAAGCCCCACCGCGGGATCGGCACCGCCGTCGGCGCCATGTGCCCCATCGCCCCGAACGCCCTGTGGGCCCTCGACTTCCAGTTCGACGTCACCGTCGACGGCCGCACCATCAAGCTGCTCAACATCGTCGACGAGTACACCCGCGAGTGTCCCGCCATCGTCGTGGACCGTTCCATCGACGCCGACAAGGTCGTCGACTGCCTCGACCGGCTCCTGGTCACCCGCGGCGCGCCGGCCTTCGTGCGCTTCGACAACGGCCCCGAGTTCATCGCCCAAGCCGTCGCGGACTGGTGCCGCTTCAACGGCGTCGGGTCGATCTTCATCGACCCCGGCTCCCCCTGGCAGAACGCCTGGATCACACCGCTACGAGGCCCCGGCGCCGACGCCGGGCGGACTGCCAATTCGCCACGGAACGCCGACGAGCTCCTCACCCGCCGGAGCGGTCGACATCGGCATCGCTGCCGACGCCATCGTCGCGGTCCTCGGCGGCCAGTGCCCCGCCGGCCGCCCGAGTGGCGTCACGGACGCGCCCGGCGAGGGTGCGGAACCGGTCGTAGGCCTCGGGGGACGGGGCCTTGCCGCCGTACCACGCCGTCTCGAAGAGCTCGGTGGCGGCGCCGAAGTCGTCGGCACCGCCGGGGACAGAGGCAGCGAGCCGGCGCCGGTACTCGCCGCTGGTGCGGCCGGGGACGGTGTCGAGGGCTCGCATCGCGACCAGGGCTGCCACCAGCTCGCCGTAGCGGGCCCGTAGTGCTTGGCGGAGCCGGCCGGCGCCCTCGGCGGCTTCGGCCAGGGCGCGCCAGTCGGCCTCGCTCCGTCGCCGGTCGGACTCGGTGACGAACGCCGGGGGGCCCTCGGCCCGTTGGTCGAGAACGGTCCCGAGGCGGCCCAGGATGCGCCACAGCAGCACCAGTCCGACGACGAGGATCACGAGGGTGAGGGCCACCCCGACGAACCCGGGCCCGCTGCCGGCGGTGCCCCCGGGCCCGACGTCGGGCCGCCGGTCGCCGACCCAGCCCAGGGCCCGCTCGAGCAGGCTCTCGTGTTGGGCGAACTCCCTCCCGGCGATGTCGTCGGCCCGCCGGCGGATCTCGTCCGCCGGCGGCCCCGGCTCCCCCTGGGCCGGGCCGGCGAACCCACCAGTGGAGGCGGACGCCCCCGGCATCGCCGTCAGCAGGACCAGGACCACGGCCGCGACGGCGCCGGCGACGGCGACGGCGACAGGAGAAGAGCGACGCCCGCAGCACGCCATCGCTCAGGCCACGTCCGAGAAGCGCTGGGCCAGGCCGGCCTCGATGTCGAAGCCCTCGGTGCGCACTCGCCGGTCGACGTACACCAGCGTGGTGGCCGCGGCCACGAACGGGATGGTGACGAGCGCGCTGGCCACCCGGCACACGGCGGTCACGACCCAACCCCACGAGGCCTCGGCGAAGAGCAGCCCGGTGGCGGTCAGGGCCAGGTCGAGGACCCCTTCGACGAGGGCGATGAGAAGGGCGGTGCCGACTACGGGGCCGAGATGCCGGCGGGTCAGGGCGAGCGAGCGCCGCATCCCCGCCACCGGGCCGAGGCCTTCCACCACGATGACCGGCGCGGTGAGCAGGAACGCGGCCATCACGAACAGCGCCGGCACCAGCAGGGCGATGCCGGCGACCGCTTCGCACAGGTGGACCAGCACCCACGCTCCCAACAGCGCCGGGAGGCGGCGGCCGGCGGCGGCCAGCGCCTCGGCCCCCGACGGCGACCGGCCGGCATACCACTCCATCACCAGCCAGGCGATGGCGCCGGCGACGAAGGACAGCACCATCGAGGACAGGACCAAGGGCGGGAGCGCATCGGACAGTGAGGAGAGCACCGAGGAGCCGGAGGTGTCGCCGGCCGCGTCGAAGAGGCCGCCCAGCCCGCCGCCCACCACGGTGTCGCGCTCCACCCAGGTGCGCCAGGTCTCGAGGGGCAGGGCCAGCGCGGCGGTGATGCCCAGGACCGTGCCCGGCGCCGCCTTGAGGACGGCGATCGCCCCGTCGAGCACATCGGCGGTCGTCATCGGCCGCAGCGGGACCGGCGCCGGCGCCGCCTCCCGGCCTCGGGTCGGGCTCGGGCCGCCGGCCGGCGCCGACGAGACGTGGGGAGTGCCGGGCGCCGGCGTCCCGGGGAGGGCCCACGCGGGCGCCGCAGGACCGGCGGCCATCGCCCGCAGCGTAGTGCCGAGGTCCTCGGGAGCCGCCGGACGGGCACACCAGCCGCGCCGGCGGCAGCCGCGGGCGGGTCGACCGTGCACCCGTCGCCGCCCCACGACGCACGACGCACACCAATCGCACCAACCACATCGACCGTGCACCCGTCGCCGCCCCACGACGCACGATGCACACCAATCGCACCAACGACCTCGATCGTGCACCCGTCGCCGCCCCACGACGAGCGGTGCCCGTCGGTCGCCGGCCGCGGGCCCCGTCTGCCGCCGCCTGGACCCCGATGCATGCCAGCGGGCCCGGCCGCGCCAGGATTTGCGGCGTGATGGAGGGCTACGACGCGGCCACGTACGGGGACGGGTTCGCCGACGTCTACGACGACTGGTACGGCGACGGGGCCGACGTCGCCGCGGCGGTCGAGGCCCTGGCCGGGTGGGCCCTCGCCACCGGGGGGCCGGTCCTCGAGTTGGGCGTCGGCAGCGGCCGGCTGGCCCTGCCGCTGGCGGGGCGAGGGGTCGACGTGTGGGGTATCGATGCCTCGCCGGCGATGGTGGGCCGGTTGCGGGCCAAGCCCGGCGGGAAGCACCTACCGGTGGCGATCGGTGATATGGCTGAACTCGACCTGTCGGGGCTTCCCGGCGGTCCCGATGCCCGTTTCGGGCTGGTGTTCGCCGCCTTCAACACGCTGTTCAACGTGGCCGACGAGCCCGGCCAGCGCCGGTGCCTGGAGCGGGTGGCAGCGGTCCTGGCGCCGGCGGGGCGGTTCGTGATCGAGGCCTTCGTCCCCGGCGACGGCCACCACCCGAGCGCGGTCGAGGCGGTGCGAGTCGACCTCGCCTCGGTGGTGCTGAGCGTGAGCCGGCGCCGGCGGGACAGCCAGGTGGTCGACGGCCAGCACGTCGAGATCACCGAGCAGGGCGTGCGCCTGCGGCCGTGGAGCATCCGCTACGCCACCCCGGCCCAGCTCGACGGCATGGCCGGCGCCGCCGGGCTGCGCCTCCACGACCGCTACGGGGCTTGGGACCGGAGCCCGTTCGGGCCCGACAGCCCCGCCCACGTCAGCGTCTACGGACGCGCCTGATGTCCCGGATCGAGGTGTCGACCGTCATCGACGCCGGCGTCGACGAGGTCTGGGCGGTGGTGGAGGACATCGCCCGTCACGTCGACTGGATGCTCGACGCCGAGAGCATCCGTTTCACGTCGACGGCCCGCCAGGGCGTCGGTACCACCTTCGAGTGCGTGACCAAGATCGGCCCGGTCCGGCTCACCGACCGCATGGAGGTGACCGAGTGGTCGCCGGGACGGGCCATGGGCGTCCGTCACGCCGGCGTGGTCAAGGGCGAGGGCCGCTTCACCCTCGAACCCGCCGGCCCGGGACGGGCCCGGTTCGGATGGGAGGAGGCCCTTGTCTTCCCCTTGTTCATGGGCGGGCCGGTCGGCGCCACGGTGGCGGCGCCGGCGCTGAAGCAGTTGTGGGCCGCCAACCTGCGCCGCCTGAAGCGGCTGATCGAGGACCAAGGCACGGCCTCGAGGGCCAGCCCCAGCCCTCCGGCCTACTAGGACAACCTTCCCCTCGTTCCCGGGCGACGACACCGCGGGTCCAAGGACCGGAGCATCACTGAACGAAGGCACGCCTGGGCACCTTCCGAGGAACCGGCCTTCGTAGATCAGCGGCCCCATGGCCGCATTGCTAGTGGTCCGTCGCGGATTTGATCTGGTGGGTTAGGGCCGCACGTCCGCGCCGGACTTTGGCGATGATCTTGTTGGCGGGGGTGTGCCAGACGAACGGCTTGGGGTCGTCGTTCCAGTGGGATG
>JBQTIQ010000098.1:0-23167 GCA_052387955.1 Acidimicrobiia bacterium | reverse complement strand
CGACGACGACTTGGCCAACCGCTCCAGCCCCACTCGCTGCTTCCTCGTCACCCGCAGCGCAGGTGCAGTCAACACTGGCATGCCGCCAGCCTAACCTACCTTGCTATTTCAGCGACGGACCACTAGGGCCGTTGAGCGGGCCGAAACCTCTCACCGGCGGGGCCGACTTCTTCGCGAGACGCCCGGAGCGAGCCCCTCACCGCAACTAGGCCGCGTTCGGCGGCAAAGGGAGACCGATTTCCTCCTGCAGTTCGCGACGCGGCTCCTCACGTCACTAGGCCGGATGGCGGCGGCCGATCTCGCGCTGCCGTTTGCAGCCACGCTCCTGCAAGCCCCGCGGCGACCGTCCTGGCGACATCGCGGACCACGGACGTGAGCGCGACGTCGACCGCTGCGCCGGTTCGCGCCCGGCGCCGACCCGCAGCATCACTTTCGTCGACCGCCGATCACCGCCGTGAACCGCGCACCAACGAAGTCCTTCCGCGCCCGCGACCAGTCGACGTACAACCCCGAGAAGCCCATGCGCACTCACGGCCTCAACCCCTCCCGAACCCAACAGCAGGACAGACAAGTGCCCGCCGGCGGCAGGGGGCGCGCGTGCTGCGAGTGACGACGCTCTACGCGAGCTCGGCGCGCGAATCGGCTCGCTATTACACGCGCTACCTCGCGCAGGACGGCCCGGAGAGCGAAGGCCACTGGCTCGGCCGCCAAGCCGATGCGCTCGGGCTGTCGGGCACGGTGTCGACCGACCACCTCGAGGCGGTCCTCAACGGCCGTGACCCCGCAACGGGGACACGACTCGGCCGGCCGCTCGTCGATCGCGTCCACGCCAAGGGTCGGCTCATCCGCGCTGTCGCCGGGTTCGATGCGACCTTCTCGGCCCCGAAGTCGCTGTCGGTGTGGTGGGCGCTCACCGGCGATCCTGGGCTCGTCGAGGCGCACGACCTCGCCGTGCGCGCCGCGCTCGAGCACTTGGAGCACTACGGCGCCACGACCCGCATCCGCGTGAACGGTGAACGCCAACACCCGGACGCCGAGGGCCTGACGATGGCGGTCTTCCAGCAGGGCACCTCCCGCGAGGACGACCCGCAGCTGCACACCCACGTCGTCGTCGCGGCGAAGGTCACCGCACCGAACGGGCGCTGGATGGCCCTCGATGGCAGGTACCTGAAGCGCCACCAGCGCGCCCTCGGTGGGCTGTACCAGTCGGTGCTGCGGGCCGAGCTGACCCACCGCTACGGAGTCGCATGGGAGCCGATCGTCAACGGCCAGGCTGAGATCGCCGGGATGCCACGGGAACTCCTCGACGCGTTCTCGAAGCGGACCGCTCAGGTCGAGGAGCTGCTCGCCCGCAAGATCGAAGCCTTCCGCGACCGAGAGGGCCGTGACCCGACCCGCTGGGAGCGAGCCGCCATCGCCCGCGAGGCCGCCGAGGACTCACGGCCAGCCAAGAGCGGCGCGGCCGTCGACCAGCTCGTCGACGGCTGGCAGGACGAAGCACGAGCACTCGGGTGGACCGGTGGCCGCCTCGGCGAGCGGCTCCGCGGCGTGGGGCGTGACGCGCCGGCGCAGGAGCAACCGACGGCCACGGCCGTCGTCGATGAGCTCTCCGCCGCCGGATCGACCTGGACGAGGGCGGACATCCTCAAGGTGATCTGCGACCTCACGCCCGCGCGTCCGGACATTCCTGGCCAGCGGTGGTCTGCGGCGCTCGAGCGTGCCACCGACGCCGTGACCGGGGTCTGCACCAGGCTCGATCCGGACCACCGCGGGTCGACGCGCGCCTCCGACGGACGCTCACTGTGGATCGCCCCGAGCGAGGCCCCACCTCACCAGCGCGGGCATCCTCGACCAGGAGGAGCGCATCCTCGCCTTCGCCGCCGGCGCCCACGCCCAGCCGCCAGCGCCGTCGCCGACGATCCGGCGCGAGGGGCTCGACGTCCTCCAAGCTGCCGCGGCAGCAGCAGTCGCCGGAGAAGATCCGTTCGCGCTCGTCGTGGGGCCGGCCGGCACCGGCAAGACCACAGCCCTCCGGCGTGCCGCGGATGACCTCGCCCGCCAGCGCCGCCGTGTGTTCGGTGTCGCCCCGACCGCCAAGGCGGCGAAGGTGCTCCACGACGAGACCTCGATTCCTGCCGACACCGTCGCCAAGCTGCTCTACGAGTGGCGGGACGGCCGTCCGCGCGCGCCGTATGCCCTCGCTCCTGGGACGACGGTTGTCGTCGACGAGGCCGGGATGTTGGGGACCAGCTCACTCGATCTGCTGGTCGCCTTGGCCGCCGCGCAGCGGTGGCGGCTGGTCCTTGTCGGCGATCCGCGTCAACTCCAAGCAGTCGGGCGCGGCGGCATGTTCGACGAGCTGTGCCGGTCCGGCCGCGTCCACGAGCTCGCGACGATCCACCGCTTCCGCCACCGTTGGGAACAGACCGCGACCCTTCGTCTGCGGCATGGGCGCGCCGAAGCCCTCGACGCCTATTTCGACCACGACCGCGTCGAGTCCGGTGACCTTCCTGCTCTGCTCGACGACGTCGCCCGCCGCTGGTCCGATGACGCATCGGCCGGTCGTTCCGTCGCGGTCACTGCGGAGACGAACGAGCACGTGGCGGCGCTCAACGCCGCGATCCAGCGCGAGCGCGATGCGCGCGGCGATCTCGGATCGGTCGGCGCCCGAGTCGCCGACGGGGCGACGGCCTCGACCGGCGACATCGTCGTGACCCGGCGCAACGACCGCACGCTCATCACCGACAACGGACAGCCCGTCCGCAACCGCGAGCGCTGGTGCGTGGCCGCCGTGCACGGCGACGGCCAGCTCACCGTGTCCCACATTGGCGGTCACGGCATGGTCACGCTCCCTGCCGACTACGTCCGCACGAAGGTGGAGCTGGGCTACGCCGGCACCGCCCACGGCCACCAGGGGGACACGGTCGAGGTCAGCCTCACCCTCATCACCGCTGCGACGAGCCACCGCAGCCTGTACGTCGGCGCGACCCGCGGACGTGACGAGAACCGGCTGCTCGTCGTGACGTCGGGCGATGACGAAGCCCGCGACGTCCTCGAACACGTCCTCACCAACGACCGCGTCGACCTCCCAGCCGTTGCTCAACGGCGCGTCCTCGCCGATCAGGTGCGCGGCGAGCGTGGCGACGACGTCCCCGACGGACCGGAGCGCACGCTCGCCCGCGCCCGCCGGGCACTGGAGGACGCGCGCCGAAACGGCGCGCCAGCGGTGCGAAGGCTCGGCGACGCGAGCGCCGCACTCCAGGCGGCCGACGCCGAGGCACGCGCGGCCCGCCGCGCGCTCCGCGATGCACCCAGGCTGCGCCGCCGCGGCCCAACCGAGCGCGTCAAGGCCGCAGCGGTTGCGCTCGCCGCGGCCAGTGACCGCTACGCCGCGGTGGCGCGCGCCGCCGCGCCGTTCACATCCGAGATCGAGGCCCGAAAGAGCGATGTCGAGCGGGCGGAGCGAGCCGTGAGCGCTGCCCGGCTGAGGGATCGCCTCGATCGGCTCGCCACACAGCGCCCGGCAAGGTCGCTCGGCCGAGCACCCAGCATCCCGCCACCCGGCCGGTGAGGAAGGCCACTGGCCTGCCACCAAGCGGCACAGCGTGTCCGGCTCGACTACCTGTCGCTCCGGCCACGTCAGCCGGAGCCGCGAGCGCCCGCTCGCACGGCCTCGGCGATCCGCTCCGCCGCCGCCATCGGCGACTCGTGCTCCCACACGCGAACCACTGTCCAGCCGGCCTCCGTCAACTGGGCATCGCTGTCGGCGTCCCGCCGCTGGTTCCTGGTGATCTTCTCGGGCCAGTACCACGAGTTCACGTCGTGACGCCGGCGGCCGTGCTCGGAGCAGCCGTGCCAGAAGCAGCCATCGACGAACACGGCGACGCGAGCCCGTGGGAAGACGATGTCCGCTTTGCGTCGCAGTCCAGGGAGTGGCGTCGCATGAACGCGGTAGCGCATCCCCTTGGCGTGGAGCACCCGTCGGAGCGCCAACTCCGGCGCGGTGTCTCTGCTCCGTTGCGCGCTCATACGGCGCTGCACTGCATCGGACGACGCGAACGGTGCTCTCCACCGCTCCGGCATGGTTCGAAGCTACCGGGGCGTCAGGGCTCCGTCATGAGCTGAGGGAACGGGTCCACCGCCAGGAGCTCATTGAGGGTTGCCGGGGTGAACACGCGACCGTCGCAGTCGCGCACGACCGGCCCAAGCGCGTCCCCGGCGCGCTCCCAGCCCTTGCCATTGAGCACCGCTATCACTGGTATACCGCCGCGGCGCTCCGCCTCGCGCCGGTAGTTCTGGAACCTTGACGCCTTGTCTCGGGCAGTGCCGCCGTCGTTGATGCTCTTGCACTCGAGGAACGCCCTCAGCGCGCCACGCTTGTGGATCACGAAGTCCGGCACGAGGTTCAATGTGAGCCCGAAGCGCTCAGCGACCTGTTGCTTGTCCTTCCGGCTCGATCCCGTGCGCACGTAATCGATCCCGCCGGAGTCGAGTAGAGCACCGACAGCATCCTCGAGAACCTTGCCGACGCCAGCAGCGCCGGAGTCGGAGAGCTGACGGAACGCGCCGCCGAACAGGCGTTGGTGCAGCAGCACGGAGTACGGCACACCCTCTGCGGCGAACCGCCGAACGCCCGCCCAGCCGTCCTCAGTGTCGGGCTTCTGGAGCTTGGTACGCAGCGTCCCGGGCTTATGCGGCGGATAGAGGTCGCCCTCAACGATCTGTGTGACGGTCGCTGCACAGCGCGCGGTGACCTCAGCGGCGTTGCGCGGCCTGCCCCCTCGCTCCATCGTCTTGATCGAGCTTTCGCTCACGGGCAACCCGGCGTCGCTGGTCGCGGCCGCGAACTCCTGCTGCGTGAAGCCGAGGATGAGGCGAAGCACTCGCAGCGTGCGCGGCACCGTGGCGAGCATCGCAGCGAGGTCGTCGGTCGAGACGCGGGTGAACGCGTCGGTGTGCTGGACCGCCTCCGCGTACACCTCTTCGAACGCGTCCTCGGTCATACTCGGTGGCCAAGCGACCTCGGAGAACTCGTAGGTGAGGTTCGGCGCGTAGAAGGCACGTGCGACGGCCGCGTACACAGCCGGCTGGTCTGAGCGCGCCACTTGATCGGCGATCCGCCGGACTTGCGCTACTCGATCGTCCCAGCTGCTCGCCGTCGTGACCGCCTCGACGAAGTCGTCGGTCCCTGGCATCAGCCTTCCAGCGTCGCGCGCAAGGCCAGACCGATCTCACGAGCGAGCGACGGTGGTACCGCGTTGCCGATCTGGCGGTAGCAGCTCGACCGCGGCCCGGCGAAGTGCATGCCTGGCGGGAACGTCTGCAGGAGGGCGACTTCGTCGACGGTAACGCGGCGGGCGCCCGGTACGCGTCCGCTTCGTGGCTTGCCTCCGGCCAGCAGGTGCGCGTGGTATTCGGGGACGAGCCCGAGTGTGTCCACCCACGGCGTCTTGTTGCCGCCCATGCTGGCGAGCAGCGTCGGTGCGGGCCTAGTGAGGTCCATCGGGCGGCCGCCGCCGTTGTAGACGTGGCCGTCGTACGGGTTGGGCCGGAGATCGGGGCAGCGGGCGTACGTCACGATCGACGGGTTGGGCACGCCGATCGGATCGGAGCCGATGACGTCGCCAGCAACGCGCCACGGCTGATCTCTCTCGGGGCCGAACGCCGGGACCGGGAACGCGAAGTCCTCACCCCCCCGAACACCGACGATCAGCATCCGTTGGCGCTTCTGCGGTACGCCGTAGTCGGCGGCGTTGACCACCTTCGCGGTGACACGAAACCGGAGTGCACGCAGCTCGGCGACCAGCGCGTCGAAGTGCGCCTTCCGCGCGCCAGCGGCGAAGCCGGCAACGTTCTCCGCGACGAAGGCTCGGGGACGAACCTCACGCAGCGCACGCAGGAACGCCGGCCAGCCGTCTCGGGGATCGTCGGCGCCGAGTCGCTTGCCTCCGGTACTCCAAGGCTGGCACGGCGGACCACCGACCACGACCTCGACATCGCCGCGCCAGCGCCGGAAGTCGATCGCGTTGACGTCGCCCTCGATGAGATCCGCAGCCGGGTGCGCCTTGGCGAAGGTCTCACACGCGTCTCGGTCCCACTCCGCGCCGGCGACGATGTCGAAGCCAGCCTGCTCGAGGCCGACCGACAGACCTCCGGCACCCGAGAAGATGTCGAGCACGGGCACCTTCCCGACGCTAGTGACGCCAGATTCTCGTGAAGCGGATGCTGAACGGGCGAAGGGCAACGTGACCATCCCGGGGCGCGGCATGACAACCTCTCCTCGTTGAAACGAGTTGTGGGGGGAAGTGAGAGGTCGTGGGCCGTCAGGCGCCAGCGGCGAGGGCTACTTCTCGTTCCTGACGCCCTTGTGCTGCTTCGGGCTGCCGTTCATGATCCGGCCGGTCCCCGTGTCGCGCTTGAACCAGTTGTCGTTGCGCTTGAACTCGCTCCGGCCCTTCACGGCGCCGACGCGATGACCCTTGCCGGTGTTCTTCGCCATGGCTCGTCCTCCAGACAGAACTGATGTTCGGAGCGTAGCCAACGGGTGTGACGAAGTCGCGGATGGAGCGTTGTCGGTCTCATCCGGCGGCCCGCAGCCGTCGGACCTCCGCCAGCCGCTCGCCGAACCCGGCGGCGATCGCCTCGTCGAGCTCCGGGAAGAGGTGGCCGTACCGGTCGAGGGTCACGTTGATGGACGAGTGGCCCATGCGGGTCTGGATCGCCTTCGGGTGGGCCCCTTCCGCGATGGCCAGGGCGACGCTCGTGTGCCTGAGGTCGTGGAAGCGGCACGCGAGGCCGACCGCGTCGAGCGCCGGCTTGAAGTAGTGCTGCCAGAAGCTCGACGAGATCAGCGGATTGCCGGCCCGGTTCGGGAACACGAGCGAGTCGAGGCCCGACACGGTGAACCGGTCGACGTGCTCCGCCACGATCGCCGCCGTCTCCCGCGAGATCGTGATCGAGCGGACCCCCGCCGCCGTCTTGGGCTCCTTGCGCAGCCACTCCCCGGACTCGAGCCGGATCAGCTGCTCGGTGACCCGCACCTTGCCGCGGTTGAGGTCGACCTTCGACCGGCGCAGGCCGACCAGCTCCGACCACCGCATACCACTGTCGACCGCCGATTAGATGAGCGCCCGGTAGCGCTCGTTGATCGACTCCGCGAGGTCGACGGCGTCCTCCCACGTGAGGAACACCATCTCCCGCGCTGGCACGCGGGGCGGCTGCACGCGGTCGCATGGGTTGGCGAGGATCTTCTCCTTCTCCACCGCGACCTGCAGGACCCGGCGCAACGTCCGGTAGTGCCGATGCACCGACGACGGTGCGATGCCAGCCGCGATCTCGTCGTTGAGCCAGTTCTCGATCTCGTCGGCCGGGAGGCGGCCGATGCGGTACGAGCCGAAACGAGGCAGCACGTACCGGTAGAGATCGCGCGCGTAGGTCTCCTGCGTCGATGGCGACAGCCGGCGCGCGAGCGAAAGGAACTCCTCGGCCCACGACGCAAGCGGGACGTCGGCGCCGGCCGGGTCGATCCAACGCCCGCGCTCGATGTCGACCTGCATCTCGCGCAGGAACCGTTCGGCGTCGGCTTTGCGTGTGAACGTCTCGGAACGCTGGCGTCCGAGCGGATCGCGGTAGCGCGCGCGATAGCGACCGCTGCGCTTCTCGATGAACCCCATCTCCATCCTCCTGTCGGTCCCGTGGGAGCGCCTTGGGAGCGCTGTGGGAGCGAAACCAGGGGTTGTGGGGGTATCCAGCGGTCAATGACCGGCCCTGCCGGACACACCGAAAAAGTGGGCCTGACCTGCACTTATAGCAGGTCGACCAACTTGGAGGCGGCGACCGGAATCGAACCGGTGTACAGGGCTTTGCAGGCCCTTGCCTAAGCCACTCGGCCACGCCGCCGGAGCGCCGCACCCTAGTCGCGGCGTCGTAGGGCCTTCAGCGTGGCCCGCCACCCGTCGGCCGCGCCGGCGGCGGCGGCCAGGCGTTCGGACCGCAGCTCGTCCACGACGGCGTCATCGATGGGGCCCAGCGCCGAAGGACCGACGACCCAGCTGAGCAGACGGTCGGCCAGGGCCGGGTTGGGGGCCAGGGCCGGGCCGTGGAGGTAGGTGCCGACGACCTTCCCCGCTACTGCTCCTTCGGCATGGTCGGCGCCGTTGCCGTGGCCCGACAGGACCGTGCCCAACGGTCGGGCGCCGGGGCCGAGACTGGTGATGCCGCCGTGGTTCTCGAAGCCGGTCAGCGGGGGCATTGCCGAACCGTCGGCGGCGTCGAGGCCGGTCGGCTCGACCACGAGCTCGCCGATCATGCGCGAACCCCGGGGGCGGGTGGCACAGTCGAGCAGCCCGACGCCGTCCACGACGGTACCGTCGGCGGCGGTGAAGGTCGTGCCGATCAGCTGGAGCCCGGCACATACGGCCAGGACGACGGCGCCGGCGTCGACCGCCCGGGACAGCCCCTGTTCGGACAGGCCTTTGGTGGCCAGGGTCTGAGGGGCGTCCTCCCCGCCGCCGAGGACGTAGATGTCGCACGCGGCCGGCAGGGGCGTGCCCGCGGCTACCGGCACGATGTCGGCCGGCACGCCCCTCCACCGCAGCCGCTGGGCCAGCACAGTGGCGTTGCCGCCGTCGCCGTAGGTGCCGAGCAGCTCGGGGTACACGAGGCACACCCGCACGGCTGACTCTGTCATCCCTCGGGGCTGCGCCCCGGGCGCAGCGCTCATAACCGCAGCTCGCGAAGGAGGTCGGCGAAGGCGGTGTAGTTGGCCAGCACGTCGACCTCGGCGGCATCGTGGCCACGGAGGCGATCGGCGACCGGCCCGTGCCACACCTCACAGGGGACCTCGGCGTAGCGCAGCCGCACCGCCAGGTCCGCGGCCCGGTCGCCAGCGGCGATCACCTGTCGGCCCCGCAGGGCCTCGTACTCGACGTCCCACAGCCACGACGGGTCGCGGCCGTCGGCGATGCGGGCGTTGATGGCCAACACCAGAGGCCGGCCGTTCCCGTCGATCAGGGCCAGCAGCTCGGCCCACCCGGCCGGGTTCTTGGCCAGCAACAGACGGGCGGCGGTCCCTCCGACGACGACGGTCTGGTACCGGCCGGCGATCGAGGTCACCGACCCGACGGCGTCGGCGGCGACGGAGGCGTCGACACCGAGGCGGGTCGCGGCCACGATCGCCAGCGCCCCGTTCCCGACGTTGTGGCGTCCCGGGACGCCGGGGCGAACGTGGGCCACTGGGCGTCCCTGCTCGTCGAGCAGGCGGTCCCCGTCGATCTCGTGACAGGCGGGCCGGCGCAGGTCGCACCGGTCGCACCACCAGTCGGGTGATCCCAGGGCGTTGACGATGCCGCCGCCGCACGCGGGGCACGACGCCGCGTCGTGGCGCCAGCGCAGCCCGGCCCCGACGAACACCACGGCGGCGGCAGCACTGGCGCCGTACACGACCAGGGGGTCGTCGGCGTTGGCCACCGCGGTCACGTCGGGACGGCCGAGCAGAGCCCGGCGCCACCCGTCGGCCACGGTGCGGACTTCACCGAAACGATCGAGTTGGTCACGCGACAGGTTCAACAGGACCACGACGGGGTGCTCGAAGCTGCCCAACAGACCGGGCAGCACCAGTTCGTCGATCTCCAGCACCCCCAGCTCGGCGCCGGCTGCCGCTGGGGTCGAAAGCACTCCCACGATGCCGCTGCGCAGGTTCGAGCCCTCGACGTTGGACACCACGGCGTGGCCGCCGGCTCGGCAGGCGGCGGCGAGCATTGCGGTGGTCGTCGACTTCCCGTTGGTGCCCGACACGATCGCGGCCCGTAGCCCGGCCCCGAGCTCGTCGAGGACCGAGGGAGCGACCGCCAGCGCCACCCGTGCCCCGATGACGGAGCCCCCGCTGCCCCGCAGTCGTCGGGCGGTCGTGCTCGTCAGCCGGCCCAGCAGCACTGCGGCCTGGCCGCGTCGGGAGCGGGCCCGGGTGCCCGTTCGCCTCGTCGGTGCCACCACGGCGGGCGAGGATAGGCGGGGGCCGGCCGCCGCCCATACCGCCGACGCCAGGCGTGATCGGGGCTACCGTCGCCCGGTGCGACCGGGGCCCGGCATTCTCGACCGGTCGCTCGGAGGGGCCCGTCTCACGGCCCACGGCCCGGCGGCCGGGTCGCGGCCACCGATCCGGGCCTGATCCCATGGACGACACCGAGCGGCGGCGGCTACCCGAACCCTGCCTGGTGGTGTTGGTGGGACCGTCCGGTGCGGGCAAGTCGACGTGGGCGCAGGCCACCTTCGGGGACGCGACGGTGGTGTCGTCGGACCGGCTCCGGGCCCTGGTCGGCACCGGCGAGGACGACCAGCGAGCGAGCAAGGACGCGTTCGCGGTGCTCGACCTCGTCGTCGACCGCCGGCTCCGACGACGCCTCACCACCGTCGTCGACTCGACCGCGCTCGAGCCGGAGCGGCGGCGGGCCTACCTCGCCCTCGCTCGCCGGCACCGGGTGCCGTGCGTCGCCGTCCTCTTCGACACTCCCGAAGCGGTGTGCCGAGGCCGCAATCGGGCCCGCCGCGGCACCGGCCGGGCGGTGCCTGCGGCGGTGATCACCGCCCAGCTGGGGGCGTTCCGCGCCGCCCAGGCCCAGGTCCCGTCGGAGGGATTCGACACCGTCCTCGAGCCGCCGCCGGCGACGATCGAGGTCGTGCCCCGTACCTTTCTCGACACTCCGGCGGCGGTTCGCCGTCACAGGGAGGAACCCGTGCCCCTCACCTTCGGCCTCCACATCGCCAGCTACACGTGGCCGGGCGGGCCGGCGACCACCGCGGTCCGCCTGGCCGACATCGCCGTCGAGGCGGAAGCGGCCGGGTTCGAGAGCGTGTGGGTCATGGACCACGTCGTGCAGATCCCGGTGGTGGGCCGGGAATGGGAGGACATGCTCGAGCCGTACACCACGCTCGGCTTCCTCGCCGGGCGCACCTCGACGGTCCGTCTCGGCACCATGGTCACCGGCATCACGTACCGGAACCTCGCCCTGCTGGGCAAGACGATCGCCACCCTCGACGTGCTCTCCGGAGGTCGGGCCATGGCCGGGCTCGGCATCGCCTGGCACGAGCGCGAGCACCGCCTCTACGGCTGGGACTTCCCGGCCGTCGGGCGTCGTTACGACATGCTCGAGGACGCCCTGCAGCTCCTCCCCCTCCTGTGGGGGCCGGGCGCGCCGGCGTTCGAGGGCCGCACGACCAGGGTCCCGGAGGCCATCTGCTACCCCCGTCCGCTCCAGTCCCGGGTACCCCTCCTCGTCGGGGGTTCGGGCGAGCGGCGGACGCTGCCGTTGGTGGCCCGCTACGCCGACGCCTGCAACCTGTTCGGCGACCCGGCGACGGTGGCCCACAAGGTGGGCGTCCTGAGGGCGCACTGCGCCGAGGTCGACCGTGACCCCGACGAGGTCACCGTGACCCAGCTCTCGGCGGCGATGGTCACCGAGCCGGGACAGGACCGCCCTCGGCCCGACGCCGGGACCGTCGAGGAACAGGTGGGCCGCTACCGGGAGTTGGCCGAAGCTGGGGTGCAGAGCGCGATCGTGTCGCTGCCCGGCCTGGCCGACGGCGCTCTGGAGCGCTTCGCCCCGGTCGTCGCCGCCTTCCGCTGACCGTCCCCTTGGGCATGGTCGGCCGGCGGTACAGGCTGGCGGCGGCGTCCACCGGTCGCCGTGTTCCGCCGGCCAACCGGGGACGCCGCCTGGTTGTGACCTCCCTCTACCCACGGTGCCCAGCCCTCAATCACCGGATCCCGCTCGCGTCGGGCGCGGCGTGTCAGGCGAGGTGCTGGGCGATCTCGTCGTCGTCCAGCGGCGGTTCGAGGGCCGAGCCGCCCTCCACGATCCATTCCTTGGGCCCTCGACGCCGGCTCTTCTGGCCGTGGCTGCGCACGATGATCAGCGGTGCCACCGTACGGGCGGCGACCGCCTCCCGCAGCCCGCCCAGGGTGCGCTGGTCCTTGACCCAGGCGTCGCCCACGCCGAGGACGACGAGGTCGGCGTCGCGAGCATGCTCGACCAGCACCAGGCCGGGGTCGTCACCGACGGGGACGGGCACGGTCCACACGCCGGTGCCCTGGTAGGCCAGCGCAGCGCGGTCGGCGAGCTCGTGGACCTCGCTCTCGCCGGGCGGCCCCAACAGCGTGATGCCGGCACCGCTGGCCTGGGCCATGCGCAGGGCGATGTCGAGGCCGACGTCTTCGTGGTAGCCCCCGCCGTAGGGAACGAGGATCTTGGCCCCCTTGGCCAGGTTGACCCCGGCTCCCACCGGGTCGACCAGCACGGCGACATCGGTCGTGGCCCGGCGCAGGACCTCGCCCACCACCCCTCCGAGGATCTGGCTGCCGAACAGCGGCCGCTGCCAACCGAGCAGCACCAGGCTGGGCTGGCGCCGTTCGACCTCGCCGACGATCGCGTCGGCGACGTCGCCGGTGGCCATGGTGACCGGCACGGCCCGGCAACCGGCGCCCTCGACCAGCTGCACCAGGGGCCGCAGCCCTTCGCCGGCCCCCGTGATGAGCGATTCACGGGCGCGGGGCCCGGCCCGGTACGACGAGCCTGGGACCTGGACGACGCGCAGCAGGACGATCTCGGGCTCCTCGTGGTCACGAGCCAACTGCAGGGCGGCGTGCAGCAGCTGGTGCCCGGTGGCGCCCTTGGAGATCGGTACCAGGATCCGGTAGGGCGGAGCGCCGTGGTCGTCGGTCAGGTCGACGACGTTGTCGGTCGGCTCCGGCGGGTGGTCGCGGTAGATCAAGGAGAGCGCCGGCGTGGTCATGAACGTCGTAACCAGGGCCATGATCACGAGCATGGCGAAGAGAGTCGGCGGGATGACCCCGAGCTCGAGGCCGATGTTGAGGATCACCAGTTCGGTCAGGCCTCGGGTGTTCATCAGCGCGCCGAGGGCCATCGATTCTCGGCCGGGCAGCCCCATCACCCTGGCGGTCAGGGTCGAGCCACCCCACTTCCCGACGACGGCGACGAGCAGCACCAGGGCGCAGTAGCCCCACAGGGTGGCGTTGCTGCCGATGAGCCAGACATCGGTCCTGAGCCCGTTGAAGGCGAAGAAGAGTGGCAACAGGAACACGACCGTGAAGTCCTCGAGCTTGACGGTCAGCTCGTGGACCAACTCGGAGCGCTGGGGCATGATCGCCCCGAACAGGAAGGCACCGAAGATGGCGTGGATGCCGATGCGGTCGGTGGCGAGAGCGCTCAGCAGTACGCCCACGAACAGCATGGCCAACATCCCGCCGCCGAGGCTGCCCCGGTCCTCGAGGTACCGGGCCACCCGGGCGACGAGCGGGCGGACCACCAGGACCATGAAGCTGATGAAGATGACGGTGAGGCCGATGGTCTGTACCGCGTCGATCGAGCTGCTCGACCGGGCGACGGCGACGACCACCGCAAGCAGGCACCATGCGGTGACGTCGTCGACGGCCGCGCACGTGAGCGTGACCGCGCCCAGCGGCGTCTTGTAGAGGTTCCGTTCGGTGAGGATGCGGGCCAGCACCGGGAAGGCGGTGATGCTCATCGATGCGCCCATGAACAGGGCGAACGACGAGAAGCGGCCGTCGGTCGAGCCGAGCGTCGGGAAGATCAGGTACGCCAACCCGGCGCCGAGGACGAACGGCAACACGATGCTGACATGGCTGACGGTTGCGGCAAGGTGCCCTCGGCCCTTGATCAGCCTGACATCGAGTTCGAGGCCGACCAGGAACATGAAGAAGATCAAGCCGATCTGGGCCAGGGTGTCGAGGTAGGGCAGGATCTCTTCGGGGAAGAGGGCCGAGGGCCCGCCGGGCCAGACGAAACCGAGGACCGACGGCCCGAGCAGGATGCCGGCGAAGATCTCCCCGACCACCTGGGGTTGGTTGATCCTCTGGAAGGCCAGCCCGACGAGCCGGGCCACGACGATGATGATCGCGGTGGCCAGCAGCAGCTTCCAGAGGAACTGCTCGGCTCCGTGGCCCGCCTCCACCTCTTCGGTGCTGTGCTGTTCGGTGGCCCGCCGGCCGCTACCGGCCTTGAGGATGCCGAGTACCGCCAGGGTGCCGAACCCGATGATGGCGGCGTAGGCGGCCATCACCTTGTGGCCGTGGCCGGTGGCGCCGTCCGGTCCCGGCTCCAGCTCCATCGCCACCGCTTACCCTTGCCGCGGCGGGCACAACCGTCCGCATCGGGACAGGGCCCGCCGGGAAGCTGGCGGTCAGGCGCCGCCGGTGGCCAGCTCGTCGAGCTGGCCGGCGTGTTCTTCGAGGTGCCCGACGAGGAAGAAGTCGACGATCCGCGGCATGGCCATGTCCCCGAGCTTGGGGTGGGCGCCGACCCGGCCCCAATCCGCCTCGCCCATGCGCTCGAGCAGCGCCCGCAGGCCCACGAGGTCTTCGCCCAACTTGTCGTGCAGGGCGCCGACCGGGTCGTGGCGGTGGGCCTCGATGGCCCCGACCCGCCCGGCATCGGCCTTGGTCCGCCCGAACGGCACCGGCCCGTCCACGGCAGTGGCGAGGATCCCTTCGACCACCGGCACCCAGTAGCCCACGATCTCGGCCAGGTGCGCCCACACCTGGCCCTGCTCCCACCGTTCGTGGCCGCCGGGGTCGGGGGAGGTGAGGGCACCGGCGGGAGCAGCGGCGCCAGCATGGGCGTCGAGCCGAGGCACCACCGCACCGAGGCGGGCGAGGAAACCGGCTGAGGTGGGGTGCGCGCTCATCGTCGCTCAGTGGCCGGCGTTCCCCGGCCCTGCGGGCCGAGCCCGGCCGCGCCTGCGCTGGCGCTCCGGCGCTGGCATGTCCTCGTCATCGCCCCTGCCACCGGGGTGCCCGCTTCTCGACGAAGGCGTCGACGCCTTCGCGCACGTCCTCGGTGGTCATCAGCCGCGCCATCGACTCGCCTGAGCGGCGCCAGCCCTCGTCCTCGTCGAGAAGAGCCCCGAGGAGGACCTCACGGCTCTCGCGGACCGCCAGGGGTGCGTTGGCGCACACCCGTTCGGCGAGGTCACGGGCGGCGGACAGCGCGGCGCCGTCCTCGCACAAGACGTTGACCAGGCCGAAGTGGTGGGCCCGTTCGGCCGAGATGGGGTCACCGGTGAGCGCCATCTCCAGGGCGACGTTGACCGGGAGCTTACGGGGAAGCCGGACGAGCCCCCCGGCCGCGGCGAGCAGACAGCGCTTGACCTCAGGTATGCCGAAACGGGCCCGGGACGAGGCGACGACGAGGTCGCAGGCCAGGACGATCTCGCATCCCCCGGCCAGCGCCGGCCCGTCCACGGCGGCGATGATCGGCTTGGTGCGGTGGCGTTGCACGATGCCGGCGAACCCACCCCGCTCGGTACCGAGACAACCGAGGCCGCCGGCCTGGACCTCCTTGAGGTCGGCTCCGGCGCAGAACACCGGCGCCTCGCCGGCGATGATCCCGACCCAGAGGTCGTCGTCGTCCTCGAGGCGGTCGATGGCGGCCTCGATGCCCCGGGCGACGGCCTCGTTGACGGCGTTGCGGGCCTCGGGCCGACGGATGGTCATCGTCAGCTGGCGCTCGTTGACTTCGACGTCGATCATGGGCGAGACCTCCGGTGAGGGAATTGCGGGAGTCGCGACCAGGATCTTGCCCGACCACCGGCGGCCTGGCGACCCTCGAGGCGCCTGCGACCCCCTTGGCCGCGGGACGCTCGCGTCAGGAGTGGGCGTCGGTCAACGTGGTGGGCCGCGACGGTGGTGCCCGGCTGCGCCCGACGTCGTCGGCTGCCTCCAGCAGATGGCGGCGCAGGGTGGTCACGTCCTCGGCGACGGCGCCGCGGTGACCGTCCAGTGCGCTCAGCGCCCGGGACAGGTGCAGCCGGACGAGCCCGAGGTCGGGGTGCCCGGCTCGGACCCGGCGCGCCTCGAGGGACGCCGTCGACGGCTGGCGCAGATCGTGGACGACCCCTACCAGCGACAGCACCCGGAGCACGTCGTAGGTCACGTCGAGCTCCCACCACTTGAAGCCTTGGCGGGCGCACGCCGGCTGATGGTGGTGGTTGTTGTTGTGCCATCCCTCGCCCAGCGTGATGATCGACACGAACAGCGAGTTCCGGCTCGTGTCGGTGGTGGCGTAGCGCCGGCGACCGATGAGATGGGCGAGAGAGTTGACCGAGAAGGTGGCGTGCCACAGGCACACGGTCGAGGCAAAGAAGCCGATGACCACGCCGCTCCATCCGGCCACCAGGAAGGCGAGGGCGCCGATGCTCCACGGGCCGATCCAGTCGTGCCGCTCGATGAAGCGCAGTTCGGGGAACTGGGCGAACTCCCGGATGCGGTCGTAGTCGACGTCCTTGTACTTGCCCGACAACACCCATCCCACGTGGCTCCACAGGAGGCCCTTCTGGGGCGAGTGCGGGTCACGGTCGGTATCGGCGTAGCGGTGGTGGTCGCGGTGGTTGGCCGCCCACCACAACGGGCCCTTCTGCGCCGCGGTGGTGCCGCCGAAGGCGAAGACGAACTGCACCGCCCGTCCCACCCGGTAGCTGCGGTGGGCGAAGTAGCAGTGGTAGCCAGCCGTGATGAAGAACATCCGGACGACGAACAGGACGACCCCGAGCACGACCGCTTCGGCGGTGACCCCGGTCGCCACCGCGGCGAACGGCACGAAGTGGAAGAGGATGAACGGGACCGACGTGCGCCACTGGATCGTCTCGTCCGGCAACCGCCGGGCGAGGGTCGACGCCGCCGGCGCCGACGGACGGGGCTCACGGCGACGGACTGGCCGGTCCGGGTCGTGCCGGGCTACGTCGACGCCCGCTGCCGGTGCTGCTGGCGAGCGGGACGTCTGCTTCCAGCTCACACCGGGTTCGGCCGGCAGGGACGCCCCGGTGACTGCTCGATCATCCACGCTGCTCCTCGCACGACCCACACGACCCACGGGGCTGCGCCACCGGGGTCTCGGGAGCAACGCAGGTAGGCGCCGGTCGGATCGAGGACCGGCGGCTCACAGCTACGACGGTCGGGGATCGTACCGTCCGGACACCGGGGCGTACGTGGTCCTGGCAGTCCTAGGTCCGGGTGACCCCAGGTTGGAGAGGGGGATTCCTGAGCGTCTCGGCCCGTGGTTGGGTGCCGGGGACGGCAACAAGCAAGGAGCCCACACATGGCAAAGGTTCTCGAAGTCCTCACCGGGGTCGACGCGTGGACGTTGAAAGACGGGACGCCCGATCCCTGTGGCTACTGGGCCGAGGAGTTCGTGGTGCCCGACCAGATCTTCCGGGAAGCGGGCTTCGACGTCACCATCGCCACCCCGGGCGGCGTGAAGCCGACCCCTGACCAGCTCAGCCTTTCGGCCGAGATGAACGGAGGCTCGCAGGAGGTGGCCGACGGCCTCCGTCGGTACATCATCGAGGGCCCCGTAGCGGCCGAGCTCGAGCACCCCGCGGTGCTCGAAGACTGCGACCCTACCGAGTTCGATGCCGTGTTCATCGGTGGCGGCCACGGCCCCATGGAGGACCTGGCGGTGTCCGAGGCCCTGGGCAAGCTCCTCGTCGTCATGGCCGACGACGACACGAAGGTCGTCTCCGCGGTCTGCCACGGGCCCGCCGGCCTGGTGCCTGCCGTCCGGGAAGACGGCACCTGGGCGTTCGAGGGTCGCCAGCTCACGAGCTTCAGCGATGAGGAGGAGACGCAGTACGGGTTCGCCGACAAGACCCCGTTCCTGCTCGAGAGCCGCCTGTCCGAGCTTGGCGGCAAGTTCACCCAGGGCGAGCCCTGGCAGGCCCACGTCATCATCGACGGCAACCTCATCACCGGCGCCAACCCAGCGTCGAGCGAAGGCCTGGCCCGCAAGATCGTCGAGGCGCTCGAGGCCCGCGTGAGCTGACAGGACCAAGCTTCGGCAGCACACAGGGGCCTGCGTCCACGAGACGGAGGCCCCTGTCGCGGCAGCCAGGACATCGGCGGCTGGCGGCGGCGGGCAACCCGATCGACCGGAGCGAGGAACGGAGCTCTAATGGACACCGGGACCACGGCCGCCACGAGCAGGGCCGACCGTGCCCGGGAAGGGTTTCCCATGCCATTCGACCTGCTGAGCCGGCTCCATGCCGACGGCCCCATGGAGGCGATCTTCTCGGAGGCGGCCTGCGTGGACGGCTGGCTGTTGGTCGAAGCCGCGCTCGCTCGTGCCCTGGCCCACGGCGGGCTCGTGGGCGTCGAGCAGGCGGAGACGATCGCGGCTGCGTGTGTCCCGGCCACGGTCGACCTGGAACGGCTGTGGGGCGAGACGCGGATCGTCGGTTACCCCATCCTCCCGCTGGTGCGCATGATCTGCGCCGCGCTGCCACCCGACCTTGCCGGTCTCGTCCACTGGGGCGCGACAACCCAGGACATCATGGACACAGCCCTCGCGCTGCAGTTGACGGCGGCTGTCGATCGGCTGCGAGACCTGCTGGCGGGGTTCGGCGACAGCGTCGCCGGGCTCGTCGACGCCCATCGGGGGACAGTGATGGCGGGCAGGACCCATGCGCAGCAGGCGGTGCCGACCACGTTCGGGGCGAAGATGGCCGTGTTCCTGGCCGAATCGGTACGGCACCGAAGACGGCTGGAACAGCTTCGCGAGCGGGTGGAGGTCGTCTCGTTCTTCGGCGCCGCCGGGACGTCCGCCGCCGTCGGTCACCGGGCCGCGGTGGTACGGGGCGAGATGGCCCGGCTCCTCGGCCTGACGACCACCGACGTGCCCTGGCACGTGGGACGCGACAACGTCGCCGAGGTCGGCACCGTGTGCGCGCTCGTGGCATCGACCCTCACCCGCTTCGCCCGAGAAGTCGTGGACCTGTCGAGGACCGAGATCGGCGAGATCGCAGAGGCCGACGGCGAGTACCGGGGTGCCTCGTCGACCATGCCTCAGAAAGCCAACCCGATCGCATCCGAAGCGATCATCGGCCTTGCCGTCTCCGCCTCGACCTCGTCCAGCGCGCTGCTGCGGGCCATGGAAGCGGGCCACGAGCGGGCCGCAGGCGAGTGGCAGGTCGAGTGGCGGGCGGTGCCGACGGTGGCCTGCTGCACCGCCGCCGCGTTGGCCACCGCCGCCGACGTCGCCGGCGGGCTCCGGGTCTTCCCGGAGCGCATGGCGGAGAACATCACGCTCGACGGCGGGGCCGTCCTGGCCGAGGCGTGGATGATGCGCTTGGCCCAGGTGGTCGGCCGCGACCAGGCCCACGAGGTGCTTTACCGGGCCGTACGCGAGGCGAGATCCGAGAACCTGGCACTCACCGACGCCGTCCTGCGCCACCTGGGCCCGGCCACGGCCTCGACGGTGACCGCCGACCCGGTGACGGCAGCCGCCTACCTGGGAGAAGTCGACGCCACCTGCGAGCAGGCGCTGGCCGCGTGGCGGCAAGGCCGACCGGACGTCACCGCCTAGACGACGAGGCGCCGGGGCGCTCAACGAGCGGGGTTGCCCAGGACCTCGCTGGGGACGGCATCGCCGAGATCGGCCTCATCGATGTCATCGATCGGCGGCGGGACCGTGGGTGCGGCCCCGGCCCAGCTGTCGAGCAGCTTCAAGGCGTCGTGCGAGCGGGAAGCGGGCTCGCCGGTGTAGATGAACAGCGTCTGGTCGGCGTCGCCGGGCAACGCGAGGGCCTCGAAGTCGACCGTCAGGTCACCGACCACGGGATGGTGGAAGCGCTTGGTCCCCGACGTGCGCTGGACCACCGGGTGTGCCGCCCACCAACGCCGGAACTCGTCGCTGTGGACGGCGAGATCGCCGACCAGCTCGCCCAACTTGGGGTCGTCGGGATAGCGGCCGGCGTCGACCCGCAAGACGCCGACGAGCTCCGAGGCGAGCTGATCCCATTCCGGGAAGAGAGCCCGGGCGTTCTCGTCGTAGAAGACCCAGCGGATCATGTTCCGCTCGCGAACGGGAAGGGCGTCGAAGTCGGTGAGCAGCGCCCGCGCCAGGCGGTTCGAGCCGAGGACATCCATGCGCCGACCGAGGAGGAAGGCCGGCTGGTGGACGAGCGAGTCCATGAGGTGCACGACACCGGGCCGCACCCGTTGGGGTCGGACCGGTCGCCGGCGGGCGACGGACGGCTTGGCCAGGTCGAACAGGTGGACCCGCTCGGCGTCCCCGAGCTGGAGCGCCCGGGCGATCGCCTCGAGGACCTCCTCGGACGGGTTCAGGCTACGGCCCTGCTCCAGGCGCACGTAGTAGTCCACGCTCACCCCGGCGAGGTGGGCCAGCTCCTCCCGCCGGAGGCCGGCCACCCGACGGGCGCCCACAGCGGGACGGATCCCGACGGCTTCCGGCTGCAGACGCGCCCGACGCGATCGCAGGAACTCCCGGAGGTCTTCTTTCCGGTCCACCGGCCCAGTATCGACGACACGCGGGTGGCCGGCTACGGCCAGGGTGGTCCTGCCGGGACCAGGAAGGCCGGCTAGATCTGCTCGGTCCCGAGAAGGCTTGACGTTGTGACAAGTTTCGGGGCCGAGCAGATGCCGACCGAGCGACCGCCAGGGAGCCGGGCGGCGATGGGGGCCGGGGGGGCGCAGCCCCCCAGCTAGCCGAGCGTGAACGGGTCGCGGGTGCCGCCGCTGAGCTCGACCCACACCGACTTGTTCTCGGTGTACTCCAGCACCGCGTCGATGCCGTTCTCGCGGCCGACGCCGCTCAGCCCGTAGCCGCCGAACGGCACGCTGGGCGACACCACCCGGTAGGCGTTGACCCACACGGTGCCGGCCCGCAGCTTGGCCGCCACCCGGTGGGCCCGGTGGATGTCCTTGGTCCACACCGCACTGGCGAGGCCGTAGGACGTGTCGTTGGCCAGCTTGATGGCCTCGTCCTCTTCGGTGAACGTGTAGGCCGACAGCACCGGGCCGAACACCTCTTCGCGCACGATGGTCGAGTCGGCCTTGACCCCGGTGAGCACCGTCGGCTTGACGAAGTAGCCCCCCAGACCTTCGTCGGCGGCCCCGCCGTAGGCCACGGTGGCGCCCTCGTCGGCGGCCGTGCGCAGGTAGCCGAGCACCTTCTCGTACTGGGGCTGGTTGGCTACCGGGCCCATCTCGGTCTCGGGGTCGTTGGGGTCGCCGAGCTTGATGCGCCCGGCCCTTTCGGCCACCAGCCCGACCAACTCGTCGTGCACCGCCTCGTGCACGATCAGTCGCGAGCCAGCCATGCAGGTCTGGCCAGTGGCCGCGAACACGCCGGCGACCAGCCCGTTCGACGCGGCCTGCAGGTCGGCGTCGGGGAACACGACCTGGGGCGACTTGCCGCCCAGCTCAAGGGTGACCCGGTTGAGGTTCTCGGCAGCGGCGTGGGCGACGGACCGCCCGGTCACCGTGGAGCCGGTGAAGGCGACCTTGTCGACCCCGGGGTGGCCGGCCAGGGCGGCACCGGTCTGGCGCGACGAACTGGTGACGACGTTGAACACGCCAGGAGGGAACCCGGCCGGCCCGAACAGCTCGGCGAAGCCGAGCGTCGAGGCCGGTGCGTGCTCGGACGGCTTGACCACCATCGTGCACCCGGCGGCCAGCGCCGGGGCCAGCTTCCAGGACATCAGCAGCAAGGGCGAGTTCCACGGCGTGATGGCGGCCACCACGCCGACCGGCTCGCGCCGGGTGTACACGAGATAGTTCGGGTTGGGCGTGGGGATCTGGCGGCCTTCGACCTTGTCGGCCAGGCCGGCGTAGTACTGGTACCACGAACCCAGCGCATTGAGCTGGCCGATCATCTCCCGATAGAGCTTGCCCGAGTCGTTCACCTCGAGCCGGGCCAGCCGCTCGGCGTTCTCGCCGATGAGCTTGGCGAGGCGGCGCATGAGGGCGGCCCGGGCGAAACCCGTCATCGCCCCCCACTCGCCGTCGAGAGCCGCCCGGGCCGCGCCGACGGCGGCATCGACGTCGTCGGGCCCACCGTCGGGAACCACCGCCCACGGGGTGCCCGTGTACGGGTTCTGCGACTCGAACGTCCGGCCCGAGAGGGCGTCGACGGCCTCCCCGCCGATGAGCATCCGGAACTGCTGCAACTCGGGTGCCATGCGAATCCCACTCCCTCACACCGCCGCCCCTGCGGCCCGTGCCGGCGACGATAGTCAGGGAGCGTTCGATGATGCGGCCAGCGCGGCGATCACATCGGCCTCCTCGAGATACGGATAGTCCTCGAGGAGCTGCCCCGGATCAAGGGGCACAGCTGTCAAGGGCGTGTCAAGGGCGCGATGGCCGTGCGCCCGCGACGGCCGTCGGTCCGAGAACGAGACGGCAACCTCCGAACGGGTCCCTGACCGCCGAGTTCTCTGGAGCGGCGACGGGATTCGAACCTGCGACCCCAACCTTGGCAACGTCGAATCTGCTGTCTAGAGGGTGCCGCAACATACCGCCACCTGGCCCTCCGTCCGTCCCGTCTTCCGCCGAGTAGGCCAGATTCGATTCGGATTCCACCCTGTAGTCAAGCGCTCTACCACCGGTGCGCAGCGGCGAGTCCTGCGTTCGCCAGACCGAGGGTGATGACACCATCGTGTCACGGCTACCGTGAGCGAGGAGATCGGCCTGGCCGTTCATTTCCCGAACTCGTACAGCTCGACGCTCGTAATGTGACGACCCCACGAGCGGTCGCTTCCGAGGTGCCGATGTGAGCGAAGGAGCAGACGACTTCGACCTTGATCTAGACGCTGCCATGAATGCGGTGATGTCCGAGTCCTACACCGACGAAGTGCCGGACATCATCCGCAACAAGGACTTCCCGCTGCTCTGGCCCGAGCGACGCGCCGAGATCCTCATCGGACTCATCGACGGGACTTACCAGCCTCACAGTCCACAGATCGTTGAGGTTCCGAAGAGCGCCTTGGCAACGCGCCCGATCGCGGTCCTCGATCTCGGCGACCGAATCGTCTATCAGGCGTTGATGACCTCCCTCGGGCCGCTGCTCGACAACGAGCTCGTAGAGGAGGTTCGAAGTGCCCGCCTGTACAAGACGAAGGCCGGGAACGTCAAGCAGCAGAAGCAGATTGACGCCTGGGTCAAGTTTCAGAAGTCGGGCCGCGAGATGTGCGACCTATACGGGCGCTTCGCGTTTAGGGTCCACCACAGGTTAGAACGCGCGGCATAGTATGGTGACGTGCAGGCCACGCCCGAGGAGCTGGGTGAGTTCTTCGGGACAGTGATGCCGCACCTGGGCGAGGTTCAGCGTCGCGTGGTGGC
>JBQTIQ010000097.1:0-21518 GCA_052387955.1 Acidimicrobiia bacterium | reverse complement strand
GGCAAACGTCACCTGACGGGGCACTAGCGTGTGACGCCCGGAGCGATCGTCGGACCGACGCTCGTTTCGCGCTCGCTGCCAGATCGGAAGGGCTCTGTGCGCCGTCTCCTCGTTCTCGTCGTGGCTGCTGGCTGTCTCGCCGCGGCCTGCGGCAACGACTCGCAGTCGGTGCTGCCCGCCGGCGGCTCGTCCGCCTCGAGCTCGGCGCCGGCGCCGGCGCCGGCGGCGCTCGACGCGATCGAGGTCACGGGGCTCTTCGGGGAGAAGCCGACCATCGACCTGCCCCGCCCGTTCACGGTCGCCACCAGCGCTCGTCTCGTCCTCATCGAGGGCGACGGCGAGATCGTCGAGGAAGGCTCCAAGGTGACCGTCGACTACTTCGGGGTCAGCGGCACCGACGGCGTCGAGGTCGTCTCCACGTACGGTGCACGGTCCGAGCCCCTGCTGCTGGACCCCCGCCAGGTCCTGCCCGGCCTGGTGACCGGGTTGGTAGGGGTGCCCGTCGGAAGCCGCGTGCTGGTGGCCTTGGCCCCGGCTGACGGGCCCGCCGCTCAGGGCGCCGGCACCAGCGACGGGTTGCAACCGACCGACACCCTGGTGCTCGTGTTCGACGTCAAGGAGATCCGTCGGCCCTTGGCCAAGGCGGTGGGTACACCGGTGGAGCCGGCGCCCGGCCTGCCCGGGGTCGAGGTCGCGGCCGACGGCGAGCCGACGATCACCATCCCGTCCAGCCCTGCGCCGGCGCAGCTCGTGACCCAGCCGCTCATCGCCGGCGACGGTCCCGAGATCGAAGCCGGCCAGACCATCACGGCCCACTACAAAGGGGTGCTCTACGCCACCGGCGCCGAGTTCGACTCCTCCTGGGGAGGCGACGGTCCCCGTGACTTCCGTATTGGGACCGGCAACGTGATCCCCGGCTGGGACGAGGCGATCGTCGGCAAGAAGGTGGGCTCTCGCTTGCTTCTGGTCGTTCCCGCCGACAAGGCCTATGGCGCCGCCGGCCAGCCTGCGGCCGGCATCGGGCCCACCGAGACCCTGGTGTTCGTGGTCGATCTTCTCGACGCCGCCTGACCACTATTTCCCCGCCGCCCCGACCGCGTGCCGCCTTTGTCCAATTGCAAAGGCTCATGGGCCGGAGCCTGCGCGTTTGCTACACCTCATGTAGTCAGTTCGCTGATTTCTGTGGGTCGGTGACCGAGGTCAGCGCCTCTTTCGTCGTGGGCAGGAGCATGATTAGTCTGTGAAAAGCGCGGGCTGGCCGATGGCCGCCTCGCCCGTACCGGTTTCGTTCTTCTAGGAGGCGTTCGTGGCTGAAAATGCTGGGCCCGAGGGAGCAGTACGGCTCTATCTCTTATGGCTCGAAGACCCGGCCAAGTTGGTGGATGCCAACGCGGTGAAGAAGGCGCAGGCGGCAGTCCAGGCGGCGAAGGACCCGATCGACCGGTTGCATGCGTTGGCCGATTTGGAGCATGCGCAGCAGGCGGACGGCGACCGGCTCACCGAGGATTTCGTCATTCACTCCAAGGCCTATGCCGAGGCGCAGGGCGTCCCGGTGTCGGCCTTCACGCAGATGGGTGTCAGTTCCGACGTGCTGGCCCGAGCCGGGTTCGACGTCGGCCGACGCCGTGGCCGTCCCCGCAAGGCGGCCGGTGGCGGTGCAGGGGCGGCGTCCGCCGGCGGTCGCGCCCGGGTCGGCATCGAGGACATCAAGGCCGTGACCAGCCGGATGCCCAAGCAGTTCACCTTGGCTGATCTCGCCGACAAGGCCGGGGGAGGCTCACCGGCAACCGTCCGCAAGGCGGTCGACGAGCTGATCGTGTCCGGGAAGGCCAAGAAGGTCGGCCCCAAGCCGAACTACAGCGGCCGTGGCCGCGCCCCGACGGTCTACGAACTGAAGTAGCGCCCCCGACCGGGCCGGGCCGAGCCGTGCGATGTCGGCCCGGCCCAGCCCGGCGTGGGTGTTGCGTGACGGGCCCGCCCGCGGCCGGCGTCGTCAGGCGGCGTTGGTCATCGACGCCACGTCGTCGTCGCCGAGATGGACGAGCGCGGCGGCGACGTACTCCTCCAGGTGAGCGACCGAGGACGTCCCCGGGATCGGCACGATCACCGGAGACCGCTGCAGCAGCCACGCCAACGCCATTTGCGCCGGCGTCGCGCCGTGGCTCCTGGCCAGTTCGTCGAGCACGCCGCCGGGCCGGGCCAGCTCGCCGGTGGCGATGGGGAACCAGGGGATGAAGGCGAGTCCCTCGTGCTCGCAGTGGTCGAGGACGCCTTCGGAAAGCCGGTCGACCAGGTTGAAGCGGTTCTGGACACTGGCGATCGGAGCGATGCGACGAGCGGCTTCGAGTTCGTCGACGGTCACCTCGGAGACACCGATGTGGCGCACCTTGCCCTCGTCCCGGAGCGCCCCCAGCTCACCGATCTGTTCCTCGAGGCTGACCTCGGGATCGATCCGGTGCAACTGCATCAGGTCGATACGGTCGACCCGGAGCCGGCGCAGGCTCATCTCGCACTGCTGGCGCAGGTAGGCCGGGCGGCCGACCGGCGACCACTCGCTGGGCCCGGTGCGGACCAACCCAGCCTTGGTGGCGATGGCGAGATCGGCCGGGTACGGGTAGAGGGCCTCGGCGATCAGCTCCTCGTTGTCGTAGGGCTCGTAGGAGTCGGCGGTGTCGATGAAGTCGACCCCGAGATCGACCGCCCGTCGCAGCACCCGGACGGCCTCGTCGGGATCGGCCGGCGGGCCCCACACGCCGGACCCGGCGAGCTGCATGGCCCCCTAGCCGAGACGGTGCACCTCGAGGTCGCCGCCGATGACGACCGTCCCCGACGCCCGGGCGGGCTGCGGTCCGGTCGCTTCACTCATCGATTCCCCTTCGTCGTTGCCCAAGCCCACCATGCCCGTCCCGACCAGGATGCGCAACCGCCGTCAGCGGCCGAGCGGCCCGGGTTCGTCGAGGTGGCGGCGCAGCATGAAGCCCCGTCCTCGCGACGCGGCCACGTCGAGGCCGTGGGGGCGGATGCGCCGTCGCAGCCGGTAGACGACGTCGTCGGCCACTCGGGGCGTGATCGCCACCTGGCTGGCGAGAGCGGCCTCGAGCTCGGCCCGGGTGGCCAGTGAACCGTTCCGGGCCATCAGCACGGCCATCACCACCGATTCGGTAGGGCTCAGGTCCACGTCCTCGGTGGCCGTGCGCAGCACCGAGCCGTCGAGCTCGATGGCGCCGCCGGGGAACGGCGGCACGTTCGCCGGTCGATCGGTCACATCTCTCGTGTCAGCAGAACGGTCAGCAGGCATCGTGATGGTCGAGCTGGTCCTCCGCCGACGACCGGCCCCGTCCTCGGGACAGGGCCGGTCGCAGCTTCAGCGTTCGCTTCCTCGTAGGTCAGAGGGCGTCGTCGTCGAGTTCGCCGGTACGGATACGTACGATGCGGTCGACGGCGGTGGTCCAGATCTTGCCGTCGCCGATCTTGCCGGTCCGAGCGGCATCGGTGATCGCGGTCACGATGCGCTCGGCGTCGGCGTCGGGCACCACGACCTCGACCCTTGTCTTGGGGACGAAGTCGACCGTGTACTCCGCGCCCCGGTACACCTCGGTGTGACCAGACTGGCGCCCGAAGCCCTGGACTTCGGTGACGGTCATCCCCTGGACGCCGGCGCCCTTGAGCGCCGTCTTCACCTCCTCGACCTTGAACGGCTTGATGATGGCGGTGATGAGCTTCACGTCGGTCTCCCGGTCAGTTGGCGTAGGCGGTCTCGGCGTGCAGGCTCAGGTCGAGGCCAGTGTCCTCCGCGGCCTCGTCGACCCGCAGGCCCATCGTGACGTCGACGACCTTGCCGATGATGAAGCTGACGACGAAGGAGTAGGCGAACGTCACTGCCGAAGCGACGATCTGGTCGACCAACAGGTCGCCACCACCGCCGAGGAAGATCCCCTCGTTGGCGACGGCGCTGTTGACGCCGGCGTCGGCGAACAGGCCGAGCACGATCGAGCCGAACAGCCCGCCGACGAGGTGTACGGCGATGACGTCGAGGCTGTCGTCGAGCTTGAACAGCTTCTTGATGTTCAGGCCGAGGTAGCACACCACGCCGGCCCCGAAACCGATGTAGACGGGGGCCATCCCGCCGACGAAGCCGGCGCAGGGCGTGATAGCGACGAGCCCCGCCACCGCGCCGGAGGCGCCGCCGAGGGTGGTGGCGTGGCCCCCCTTGATCCGCTCGACCAGCAACCAGCCGAGCATGGCCGCGGAGGCGGCGAGGAAGGTGTTCATGATCGCCTGGGCGGCTACGCCGTTGGCGGCCAGCGCCGAGCCGGCGTTGAAGCCGGCCCAGCCGACCCACAGGATGCCGGTGCCGAGCAGGGTGAGGGGCAGGTTGTGGGGGGGCATCGGCTCGTCCGGGTAGCCCTTGCGCTTGCCGATGATGATCACCAGGGCGAGAGCGGCCGCTCCCGCGTTGATGTGCACGACCGCACCGCCGGCGAAGTCGAGCGCCCCCATCTCGGCCAGCCACCCGCCGGCGAAGACCATGTGGGCGACCGGCCCGTAGACGAGGACGAGCCACACGCCGATGAACACGGCGTAGGCGCCGAACTTGAGCCGGTCGGCGGTGGCGCCGGTGATGAGCGCCGGAGTGATGATGGCGAACGTCATCTGGTAGGCGCAGAACAGCACGCCCGGGATGGTCAGGAAGGCGAAGAACGCTTCGGGGTCATCGGTCAGCGGCCCGACACCGACGTCCTTGAGGAAGAGGAAGTCGAAGTTTCCGATGAAGCCGCCGTTGCCGGCGTCGCCGAAGGCCAGGCTGAACACGATCGCCACCCAGACAATGGCGAGGAGGCCCATGGCGAAGAAGTTCTGCATGAGCATGGCCAGCACGTTCTTGGCCCTGACCATGCCGCCGTAGAAGAACGCCAGGCCCGGCGTCATGAACAACACCAACGCCGTCGAGATCAACACCCACGCGGTGTCTCCGGTATCCACTGCGGTCTCCCTCGTTAGGTCGAGCGGTCGGCCGACAGGTTCCGACGTAGTTGTTTCCGGCCTGTTTCCCGATCGCGACCACTTGATGAACCAGAGGCCCGGAGGCGGGAGCGCAGGACGCTTCTAGGCGCCGGCCCGGTTGCCGTTGCTGCTGTCGTCCCCGTCGTCAGACCACCGCCCGAGGGAACCTGGCGTGACGAGCACCGGCGCGTCGCCGGCGTCGGCGGGCGGCGAGGCTACCGGGCCGCGGGCGTCGAGCACGGCGTTGACAGCCCCGGCCAGGAGGGCAGGCAACGGCGCCGGCACGCGAGTGCCGTCCCGCAGCGCTTCCTCGAGCCGCCGTCGCTCGGGTACGAAGACCACCGGGTTGAGGGTTGTCGATGTTCGGCCCCGAGTGGGGGCCAGGGCGGCCACGGCGGCAACGATCTCCGCCCGTGACCGGGGGTTGCGGGGGGCGCGGTTGACGACGGGGACGAGGCGTTCGGCGGCGACGCCGTGCTCGGCCAACGCGCCGAGCAGTCGCACCAGGCGATGGGTGCCGCGCACTCCAGGCCCGCTGACGACGAGGACCAGATCGGCCCGGGCGCTGACGGTGCGGGCCATCAGATTGCGCTCCTCCACGTCCACGGACCCCGATTGCGCCTCACCCTCGACGTCGCCGGTGATGTCGGCGACCACCGCCTTGTAGGCCTGGCGCAGGCCGTCGAGGGCCTGGTCGAAGGCCCGGGGCCGCACCGCGGCCCAGTCGCGGTGGCGGCGGAGCCCGAGCAGCAGGTCGTAGCCCCGCTCAGGTACGGCGTAGGCCATGGCCCGGACGTCGGCGGGCGCCAACCGGCCGTGGCGGTAGGCATCGGCCAGTTCGGACAGGCCCGGCACCACGTCACCGGCGTCGTGCAGCAGGGCCAGGTCGGCGTCGAGGGCCAGGTCGGCCAACAGGACCAGCCCGGCGTGGCGGACGTCGGCGCCCATGCCCTGGGCCAGGGCCATGGCCACCGTGGAGGCACCGGCCCCCCCGGCGCCGGTCACTGCCAGCAGCCGGCCCCGCCAGCCCGTGGCCGGCACGGGGATGTGCGGGCCCACCAGCGTGTCAGCCCGGCCGACCGGCACGGCGTGGGCGTCGAGGACAGCGAGGAGGCGGCCGCGGTCGAAGTCGGACGGTAGGGAGGCGGCCACGCCGAGGGCGCCCCAGTCCCGCCGGGACGCCCCGTCGTCGACGACCACGACCGCCACGCCCCGCCCGGCGGCATGCTCGAAGAGGTCGCGGTCGGTCCCCGGGAGGCCACCGTCCACGACGAGAGCGGAGATGGGGCGGCCGGAGTCGAGCCGGGAGTGCACCTCCTCGGGGCTCAAGCACTTCAGGAACTCGACCGGGACCACCGCCGCCGTCGACCACCGGGCCAGCTCCTGGAACCAGGCCGACCGGGCATGGGCCAGGCCGAGCACGACGTAGCGCTCGCCGGCGGCCATCATCCCTCGCTCGGCCCCAAGCCGTCCGACCCAGCGTCGGTATCGGAGGCGGTGGTGGAGGCCCCGCGGGGGCCGTCGCTCGCGCTCCCGGTGGCGGTGCCGACCGGGCGGACCAGGCTGAGCTTGGCGTTCTGGGCCGCGTCGGCCAGGACCAGGGCCTCGTCGGGATCGACGGACACGACCAGTACCAACGCGTCGCTGCCGGCCAGCGGGGCACCGTCGGCGGCGTCGACCCTGATGACCCGGGCGGCGTGGGCCACGACCGCGGTCTGACCGCCACCGGGGCCGTAGGTGGCCACCACGTCGAGGCGCTCGCCGGGATCGACCGCTCCGCCGAAGGCGTGCGACCGGCTGATCGGCACCGACAGATGCGCAGCCGGGGCGACCTCGGCGGCGCCGACGAGGGCGGGGCCCCGAACCAGGTCACCGGCCCGGAGCGGGGCCACGGTCACCCGGCCGGCGGCCGCCGTCACCTCGGCGTAGGCCCGCTCGGCCGCACCCTCGGGCAGCTCCGCCGGCATCAGGGCCAGGTCGGGCGGCGTCAACGTGGTGCCGATGGCCACGTCCCGGGCCGCCACCACGTAGCGCCGGGAAGGGCCGTCACCCGTCCGGCTCGCCACCGCGAACGCACTCACGGCTGCCACGGTGACCAGGAACCCGCCGACGACGGCCCGGCCGTTGGGCAATGCTCGCCGGCGACGGACTCGCAACCGGGGCTCACCCGGCTCCCCGGTGGCAGGCTCGGCGCTGCGGACGACACCGTCGGACGGCGCGGTCGTAACCACGGGCCGTAGTTTCGACCTCGGGCCGCGGATTCCCTCCAATGTGACGGAGAAATCCATCTGAGTGACCGAAACACACGAAGACGTGGTGATACCCTGACGGTGTGGCCGACGAGACTTCCTGGCTATCCACCGCAGAGGCAGCCAAGCGCCTGGGCATCACTCCCCGGACCCTGTACCGGTTCATCGACCAGGGCGACATCCCGGCTTACCGGTTCGGCCGCGTCATCCGCTTGAAGGTGGACGAGGTCGACGCCTTCATCGACCGCTGTCGCATCGAGCCCGGGACGCTCGACCACCTGTACCCCGAGCCCGCCGACCACGTCTCCAAGTAGGCGCCAGCGTCACACCCGCTTGAGTTCGGCGATGGCGCCGACGGCCAGGTAGGCCAGCCGCCCGGCGCCGTCGAGGCGCACCGAGACGACATCCCGGCCCATCGATCGCAACTCACCGGAAAGCCCGTCGCCGGTGGTGGTGACGACCAGGACACGCGGCCGATCAGCAGCCAGCACGGCCAGGGCGTCGGCCAGGTTGGCATCGAGATGCACCACCCGGTCGCCGACCGGACCGCTCGTGCCGGTCTCCGGCCACACCGCCCCGGTCGCGGCGAACGACAGCAGGACCTCGGGCCCGGTGTCGGGGCGCAACCCGCAGAAGTCGGCACCGACCACCTCGATCGTCCCCCGGTGGCGCCGGCCGCCGACCCCCTGCACCACCACGGGCACCCGGGACTCGGCCAGGTCGAGGAGCACGCCGGCGAAGGTGGCCGACTCCTGGGCGGCCTGGTCCAGCCAGCGGCGCCGGGACCGGGCGGCGGCGGCGTCGTCGCTGCGGGCCTCGGCGGCCCACCGGTCGAGGCGAGCCAGGAAGTCGCCGCCTCCCAGCAGGCCGGCGCTCTGGTCCGGCGTCGGCAAAGACGGCAGGTCCGTCACCGGCCGGAGAGTACGCTGAGCCGAGCTTGAGCTCGATTCGTGCCTCTGTGGGACGGCGCCGCACACCCATTGCCTCCCGGCGACCTGGCGCTGGCCCGGTCGGCCCATCGTGCTCGCTCCGCTTCCCGGTGCGCAGCGTCGGATGAAGATCTCGGTGCCCGGCAACAACCTCATGGTCGGTCTGCTCGGCGAGCGCGACGAGTACCTGCGGCTGGTCGAGGCCGCCTTCCCCGACGTCGACATCCACGTGCGGGGGAACGAGATCACGGTGGACGGCCGCAGCGAGGACGCCGGCCGGGCCGGCCGCCTGTTCGAGGAGATGATCGTCCTGCTCGAACAAGGCATCCGTCTCGAAACCGGCGCGGTGCTGCGCACCATCGACATGGTCAAGGCCGACGAGCGGCCCAGCGAGGTGCTGTCGTCCGAGATCATCCGGGCCGCCCGGGGTGGGGCGGTGCGGCCCAAGACGACCGGCCAGAAGCACTACATCGACGCCATCCGCGACAACGTCATCACCTTCGGCATCGGCCCGGCCGGTACCGGGAAGAGCTGGCTGGCGGTCGCCATGGCGGTGCAGGCGCTGCAGGCCAAGCAGGTCGACCGGATCATCCTGACCCGTCCGGCCGTCGAGGCCGGCGAGCGGCTCGGGTTCCTCCCGGGCGACATCATGGCCAAGGTCGACCCCTACCTGCGGCCTCTCTACGACGCCCTCTACGACATCGTCGAACTCGACGGCGCCCAGCGCCTGCTCGAGCGCGGCACCGTCGAGGTCGCCCCGCTGGCCTTCATGCGGGGCCGGACCCTCAACCGCAGCTTCATCATCTGCGACGAGGCCCAGAACACCACGCCGGAGCAGATGAAGATGTTCCTGACCCGGATCGGCTTCGGCTCCAAAGCCGTCGTCACCGGCGACGTCACCCAGGTCGACGTGGCCGGCGGGCGCAGCGGGCTCGCCGGGTTGGAGCCGATCCTGTCCGGCATCAACGGCCTGGTGTGGGTGCACCTCACCAGCCGGGACGTGATCCGCCATCGCATCGTGCAGGACATCGTCGACGCCTACGAGAAGCACGAGGCCTCACGATGAGGGCCCGGTCACCCGGCCTGACGGCCCGGTCACCCGGCCTGACGGCCCCCGTGGGGCCACGGTGAGCGGCCCGGAGCCGGCCGATGGCGGCGATGCCATACCGCTTCCGATGATGTCCAGACGTCGCCGGCTCCCCGACGAGGGGACCCTGGAGGTCTTCGCCGCCGATGAGCAGAGCACCACCCCGATCGACCCGGCCCGCTGGGCGCTGCTGGCCCGCCAGGTGCTCGACACCGAGGGCATCCGGGGAGCGGCCGAGCTGTCGTTGCTCTTCGTCGACGAGACGACCATCGCTGAGCTCAACCGCCAGTTCATGGGGGCCGAAGGGCCGACCGACGTGCTCGCCTTCCCGCTCGAGGACGATGTCGCCGGCGTGGGCCGGTGGCCCGATTCGGGGACGACCGGGCCGGCCACGGGCCGGGGCGAGCCGGGCGACGTCCCGCTCCTGCTGGGGGACATCGTGATCTGCCCGTCGGTCGCCGCCGCCAATGCGGCGGGCCGCGCCCGCGCTCTCGACGACGAGATGGCCCTGCTCACCGTTCACGGCGTGCTGCACATCCTCGGAATGGACCATGCCGATGCTGAGGAGGAGGCCGCCATGCAAGCGAAGGAACGGTCGTTGCTCGAACGGTTCCATCGGTCGGCCCCGTGACCGTTCGAGCTCGCGGGCTGCGCCCTCGGTCCCCATCGTCGCCCGGCTCGCGGGCGCTCGCCCGGTCGACCGGTCACGGGTGGGGAGCGCAAGCGATGGTGGACCAGTGACCGCGGTCCCCCCACGAGCCGCCGGCGGCGGCGACGGGTGTGGGGCGCAGCCCCACAGGATGAACTGATGGTCTCACCGGTCCTGCTCGGCGGGGTCGCCTTCTTCGCCCTGCTGATGGTGGCCGCGGTCCTGGCCGTGGCCGAGACCAGCCTCACCCATCTCGGTCGGGCGCGGGCCGTCGCGCTCCAGGACGCCGGCCAGAAACGGGCGCCGGCGCTGTTGAACCTGCTCGACCGACGCGAACGGGTGCTCAACCCGATCCTGTTCGTGTTGCTGACCTGCCACCTGGCGGCGGCCACCATCGTCGCCGTCGTCTCCTGGGACCGTTGGGGCGCGGGCGGTGTGCTCGTCGCCTTCGTCGTCGAGTTGGTGCTGTTGTTCGTGCTGGCCGAGGCGGTACCGAAGACCTACGCCCTGCTGGCCGCCGACCGGGCGGCGTTGGCGATCACCCCGCTGGCCCGGGCCATCGCCGCGGTGGCCCCGTTGCGGTGGGTCACCCGGCTCCTGGTGGGCACGGCCAACGTGATCCTTCCCGGTCGGGGCCGCCACGAGGGCATGAGCGTGTCGGAGGAAGAGCTGCTTGCCCTGGCCGGCGTGGCCGTCGACGACGCCACCATCGACGCCGACGAGCGCCAGCTCATCGAGAACACCATCGAGTTCGGCGACACCATCGTGCGGGAGGTGATGGTGCCGAGGCCCGACATGATCACGGTGCCGGCCGACTTCCGGGTCGGCGATGTCATGGAGGTGGCCATCCTCAACGGCTACTCCCGCGTCCCCGTCTCCGGGGAAGGCATCGACGACATCGTCGGCGTCGCCTACGCCAAGGACCTCATGAGGGCCGAACGCGACCACAAGGCCGACGACCCGGTCCGGGCCGTCATGCGCGAGGCACGGTTCGTCCCCGAGACCAAGAAGCTGGCGTCGCTGTTGCGGGAGATGCAGGCACAGCGCAACCACCTGGCGGTCGTGGTCGACGAGTACGGCGGTACCGCCGGGCTGGTCACGATGGAGGACCTGCTCGAGGAGCTGGTGGGCGAGATCGTCGACGAGTACGACGAGGAGGAAGGCGCCATCGAGGAGCTGGCGTCGGGCGACGTGCGGGTCACGGCCCGCATGAACATCGACGACCTCAACGAGCGGCTGGGGCTCTCGCTGCCCGAGGGCGACTGGGATTCGATCGGCGGGCTGCTCATCGGGATCCTCGGGCACGTCCCCGTCGCCGGCGAGACCGCCGAGGTCGACGGCCACCGCCTGCAGGCCGAGACGATGCAGGGCCGGCGCATCGACCGGGTGCTCATCACCCGGGCCCCGCCCACACCGGGAGCGCCGGGATGAGGTCGGGTTTCTGCACGCTCGTGGGGCGGCCCAACGTGGGCAAGTCGACGCTGGTCAACCACGTGCTCGGGCGCAAGGTCACGATCGTGTCGGACAAGCCCCAGACCACCCGCAACCGCATCCACGGCGTGTTCAACCGTCCCGGTCCCGCCGGCGAGGACGATGCCCAGGTGATCTTCGTAGACACCCCGGGGATCCACAAACCCCGCACGCTGCTGGGGGAGCGGCTCAACCACACCGCATCGTCGTCCATCGCCGGCGTCGACGTGGTGTGCCTGGTGATCGACGCCACCCAACCCCTCGGCCGGGGCGACCGTTTCGTCGCCGAGCGGGTGCCAGCCGAGGCGCTGGTGGTGGTCAACAAGATCGATGCTGCCACCCAGGGCCAGGTCCTGGCCCAGCTCGAGGCGGCATCCACCTTGGGCCGGGCCGAGTACTTCCCGGTCTCGGCGCGCACCGGCGCCGGCGTCGGTGCGCTCGTCGCCGCCATCGTCGAACGTTTGCCCGAAGGCCCTCGCTACTACCCCGAGGACATGGTCAGTGACGTGCCCGAGGCGCACTGGGTGGCCGAGCTGGTGCGCGAACAGTTGCTCGCGGTGGCCCGTGATGAGCTGCCCCATTCCATCGCCGCCCGGGTCACCGAGTGGGACTGGCCCCGGGTGAGAGTGGAGATCCTGGTCGAACGGGAGTCCCAGAAGGGCATCGTGATCGGGCAGGGTGGGGGAGTGCTCAAGGCGGTGGGCACGGCCGTGCGGGAACAACTGGCGCCGGGCGCCTACGTCGAGCTGTTCGTAAAGGTCGACAAGAACTGGCAGCGCCGGGCCCAGGCCCTCGAACGGCTGGGGTATTGATGGTCCGGCGGCCCTCAGTCGGTCATCGGGTCGATTCGCTCGTCTTCATCGCTGACTGAGCCGGCGAGGCCTCACGCCCGCCAGGACCGACCGTCGCCAGCAGCTGGGCGAAGGACGACTCGATCCCAGCCCGGAGCCGGGCCGGGTCGGTGACGGCGCCGGCGTCGAACACCAGGCCCATGTCGAACGACCCGTTGACGGAGAGCATGGTGAGGTTCCACGCCGTACCCCCGAGGGGGCCAACGGGATAGGTGGCCTCGACCGGGGCGCCCCCCATGTAGAGGGCGAACGGCGCGCCGGCGATGTTGGAGGCGGTGAAGTCGACGGCGCGGACCCGGCGGCGGGCGAGGCGTACGAGCACTGCGGTAGGGAGCAGCTGCGCCAATCGGGCGAAGGGACTGCCGGTGGCCTCCTTGGCGTCCACCATCCGGTCGCGGACGGCGGCCAGTCGCACCAGCGGGTCGGTCTCACCGGCCGGGACGGCCACCCGGACCAGGGAGAACGCGTTCCCGCCCCCCTTCCCGTCGGCCCGGGTGCTCACAGGCATCGCCATGACCAGGTCGCCCACCGGGGAGCCGGTGTCGCGATGGTAGGCCCCGGCGGCGCCGACGACGGCGGTGACGAAGATGTCGTTGATCGTGCACTCGAGCACCTTGGAGGCATGGCGCACCTCTTCGAACGGCACCCGTAGTACCTCGAGGTGGGGACGAAAATTGCGCTCTGCCCACAGGGGCGAGCCCGCCCCGGTGTCGGCCCGGTGCTGCCGCAGGGCCCGGCCGATGCTCGCTGTCGCCCTACGGGCCGCATCCGCCACCGCAGCCCGGCGGTCAGGCCTGCGCATGCCCGACCCGGCGGCAGCGACGGCTCGCCGGCCGAAGCGGGCCAGCCGGGCCTGGTTGAGCCGGGCGGCAGCGGAGAGGGCAGGAACGACGCCGTCGTGGCCGTGGTCGCCTGCCGGTAGGCCCGGGAGGGGGGCCTCGTCGCGCTCGGGCTGGTCGTGTTCGAGGTCGATGTACTCCAGGGCCAGCTGCACCGCCGCCTCGCCGTCGCTCAGCGCGTGGTGCATCTTCTGGACCAGCGCCGCCCGGCCGTCAGCGAGCCCCTCGATCAGGGTGAACTCCCACAGGGGTCGCGCCCGGTCGAACGGGGCGGACATCAGCTCCGACACGAGGTCGAGGAGCTGGCGTTCGGTCCCCGGCCCGGGCAGGGCCCGGCGGCGCAGGTGGTAGTCGAGATCGAAGGCGGGGTCGAGCTGCCACCGGGGCGGGGTGAGCCGGGACCACCCCGGTACGACCCGCTGGCGCAGGCGGGGCACGGCTCGGCTGGTGCGCTCCAAGCGGTGCCGGAGCCGGTCGACGTCGGGGAGCCGCCCGAGCACGGAGAGGTTGGCCACCGTGGACGACAGGGCGGGATCGCGGTCGAGCCGCCACATCAAGGCCTCGGCGTCGCTCAGATAGGAGGCGTCGGCGGTCACCGTCGGAGGCTATCGGCGGGTAGCGCCGGGGCGGCTTTCAGGGTGTTGAATGCCTCTCATGGCCGAACCCTCGAGCGCTGCCGACACCACCGGCGCTCCCCCTCGCCCGTCAGACGAGGCCGAGCTCGGGTTCCGGCGCCGGCACATGGTGCGCTGGTTCGACCCCCATCAGTTGGTGGACACGGCCAAGCGGGTGGTCGTGTCGGGTGTCTTCGGCTCCTATGCCGATCGACGTGAACTGCAGGGGCTGTGGCCGACGGTCGACGCCGACTGGTCGGAGCAGGCCGATGTGTGGTTCGACTACGTGGCTGACACCGGCGACGGATGGAACTCGGCCTACACCGTGGCCCGGCTGTTGGCCGCCCCCGGCCTCGATCTCGAATGGGACGGCGAGACCATCGCCACCGAGCGGGGCCAGGTGCTGGTCATGGGGGGCGACCAGGTGTACCCGGTGCCGACGCGGGTCGAGTACGAGGACCGGTTCCTCGGTCCCTACCGCTCGGCCCTGCCGTGGTCGGACGACGACGGCCCGGACCTCTTCGCCATCCCCGGCAGCCACGACTGGTACGACGGGCTGGTCAACTTCGCCAGCACCTTCTGCCGCGAGCACCACATCGGGGGGTGGAAGACCAGGCAGCGGCGAAGCTACTTCGCCCTCCAGTTCCCGCACGGCTGGTGGCTGTGGGCCATCGACGTCCAGTTCGGAGCGTTCCTCGACGAGGCCCAGCTGGGGTACTTCGAACAGGTTGCCCGCGACCGGGTCGAGGCCGGCGACCGCGTGATCCTGTGTATGGCCAACGAGGTCGACAGCGGTCCCGACGGCACCGAGGTCAGCTCCGACCGCACGGTCGACCGTCTCGAGCGCGAAGTGATCGAGGCCGCCGGCGCCCGAGTGGTGCTCTACCTCAAGAGCGGGTTGCACTGCTACACCCATTACGAGGAAGAGGACGGCCCCCGGCACCGGGTCCGAGCCGGCGGGGGCGGCGCCTTCATGCACCCGACGCACCATCAACCCGAGTACATAACCGAGGCCGGCGCACAAGGCCCGTCGCGCTATCGCCTCAAGACCGTGTACCCCGCGGTCGACGTGTCGAGGCGGCTGCGGAAGTGGGTGTGGGTGCTCCCGTTCTTCAACCTGCCGTTGGCGTTCACCTGGGGGGTTGTCCAGGCGGCGGTGGCCCTCCTCCTCGGCCTGCACATCGGCGACAGCCACGTCGGGATCGGGACCGGCGACCTGTGGCACCGGACGTGGGCCAGCCCCCAGCTCTTCCTGTTGCTCCTCTTCGGCGTCGGGCTGGTCGCGGCGCTGGTGAGCTTCGCTCGAAGTGCCCCCAACCTCGTGGTCCGGGGCGTGGTGGGCACCCTCTACTCCGCGGCCCAGATCGTGGTCTCGGCGGCGGCCATCATGGCTGCCTCGCGACTCGTGGGTGGCACCGGCGTCGGCTCGACGGTGGCCTTCTTCGCCGTGCTCGTCGTGACCGGGGGATTGGCCAGCACCTTCGCCCTTTCGGGGTACCTGTGGCTGGCCAATCATTTCGGCATGCACGACAACGAGGCCTTTGCACCGCTGCACCACCAGAACTACAAGAACTTCCTGCGTCTCCACATCGACGGTGACGGCTGCTTGACGATGTACCCCGTCGGTATCGACCGGGTCGGGAAGCGCTGGCGCCTTGCCCCCGACGCCCCCGCGAGCTCGCCCTGGTTCGAGCCCGACGGTGAAGAGCCCCGGGCCCACCTGATCGAGGAGCCCCTGGTCATCAAGCCGTAGCGAGGGCTCGTACACCTGGTCCCCTCCGGCCTCGTCGACGAGTACCGGCTGTTCGTAACCCGTTCGTGGCCGGGGAGGGGCAGCGGCTGTTCGCCGGCGCCGAGCTCGGCCCCGTTCGCCTCGTCGAGGCCAGGGCTTTCCGGTCCGGCGTCGTCCTCCAGCGGTACCGGCCCTGACCCGGGCCGAGGGACGCTGACGGCCCCCGGGGCCGGCACCGGGACCGGACCGTCCGGCGACTACTGGACCGGCGGTACCTCGTGGCCGGCGACCACGGCGTGCAGGAAACGCTCGGCCTCGGCCCGGTCCCGGGTGCGCCGCATCGGGGGCAGGGCGTGGACCAGGTCCCACCGGTAGCGGGCGCGGGCCAAGCGGGGATCGAGGACAGCGACCACGCCCCGGTCGTCGGCCGCCCGCACCAGTCGTCCCGCGCCCTGGGCCAACAGCATGGCCGCCCGGGGTAGGTCGACGGCTTCGAAGGCGTTCTGGCGGGCTCGCTCGCGCCGGGCCTGGAGCCGGGGCTCGTCGGGCCGGGGGAACGGGAGCCGGTCGATCGTGACGAGCGAGAGCGTGGGCCCGGGGACGTCGACGCCCTGCCAGAAGCTGATGGTGGCGAACAGGCAGGTCGCCTCGTCGGCCGCGAACGCGGCCACCAGCGCCGGCTTGGGGAGGTCACCTTGGGCGAGCACGGTGAACGCCAGCCGGGGCCGGAGGGCATCGACCGCTGCCGTCATCGCCCGCCACGAGGTGAACAACGCCAGGGTGCGGCCCCCGGCCGCGTCCACGAGGGCGGCCAGCTCGTCGTGGGAGGCTGCCTCGTAGGCCGCCGAGCGGGGGTCGGGGAGGTGGGCGGCGCAGTACAGGACAGCGTGGGCGGCAAAGTCGAAGGGGCTGCCGACGTCGATCACGTCGAACTTGCCGTAGGGAATGCCCAGGCGCTCGTTCAGCCGTGCCGGGATGGTGGCGCTGGTGAGCACGACCGTGGCTTCGTCCCACAAGGGCGCCAGCGTGTCGGTTACCTCGATCGGTGCCACCCGCAGCCGCGGCGTCTCCGCCGTCCCCTCGACCCACGCCACCTGGGCGTCGCTCAGGGCCCCGAACGCGTCGATCTCGTCCGCCAGGGTGGTAGCCGCCTTCACCGCCCGGGATTTCCGGGCGGCCACGTCGCCGACGTCGGAGTCGACCCGGCGCAGCGCCGCCAGCGCTGCCGCCACGCGGCCCCGGCCTGCCTCCAGCACCGCGGCCAGCGCCCCGTCGGCCCGTCGCACCCGGCGTCCGTAGTGGGCGGCCAGCGCGTCGGAGAGCTGGCCGCCGGTGGCGCCCAGGTCCTGGAGGAGGCGGGGATCACTGAGCACACCGGCCACCGCTCGGCCCAGATGGGCGAAGCTGCCGGCGCTGATCTCGAAGCCGGCGGTGTCGGCCACCACTTCTTCGAGTTGATGGGCTTCGTCGAACACGACGACGTCGTGAACCGGCAACATCACCCGGCCCGAGGCCAGGTGGGCGCCGTAGAGGTGGGTGTTGACCACGATGACGTCGGCGGCGTGGGCGGCGTCGCGCACCCGCTCAGCGAAGCAGGCGTCCCCCGACGGGCACCTCGACGCGCCCGGGCATTCGCGGGCCGACACGCTCACCGCGGCCCACGCCCGGGTCGCGGGCTCGAAGGGCAGCTCGGCCCGGTCGCCGGTCTCGGTGCCCGACGTCGCCGCCCATTCGACCAATCGGCGCACCTGATCGGCGACGGCGGGGGCGCCCCCCACGTCGAGGGCGAGTTGGTCGGCGTCGGCCAACGCCTCCCGGGCCCGCTGCCAGCAGAGATAGTTGGACCTGCCCTTCAGGGCCCGGAAGTCGAAGGGGCGCTCGAGCTGCGCGGCCAGGAACGGGAGGTCCTTGCCCACCAACTGGTCCTGGAGGGCTCTGGTGGCGGTGGCTACGACCACCTTGCACCCGGACTCGATGGCGGGCACGAGGTAGGCGAGTGACTTCCCCGTACCGGTCCCGGCCTGGGCGACCAGGTGGCGCCCGCTGGCGATGGCCCGCTCCACCGCCGCCGCCATCGTCCTCTGTCCGGGCCGCGTCTCGCCGCCCCCGGGAAGCGCCCCGACGACGTCGTCGAGGGCGGCGAGAGCATCCACCCGCCCAGTGTCCCAGGCCCGCGTGACCGCAGGCGCGGGCGCGGTGAGGGGGAACGGCCTCTGGTTCGGTACCGACGACTACTTCGCCGCTGCGGCCCCCACCACGACGCCCGAGCGCTGGGCCTCGACCGGGGTCGCTCCCGGGACGCGGGGAGCTTCGAGGTCGACGGTGACGGTGCCCTTGTCGCGTTCGTAGAGCACAACGTTGAGGGTGGCGGCGTACACGACCAGACGACCGAAGACGTAGAGCCAGCCCAGGATGGCGAACACGACGCCGATGGCACCGTAGAGGGCCGACGAGGACGCCACCGCCCGGGGCACGTAGTAGGCCCCGATCGTGGTCAGGGCCTGGAGCCCGACGCCGGCCGCGACCGCACCGGGCAACAGCGGCTTCCAGCCGACCTTGATCGAGCCCAGTACACCGAAGGTGAACCAGAACAGCATCACGTTCATGATCGCGGTGATCAGCACCGCGTAGGACGCCGCCAGGCTGCCCATGCCGACGACCTTGCCGGTGATGTACCCCGACGCCGCCAGCAGGAGCCCGGCGCCCACGAGCCATCCCAGCCCTTTGGGGGTGTCCTTGAACCCGCGGCCCTTCGACTGCCACGGCCGGTCGATGGCGATCTGCATGCCCGAGACGATGCCCAAAGCCGACAGCACCAGGCCCAGGAAACCGATCACGCTCGCCGTGCGCCGGCTCTTCTGGGCCGCTTCGATGGCATTGCCGATGCTGTCGGCCGCCGAGCCGGTGAGGCCGAGCTTCTCGACCACGTCGTTGGTGAGGTTGCTGTCGCCGGCGGCGAGGAAGCCGACTACGGCTGTGGCCACCAACAGCAGCGGGAACACCGACAGGAACAAGGAGAGGGTCAGGGCCTTGGCGTAGACGGCCCCTTGGACGTCGCCGAAGCGCTCCTGCACCTTGAGCGCCAAGCCCAGCAAGCGATAGCGCTCCCCGAGCCGCTCCAGTCGCGCGCGCATCGTCCTAGTTACCTCCCCGGGGCTACGTTACAAACCGTGGACCCGCTGCCGCCTGGATTCCGAACGGCGCGGGAGATCCCCGGGATCGACCCCGACCGGGTCCCCGTCCATGTGGGCGCGGTCATGGATGGCAACGGGCGCTGGGCCAAGCAGCGCGGGCTCAAGCGCACCGAGGGCCACCAGGCCGGTGAGGAGGCCTGGTTCGAAGCGGTCCAGGGTGCCCTCGAGCTCGGGCTCAGCTGGTTCACGGTGTACGCCTTCTCCACCGAGAACTGGAAGCGCCCCCTCGACGAGGTCCGGTTCCTCATGGACTTCAACCAGCGGCTGCTCCTCAACTACCGCGGCGACCTCAAGGAGTGGGGCGTGCGGATCCGGTTCACCGGGCGACGCGACTGGCGGGTGCCACGAGGCGTCCTGAACCGAATCCGCGAATCGGAGGACATGACCCGCGACAACCGGCGGCTCACGCTCACGATCGCATTCAACTACGGCGGCCGGGCCGAGATCGTCGACGCGGTGAGGGCCATCGTCAACGAGGGCATCCCCGCCCGCAAGATCGACGAGAAGGTGATCCGCGCCCACCTCTACGAGCCCGGCATGCCCGATCCCGAGATGGTGGTGAGGACATCGGGCGAGCACCGCATCTCCAACTTCCTGTTGTGGCAGCTGGCCTACAGCGAGCTGATCTTCACCGACCTGTTGTGGCCCGACTTCCGCCGCGACCACCTCTTCGACGCGGTGCGCGAGTACCAACAGCGCGACCGCCGTTTCGGGGCCGTCGAGAGCAAGTCTGACCCTCCTGGGGCCTGAAATGCGAGCGAAGCAAGCACTTCAGGCCGACGGCGCGAGCGCCAGCTCGCCCGGCGGCGATGGGTGTGGGGCACAGCCCCACGGCTGGCCCTGACGTGGCCCTGTACCGCGACGAGGGCGTGATCCTGCGCACGTACCGGCTGGGCGAGGCCGACCGCATCATCGTCGTGCTCACCCGGGGCAGGGGCAAGGTCCGGGCCGTGGCCAAGGGGGTCCGCAAGACCCTTTCCCGGTTCGGGTCACGGCTCGAGCCCATGAGCCACGTCGCCCTGCAGCTCTACGAGGGCCGCGACCTCGACACCATCACCCAGGCGGAGTCGATCGACCATTTCCGGGCGCTGCGGGACGACCTCGACCGGATCGCCCGGGCGGCCAGCCTGCTGGAGGCCACCGACCTCATGACCGAAGAGGGCGAGGCCGCGCCCCGCATGTACACGATGCTGCTCGGGGCATTGCGGACGTTGGCGGCCGGGGACCATCCCCTGATCGTCCCCGCCTTCTTCTTCAAGCTGCTGGCGCTGGAGGGCTACCGGCCCCTGGTCGAAGCGTGCGTCGTGTGCGGCGCCGCCGACGGCCTGGTGGCGTTCGACCTCGACCAGGGCGGGTTGCTGTGCGGCGCCCACCGGCGTGGGACCAAGGTCTCGGCTCTGACCGTGGCCCTGCTTCGGCTGGTGCTCGGTGGCGGGCTCGGCTCCGCTCTGGCCGGGACGGCCTCGGGCGCCGAGGTGGCCGAGTTCGACCATCTCGCCACCCGCGCCCTCGAACACCACCTCGAGCGCCGCCTCCGATCGGTGTCCGTGCTCGACTTGGCCTGAGATGAGCTTCCGAGCCCTCAGCCGATGGAGACCCAGCGCTGGGTGGGCTGGTCCCAGCGGCGGATGCGGCCGGTGGCGGGGTCGCGGACGACCCACGTGCCCAGGTCGGCGTCCCATTGGGGTTGTTCGGGGGTGGCGGCGCTCGGCGCCGGGGCGACCGGGCCCGCGGTGGGGGCGGCCTCCGGCCCGGCGGGCCAGGTGCCGGCGGCGGGCGGAGGGGTGCCGTAGCCCGGCGGGGCTTGCTGGTAGCCCGCCGGCGGCGCCGCGTAACCACCGACCGGGGCGACGGAGCCCGGGGCGGCGCCCGGCGTCACCGGGTAGCCGACATAGCCCTTGGCGATCACGAACGTGCCCGCCGCCATGTCGCCCAGGCGCCGGTGTCCCTTGGACACCAGCGACGTGATCAGGCCGCACAGGAACAGCGAGAGCGGGCCGTCGACGGCGAACACCACCCAGCGGCCGGCCGCCCGCAGCGGGCCGCAGATGTGGCCGTCCTGGCCGACCACCCGGATGCCGGTGGCGAACTTCCCGACGGTCGCTCCCGTCAGCCCCTGCAGCCCGGCGAAGTAGGCGAACCCGAACACGAGGGTGACGGCCAGCAGGGGGGCCGGGTCGATGAGGAACGCGTCGTCGTCGACGGCGATGGCGAACCGGCTGCCACAGGTCAACTGGGTGGTGCGGCCGTCGCCGCTCACCTGGTCGACTTCGCACCCCCGGCCGAGGGCCTCGTCGAGCGTCAGGCGTTCGGCGGTGGCGGCGAGGACGGCGACGGCGAGGACGAAGACGATCAGCGCGTCGATGAAGAACGCCCCGATGCGCCGGCCGATCACCTGGGTGGGATCGACGTAGGGCCCGGGGGCGGCGTACGGGTAGGGGGCCACGGCGGCCAGTCTTCCCCATGCGCACCGGTAGTGTTCGGAGCCATGCCCGATGAGCCGGTGGCCGACCCGAGCCTGTTCGACAAGGTCGTCAATCTCTGCAAACGCAGGGGTTTCGTCTTCCCCTCGGCCGAGATCTACGGCGGCTTCCGCTCCACCTACGACTACGGCCCCCTGGGCTCGCTGCTGCTGCGCAACGTCAAGGACGCCTGGTGGCGCTCGATGGTCCAGCTCCGGTCCGACGTGGTGGGGCTCGACGCCGCCATCTTGTCGCCGCCCGCCATCTGGGAGGCGTCGGGCCACCTGGCGTCGTTCACCGATCCGCTGGTCGACTGCCGCAGCTGCCGGGAGCGGTTCCGGCTCGACAAGCTCGACGATCCCCGCACCTGTCCGAGCTGCGGGGCGACCGACAGCTTCACCGAGGCCCGCCAGTTCAACCTGATGTTCAAGACCCACG
>JBQTIQ010000096.1:0-2044 GCA_052387955.1 Acidimicrobiia bacterium | reverse complement strand
GGCGGGCGGGGGGGGGCGGGGGGGGGTTTGTGGGGTGGGGGGGGTGCGCGGGGGGGGGGGCTTTTCGCCGCGGCCCCCCGTGGCGGGGCGCCGCCGGCCCCCCCCCCGGGGGGGGCGGGGCGGCGCCGCGTCCGGACGGGTGGCACAATCGGCCCCTCCCAGCCCCACCTCACGGAGGACCGACGTGGCCGCCGATCTCGACCGAGTCCGCTCCCTGGTGGCTGCCGACCAGGGCCTGGCTGTCGTCGCCGTCGCCCGGCCCGACGGCACCGTGGCCACATCGGTCGTCAATGCCGGCGTCGTCGACGACCCGGTGACGGGCGAGCCCCGCGTCGCGCTGGTGGCACTGGGCGGCGCCCGCAAGCTCGAGTACCTCCGCCGGGCGGCACGGGCGTCGGTCGTCTTCCGGGCCGGGTGGGACTGGGTGACGGCCGAAGGGCCGGTCACCCTCATCGGTCCCGACGACCCTCACCCCGGGTTCGGGCCGGACCGCTTGCCTGCCCTGCTCCGCACCATTTTCTCCGCCGCCGGCGGCGCCCACGACGACTGGGACGAGTACGACCGGGTCATGGCCGAGGACCGTCGCACCGCGGTATTGATCGATCCCGAACGGATCTTCGCCAACCGCGGAGCGTGACTCTTCTTGGTCGGTCTGCTGCCGGTATCGCTCCAGTCCTGCCTCGCACCCGTCGCCGGCGGCCAAGAGGGCGGCGAGACGACAGCGGCGGTCGACTCATCCGCATGTAGGCAGACCACAGGAAGGCTTCACGTTCCCTTCCTGCGGCCGGTAGGCTCGGTGCCTGATGCTCATGGACACCCCCGGTGGCAGCACAACCGTGCTCGAGCCGCCCACCGAGCCGGTAGGACGCACTGGGTCGCTCAAACCCGTGATCGACGTCATACCTGCGGCCGCTTACGAGAACCCTACCTGGAAGGGCCTCGCCTATTTCGGCCGCGATCTGCTGATCTATGCGGTGATCGTCTGGGCCCTCGTCGTCGTCACCAACCCCTTCGCCGTACTCGGCCTTCAGGCCGCCGCAGCCCTCGTCGGCACCGGGCTTTTCATCATCGGCCACGACGTCGCCCACGGGGCCTTGTTCCGCAGCAAGCGGCTCAACGCCGTGATCGGGCGCATGGCCATGCTGCCGGCATGGCACGTGTACGAAGGGTGGGTGCTGGGCCACAACCGGATCCACCACGCCTACACCGTGCGCCAGGGGTACGACTTCGTGTGGCACCCCTACACGCCCGACGAATACGAGGCGATGAAGCCGTGGCAGCGGTTGCGCCACCGGCTCGAGTGGTCATGGTTCGGCGCCGGCATCTACTACATGCGTGAGGTGTGGTGGCAGAAGATGATCGTGGGTACGCCACCGGCCCGCTGGGTCAAGATCATCCGTCGGGACCGGTGGTTGCTCGCCGGCATCCTGGCCAGCGCGACGATCGCTCTCGGGGCGCTCGGTTGGGCCCGTACCGGCACCGTGGCCGGGACCGGCTGGCTTATCGCCCGGGTGCTGGTCCTGCCCTTCATCGGGTGCTGCTACCTGATCGGCTCGTTCGTCCACGTGCACCACGTCCAGCCCGGCATCAAATGGTACCGGCGCAGTGAATGGACCAAGTTCAAGGCCCAGATGGAAGGGACGACGATCCTCAGGGCCCGCTACGGGCTCAATTTCTTCCTTCACTGGATCATGGTCCACATCCCGCACCACGTGGACATGCGCATCCCGATGTACAACCTCGAGCTGGCCGCCGAGGCCATCAAGAAGGCCTATCCGGATGTGATCCATGACGAGCCGCTTCGCTTCCGTGACTTCGTCCGCAACACTCGCCAGTGCAAGCTTTACGACTACGACGGGCACCGGTGGATGAGTTACGCGGAGGCACGGGCTTGGCTCGCACCTGCGGCCGCCTGAGTTAGGGTCCACCACAGGTTAGAACGCGCGGCATAGTATGGTGACGTGCAGGCCACGCCCGAGGAGCTGGGTGAGTTCTTCGGGACAGTGATGCCGCACCTGGGCGAGGTTCAGCGTCGCGTGGTGGC
>JBQTIQ010000095.1:0-11173 GCA_052387955.1 Acidimicrobiia bacterium | reverse complement strand
GTTACAGACGGCGGCAGAGCCGACCGCGGCCTGCCGGCCCCAACGGCGGGTGGAGTGGGGGTGGGCCGGGCTAGCCGGGCCAGTGGGTGGGCCTAGATCTGCTCGGTCCCGAGAAGGCTTGACATTGTGACAAGCTCCGGGACCGAGCAGATGCCGACCGAGCGACCGCCAGGGAGCCGGGCGGCGATGGGGGCCGGGGGCGCAGCCCCCCAGCTAGATCTGCTCGGTCCCGAGAAGGCTTGACGTTGTGACAAGCTCCGGGACCGAGCAGATGCCGACCGAGCGACCGCCAGGGAGCCGGGCGGCGATGGGGGCCGGGGGGCGCAGCCCCCCAGCTAGACGAGCCGACGGGCCTGGGCCCGGCGCTCGGCGTCGAGGCGCTCGAGTGACGGCTCGGGCGAGTGGTCGACGTAGGACATCATCTCGGCAACCGCGTGGTGGCCGGCCCGCTCCGCGATCAGGCTGTGCATCGTGCGAGCCACCTCCCGATAGGAGGCATGGCCCTGGGCGCCCGAGCGCAGCTCGATGAGGTGCATCGCCTCCCGGGCATTGAGTTGGAGCACGAAGCGAACCTTGTAGGCGAGGCACACGGCATAGGCGGCCTGGGCCGGGAAGCGTTCGTTGATGCTGTCGTAGAGCGCGGCCGAGCGGTCCATGGCCTCGTCGAAGCGGCTCGATGCACCGGCGAGGTCGATCGCTTCGGGACGGGTGTAGCCGTGGCGCGGGGTGAGCGGTTGCCACTCGACGGTCAGGAGACGGTGCCGCTGCAGGTCGCGGAAGGCGCCGTAGTCGGCCAGGATGTCGAAGCGGTAGTCGATACGTTCCAGTGCCCGGCCGGGCTTGTGGCGGCGGTTACGCCTCTCCCCCACGTATGCCCGCACGACCGCCATCCGCTCCGCGACCGGCATCGCCCGGGCCCTGGACTCGACCACCCGCTCGGGAAGGTCGGTGTAGGGGTACAGCATCGCGGTGACCATCTTCACCTCGGCGTCCGGGTCCCAGTCGACCAGGTCGATCGCCGGAGCGACCGCGGTGGCCACGTCAGCTGACAGCCGGGCCCCGAGGTCCTCCATCTCGGTGCGGGTGGCGGCGAGGTACCGGGACCAGGCCACGCCCCGGTCTTCGAGGTCGACGCGGCGCAGGAACGACGGGATCACCTTGCGCAGCTCGGTGAGCATGAGGTCGGCGTAGGAGCGGGCCTCGGGGAGAGGATGGGCCCGCATCCGCAGCAGCAGCTGCTCGTAGCCTTGGCCGGTGCCGTAGATGCCGACGTTGGACAGCGAAGCAGCCGGGAGGATGCCCCGCACGGCGTCGAAGGCCTTGGCCTTGATGGCCTGGCGGTAGACGAAATCGGTGTCGGCGGGGTCCTTGGGGAAGCGTTCCCGGAAGAACTCCGACAGGACGGGCACGAGTCCGCCGTAGCTGTCGAAGAGACGGTCGACGTCGCCGACGTAGCGGGTCCCCAACGGCGAACCGAGCAGCTGCGGGTCGCGGTGGTAGCGGTAGCGGCCGCCCAAGCGGTTGTCGTAGGCGAGGTACCGGGTCGACTGCTCGAGGTACGACATCAGCCGGCCCCACTCGAGCACCTTGGTGAGCAGGTTCGACGCCTGCTCACAGGCGAGGTGCACCCCGCCGAGCTGGGCCACCGAGTCGTCGCCGTACTCGAAGAAGACCTTGTCATAGAGCTCCTCGGCCCGGCGGAGGCCGACGGTTGCGTCGATGCTGTGGTCACCGGAGATATCGAGATGGCCGACGAACTCGTCGAGGAACAGCCGGCGCAGGCTCTTGGACGACCGGCTGTAGCGGGCGAAGAGGGCGCCCTTGACCACCTCGGGCAGGTTGACGAGGGCGAACACCGGCTGGTCGAGGTTGGTCACGTAACGCCGGAGCACGTCAGCCTCTGCCGGCGTCCATTCCTCGGTGATGTAGAGGCTCATGACCGCTCGCTCACAGAAATCTGACTGTAGGCGCCGGTCACCGACGAGCCGGGGACCCGCTCCCGGGCCTGTCCGGAGCCCACCATGGGCCCCGGATCGACGCCCGAAGCCCGAAGCACCCGTCGCGAGACGCGAGCACCGCAGCGCCAGCGCAGGCGCTATCAGGAGCCGCCTGCGTGGCCGGGGAACGCAGCCAACACAGCCTGCGTGGCCGGGGAACGCAGCTACACGTAGCAGATCAGGGCGTCGGGCTCGACCAGGACCGACAATGTGCTGGCCGGGCCGAGCGGGTCGCCGTCGAGCCACACGTGGAGGCCGTCGATGTCGAACTGGGCGGCAGCCGAGCGGCGCTGGGCGATGCCGGGGTGGGGCACGTGGGTGCCGGTGAGCAGCCGTCGGCGGGCCTTCCAACGATCGGCCGTCGACATGGTCACGTCGAACGTGTCGAGACGGCCGTCATTGGGATGACTGCGGGGGGCCGCGTCCCAGGGGCCGAGGAACTGTGCGTTCATGACGGCGACGACGCGGCCCCTCCACCACCCCGTCGGGCCGGGCCGGCGGGCTACCAGGTGGGCTACGAACCAGTGAGCGCGGCCGTCGACCAGGACCGAGGCCGTGTCGATCTGCACCCGTACCCCGCCGCCCGACCTCAGGCGCGCCTCGTCGCCGATGCCCCCCAGCGTGCGGCACAGGTCACCACCGAGTAGCCCCAGCTCGGGCAAGGGCTGGCCGGCCCGATGGGCGCCCTCCACCAGGGCGCGGGCTTCCGCATCGGTCCGCACCGTCACCGCGCCGGCCGGCAGGGCCGCAGCTTCTCCCCACTCCTGGCCCTTGCGGACCGTCATTGAGCCGGGCCGGTGCCGCTGGTCACGGCACCAGGTCGGTGGGAGCGTCGCCAGCGGCCGTGGCGCCCACCGTCGACGCCGCCGCCACCACACCCCGGAACAGCGCGTCGGCGGCCGCGCGGGCGGTGGCCGCGGTACGGCCGTCGGGGGCGGCGTCGCCAATCTGGCGGAGCAGGTCGATGAGCTGCTTGACGTTGCGGACGAAGTCTCCGCCCGACATCTCCTCGTCTTCGAGCACGTCGTCGAGCTCCTCCCCTGCGGCCCAGGCGTGAGCCAGGGCAACGAAGCCGGGGTCGGGGCCGCGGGTGAGCTGCAGGCCGGCCTCGTGCTCGTCGGCGTTGAGCTCCTGGGCCAGCCGCTCGATGGCGTTGAACCGTTGGCGGGCCTTGGCCGAAGGGAACCACGGCGCCGGCGGTGTGCCCGGCGCCCGACGTTCGTAGGTGAAGGTCGACACCATCCCGGCCAGGGCGGCGGGATCGAGGCCGTCGAAGATGCCGGAGTCGAGGCACTCGGTGAGCAGCAGGTCGGACTCGTGGTACGTACCCCCGAGGCGGGCCCCCTTGTCGGTGAGGGCCCACCCGTCGAGGTAGCCCCAGGCTTCGAGCACCCGGAGCACCCGGTCGAAACGACGGGCCAGCGACTCGGTGTGGCCCTTGACCGACCGCCGCAGCTCGGTGACCTCGACCGTCGCCCGAGCGAGCTGAGCCAGGGCCCGCAGGTGACGGTCGCGGTCACCGCAGGAGGCCACCGGGTGCGCCGCCGTCTCCTCCTCGGCCCGGAGGAGGTCGGCGTCGCTCTCGTCCGGCTCGGCGGCCAGCCGACGGGCCGGGCGGGCGAGGCGGGACCGGAGGAGCCGGTGCACCACCTCGGCCTGGAAGCGGTGGTCCCGTGGCGCGAACGGGGAGGGAAGCTCGAGGTGGCCCAGCACCCGGGGCACGGCGGCGAGATCGCCGGGCGTGACCGTGACCAGCTTGCGTTTGTCGCTCAGCACCCTCAGGCGGTTCTCGGTCTTGCGGTTGGCATAGCTCAACACGACGGAGCGGCCCCGGACGTCGATCACGTCGCCCGGCTTCAACTCGGCCAGAGCGGACTTGATGGCGGCCTGGGGCGAGGCTTGGCGTCGGGCCGCGTCGCGGCGGTCCAGGACGGCCCGGTAGGCACGGACGTCGCCGCGCTCACAGGTCGCCTCTCGCTCGAGGGCGGCCATCGCCGCCGAGCGCTTCTCGAGCCGGGCTTCGAGCCGCACCACCGAGCGGTCGGCCTGGTACTGGGCGAAGGACAGGTTGAGCAGGTGGTGGGCCTGGGCTGGCGGGTACCGGCGGACCAGGTTGGCGGCCATGTTGTACGTCGGCCGGAAGGCCGACGTCAGCCTGAAGGCACGGCTCGACGCCAGCGCCGCCACCTGGTCGAACGGCACGAACGGCGACCACAGCACCACCGCGTTGCCGACGGGGTCCAGGCCCCGGCGCCCGGCGCGGCCGGTCAGCTGCGTGTACTCCCCGGGCGTGAGGAACTCGTGTCGCTCACCGGTGAACTTCGACAGCTTCTCGAGGACCACCGTCCGGGCCGGCATGTTGATGCCGAGGGCGAGCGTCTCGGTCGCGAACACGACCTTGACCAGGCCCTCCACGAAGCAGTCCTCGACCGCCTCCTTGAACGGGGGCACCAGGCCGGCGTGGTGGGCGGCGATGCCGTTCTCCAGCGCTGACAGCCACCGCCCGAACCCGAGCACGGCCCGGTCACCGTCGCCCAGGAGCCTGACCCGGTGCTCGGCGATCTCCCGGATGCGGGGCCGTTCGTCGGCCGTGGTCAGCCGTAGCCCCCACGTCACGCAGGCGTCGACGGCTTCGTCGCAGGCCGCCCGGCTGAAGATGAAGAAGATCGCCGGCAGCAGGTCCTCCTCGGCCAACCGCTCGACGACCCCTGTGCGCCGGGGGGTGAAGAACCGTCGGCGGGGCCGGCCCCGTACCTTCGTCCCCGCCAGGCCCTCGGCGTCGAGACGGCTCGCCTCGGGGTTCGGCCGACCGTCGACCAGTGTCGGGAGGACGTGCAGGCTGGGCGAGGACTCGTCGCCGACGCAGTACAGATTGACCAGCTCCACCGGCCGGCGCTCCTCGATGACGGTGGTGGTCGGCCCCCGTACGGTCGTGATCCAGTCGGCCAGTTCCTCGGCGTTGGACACGGTGGCGGACAAGCAGACGAGGCGGACCTCGGGTGGCAGATGAAGGATGACCTCCTCCCATACCGGGCCCCGGTAGGCGTCCTGGAGGTAGTGCACCTCGTCGAGGACGACGAAGCGCAGCCCGTCGAGCGCCGACGAGCTGGCGTAGATCATGTTCCGCAGCACCTCGGTCGTCATCACCACTACCGGGGCGTCCCCGTTGACGGCGTTGTCGCCGGTGAGGAGCCCGACGTTTGCGGTCCCGTGGCGACGGGCGAGGTCGGCGAACTTCTGGTTCGACAGCGCCTTGATCGGTGTCGTGTAGAACGCCTTGTGGCCCTGGCCGAGGGCCAGGGCCACCGCGTACTCGGCCACCACCGTCTTGCCCGAACCGGTGGGCGCGGCCACCAGGACCGATTCGCCGGCGTCGACCGCATCGATGGCCCGGACCTGGAACGGGTCGAGCTCGAAGTCGTAGACCGACAGCAGCTCGGCTCTCATGCCGGCGGTCCCCCGCCACGCAGCCTGCGGTCGGCCGCGCCTGCGCTGGCGCGCCGGCCCAGGCATCGGCACCCGCATTGGACGAGACGACTATCCCGCGGCATCGACCCTGTCGGTCTTGCGGCGGCGGATCTCACGCAGGCGCCCGATCTGGATGGACACCTCATAGAGGATCATCAGCGGGACCGACAGCGCCAGCAGCGACACCGGGTCGGCGCTGGGGGTTGCCACCGCCACCACGACGACGACCACGACCGCCGCCTGACGCCGCCAGCGGCGCAGCGAGCGGTTGGGCACGATGCCGGCGAACTGCAGGAACACCAGCAGTATCGGGATCTCGAAGCAGATCCCGAACGCCAGCATCATGTAGAGGATCAGCTGGAAGTACTTGCCCGGCGAGAAGGCGGTGACCAGGTCGCCGCCGCCGATGCTGATCAACCAGTTGAGGGCCTTGGGCAGCGTCCAGTAGGCGATGCTGGCCCCGGTGGCGAACAACAGCACGGCCGAGCCGACGAAGGGGATGGCGTACTTCTTCTCGTTGGAGTAGAGCCCGGGGCTCACGAACCTCCAGAGCTGCCACAGGATCACCGGCATGGCCAGGGCGATGCCACCGTAGGTGGCGATCTTGAGCCGGATGGAGAAACCCTCCAGCGGGTCGGTCTGGAGCAGCCGGCCGCCGGTGATCGATTGATCGGTGACGATGTCCTGGTACGGGTTCAACAGGATGTTGGTGATCTGGGGGTAGAGGGTCCACGCCACCGCCGCCCCGATGGCAACGGCGAGCGCAGACCGGATGACCCGGCTCCGCAGCTCGAGCAGGTGCTCCATCAGGGTCATCTGGCCCGCCTCGGCGGCGGGCGGGTGGGCCGTGGTCATCCCCGACCGCCGGCGGGCCCGATCAAGCCGTCAGCGGTGCGGCTCACGCCGCCGGGTCGTTCGGTTCGCCCCTGGTGTCGGCGCCAGGAGCGGGCGACGGTCCCGCGGTGCCGTCCCTGTCGGTGACCTTCTCGAGCTTCACCCGGGCCGGCTTGTCGAGCGTGACCGGCGTCGGCTTCGGCGCCGGCGCTGATGACGTCGGCGTCGGCTCACGGGTAGCGTCGTCCATGGCGCTGCGGAGCTCGTTCTGGAACCCGCTCGACATGCGGCGCAGCTGCCCCATGACGTTGCCGATCTTGCGGGCGGTCTCGGGCAACTTGTCCGGACCAAGCACGATCAACGCCACGAGAAGAATGACGAGCAGTTCCGTGCCGCCGACGTTGAACATGGCCCTTGAGGCTACTGCCCCATCGGGCGGCATCGGCTACCCGTCACCTCAGCGCCGGTCAGCGTCCGGCGGCGGGTCACGGCCCGGCTCCGGGACGGTTTCATCACGATCAGACTACGGCGCCGCCATCATCGGGGATGACCCCGCCGGTCTTGCTCACCGAGAGCGACACCGGCGCAGCCCGGTCAGCGGACCATCGATGCGAGCGTGTCGAACCAGTCTTCGCTCAACAGCAGCTGATGGAAATCGAGCAGGTCGTCGTGGGTGATGGCGGGGCCGAGATGGGGCTCGAACAGTTCCGCCGGCAGCCGCCAGGTGAGGACCGGGACCCCCGAGACGGCCAGGAGGTCGACCGTCCGGGTGTCGGCCGGCTTGACCACGGCCATCGTGCAGCACGGGCACCGGAAGCTGTAGGTCCCGGTGTAGTTGTCAGCGCAGACCCGGAGGATGACGTCGGCCGTGGTCAGCTCCACGTCTCCGCACACACCACACGTCGCTCGAATCGTTGCCATCGGTCGGTCTCCTCTAGCCGCAATTTCCTCCTGGATCGGCGCCCCTGCCGATGCGATTGAGAGCACGGCTCACAATGAGCCGAACGCCCTAGCTCCGCCCCCGCCCGGGCCATTGCCCGCCCGCACATCCGGGCCAGGCACACTGGCCCTCATGCCGACCCGGCTGCCGTCCTTGCGCACACCCCCTATCGGTTTCGCTCACCGGGGGGCGCGGGCACATGCCCCCGACAACACGCTCGAGTCGTTCCAGCTCGCCCGCCGTCTCGGGGCTGCCGGGCTCGAGTCCGACGTGTGGTGCACCTCTGACGGTGTCGCCGTCCTCGACCACGACGGGCTCGTGGGCGGCCGCCTGCGGCGGCGGCCGCTGAAGTCCGTGACCGCCGCCGAGCGACCCCCGCACATCCCCACGCTGGAGGCCTTCTTCACCGAGCTCGGCACCGACTTCGACCTGTCCCTCGATGTGAAGGACCCCGACGCCATCGGGCCGACGATGGCGGTGGCGCGGGCCGCCGGCGCTGCGGTGACCGAGCGGCTGTGGCTCTGCCATCCCAACTGGCGCAGGCTGGCCGAGTGGCGGGGCTCGTACCCCGACGTGCGCCTGGTCGACTCGACCCGGGTGCGAGCGATGAAGGAAGGCCCCGAGCGCCGGGCGGCCGAGCTGGCCCGGGCGGGGGTCGACGCCGTCAACCTGCACGCCTCTGACTGGTCCGGCGGGCTGACGACGTTGTTCCATCGCTTCGGCGTCTTCACCTTCGCCTGGGACGCCCAGCTCGACCGGGTGCTGGCGGCCATGCTCGACCTCGGCATGGACGGGGTCTATTCGGATCACGTCGACCGCATGGTGGAAGCGGTGAACTGGGCCACTGCCGGCTGACCGGCCCGCGCCGGCCTGTCCGTCGGGCTCCCTGGACCGCGGGCCGGGGCGAAGGGCCTAGAGGGTGCTGATCGAGCCCAGCGGGAAGACGCGGACGAAGGCTCGGCCCACGATCGAGTCGTCGTCGATGGGGCCGAAGCGGTTGCTGGCCACCGAGTCGGGTCGGTTGTCGCCGAGCACGAACACCCGGCCCGGGGGCACCCGGATGCACTGGGTGCCGAAGGAGAAGGCAGGCGTCCGGGTGCCGTCGGCCAGGTAGGGCTCGTCGATGGGCTGTCCGTTCACCAGCACCACGCCGTCCCGTTGCTCGACCGTTTCGCCGGGGACCGCTATCACCCGTTTGATCAGGTCGTCGACCACGCCGGCGCCGGCGACGTCGGGCGGGATCGTGATCTGCTGGCCGTCACAGGACTCGACGGTGGTCGCCCCGCCCTCGGGACGGTGGAATACGACGAGGTCACGCCGGCGTGGGTCGCGCAGCTTGTAGGTGAGCTTGTTGACCAGAACCCGGTCGCCGACCTCGAGCGTGGGCTCCATGGACTGGGAGGGGATGTAGAAGGCCTGTACCAGGAAGGTCTTGATGAGCACGGCGACGACCAGGGCGCCGGCCACCACCACCGCCCACTCGACGAGGTTGCGCCGGCGGGCGTCCCGCCGGTCGGCGGCGGCTTCCTCCGCCGTGCTGTCGGGCTCGGTCGGTGCCGCGCCAGAGCCCTCGTCGTCCTCGACCCGGCTCATCGGTTCCTTACGACCAGCCCGCTCCAGCAGCGGCAGCCGTCCGGTCCCACGAGCTGCAACCGATGAGCCAAGAGCGCAGCACCAGCTGATTCGCTCGCACGCTCGCTCATTCCGCGACGCCCGATCGAGGTCGCGGCAGCAGCGTGCGGGCGCGACCGAAGAAGCGGGGGTGTTGGGCCACGGCAGGGCGAGGGTAGCCCACGGTCACGGCCGGTAACGGTGTAGGAGGAGGCGGGCGCCGTCGGTGCCGGCGGTGGCCAGGGCCGGGTCCCCGCCGTCGTCGACGACCCGGGCACCAGGACCGAGGCGGAGGAGGAGCCGGGCCAGCCACGGGCGGGCACCGACGACGATCGTGACCTGCTGGCGGTCCCCCGAGACCGCTCGAACCGACTCGACCGGGTACGTCTCGGCCACCCAGGCCTCGTCGCGGCCGATCTCGATGACGACCCGGGGATCGTCGTCGGCAGGCTGGAACATGCCCAGGCTGGATGGCTCGGCGCTGGCGGCGAACGTCTCGTCGAGGGTTTCGACGCTGACGATGCGGTCGACCCGGAAGACCCGCTCGTCCCCACGCAGGTGATCGAACCCGACCAGGTACCAGGCGCCCTGGTCGGCGAAGACCCGAAGGGGATCGACCTGGCGCCTCCCCCGTTGGTCTCGTCCGTGGCTGTAGTAGTCGAGCTCCACCCGGGCACGGGCCGCGATCGCCGATCGCAGTCGGGCCAGCACCGTGGCCGAGGCCTTACCAAGGTCGACGTCGAGCTCGGCCGCATCAACCCCTAGCGTGGCGGCCAGCTTTTCGAGACCCCGGGCCAGGGGGCCGTCGGGATCGACGCCCGGCACCGAGCGCAGGCTGCTGCCGGCGGCCACCAGCGCGAGGGCCTGTTCGGGGGTGAGCCGGAGAGAGCGTGAGAACGACGGGGAGAGGTGCACCCACACCCGTTCGTCCTCCACCACGACGTCGAAGAGCTCATCGGGCGTGTAAGGCGGCACCCCGACGAGGGACACCAGGCCGATCTCGTCGAGAAGCTGGTCGGCGGTGAGCCCGAAGCGGGCGCACACCTCCGCCACCGTGGGCCCGTCATGGGCCGCGACCCAAGGCACGAGGGCCAGGAGCCGCTGGAGGCGGTCGCTGGCCGACAGCCGGGTCACGGGGCGGGCGCCGGCGTCACGGGGCGGGCGCCGGCGTCACGGGTTCGACGCGGCCAGCGTCGCCTCCAACCAGGCGACCATGTCGGCACGGAGCTCCGCCGGGCCGAGGACCTCGGCGTGGTCGAGGAACCCGAGCACGAACGAACGGAACCCGACCGGGTTGGTGACCTCGAGCTCGAGCACCACCGAGCCGTCGCCCCGTTGTTCGACCACCGCCGCCGCGCCGACCTGGGCGACGGCGATGGGCGCCTGGTCGGCGTCGACCAGCACCCGGCCGTGCACGGGCCGGCCCTCCCCCAGCTGCCACGGCTCGAGGCGGGTGCCGGGGATAGCGGTGACGGGGCGCTCGAACGATCTCGCCCTGCCGGCGGTCACCGCCGCGGTGAGCCGGTCGAGGCGGAAGACGCGCTCGTCCTGGCGGCCGTGGTCGAAGCCGGTCACGTACCAACGGCCCTTCTGGAAGTCGAGCCGGTACGGGTCGAGCGCCCGCTCGGTACCCCGGTAGCCGAACGTGACCGGCCGTCGTTCGCCCACCGCCTGGAAGAGCGCCACCAGGTTGGCGTCGGCGGGGATGGCGGCGAGCTGGTCCCCTTCGGGAACAGGCGTGGGCACGCCACCGAGTTTCCACAGGGCCCCGGTGCCGGTGATGCCGTCGAGGTGAACGGCTGAGGCAGCCAGGTGCAGCGCCGCCACCTCGTCGGCCGAGAGGCCGGGGTCGCGCAGGTAGTACTGGTCCTTGGGGATCCGGTAGGCCGCTTCGGGCTGCCCCGACTCCGTGATCTCGATGACGTCGATGGGTATGCCCATCTCGCGCAGGTCGTCCTTGTCCCGTTCGAACGCGCGCCGGAAGGCAATCTTGTTCTCGGGATAGCCGGCCATCTTGCGCTTGATCTCCGCTGCCGAGAGCGCACGGCTGGTCTCGAGCAGGGCCGCGGTCAGGTTCAGCAGGCGCTCGAGCTTCCCGGACGAGCCCATCGTCGGCCGACGATAGATCCGGGCCGCGCCCGCCGGCGTCATCGTTGGAATACCGCGAGGCGCGACGGGATCTGCTCGTCCGCCGGGCTTAGGGCCCGCCGCGGGATTGATTGAGCGATTCACGCCGTGACGTCGTAGTTCCAGTCGCCGTGCCAGTCGTGGCGGCGGAGGGGGATGGAGGCGAACGCCGTGTCGCTGACCTTCTCGCCGGTGG
>JBQTIQ010000094.1:0-22044 GCA_052387955.1 Acidimicrobiia bacterium | reverse complement strand
TGCGGTAGACCTCGTTCCAGTCCTTCCACGCATCATGCGGAAGCCACGGCGTCCCCGACATCGTCGCCGGGTACACGTCCTCCTCCGACACGTAACGGAAGTTCCAGTCAACCTTGCGGGCGACATCAAGCCAGTCATCTCTCTTGAGAGACATACATTCTCCTCCACTCGTCGGAGCTGTGAGGGCATTGTCCCGGACGAACCGGCCAGAACAAAGGTCCCTGTCCCTGGCTCAGGGACACGCCGTCCTCGGAGCAATACTGGCACCTACCGCCACGATCATGTGCCGGCCTTCCTGCACTCGAGCTTCCAAGGGAGTGACCGTCCCCGTCGGCCTGACCGCGCTAGTGGGCGAAGACGTCCCGGCTGTGCTGGACGAAGAAGGTGTGGTCGTGACCCGTGTTGGGGTCCTCGGGGTTGTACTTGGCGCTCGTCCCTGAGCCGTCCGGAAGGTGCTCATCGGAATAGATGGCGCCCACGGGGCAGACATCGGGCTGGTAGCACGCCGTGCAGGACGTGCATTCCTCCAGGTTCACGTAGAGGATGCTGTCCCCGAATATCCCGATCGCCTCCGGGTCAGGGGTGTGTGTTGTCTCGATGATGCCGCTCCCTGCTTCGTCCTCGGAGAACAGCACGTTCTTCACCGGGTCGAACTCATAGATGCACTGCACTGGGCAGACATCGACACAGGCACGGTCCTTAACGTCGATGCACGCTTCGGTGATGATCGCAAGACCAGCCATGGGCCCGCTCCTCACTGCTCGTCGTCCGATCAGCTCAGCCCGGACCGCGGCGCATGTCAACGGTCAACCGACGCCGGCCAGACCCTGCTCGTTCGACGTAGGTGTCTGCTCGGCGGCGAACGGGTAGTCGAGGGAGGCGGAACGAAGGCTCCGCTCGACAAAGGAGAGGTAATGGTCGCTTGGGTACTCGCAGTAGTCATCGCCCTGGTGGGCGTGGTCCAGTTGCTCCAAGGCCAGGTGATCTTCGCTGTCCTACTGTTCGTGTTGGCTGCGCTGGTCGGCCCGGGCGGGTACAGCATCTTCAATCGTCGTCGTCGGGTCTAGGTCGGGTCTCGGAGGTCACGCACCCGGTAGCGGGCTGCACCGCTACCGGGTGCTGGGATCGACATCGGGCCGGAAGCCGTGACGCAGGACTTCCACGGTGACCTGAGGTGTGAGCACCACCACCTCGCCCGACGACGGTCGGTCACGGGCTGGCAGGTAGCCCAACGGTGACCAGGGCACCAGGCCGTGGTCGGTGACACGGGCAGGCTGATCGTCCATCAGCACGAACACACCGGCGGGGACGTCCCGCCAGGCCCGGCGGTGATGGCGCTGGTACCGACCGGTGAGACGGTCCTGATGGAGCTGTCGGTCCATTTCGTCGGCACCCACCCGTGTCCCCAACGCTCGCTCCCAGGCGTCGCCCCACTCGCGGTATGCCGGCCGCCGGCACTCGGCGCACGGACGATGACCGGCGGCCAAGGCCACCGCCTCGTCGTGAAAGAAGAGGACCGTGTAGCGCCCTGGCGCCCACTGCTCGACCGACCGGGCTCGGAAGTCGAGCGCGCACACGATCCAACGCCGACCGTTGAACGGCCGGACCACGCGGTTCATCTCGTGCAGGCAGCCGCGGTTGCCCATCCATCGGCCCCGCAACGGGAGGGCGACGATCTCGGAGCGGGGAGTGACCCGATTGGTCTCGGGCACTAGACCCGGGCGGGCAGGACCACCTCGCCCCCGTCGACGAACGCCGGCACTTCGTCGTGTTGGACCACCGGGACGCCGAAGCCCATCTCGGTCATCTTCTCTACCGTCGTGGCCCAGAAATCAGAGGCCAAGAAGGCGTCGGCATCGGCCTTCGTGTCCCACACGTAGTTGCCGCCGCCGTGGCCGTGCTCGCGGCTGAGTATGAAGGCCTTGGCCTTCAGCGCCGGCATATCGGCGTAGAGCGCGGCCCGGGTCGCGAAGCGCTCCCGAATGGCATCCCAATCAGCCGTCTCCGGGATCGTGAACCGGATCGTCAGCGCGTGCATCGCAGCCTCCATGGTCGAGTCGTCGTCTCGTCCCACGGTAGTGCTGGACCGGTGTCACGAGTGGCGGCGCACACCGGAGCGCCGACGTACTCAGCGCGCCGTGATGACCTCAGCCCTGGCCGTGCTCCGACGGAGCGGCCTCGTCGCCAGCGGGACCTTCGGTGTCGGAAGGACCGGTGTCGGGGGCACGGGAGGGCTCGGGGCCCGGTGTGGAGGAGACCGCCTCGTCCGAGGGGCCCCTCATGGCCCCGGTGGCGGGGCTGTCGGCGTCTGCCGTGCCGGCACGGGCGCTTTCGTCCGTCGAGCTGTCGACCGGGGCACCGTCGGTCGCCGAGTCATTCGCCGGCGGCCGGTCATCTGCCGCGGCGTCAGGCGCGGAGCTCACCGTCGGGGTGTTGGCGGCGACAGAGGGCGGCCCGGCGGCCATGACCTCGAGGGTCGCCGGGACGCCCTCGTCGGCGGGGCTCGATACCGGGACCGGTGCCTCCTCGACAGCCGGGCTCGACGCGCTGGCGGACGTCGACGGCAGGTCGGTTGCCTCGACGGGGACGTCAGTCGAAGCACGTTCCTCCGCCACTGCCGGCTGCTCTGCGGCTTCGGGCAACGTCGACGGAACCGGCGACGGTGCCGGCGGCGGAGGCGGAGGCGGAGGACGACCGGAGGGGGCCGACGCCGGTGCCGGCGGCGGAGGCGGAGGCGGAGGCGGAGGACGACCGGAGGGGGCCGACGCCGGTGCCGGCGGCGGGGGCGGGGGACGACCGGAGGGGGCCGTCGACGGCCGCGGCGGGCGACCAGGCCGGGCCCCGGAACGGCCGGTGGGCGCGCCCCCTCGGCGAGACGCCCGGTCCCGGGGGGGCGCCGGTGGCGGCTCCACCCCGAACGCGGCGGCGATGACGGGCAGTCTACTGGCGAGCTTGCGCACCACGGCCAACAACTCGTCGCCCGGTTCGGCTGGCAGCGACGTCGGCGTCACGGCCTGGCGCACGGGCGAGTACGCCAGCGCATCGAGCACGATGGCCCAACGGTCCTGGGTGACCTCGGAGGTGAGTGCAGCTGCCGCTTCGGCGGCGAGCTTGGCCGTCATGTCCCCGGGAAGGATCGTGCCCGCTTTGGGCGGCCGTGAGCTGAGCCGCAGGGCCCGGACGACCCGACTGCCCTCCAGCGCCTCGGCCAGTTCGCCCTGCCATGCCGCATGCTCGGCGTCGACCCGACGGGCAAGCGCCTCTCTCAGCTGGGCGGCCATGGCCCGGGTCTCGTCGTCACGGGCAGCGCTGTCGGCGGCAACGACCACCGAACGCAGGTCCCGCAGGTCGAGCTCGGCGATATCCGCCAGGGCGGCGTCGGCCCTGTCACGCCAGTCGGCAGTCCGTAGGCGCGGGCGCAGGGACTCGGCCAGGCTGAGGAGCTCGTCGCCGTTGATGGGCGTTTCGCCTCGCTCGGCGCGGCCTTCGTTCTCCTTCTCGATGGCCTGGCGAACGGCGGGGATGTCGCCCCGCAAGACCTGCTCGGCAATCGGGCGGTGCTCGGCCGGGAGCTCGGCAAGGACCGCGGCCCGGTGGGCCCGAGCGGGCCGGAGCCGACGGGCCTTCGGCTTGGCCGGCTCCTCCGGGCGGGCCTGGGGTGTGCGCTCGCGGCGGCCGGGCGGACGGCCGCCGGCATTGTCGCCAGCCTCGTCCCGAGGCGCTCGGGCCGGTCGGCGTTCGTGGCGCTCCCCGGTCCCCTCTCGGGGCGCACCGGCCGGCCGGTCGCCAGACGGCCGGTCCCGGTCGCGGCTGCGGGGAGGACCATCGCCCCGGTCGTCGCCTCGACGCTCCCGGCCACGATCACGATCACGGTCACGCCGTGGCGCCAAGGTGGAGGTGACGAGCTGCTCGTCACGGACCGGGCTGCCGATCAACTCGATCCGTTCTCCGTCGTTGCGCTTCTTCTCCTGGGACGGCAGGACCGCGACGACGGTTACCCCATCGAGGTCGAAGTCGGCCTCGACCCGGACGACATCGCCGACCTTGATCCCTGTGGGCAGGAGCCCGGCGTCCATGACCCCTCGAGGCCGGCGGGCGCCAGCGGCGCGCCACGTCCACGAACCGTCCTGACGCGTGCTGGTGAGCTCGACCTCGATCCTGCGAGACATACCCGAGCCAACCTAGTACCCCCGCACCTGACCGCCCGGCGACCGCCGGCAAGGCAGGAGCGAGGAGAGGCCAACGTCGAAGTACCGGCGCGAGCGCAGGTGCGGCCAGGTGCGGCCTGCGGGGCCGGGGAACGCCGCCAGCGACGCCCACAGCAGACCAGCGAGCAAACCTGTCGCGGCCGCCAGGTTGCCGGCGACGGTCTGCGCAGCCAGGAGCGAAGGGACGTCCGCACCCGACCGACCAACACGGTACCGTCGCCGATGTGGACGCCGACGACGGGGTGCTGCGCGTGAACCGGTCCCTGTCGATCCCGCTCAAGGAGGTGTCGCTGCGGTTCTCGCGCTCGGGCGGCCCCGGCGGGCAGCATGCCAACACCTCGGACACGAGGGTGGAGGTCCGCTTCGACATCGAGGGCTCGCATTCCCTGGCGCCCGACCAACGGGAGCGGCTTCGGCAACGACTGGGCACCGAGGTACGGGTCGTCGCCGACGACGAACGGTCCCAGGCCCGGAACCGTTCCTTGGCACTGGAGCGGTTGGCGGGCCGATTGGCCGATGCCCTGATCGTGCCCCGCTCCCGTCGCGCCACCCGGCCGACGAGGGGGAGCGTCGAGCGCCGCCTCACCGCCAAGCGGCGCCAGTCGGAGCGAAAGGCTGCCCGGAGGTCCACCGAGGACGGCTGATCACCGCCGGCGCCAGACCTGCGGGCCGTTCCGAGCGGCGGCACCTTCCCGGTCCGGCCGGCCCGGCCGTCACGCGGTGGCGCCGAAACGCTCGACCCGGACGTGGTCGACTGTGAGACCCAGTCCCGCCAGTAGGCCCGCGGCGTGGTCGACGAAGCCCGACGAGCCGCACACGTAGGCCGTCATCCCTGGCGCCACCGCGCCGGCGAGGTCGTCGGCCCGGAGCCGGCCCGGCAGCCGAGACCAGCCGGCGGGAACCGACCGGGTATAGACGACCGTCGTCTCGGGACCGGGCAGTTCGTCGGCGTAGTAGAGCTCGCCCGGGCCGCGGGCAGAGGCGACCATGCGCACGAGGTCGGCCCGGCCCAGCTGTCGGCCCAGCCGCAGCATCGACATCAGCGGGACGATCCCCGACCCGCCGGCGACCAGCACCGCCGGAGTCGTCGCGTCCCAGACGAACCAGCCCCCGATCGGTCCCCGCACCTCGAGCTCGTCGCCGGGCACGACGACGTCGTGCAGATAGGTCGACACCTCTCCGTCGTCGAGGCGCTCGATGGTCAGCTCGATCTCGGCACCACCGTCAGGCGCGGAGGCCACCGAGTACGAGCGCGACGCCCGGTAGCCGTCGGCGGCCGTGAGCCGGACCACGTAGTGCTGCCCGGCCCGATGCGGTACCGGCCGGCTCAGAGCCAACCGGAACGACTTTGCGGTCGGGGTCTCCGCTCGGATCGCGACCACGGTGGCGAACTGCCACGGCCCCGGCCCTCGGGCTGCGGGAGGTGTCGCCGGGAGCAACCCGTCGGTCACGACGCTCGGCGGTCGCCAGGGCCGAGGCGCAAGTGCAGGTGCAGGTGCGGACGGACCGACCCGGACGTCGCCGCAGCGCCGGCCCGGCCGCCGGAGACATCCTGCGGGCCGGGGAGCCGAGCGACACCCGCAGCCGACCGGCGGGCGCAGCTCAGTCGCCCTGGTAACGCTGCTCGAGCCATGGGTCGCCGCGATCGTGATAGCCGTTCCGTTCCCAGAAGCCCGGCTCGTCGTGGTCGAGCAGCTGGAGGCCGGTGACCCATTTGGCGCTCTTCCAGAAGTAGAGGTGAGGTACCAGGAGCCGGGCCGGGTCCCCGTGGTCGACCGGGAGCGGCTCACCCTCGTAGTCCCAGACGACCCAGGCCTTCTGACCGGTGAGGTCGGCCAGGGGGAGGTTCGTGGTGTAGTCGCCCCACGTACTCACCAGGACATGGGTGGCCGTGGGCAACGGGCCGCCGGCCCCGAGCAGGGTGTCGACCGAGACGCCCGTGAACGAGACCCCGAGCTTCGACCATGTCGTCACGCAGTGGATGTCACCGTGGAACCTCGATGGTGGCAGCGCCCGGAGCTCGGCCAACGACCAGGTCGCCCGCCGGGCCACCAGCCCGTCGACCGTGATCGACCATACCTCCGGGGCGATGTCGGGCGTGGGCTCGGCGGTGAGCACGGGCCAGCCGTCCTCGGCCTACTGCCCGGGCGGGACCCGGTCCCGCTCCGGCGGGCGCCGACGACCTACGAAACCTCTGGTCGGTTCGCTCACCCGTCCTCCACCAGCGCGACCTTATGGCTTCGGCCCCGGCTCATGCCCCGGTCGATCTCGGCCGCGAGTCGATGCCAGCGCCTGTCCCTTTTGCGCACTACCGTGAGCCGGCACGCGGTGCTGGGCGCCGGTCGTACCACCCGAGGAGGAAAGAGATGAAAGGTGCATCGAAACCGGTAGCGATCGCTACCGGTTTGTTGGTCGCCGTGAGTGGGGTGCTGTTCATCAAGGAATGGCTCGACAGCGTGCGCGACATTCCCGGAAGCGTCGTCGGCTCCTTCATCCCGAAGCTGACCTACCCGCTGGTCGGCCTGGCCGCGTTCTTCGTGGCGTACTACTGCATCGCCGCCATCGCTTTCCCCCGGCGGCCGGGACCGCCGTTCTCGCTGTACGGGACCCTCATCTACACGATCCTGGCCGGCATCTACCTGCTGACCCTCCACCGGGGATCGCTGTTCAGCTTCAGCTGGGAGACCTACAACGCCAGCGGCAAGAGGCCCGGAGGAGAGATCGTCGAGACGTGGTCCAGCGCGCACTCCGCCATCGGCGGGTGCCTCATAGGGGCGACCGTCCTGTGCATCGTCTGGCTCGTGGTCGGCAACGGCGAGGAAGAGTGGCCGAACTTCAACCCCGACAAGTACCCGAACAAGCTGCGCGCCACCTGATCCCCGACCGGCGGGGACCGCTCAGTCCAGCGAGGTAGAGCTAAGGGCGTGAGCCCTAGGTCAGCAACCCGGGGGACGGTGGGCGCACGGGCCCCCGGGAGCTGGCCACGCTCACCAGGCCGGAGCCGTGGCAGTCGCGCAGGACCCGGCTGTCGAAGATGATGCCGTCGGTGGCGGCGGCCACCGCCATGACCGCCCGAGCCCGGTCGTCGCCGGCGACGAGCCCGGGGGCGAAGCCCACGTCGAGGCGCACCCCGCCGGCGACGATGGCGGCCAACGCCCGGACGCGGCCGCCGGCGCGCAGCTCGGCACCGGCCTGGACGGCAGCAACGAGGGCCTCCGCCGACCCGGTCGGGCCGATCGGGTACGGGATCATCCGGACCGTGATCTCACCGGCGTCGAAGGTGCCCTCGAAGCATGCCGGGCCCTGCACCGAGGCGTGCAGACCGCCCGCCCTCACCTGGGCCCCGACCGTGGCCTCGGCGGCGGGGCAGAACACGGTGACGCCGGTCAGTCCGGGCAAGCTCACGGCACCAAGTGGGCGGCCAGACGCTCCAAGGCTGCTTCGATGTGGTCGAGCGAGGTGGCGTAGGAGACCCGGATGTGGCGATGGGCCTCGAACGTGCCGAAGTCGTTGCCCGGCGCCACCGCCACACCCGCTTCCCGCAGCAGGCGGTCGACCAGCTCGGTGCTGTCGGAGCAGAACGCGTCGCAGCGGGCGTAGACGTAGAACGCTCCCTGCGGGGTCACCGGGACGTCGAAGCCGATGTCCCGCAGGCCCTGCACGAGCAGGTCGCGGCGCGCCCGCAGCAGCGCCAGGCGCTCGGCCACGATGTCCCACACGGCGGGGGCGAAGGCGGCGATACCGGCCGCCTGGGACGGCGTGGGCGGGGAGATGTACATGTTCTGGGTCACCCGGGTGACGGCGTCGAGTGCCCATTCGGGGCAGACCATCCATCCCAGCCGCCACCCGGTCATCCCGAACGTCTTGGAGAAGCTGCTGATGACGAAGGCGTCGTCGGTGGCCGACAGCACCGTCGCCGGCTTTCGGTCGTAGACCAGTTCGCCGTACACCTCGTCCACGAGGGCGGTCGCGCCCCGGGCGTGGGTGAGCGCGACGATCGCCTCGAGCTCGTCGGGCGCCACCACCGTGCCGGTCGGGTTGGACGGTGTGGCCGCCAGCACCGCCCTGGTCTCGGGGGCCCACGCCGAGCGCACCCGGGCGGTGTTCAGCTGGAAGTTGTCGGCGGCGGTGACCGGGACCCCCTGCACCGCGCCGCTGAGGACGCGGACGAGGTTGGCGTTGCACGGGTAGCCGGGGTCGGCCATCAACACCCCGTCGCCTGGCTCGAGGGTCACCGCGAAGGCCAGGAACAGCGCGGCGGACCCTCCGGTGGTGACCACGATGCGGTGGTCGGGCACGTCGACCCCGAAACGTCCCGAGTAGTAGCCGCGGATGGCGTCGCGCAGCGCCGGCAGGCCGCGCGCCGGGGTGTAGGGCACCGAACCGCCGGCGATGGCCTGGGTGGCGGCCTCGACCACCGGCTGGGGCGTGCCGAAGTCGGGCTCGCCGGCCACCAGGTGCAGCACCGGGCGCCCGGTCCGGCGCTCGAGGTCCCAGGCCCGTTCCATCACCTCGACCACTCGGAAGGGGGCGATCGACCCCAGCCGCTCCGACCGGCGCTCGGTACCGCCGGGACCGGTAGGGCTGTCGTGGCGTACTGCTGTCACCGCATCTCCATCTCTCACGTCGGTCGGACCGTCGGGCCGTCGGGCCCCGTCACGTCTAGCTTCGCCGATCGGGGCGACCGCCGTCCCATGTCGCCGTCGCCCGGTCCCTGGGCTGGTCAGGGTGCTTTGGTACAGTGCAACGATGGAGCCGGCGGTACCCTCGCCCGGCGGGGTGCCGTCGCCGAGATGATTGCTCCTGCCCCACCCGAACAGGTCCCGGCGCCGGCCGACGGAGCCCGGCGGGCGCGCCCGTCGGGGACGACGCCGGCGGCGGGCGCGGCGCAGGAGCGGCGGTGGCTGTCCGGGGCCGGGGCGGTCGTCGCGGTGGCACTCGCCACCGTCGCCCAGCTGACGCGACAGTCGGGCCTACCGGCCTGGGACACCGTGTGGGCCGAGGACGGCGCCTACCTGTCCGACGCCCTCCACCACGAAGTGGTGCCGACGCTGTTCAAGCCCTACGCCGGCTACCTCCAGTTCGGGTGCCGGTTGCTGGCGGTGCCGGCCCGTTGGCTGCCGGTGCAATGGGCGCCGGGGTACCTGGCCGGCGCCGCCGCCCTGTCCACTGCGCTGCTGGCGGCGTTCGTCTACTGGGCCACCCGCGACGTGATCGGGTCGCGGTGGTGGCGGCTGGCGGTGAGCGCGGTCACCTGCCTGGGGCCAGCCCTGCGCTTCGAAGCCACCGCCAACGTGGCCAACGTGCTGTGGCCGCTGCTGGCGGCCGCCTTCTGGGCGGTGCTGGCCCACAGCCAACGGACCGTCCACACGGTGCTACGGGTGGCGGTGGTGGCGTTGGCGGTGCTGAGCAACCCGGTGGCATTGACGCTCGTGCCCCTCGCCGCCGTGGTCGCCTGGGTGCGCCGGGCCCCGCCCGAGACGTTGGTGGTGATGACGCTCGCGGCCGGTGGAGCGCTGCAGCTGTACATGCAGACCATCTCTGAGGGCCGGCCGGTGGAGGGTGTCAACCGCGTGGGCGACCTGGCCGTCGCCTTTCCCGCCCGGGTCGGGGGCATGCTGCTGCTCGGCTACGACGGCGCCCAGGACCTCTGGCGGGAGACGTCCGGGACGGTTGTGGCGATCGGGGCCGCCGGCCTCGGGATCGTGGCGGTGCTGGTGTGGCGCATCGGGCGCGGGGCCCGACGGCTGACCGCGACGGCGGCGGCGTTCTATGCGCTGGCCTTCTTCGTCGTCCCCTTGTGGCTGCGGGGGACGGCGACGGCCCGGCTCTCGGGCCAACGTTTTCTGGCCGCCTCCCGCTACGACGTCGCGCCCGCCGTCCTGATCGTTTCGGCCCTCGCCATTTCCGCCAGCGGGCCTCTGGCCGACCGCCGCCGTCGGGTCGTCACCGCCCGACGAGTGGCCCGGGGGATGGGCCTGGCCTGGGTGGCGGCCGTGCTGGTGCTCAGCTGGCGCGGGCCCACCCCCCGCTCGATCGGGCCGAGCTGGTCGGCCGGGCTCGACAAAGGCCGGGCCCAGTGCCAGGGGCCGTTGCCGGTACCCGACGGCATCGTCGCTGTCATCCACCCTCCGTTCCCGCCCTGGGTCGCTGCCGTCGACTGCGGCCGACTGGACTAGATCTGCTCGGTCCCGAGAAGGCTTGACGTTGTGACAAGGTCCGGGACCGAGCAGATGCCGACCGAGCGACCGCCAGGGAGCCGGGCGGCGATGGGGGCCGGGGGGGCGCAGCCCCCAGGTAGAGTGCGCTCACTCGCTCGCAGGTACGGTGGCGAGCGCCTCGGCCAGGCCCGAGGCCCGGGCGATGGGACGGGCAACCGCGGTCCGTACCGCCGCCTCGGTGCCGATGACGGTCAGGTGGTGCTGGGCCCGGGTGACGGCGGTGTAGAGGAGTTCGCGGGTGAGCACCCGAGAGGCCGGCGGGGGGAGGCACACCACGACCGAGCCGAACTGTGACCCCTGCGCCTTGTGGATGGTCATCGCATAGAGCGACTCGACCGAAGCGAGCCGGGTCGGCCGTACCGACAGCAGCTCGCCGCGACGGTCGAACACCGCCCGCAGCCGGCCACCACCGGCGTCGACGACCACGCCGGTGTCGCCGTTGAAGACGCCGAGGACGTAGTCGTTCTCGGTCACCAGCAGCGGCCGCCCCACGTACCAGGGACCGCCGCCGTAGCCGGCGATGGCTGCTCGCAACCAGCGCTCGATCCCGCGGCGCCATGTCGTCGCACCGCCCGGGCCGCGGCGGTGGGCGCAGATGACCTGGACCGAGCGGAGGGCGGCGAGGGCGGTGGCGCCGTCACCGGCGCGAGCGGCGGAAACGACGGAAGCGCCGGCGTCGACAACCGTCCGCCGGACGCCTTCGAGGTCGGCCGACCGAGCGGAGTCGGGGGCAACCTCGGCTTCGATCCACTCGACGTCGTCGGCCGCGGCACGCAGGGCGGCGACGACGGCGTCGGGGTCGCCGGCCTCGATCGCGGCGGCCACCGAGGCGATGGCGCCGCCGTAGCGGTGCACCCGGCGCAGGACCACGATGCCGGGAAGCGACGAGGCGACGATGTCGCCGAGAACGGCGCCGGCCTCCACCGAGGCCAGCTGGCGCGGGTCGCCGGCGAGGACGAGGCGTGCCGTCGGGCGGACCGCGTCCATCAACTTGGCCATCATCGACAGTGAGACCATCGAGCTCTCGTCGACGATCACCACGTTGTGCGGCAGTGGGTTGGCAGCGTGGTGGCGGAAGCGGCTGCGGTTCCCGGGCTGCCAGCCCAGCAACCGGTGCAGGGTCGAGGCCGGGGTCGCCAACAGTGCGTTGCGGACCGCCTCGGTGGTGGCGAGCCCGGCGGCAGTGGCGTGAACGGCATCGGCCAGCCGGGCTGCTGCCTTGCCCGTCGGCGCGGCCAAGGCCACCCGGGGCGCCGGCGAACCACTCGCCGCGGCCTCCTCATGGAGCAGCGCCAGGATGCGGGCGATGGTCGTCGTCTTGCCGGTCCCAGGGCCCCCGGCCAGGACGCTGAGATGCCGCTCCACGGTGCCGAGCGCGGCCTGGCGCTGGAGGCCACCGTCGTCGTCGGGTAAGAGGCGGACGAGCCGCTCGTCCAGCTTGGCCCGATCGCCGGCGTAGACGATCGGGCCGCTGCGCCGGCGCACGTGGTCGACGATGGCCCGCTCGTGGCGCCAGTAGCGGTCGAGGTACAGGCGCGAGCCGACCAGCCGCAGCGGTCGGCCGAGCGGTCCGTGCAGCCCGACGGCGGTGAGCGGGCTGGCGGCGAGCAGGGCCGGCCATGTCGCCCCGTCGGGCCAGGCAAGCCCAGCGAGGTCGACACCGACCTCCTCGTCATCGGGGGCCACCGAGGTCGCCACCGTGGCCAGGTCGACGTAGACGTGGCCGAGCCGGACCGCCCGGACGGCCAAGGCGACGGCCGCGTGCACGGCCTCGTCGGCCCCACCGGCCAACCGTCCCAACGTCAGCGCCGTGCGCACGTCGGCGGCGGCAAGCACGGTCGCCTCCGACAAGGCGTTCAGCAACCCGGAGGCGGCGACTGCCCGCCGTCCGTCGTAGCTCACCACCATCGCCGTCTCCGGTCCGGAGCCGGGGGGCGACGACGGCGACAAGCGGCCCCGGTGGCGCGGGCTGGAGGAACGAGGCCGGCCGATCCCCGATGCTGGTGCTCGTACCGATCGTCGTCCGGCTCGGGCCCGGGCACGACGCCCCTCACGACGTCCCCCGGTCGAGAAGGTCGGAGAGGTCGGTCACGAACCCCGGCGGCGGGTGCCAGGCGAACACGCCGCAAGGCCGGCCCGCCACCATCGGGCCGTCGGGGCCGGTCATCCCGCGCAGGAAGAGGTAGGCGACACCGCCGAGGTGGCGGTCGGGCGCGTACCCGGGCAGCCGCCACCGCAGGAACCGGTGCAGGGCCACGAGGTAGAGCGCAGCCTGGAGCGGGTAGTGGGCGTCGTACATGGCCCCGACGAGGGCGTCGGGCCGGTAGTGCCAGGCCCGTACCGCCTCGCCGGGAGGAGCGAGATGGTTGGTCTTGTAGTCGACGACCAGATGGCGGCCGGCGACGCGGGCGACGAGGTCGATGCTGCCGGTGAGGAAGCCGCGCACGGACATCGCCATCTCCGATGCCCGCAGCCGCTCGTGGTACCCGGCGAGCGGGTCGCGGGCCGGGAGCCCGGCGAAGAGGTCGGCGATGCCGGTCATGGTCACCAGCCCCGCCGGGGCCTCGCCGCCGGCCAGAGGCAGGTCGAAGGCGAGCTCGTCGAGCCGGTCGGCCCGTCGCAGGGAGCGGAGCCCGGTGCCGCCCCACGCCGGGCCGAGGGGCGTCTCGATGGCCGCCACCAGGCCGGCGACGAGCGTGTCGACGTGGCCTTCGACGACCCGCCGGGCACCGGCCTCGGCCGCCGCTGCGGCGAGGGCCGCGACCAGGTCGGTGGAGGCGAAGTCGGTCCGTTCGAGGATGTCGTGCACCAGCGTCCCGACCCGGGCGCCGCCGGGCATGTCAGCCAGGACGAGGGTCACAGCCAGGAGGTCGCTCTCCGCCGGCCCGACCGCGCCCGCATCGACGGAGGGCTCGTCGACCTTGGCCCGCTCGTCGACCTCGACCGTCTCGGCCGCCTCGGGCGCTCCGGCTCGGTCGCCGCCGCCGGCCCCGGCGTCGTGGGCGACGCGGGTGAGGGCGCTGTAGGAGGTCCGGGCCCAGTGCCGGTCGAAGCTGCGGTCGAAGGCCCGGACCGAGAGCGGCGCAGCGGACGACGCCGGCACCTCGTAGCGTCGGTCGTCGGCCCCGCCGGCGGGCTCCACGGCGATGCCCCGGCCCCGGAGGGCGTCGGCGATCTCACCGGTTCCGGGGGTGGTGGCCAGCCGGCGGGCCACTTGGCCGGTGGCCGGGTGACAGCCCAGCAGGACACGGGACAGGGCGTTGGTGCGGCCGTCGTGGGGCGCCCACCAGGCCACCACCTGATGCCGGGCCCGGGTGAGGGCCACGTACAGCAACCGCAGCTCCTCCTCGGCTCGCTCGTCGGCGGCCAGCGCCGCCTGCTGGTCCCGCAGAGGCCCGGCCCGGCCGACCGCCAGCGCCCGTCGGCCGTCGCTGTCGTGGAACACGGCCGGCTCGTCGTCGCGCCTCCAGGGGACGTCCCAGAGTGACGGCAGCAGGACGATCGGGAACTCGAGCCCCTTTGCTCCGTGGACCGTGTGCACGCCCACGGCAGCGGCGTCGGACTCGAGCCTCCGACGGACGGCCTCGCCCCCGGGAACGTCGAGGTTGTCGCGCTGCTGACGGCCGAGCCAGGCGATGAGCGTCGCCATCGACCCGGGATGTTCGGCCTGGCGCCCGTGCACGAGCTCGGCCAGGTGGCGCAGATCGCTCAGCTGCCGTTCGCCGCCGACCGTTGCCAGCAGCCGGGCCCCGACGGCAGCGGTCGACTCGATCCGACGGAGCAGCCCCGCGGCGCCGTGGGACCGTAGCGCCGCGGCCCAGTCGTGGAGCTTGCCGTCGACCTCCTCCCAGTCGTCGTCGGCCGCCCCTGCGACCCGGGCTGCGTCCCAACCGACGAAGGGGCCGAGGGCGACGGCGCGCACTCGCGATTGGGACGCCGGCTGTTCGAGGGCCCGGAGCAGGTCGAGCCAGTGGCCGGCGGCGTCGGTGGCGAACACGCTGGCGCCGCCGTGCACCACGGCCGGGAGCCCGGCGCCGACGAGCGCGCCGCGCACCGCGTTGGCCCCACCGTGGGTACGGGTGAGCACGGCCAGGTCGCCAGGATGGACCGCCCGTGGTCGACCCACGGCAACGCCATGAGCGTCGCGTTCGACGATCGTCGACCCCGCGGCCAGGATTCTCGCCGCGGTGACGGCCAGGTCTCGAGCGATCAACTCCCGCGTCGATGCCCGGGCTGGCCTGCGGTTGGCCGCACCCGCCGTCGACGGTCCCGGCGACAGGCCGACGACACGGACGGTCATCGGTGCCCCCACCTTCGGGCCCTGCAGGCGCCGGTCCTCGGCCCCGGGCCGAGCGCGCAGCCGTCGGTAGGCGCTGAGCCGGTGGCCCAGCCGGGCGCCGGCGAAGAAAGCGTCGAGCCCGTCGAGGAGGGCTTGGTCGGCCCGCCAACTCACCTCGAGGCTACGACGGTGGTCGGCGCTGGTGGTGGCGTCGAGATAGGTGTGGATGTCACCGCCCCGGAAGGCGTAGATGGCCTGCTTGGGGTCGCCCACCAGCACCAGCCGGCACGGGGGGAGGCCGAAGGCCCGTTGCAGGATGCGCCACTGCACCGAGTCGGTGTCCTGGAACTCGTCCACCACCGCCATCGAGAAGCGGCGTCGGAGCCGGTGTAGGACGATCTCACCCCGCTCGTCGTGGATGACGCTCGCCTCCAGGCGGCTGAGGAGATCGTCGTAGGTGATGAGCCGAGCGCGTCGCTTCTGGTCGAGGATGCGTTGGCGCAGGGTGGTGGCGAACTGGTGCCGCAGGCGTTCGGCCGGGATGTCGTCGACGGGCGCGATCAGGCAATCGGGCTTGGAGATGACCGCCCGGGCGATGGTCATGGCCGCCGAACGGTCGAAGAGGACGTCGCCCCCGGCGTGGAACCGTCGCACGAAGAGGTCGTCGACCGCGTCGCGCAGGAGGTCGTCGATGTCCTCTACCACCTCGAGGTCGCGCTCGGCGTCGCCGGCCACCCCGATGGCGGCGAGCACCTGTTGGCAGAAGCCGTGGGTGGTGGCGATGGTGGCGGCGTCGAAGTTGGACAACGCCCGATCGAGGTGCCGGCGCCGGTCGGCGACGGCGAGCTCGCCGCCGCGGGACAGATGGCCCAGGAGCTCGTCGGCCCGGTCACCCCCATCGGACCGGAGGGCGTCAGCCGTTTCGGCGAGGCGTCGCCACACCCGGTCGCGCAAGGTGCCCGCGGCCTTGCGGGTGAACGTGACCACCAGCATCTCGTCCAGGGGCCGGCCCTCGGCGACCTCGGCGACCACCAGCGACGCCACCGCGTGGGTCTTGCCGGTACCGGCGCCGGCCTCGAGGATGGTGGTCCCTGCTGCCAGCCGCTGACGGGGATCGAACACCGTCGGCGTCGTCACGGCCACCTCGGTACCGCTCACGAGGCCGACCACCGCTGGGCCTCGTCGAGGACCGGCGCCCACAGCCGGGTGGCGAGACGGCCGAAGCGGCCGTCAGCGGCGATCTCCTCGTAGGTGCGCCGGCCGTCGAGCACAAGGAGATGGTTGGGATCGAGGTCCTCTTGGGCGAAGCGGTACTCGCTGGTCCACTTCTTCTTCGCCGCCTCGTCGGCAGGGCCTTCGTGGCCCTGTCGCGACGCCAACGCGAACGCGTGCGAGGTGGCGCAGTACAGGCGCAGGGGTTGGCACAGCCCGTCGCGGTAGAGGGCGACGACATCGGCCAGCAGCTCGACGGCCCGCCGTCGCCGGTCCTCGGCGGTGTCGGCCAGCACCGGCAGGCCGAAGACGGCGGCATCCCGACTCTGGCGCCCGACCGTCATCGAGCACAGCGAGCGGTCGGGCAGGGCGGCGCTGACGGCCAGGTGGCGTACCCATGCACCCAGACGCGGCTTGGGGCCGAGGCTCGAGTAGGTGACGGCGCGCACCACGTCGTCGAACACGTCGGGGACGGTCCCCACCAGCCGGCAACCGTCGGGCAAGGCGACATCGACCTCGAGCGGCGCCCCGGCACCGTCGGCGATCGCTCGGGCCTTGGTGGCGATGGCCACCGCAGTGTCGCGCCCGGAACGAAGGGCGCGCCGGCCCAGCTCGCCCGGTGGGAGCAGGCCGCGGGCGATCTCGGCGGCGCACACCACGTCGGGGTCGACACCCTCCAGCAGAGCTGACAGCAGGCGCTGGCCGACCCCCCAAGTAGCCAGGCCGTCGAGCTCGATGGCCAGGGCATCGTTCGGCCCGACGGCCGGGCCTCGGAGGCTGAGGCCGAGACGCTGGCGTAGAAAGCCTCGGACCGGGTGCTGTACGAAGGCCACCAGGTCGTCGAGGGCGACGACGGTCGCGTCGACGGGAACAAGGGGAGTGCCGAGGAACGAGGATGGGGCCCGACGAGGGCCGGTGGCCGCGACGGCACCTTTCAGCAGCACCGGGTCGAAGCTCCAGGGTCGGCCATCGCCGACCCCGTCGGGGTCGAAGCAACGCCGGTCCGAGGGCTGGAGCGGGTGGTGGCGGACGATCCGGTCACGGCACGGGGTGCCGTCGGCGGTGCGCACCGTGGCGTCGACGACGGCGAGCAGCTCGTTGACCGGGACCGCCGGCGGCAGGACCTCGTTGGTGCGCGGGTCACGACCGGCGTAGGTGACCACGAGGGTGTCGCCAGCGGCCAGGACGGCGTCGAGCAGGAGCTGGCGGTCCTCGGCCCGCCGGTCGTGGTCGCCCGGCCGACGCTGGTCGCCGCCCAGCAGGTCGTCACCGTCGGGCGCCGAGCCCCGGGGGAAGGCGCCGTCGTCGAGGCCTACGAGGCATATGACCCGGTGGGGCACCGACCGCATCGGCACCAGCGTGCACATGGTCATGTCGCCCGTCCGGAAGGCGGCCCGGCTGGGCTGGCCCCGGAGCCGATCGGCGACCAGGTCGCGTACTTCGGCCAGTCGGACAGGGGCCCCGTCGCCGACCCCGGCCTCGTCCACGACGTCGTTCAGGAGCCGGTCGAGCTGGCCTCGCTGCCACCCGTCGTCGAGAGAGGTGGCGACGAGCATGTCAGCGGCGGCGTCGATGCCGGCGGCCCAGTCGGCGATGGGCCGAGGATCCGCGAGGGAACGGACCACGTCACCGAGCCGGCCCACCATCTCGGCGAACCGGCCGGCCAGGTCGATGTCGCCGGAGTCGACGTCGTCGAGGGGGAGGACGTCGCCGACGAGGTACAGGCCGTCCTCGGACATGGCGACGCCGGTGAGCAGGCGGTCGAGCCCGGCGGACCACGTGCCCGCCGCGACCGCGGCCAGGCCGTAGGGTGCTCGGTGGGCAGCATCGAGCCCCCAGCGGATGCCGGTCGAGTCGACCCAGCCGGTCATGCGGTCGATGTCGGCGTCGTCGAAGCCGAAGCGCCGCCGTACCGGCTCCCGGGCCGCGAAGGCGAGCACCTGTGACACCGTCAGCCGGGCGTCGACCAAGGCCAACAGCTCGGCGACCGCCCCCAGCACCGGGTTGGTCTGGCGCAGGGAACGATCGGCGAGGCGGAAGGGGATGGCCCGGGTGCTTTCGGCGTCGTCTTCGAAGGCGGCCCGTAGCAACAGGGCCATCTCGTCGATATCGGGACAGAGCAGGACGATGTCTCGCGGCTCCAGCGTCGGGTCGTCGGCCAGGAGGTGGGTGACGGCGTCGCGCACCACCTCGGCCTGCCGCGCCCGGCCATGGCAGGCGTGGACCTGCACCGAGCGGTCGTCCGCCTCCAGCACCGGCCGGTCGTCGACCGACGCCGGCGGGGGAGTGTCGTCGCGGACGGCCTGCTGCAGCCGCTCGAGGAGAGTGCGAGGCGCCCCGACCGCTAGTGGGTGGTGCTCGAGCCGAGCTGGCTCGGCGCCTTCGAGACGGCCGGTCAGCACGGTCTGCATCTCGAGGCTGTCCCGTCCCCAGGCCCGCAGGAGCGGGTGCCGGACCTCGTCGCCGCCGGCGGCCCAGGCCGCCGGCGAAGGGTGCAACGCCAGCAGGTGCACATCGCGGTGCAAAGCCAGGGCCGACAGGACGTCGAGATAGCTGGCCGGCAGCCGGGTCAGCCCGAAGAGAGAGAAGCGGCCGGGCAGGTCCGCGAGCCCGGGGTCGGCCGACAAGGCGGTGCACCCCACCTCGAGGCGCTCGGCGGGGCTCGGCTCACCCACGGCGTGGCGCAGGCGCATCCACAGGTGAGCCTGCCACCAGGCGTCATCGGGAAGCGGGTGACCGTCACCGTCGTGGGGGTCGCCGGCGGCCCACGCCCGGACCATCGCCGGGCGGTGCACTCCGTAGCGGTCGAAGAGATCGGCGAGGTGCCGCACGGCAGCGAAACGGCGGTCGCGCCGGGCATCAGCGACGTCGGTCCCACCCAGATGCCCGGCCAACACATGCATCCACGGCTCGTCCAGGTTCGCCTCCACCACGTCGAGCAGCGGCCAGGCCAGCCGTTCGGGCCGCCACCGGTCGGTGGCGGCGTCGACACCGGTGGCCGTGGCCAACGCTTCGTACACGAGACGACCCGGAAAGGGGAAACGGAGGTTGGCGCACACGCCGTCGGCCCGGCCCGGCGCCGCTCCCAATCGGGACGCCAGCCGGTGCGACAGCCACCGTTCGACGCCTCGCGAGTGCACCGCCACCACCTCGGGTGTGAAGGGGTCGGCCGATGGTGCGGCCAGCAGCTCGGCCAGCACGTCGACCAGCACATCGGCCCGTTCTGCCCGGTGCAGCACGAACGTCATGCCGCTACTCCGCGTTCCCCGGCCACGCAGGCCGCGCTCGACCGCACCTCCGCTGGCGCTGCGGTGCTCGCACCGGCGGCAAACACCAGACGGACAACGCACGCCTCACGCCTCGCCGCCAACGCCGCAGCTGACTCCATGCGCTTGACCGTAAACGAAGGGTGTGACAGCCCCGACGGGGTCGCGACCAGTGTGCCCGGCGTGCAAGCTGGGGACCGGGAGATCACCCCACGAGCTGGCGATTCTGCTCCCCGGACCTTTCGCCGGGGTGACGGCTCAGGCGGGCGGGACGACCGGCGGGGGCAGCAGGCCGGGCGGTCGGGGCGCGGTCTTGGCCTTCCCGGGCGTGATCGGGGTGGTCGCCACCTTGGCCTTCTCGGGTGTGGTCGAGGCGGGAGCCACCCGCACGACCGAGTCGGAGCCACCGTGGTCGTTGTCGAGGTAGTCGTCAGCAGCCCAGTCGTTCTCCCAGCGGCCGTTGCCCAGGTAGTAACGGAAGCGGTAGGACCGGCCCACTTCGAGGTCGAGGGCGGCTACCAGGCTCCCGTCGGGCTCACGTTCGAGGGCGGTGGTGTCGGTCGACCAGTCGTTGAAGTCACCCACCAGCCACGCGTGCTCGGCGCCGACTTCGGGTGCCAACCGGAACTCCACGGTGCAGCGCCCCGTGGCCGGATCGACTGACGACACAATGGTGCAGCTCATGGCCCTCCTGCGGGTCCTCCCGGGCTGCCGGCGAACACCCTGGGTCTGTCTCGGGCGCCGGCCGCGGGCGGGAGCAGCCTTCGAGGCTACCCAGCAATGCCCTGCATTCAGCCACCGGTCTGGGCCGCCCGGCCCGATGCGTCCAGGGTTGCGACCCCTTGGTAGCGTTCGGTAATGCAAACGGGTGATTACACCAGTGCACCCGGCTAGCGCCGGCCTCGGTCGCTGGCAACGGCAACCGTGGCTCGGCCTGGCGGGGTTGGCGTTCGTGTTGCCGGCGTCGGCGCTGTGCGCCGTCGGGTTCGGTGGGGCCGAGGCATCCCTCCAGCTCATCGGGCCTCTGTCCACCTACACCCTGCCGGTCATCGTGGTGATCGCCCTGTGGTGGGACGGTTGGCCCGGCACCCGGCTGCGGGGGCCCTTCGTCGGTGCCGCCAACCTCGTCGTCGTCATCGTCGCCGGCTTGGCCCTGACCGTACTCGCCCAGTTCGTCGTCGCCGAGGTCGACCTCCGGTCCCTGTTCGACGCTCGGCCCGGCGCCGGGCATCTCCCGCTGTACCCGACCCTGATGCCGCTTGCCGCGACCGCCTTCGTGACGTTCCTCCAGCTCACGCTGGTGTGTGAGAAGTGGCCCTGCGACCGCTTGGGCCCGATCGCCGGCGGCGTCGCCGCCCTGGCCCTGTCCTGGGCCGCAGCGGTGGCCGTATGGCTGGTGCTGGCGAACCTCGATGCCGCTCCTGCCGCCGATTTCGCCGGTACCGGGCTCCGCAATCCGGGAGGCCCGATCGCCGCCGGCACCCTGGCCCAGTGGTTGGTGTCCCTCACCGGCTGGCAGGTCCTCCTGATGGTCGGGCTCGGCGGTCGGCCCTTCACCGCCATCGGCCGCCGCGGCCGGCGCCTGCTCGTGGCCAACGTCGTCACCCTCGGCCTCGGCTCGGCAACCTTCGTGGCCCTGCGCCACGGTCTCGACTGGACCGGTCCCGAGCTCACCGCGCTGGGCGGGTGCGCGGTGGGTGCCTCCCTGCTGGTCGCCGTCCTCTTCGACAGCTGGCCCGGGCCGGGGCCGACCTCGACGCCGGGAGTGGCCGTGAACGCCGTTGTCATCGTCACGCTGGTGCTCGCCCTCGGCATCGGCGGCGTTGCCCTCGGCAACGCCCTGGCCGACTGGACCGACCCGACCGTCGAGGAATGGGCGACGTTCACGACCTTGAACTACCTCCCCGGTACTGCGGTGGTCCACGTCGCCCTGTGGCGCCGTTGGCCCCTGCCGCCGGCGCCGGCACCCGTCGCCGCCCCACCGCCGGCGTAAGCGGGCCACGAGCCGTCGAAGGCCCCCGGGGGGAGGACGGGTGATCGCTCGGACGTAGCATTGGCCCCCGATTCGTTCGACTGCAGCTCTCGCCGCGGAGGTCCTCGTATGCCCCTCATCGCCATCGACGTCGTCGAAGGACTGGGCCCGGAGCGGCACCGGGCCCTGGTCCGTGAGGTGTCGGCCGTGGTGGCCGAGGTGATCGAGAGCCCCGTGGAGCGCCTACGGGCCCGGGTCAATGCCGTGCCCCTCGACCAATGGGGCCTAGGCGGCGTACCGGCGGCGGACGTGGCCGGGGCCGGCACGTTCCCCGACGCCGAACAGGCTCCGATGATCGTTGTCGACCTACTCCAGGGGCGCCCCGAGTCCCAGCACGTCGCGTTGCTGGCCCGGGTGTCGGCCACGGTGGCCGAGATCGTGGGATGTGGCATCGACCGGGTGCGGATGCGCATCAACGAGGTGCCGCCCGCTCTGTGGGGCATCGGCGGTGTGCCGGCGGCGGCCGAACGGGCCGACGAGGTGCAGCGGCGCCGGCAGGCTGCCGACCGGGCGTCGTAGCCGGCCCGGCGTACCTCTGGACCGCGAGGGAAGGGGCGCCGGCCTGGCCGACGCCTGCCGGGCTCATGTAAGGGACATCGGCACTGTGGGTCCACCACGGGGTCGGGGTCCCAGGGTTGCATGGTCATCCCGGCTGGTCCGGGGGGTGGCGTCGAGTTCGACTCTGGGGGAGGTCCGTGAGGGCTTAGGGTCCACCACAGGTTAGAACGCGCGGCATAGTATGGTGACGTGCAGGCCACGCCCGAGGAGCTGGGTGAGTTCTTCGGGACAGTGATGCCGCACCTGGGCGAGGTTCAGCGTCGCGTGG
>JBQTIQ010000093.1:0-28801 GCA_052387955.1 Acidimicrobiia bacterium | reverse complement strand
GAGAGCTCCCCGCCCCCCCCGGGCGCGGGGCCCGCGCCGGCGGAGCCGCCCCCGGCCTCCGGGGGGCGGCCGGGTGCGGCCCCGCCGACCCGCCGCCGCCCGCCTCCGCCGGCGCCGGGTCGTCGAGTTCGCCGGGCGCACCGCGTTCGGACGGCGCGGAGGGTTCCGGCGGGCCCTTCCCGGTGACGATCGAGCACCGCTTCGGTACGACCGAGGTCCGAGCGTTGCCCGAGCGGGTGGTATCGCTCGGCTACAGCGACCAGGACCCGGTCCTGGCCCTGGGGACGGTCCCGGTGCTGGTGCGGGAGTGGTTCGGCAATCAGCCCTCGGCCACCTACCCCTGGGCTGCGGACCGCCTCGGGGGGGCCGAGCCAGGGGTGATCGACGGCGAGATCAACCTCGAACAGATCGCCGGCGCCCGGCCCGACCTGATCGTGGCCACCTACGGCTTCATCGACGACAACCAGTACCGGGCCCTTTCGGCGATCGCACCCACGCTGGCCCAGTCGGGGGACTACGTCGACGGCGGCATGCCATGGCAGGAGGTCCAACGGGTGATCGGGTTGGCACTGGGGCGAGCAGACGAGGCCGACGCCCTGGTCGAGCGCACCGAAGTGCTCATCGCCGACGCACGCCGTCAGCATCCCGTCTTCAACGGCGCCACCGGATTGGTGGCCTACGACTTCGGGCCGGGCCAGCTCGGGTTCTACGGCCCCGAGGACCAACGGGCCCGGCTCCTCGCTTCGCTGGGCTTCGAGCTCCCGCCCAGCATCGCCGGGCTGGTCAACGACGAGTTCTTCGGGACCGTCAGCGACGAACAGATCGGGCTCCTCGACGCCGACGTGCTGGTGTGGGTGGAGTTCCGGCCCGATGGCGCCGCCTCGGTGAAGGAGAACCCCGTGTACCAGGGCCAACGGGTACCCCGGGAAGGACGGGACGTGTTCTTGGGCGACACCATCGCCGGCGCCGCCGTCTCGTTCGCCACCGCCTTGAGCATCCCCCTCGCCCTCGAGTCCCTCGTTCCCCGCCTCGCCGCCGCGATCGACGGTGACCCGGCCACGGAAGTGCCGTCGTGAGCGCCCCCGAGCGAGCGAAGGGGCGCGGCCCGGGCCGGGACGGCGACCGGCCGGCGCCGGCCGGTGCGGGGCACGGCCGAGGTCTCACTCGCCGGCGGTTCATGGCCGGCGGCGCCGCCTTCGGGCTTCTCGGCGCAGCCGGTTGTGGAGCCGACCCGGCCCCCTCTCCGGCGGCAGCCGGGTCGGAGCCGGCGAACGCGTCCTCGCCGTCGTCGGCATCGTCCGCCAGTGCCGAGGCGGCCTACCCGGTCACCATCGAGCACCGTCACGGGCGAACCGAGGTCCGCCGGTACCCGGAGCGGTTGATGCTGGTGGGGCTGCGCGACATCGACCCGGTGCTGGCGCTCGGAGCCGTGCCGGTCGGCCTTCGGGACTGGTACGACGACCCCGAGTACCCCCTGGGGGTGTGGCCCTGGGCCCAGGAGCTCCTCGGCGATGCCCGACCCACCGTCCTGCCCCGTAACGAGGACAAGTACAACTTCGAAGCCATCGCCGCCGTGCGCCCCGACCTGATCCTGGGCATGTACATCGCCATGTCCGCCGAGGAGTACGCGACCCTCTCGTCGATCGCCCCGACGGTTGCGCCCTCGGGCGACTTCCCCGAGTACGGCATGCCCTGGGAGGAGGAGACCCGCACCATCGGCCGTGCCCTGGGAAGGCCCCAGCGGGCCGAGGAGCTGATCGCCGGCGTGGAGGACCGCTTCGCCGAAGCCCGTCGCCAGCACCCGGACTTCGAGGGGCGTACGGCGTTCTCGGGCGAGAAGTTCGACCCCACCAACTTCTACGTCCGCAAGGCGATCAATCCCCGGACCAAGTTCCTCGTCTCGTTGGGCTTCGAACTCGCTCCCGCGGTGGCCTCGCTTCCCTCCTCGGACGAAGACGGGGCCGAGGTCAGCCCCGAACAGCTCGACCTGCTCGACTGCGACCTGGCCTTGTGGAACACCTACGAGCCGGGCGATCGGGCCGAGATCGAGGACCACCCCGTGTACCGTCAGCTCGACATGGCCCGTGAGGGGCGCTCGGTGTACCTCACCGACAAGGTCGAGTCCGGTGCGCTGGTCTGGAGCACGGTGCTCAGCATCCCGTTCGGCATCGAGGCCGTCGTCCCCAAGCTCGTCGCCGCGCTCGACGGGGACCCCGTCACCGAGGTGCCCGAATGATGCCCGGCCGACGTCCCGGCGAGGGCGCGATGGGCCACGACGAGCTCGTTCCGTGCCCCACCTGCTGGCTGCCGGCCGACGTCGTGGCCCCACCGCCGCACGACATCTTCTGCCACTCCCGTTGCCCACGGGGGCACGACAACACGCTGGTGCCGGCGGTGCTGGCCCACCTCCGGGCCTTGGGCGCGGTCCGCCCCGATCGGTGCGACGACGTGGGCGTCGGCTTCTTTCTGCCCGTTGCCGAGCGCCTGGCCGCCGAAGCCGCCACGCGCCCAGGGCCCGACGACGACACCCTGGCCCGCGGGCCCGGCGACGATCATCGCCACCGTCGTCGCGGCCGTCCCGGGGTCGACGCCTCCAGGAGGGGCGCCTCGGGCCCCGGCGGGGACGGACGCCACCGGTAGCCGCCGCCGCCAACGCGCGACGATTGAGCCATGCCCATCCGAGAGAGCTACGACACCGGCCCGCAGGGCGCTTCGTTCGGCGTGCGGTCCTTCGCCCCGCCCTTCACCTGAGCATCCCTCCGGTCAGGCCGAGGCGGTGACCTCGTCCCGCAGCGCCACGGTGGAGGCAACGGTGGCGACGATCGTATGAGCAGACCGGATGCCGAGACCGCGGGCGCGGGAGCGGTGCAGGACTGGGTCCTGCACGTCGACCTCGACCAGTTCCTGGCCGCGGTGGAAGTGTTGCGGCGGCCCGAACTGGCGGGAAGGCCGGTAGTGGTCGGAGGGGACGGTGACCCCGCTCGGCCGCGACAAGTGGTGGCGACGGCGTCGTACGAGGCCAGGGCATTCGGGGTCAGGTCAGGGATGCCGCTGCGCCAGGCGGCGCGCCGGTGCCCCGACGCGGTGTTCCTGCCCTCGGACCGTCCCGCCTACGAAGCGGCGTCGGCCGGGGTGATGGCCGCGCTGCGGTCCTTCCCGGTGGTGGTCGAGGAGTGGGGCTGGGACGAGGCGGTTGTGGGGGCGCGCACCGCGGAACCCGAGTCGTTGGCCCGTGCCCTTCAGGCCGGGGTGCTGGCCGAGACCGGGCTGAGGTGCGCGGTGGGGATCGGCGAGACGAAGCTGCAGGCCAAGACGGCGACGGGCTTTGCCAAGCCGGGCGGCATCGCCCGGCTCACCCGGCGCAGCTGGATCGAGATCATGGGTGAGAGGCCGGTCACCGCGATCTCGGGTATCGGTGAGCGTACGGCGCGCCGACTGGGTGAATGCGGCATCGGTACGGTCGCAGAGCTGGCCGCGGCCGACCATCACGAGCTGGCACGCCGGTTCGGCCCGACGACCGGGCCGTACCTGAAGCTCCTCGGCCTGGGGGGCGGCGATTCGCCGGTGGTGGACGAACCCCACGTTCCCCGGTCGCGGAGCCGGGAGGTGACGTTCGAACGGGACCTGACCCGCAGGGCGGACATGGACCAGCAGATCGCCCGGCTGGCAACCGCGGTGACCGAGTCGGTGGTTGCCGAGGGGCGGCGAGTCACCCACGCCGCGGTAAAGGTCCGCACCGCCACCTTCTTCACCCGCACCAAGATCTCCAAGCTCCCCGAGCCGACCACAGATCCGGCCGAGGTGGCTCGAGCCGCCCTTGTCGTCCTCGACCGTTTCGAGCTGAGCCGACCGGTCCGGCTCCTCGGTGTCCGGGTCGTGCTCGAACCCCCGGTGGGGACGGGCCCGTGACGTCGGCTCGGTCTACTGGTGCTCGTCGTCGGCCGAGAACTCGACGAGCTCGACCGAACCGTCGCCGGAGAGCTGGCCGACCACCACGAACCGGGGCACGATGGTCCCGGTCCCTCTGAGGGCCCGGTAGTCGTGCCGGCCCGGTATCAGCTCGGGGAGGTCGTCGAACCCGGTGGCGAAACGTTCGACGACCCGGACCAGCTCGAAGACGCGAAAGTCACTCCCAGGAGGGCGGCCGTGAGGCGGGCGTTGCCGGGCGAGCTGCCGGGAGAGGTCGCGGAAGAACCCGGACGTTGCCCGCACGACCCGCCGGCCATCGGCCGTCGACAGATCGTTGGCGCTGCGGGCCATGACCGCGAGCCTACGGGTACGAGCCGCTCGACGACAGGCCCCACCGGCGCAGGGGCAAAGCCGGATTCGGAGCACCGTGTATCGTGCGTTCGAACCCCAGGCAGGGCGCGACCGGCTCCTCGTGCAGGGGCAGGAGGATCCCCGTGCTGATGGAACCGATCGGGACCGGGCGCCGAAGCTTGGCCGACGAGGCTTACCAGCGGATCACCGATGCCATGCTCACCGGGTCGCTCGCGCCCGGTTCGCGGCTGGTGATGGACACGCTCGCCGAGCACCTCCAGATCAGTCGTACGCCGGTGCGAGATGCCCTGAAGCGCCTCGAGCAGGAAGGTCTGGTCTCCTCGGCGGGACGTCGTGGTTTCATGGTGCGCGACCTCGACGCCAAGGAGATCCGCGAGACCTATGAAGCCCGGGCGGCGATCGAGGGTTATGCCGTCCGCCTTGCTGCAGCCAACGGCACCGAGGCCGCCGGGCTGGTGCGGGCCGCCATCGACCGGGCTGTCGAGCACGACCTCGACACGGTCATGGGCTCGTACCTCGCCAATCGCGAGGTGCACCGTGCCGTGGTCGAGGCCGCCGGCAACGCCATCCTGCTCGAGCTGTTCGACGGGCTGTGGAGCCGGGGCCGGGCGCATCAGATCTACGCCGATTGTTTCCGTACCGACGACAGCGCGGCCGCCGTCCGCCGCAAGCACGCGCCGATCGTCAAGGCGCTCAAGGCCAACGACCCGGTGGCCGCGGAGCGGGCGATGGCCGCTCACCTGTACGACGGCCTGCGCTCGCACCACTTGTCGGACTGATCGGACGGGCGTGCCCGAGGCTCGCCACCAGTCCCTTGCATCGGGTTCCGTATACGATGTATTCAAGTAGGAACAGTCGAAGGGAGAGATCGTGGGAACCTCGCTTCATCCTCCGCAGCTCATCGTCGACGCACGGATGCTGTACCTCGTCTGGCTGCCGGAGGACGGTGATGCCGTGGCCAAGCTGGTGCCCGACGGCCTGACGCCGAGAGACGACCGGGCCGTGTACATCAACCAGTACGTGGTCGACGACCCGGTCCAGACGTCCAACACCAAGGACCCAGACGGGTTCGGGGCCTACTCGCTGACCTACCTCGGCGTCGACCTCCAGGGCCTCGATGCCGACGCTGACACCCCCGGCCGGTTCTGGACGCACTACATGAACAGTTCCGAGCCGATGCGCCGCTACGCCGCCGCCCACGGCGTCCCGGCGAGCAGCGGGCACACGTCGCTCGAGCTCGAAGACCAGACGTTGACCGCCACCACGTACGTCGACGGCACACCCGTGATCCGCACCACGGCCACCGTCGATGCCAGCACCACGAGCCGGGCCACCGGGCAACTGCGCTACATCACGAAGATTGGTGACGGGTTCACCAGCGGCCGGTACCCCTACGTCGCCAACCTCGCCGACGGGTTCGAAGTGTCTGCTTTCGAGTTCCTCGAGCCGAACCATTCGTCGTACCAGTTCCGCCCCGCCGACCCGCTCACCGTCACGTTCGGCTTCTATTCGCCCGCCATCTCGTTCTGCTACCCCGGCGGTGAAGGCCCGATCAGGTCCGCCGACGGCAACTGAGGGGGCGCGTCATGGTCGCCATCAACTGCGATATGGGCGAGGCCTACAGCATCTACCGCTGCGGCGACGACGAGGGCATCATGCCGTTCATCACGCTGGCCAACGTGGCCTGCGGGTTCCATGCGTCGGACCCGCAGGTGATGGCACACACGGTGGCGCTGGCCAAGGCGCACGGGGTGAAGGTCGGGGCCCACCCCTCCTATCCCGACCACCAGAGTTTCGGCCGGCGCGAGATGAGGATGGGGGCCGACGAGTTGACCGCGCTGATCATCTACCAGGTCGGCGCCCTGAAAGGCTTCCTCGAAGCCGAGGGGATGCCGCTCAACCACATCAAGCCCCACGGTGCCCTGTACGGGGTGGCGTCGCGGGACGAGACCGTGGCCGAGGCCATAGGTGTCGCCGCCGACGTGTTCGGTGTGCCCCTCATGGGCATGGCCAACACCTGTCACGAACGGGTATGGGCGTCACGGCCGGGCGGGTTCCTGGCCGAGTACTACACCGACCTCGACTACCGCAACGACGGGCTCGCTGATCATCACCCGGGAGCATGTCGCCTACGACCCCCACGAAGCGGCCGTCCGGGCCGTCCGGGCCATCGAAGAAGGCAAGGCCACCGCCATCGACGGCTCCGACATCCCGATGCGGGCCGACTGCGTGTGCGTCCACTCCGACACCCCCGGGGCGGTCGAGCTGGCGACCGCGGTGCACGAGGCGCTCCAGCCCTACCTGGCCCCGGTCTAGGCGTCACCAACCCGGCGGTGCGGCGACGTAGCCCGGGCGTCTGGTCATGATCAAGGAGAACGGTCCAATGGCTCGCGTCGAGGTGTTCGCCCCCATCCCTGGCACCTTCTACCGCCGGCCCGACCCGGCCAGCCCCCCGTTCGCCGAGGAAGGGTCGCAGGTCAGGGCCGGGGACACCATCTGCCTGATCGAGGTGATGAAGAACTTCAACCCGGTCCCGGCTGGCACCGACGGGACCCTGGTCGGGTTCCTCGTAGAGGACGAGGACGTGGTGAGCCCGGGCCAGGCGGTGGCGCTGATCGAGGACGGGACGTGACGGGACCGGGGCGCCGATGAAGCGCCTGCTCGTTGCCAACCGGGGGGAGATCGCCGTCCGGGTGATCAGGGCGGCGCGCGATCTGGGCATCGAGACCGTCGCCGTCCACAGCACGGCCGACGCCGGCGCCGCCCACGTCCGGATGGCCGACAGTGCGATCGAGATCGGCAAGCCGCCGGCATCCAAGAGCTATCTCGTCGTCGACGCCATCCTCGCCGCCGCCGCCGACGCCGGCGCTGACGCCGTGCACCCCGGCTACGGCTTCCTCGCCGAGCGGGCCGACTTTGCCCAGGCCTGCGGCGACGCCGGGCTCACCTTCGTCGGCCCTGACCCCGACGTGATCGCCCGCATGGGCGACAAGGCCGCCGCCCGCCACGCCGCGGTGGAGGCGGGAGTACCGACCGTTCCCGGCAGTCCCGGCCCCGTTGCCGACGCGGACGGGGCGGCCGCGGCGGCCGATGCGGTCGGTTACCCCGTCATGCTCAAAGCGGCCGCCGGTGGCGGCGGGCGGGGGATCAGGGTCGTGCACGACGAGGCCGAGCTCCGGGCCCAGTTCCCGGTGGCGTCGGGCGAGGCCGGCTCCGCCTTCGGCGACGCTCGCCTCTACGTCGAACGGTTCGTCGCCTGCGCCCGCCATGTCGAGGTCCAGGTCATCGGCGACCGAGACCGGACCGTGCACCTGCACGAACGGGAGTGCTCGCTCCAACGGCGGCGCCAGAAGGTGATCGAGGAGGCCCGCTCGCCCCGCCTGAGCGAGGCGGCCCGGTCGGCGATGACGGCCGCCGCGACCCGGCTGGCCGAGTCGGTCGGGTACCACAACGCGGGGACGGTCGAGTTCCTGGTCGACGACGACACCGAGGACTTCTTCTTCATCGAGATGAACACCCGGATCCAGGTCGAGCACGCCACCACCGAGGCGGTGTGCGGCCTGGACCTGGTCACCGAACAGTTGCGCATCGCGTCGGGAGAGGGGTTGTCGTTCGGGCAGGCGGACGTCGAGCCACGGGGCACGGCCATCGAGCTGCGGGTGTGCGCCGAGGACCCCGACGCCGGGTTCATGCCGAGCCCGGGCCGGGCCGAGCACGTCTGGCTGCCGGCAGGCCCGTGGGTCCGCTGGGACGGTCGTGGCCCCACACCACGACCTTGGCCAACAAGGAGTCGTAGAACGGGGGTACGTCGGCGCCGCTGTGCAGCCAGCTGTCGGTGCCGGGCTGCCGTTCCTCTTCCAGATGGTGCGCCCGGGTCTACGTCGCGGTCAGCGGCGGGGTCGACGTCCCCGAGGTGCTCGGGAGCCGCTCGACCTACGGGCTCGGCAGCATGGGCGGCCTCGATGGGCGCCCCCTGCGTGAAGGCGACCGGCTGACGGTGGGAGCGACGGCCGGGGTCGCAACGCCGGGGAGGACGGTGCCCGACGCCCTGCGTGCCCCGATGTCGAGCGAGGTCGAGGTCCGGGTGGTGATGGGGCTCTACGACCATCGCCTCACCGAGCTCGGCCGCGGCACGTTCCTCGACACCATGTGGACGCTCACGCCGGTCGCCGACCGGGTCGGCTTCCGTTACCGGGGTGCCGAGCTCGAGGTCAGCGAGCGCGAGCAGCCCTTCGGCGCCGGTAGCGACCCCTCCAACATCGTCGACGCGCCCTACCCGATCGGTTCGATCCAGGTGCCGGGCGGCGTCGAACCGATCATCCTGCACCGCGACGCGGTGTCGGGCGGCGGCTACTTCATGATCGGGACCGTCATAAGCCCCGACCTCGACATCGTCGGCCAGTCGTCCCCGAACACGAGGACGAAGTTCGTGGCCGTCGACCTCGACGGTGCCCTCGCCGCCCGCAAGGCCTACAAGGACCGCGACGCCCGGCTCCGTCGGCTGTTCGCCGGCTGAGACCGCGCCGCCGGACCGCCGTCCGGTCCGGGCACGAGGGGTCCGGGGCACCAGGTCATAGCGGTGGGAGCACGACGCTGGCACCAATGTCACAGGGTCTGCGTACGATCACCGTGATGTTGCAGGTGGCGTTGGAGCCGGGGACCACGGACGTCCTGGAAGGGTTCCACCCGGCGGTGACGGCCTGGTTCCGGCGTCGTTTCCCTCTGGGCCCGACCGAGGCCCAGGCCCAGGGCTGGCCGTTGATCGCGTCCGGTGTGGACACCTTGATCGCGGCGCCGACCGGGTCGGGCAAGACGCTGGCGGGCTTCCTGGTCGCGATCGATGCCCTCTACCGCGCCCATGCCGCCGGGGACGCAGTCGGCGACGTCACCAGGGTGGTCTACGTCTCACCGTTGAAGGCCCTGGCCGTGGACATCGCCGAGAACCTGCAGCGTCCGCTGGCCGAGATCGCCGCGGTGGCCGCCGAGCTGGGCCAGGTTCCGGCGCCGGTCCGGGTGGGGGTCCGCACCGGTGACACGTCGAGTTCGGAACGCTCCCGGATGGTGCGCCGGCCCCCCAGTTTCGTGGTGACCACTCCCGAGTCGCTGTACCTGCTGGTCACGAGCGAGCGGGGCCGCAACATGCTGCGCACCGTCGAGACCGTGATCGTGGACGAGATCCACGCCGTAGCCCGCGACAAGCGGGGCTCGCACCTGGCCTTGACCCTGGAGCGCCTGGAGGCGTTGTGCGAACGCCGGCCCGTGCGTATCGGCCTCTCGGCTACCCAGCGCCCGATCGAGACCGTCGGCCGGCTCCTCGTCGGCGAACGGGTACCGCCGGCGGTGGTCGATGTCGGCCACCGTCGCGAACTCGACGTCGGCCTCGAGCTGCCCGAGGGTGAGCTCGAGGCGGTGGCGTCAGCCGAGCAGATGGGTGACGTGATCGAGCGCATCGCGGCGCTGGTCGGCCAGCACCGCACCACGCTGGTGTTCGTCAACACCCGTCGGTTGGCCGAACGGATGGCGCACCTGTTGGGCGAACGGCTCGGCGACGACGTCGTGGCCGCCCATCACGGCAGCCTGTCCAAGGAACGCCGCCACCGGGTCGAGACCCGGCTGCGGGCCGGCGACCTCAAGGCGTTGGTGGCCACCGCTTCGCTGGAGCTGGGCATCGACATCGGCCCGGTCGAGCTGGTCTGCCAGATCGGCTCACCCCGTAGCATCGCCACCTTCCTGCAGAGGGTCGGGCGTTCCAACCACAGCCGCACCGGCATCCCGAAGGGCCGGCTGTTCCCTCTCACACGCGACGAGTTGGTGGAGTGCGCCGCCCTGCTCCTGGCGGTCCGGGCCGGTCGGCTCGACATCGTCGAGTTGGCCCGGCTCCCCCTCGACATCCTGGCCCAGCAGGTGGTGGCCGAGGTGACCGCCGAGGAGTGGTCGAGCGACGAGCTGTTCGACCTCGTGCGCCGCGCCGGTCCCTACCGAGACCTGGACCGTTCCCAGTTCGACGAGGTCCTCGCGCTCGTCTCCGAGGGGATCGAGACGGGCCGGGGCCGCCGTGGCGCCTATCTGCACCATGACGCCCTGAACGGTGAGCTACGGGCCCGCAAGAGCGCCCGGCTCGCCGCGGTCACCTCCGGAGGCGCGATCCCCGAGACCGGCGACTACCGGGTCCTGGCCGAACCCGATGACATCTTCATCGGCACCGTCAACGAGGACTGGGCCGTCGAGTCGATGGCGGGCGACATCTTCCTGCTGGGTACCCACTCGTGGCAGATCCGCAAGGTGGAGTCCGGCGTCGTACGGGTCCGCGATGCGGGCGACAAGCCGCCGACGGTCCCGTTCTGGTTGGGCGAGGCCCCGGCCCGCACGGCCGAGCTGTCCCAGGAGGTATCGGCCCTGCGGCACCGGGTCGACGAGATCCTCGCCGCCGGTGACCCCGATCGCGCACGCCGCTGGCTCGTGGAAGCAGCGGGCATCGACGCGGTCGCCGCCGGCATGGTCGTCGACTACCTGGCGGTCGGTCGCGCCGCCCTCGGGGCCATGCCGACCCAGGAGCACCTGGTGCTGGAGCGGTTCTTCGACGACACCGGCGGGATGCAGCTGGTCGTGCACTGTCCCTACGGCGCCCGCATCAACCGGGGCCTGGGCTTGGCGTTGCGCAAGAAGTTCTGCCGCACCTTCAACTTCGAGTTGCAGGCTGCGGCCAGCGACGACGCCATCGTGCTGTCCCTGGGCCTCCAGCACAGCTTCCCCCTCGAGGGGGTTACCCGTTACGTGCCCAGCCGGACGGTGCGCGACACGCTCGAGCACGCCGTCGTGGTGTCGCCCATGTTCCAAGCGCGCTGGCGCTGGAACCTCAACCGGGCGTTGATGGTGCTGCGGTCCCGGAACGGCAAGCGCAACCCGGCGCCCATCCAGCGCATGGAATCAGACGACCTGCTGGCGGCCGTGTTCCCCCAGGCGGCGGCCTGCCAGGACAACCTCACCGGGCCGATCGAGATCCCCGACCACGTCCTGGTGCGCCAGACGATCGACGACACCCTCCACGAGGCCCTCGACGTCGACGGGCTCGAATCGCTGCTGCGCAGTATCGAGAGCGGCGAGGTCCGGGTCCACTGCGCCGAGACCACCGAAGCGTCGGTCCTGGCCCACGAGATCGTCACGGCCCGCCCGTACGCCTTCCTCGACGACGAGGAACTGCAGAACCGGCGTACCAATGCGGTACGGCTGCGACGAGGGCTCGCCGTCGACCTTGCCTCGATCGGTGCCCTCGACCCAACTGCGGTCGAACGGGTGCACGCCGAGATCGTCCCCGCCCCCGGCACCGCCGATGACCTCCACGACCTGTTGTCATCGGTGGTCATGCTCCGGCCCCGAGATGACTGGCGGGCCTTGTGGCACCAATTGTCCGAACGGGGCCGGGCCCTGCGAATCAGTCACCACGGGGTCGAGCTGTGGTGCGCCGCCGAAACCTCCGAGGACGCCCGGCGGGCGCTTGCCGGTGACGACGAGGCGGTCAGCCGCGCCGTGCGCGGCCACCTCGAGCTGTCCGGGATCACCACCATCGAGGAGGTGGCGGCGGCGACGACGCTGCCCCCGGGCCGGGTCGCTTCGGGGCTCGCCGCCCTCGAGCACACCGGGTTCGCGCTCCAGGGCCGCTACTCGGACGGGGCGAGCGGCCCGGAATGGGTGGCCCGACGGCTCCTGGCCCGGATGCACGCCTACTCGCGCCGGTCGCGCCGCGACCGCGTGGAGCCGGCCACGGCCCAGGACCTGATGCGGTTCCTGCTGCGCTGGCACCACGTCGCGGTCGGCACCCAACTCAGCGGTGAGGACGGCCTGGTGGCGGTGATCGGCCAGTTGCAGGGTTCAGAGGCCGCCGCGGTGGCGTGGGAGCCGGAGCTGTTCGCCCGCCGGCTTCGGCACTACCAGCCCGGTTGGTTGGACCGGTTGTGCCACAACGGTGACGTCGCCTGGCTACGGCTCACCCCCCGTACCCAGGAAGGCCCGGCTACGCCCGTCGGGCCCTCGAAAGCCACGCCGATCTCGGTGGTGTTCCGGGCCGATCTGCCCTGGCTCCTGGCTGCCGCCCGGCCCGGAGGCGACCCTGGCCGGCCGACGGTCGGCGCCACCGCCGAGGTGCTCGAGGTGCTGGGCGACCGTGGCGCCTGCTTCGCCACCGACCTCGTCACCGCCACCCGACGGCTCCCCGACGATGTCGAAGCGGGCTTGTGGGACGGCATCGCCCGGGGACTGGTCATGTCCGACGGGTTCGCCGCCATACGGGCTCGGGTGAGTACGCGCCGACCACCGGCCCACCCTCAGCGCATGTCCCGGATCGGGCGTTACCGCGTGGCGGCCGGCGCGCCGGCGGGGCGCTGGTCCCTGGTGCCCGCACCGGGCCCCGTTGCCGACTCCGACGAACTGGCCGAAGCCGTGGCCGAACAGCTTCTCAGCCGCTGGGGCGTCGTCTTCCGGGACCTCGCCGTGCGGGACTCCACCCGGCTGGCCTGGCGAGAGGTCCAATGGGCGCTGCGACGCCTCGAAGACCGAGGGCTGGTGCGCGGCGGCCGCTTCGTGGCCGGTTTCTCCGGTGAGCAGTACGCCCTGCCGGAGGCCGTCGAGCAGCTCGCTCGTACCCGCAAGCTGCCCAGGACGGGCGAGCGGGTCGTCGTCAACGCCACCGACCCGCTCAACCTCGTCGGCTCGGTCCTTCCGGGCGAGACCATCCCGGCCGTCCGCACCAACCACGTCACCTTCCTCGACGGCATCCCTGAGCCGAGCCAGCTGCCGGCGTAGGACCGGGTTCATGGCCAGTGCGTCGTTGCTCTCCGTCGGTTCACCGGCGGTCGCGGTCTATGGGCTAGTGCAGTTCCGCGCTGCCCGTCGGGGACGTTGACAGGGGAGGGACCTGTAGCATCGGGGCGTGACCGAGACGGTAATCGGGTCGGTTGGGTCGGTGTCTTCGCTGCGCCGGTACCCGGTCAAGTCGATGCTGGGGGAGGCGCTCGACGTTGCCACCGTCGTCGGCCGCAGGGTTGTAGGCGACCGACGGTACGCCTTGATCGACGACGAGACCTCCAAAGTGGTGAGCGTGAAGCGGCCAGCACGTTGGGGTCGGATGTTCGAGCTGGCCGCCACCACCGGGTCGAACGGAGACGTGTTCGTGACGTTCCCCGACGGCGGGGCCATCGGTGTCGAGGACCCTGGCCTGTGCGACCGGCTGAGCGAGTTCTTCGGTCGTCCGGTGTCCGTGGCGTCGAGCCCCTCGCCGGGCGCGATGTTTGACGAAGCCTGGGAAAGGGACCTGAAGGATGGCGCCGGGCCCTACTTCGGGGCGCCGTCGAGGACAGATGACGACGTCGAGCTGATAGACGGCGGCACCTTCATGAGCGAGCACGGCAACTTCTTCAACTCGAGTGCGGTACACCTGGTGACGACCGGTTCGACCCGCCGCCTGTCCCGCTTCGCACCGGGAAGCCGGTTCGACCCTCATCGGTTCCGGCCCAACATCGTCGTCGACACCCCTGAGGGGGTCGTGTTCGAAGAGACGTCGTGGCAGGGTCACACCTTGATGGTCGGGGACGTGCGGTTGAGGGCCAGCTACACGGTGCCGCGCTGCGTGATGACGACCCTGGCGCAGGAAGACCTCCCGGCCGATCGGGACGTGCTGCGCGCCATCAGCGAGCACAACTCGGTCGACGTGTTCGCGACCGCGACCCCCTATCCCTGTCTCGGTGTCTACGCCGATGTCGTCACCGGTGGCACCATCAGCCTCGGCGACCCGGTGACGGTGGTCAGCTGAGCCTTCGTGATCGACGTTGACGCCGGGACGCCCGAATCGACATGGGCTCCTGGTCGTCCTGGCCGACCTCCAACCCGTAGGCCCCAGTAGTTGCCCGGCCCGGCCCGAGACAGCCGGCCACCGACGCCATGCCTCGGGCTGGCCGGCCGAACCGGAGGGTAGGCCCCATCGGTGAACGTCCCGAACTCGATGACCATGGCCACGGGTTATGTCCCACTCGATTCGTAAATGGCGTGAGCGCCCGACTGCGAATCCCGATGGGCTGATCAGCACTTGGGCCCAGGCAGGCAGTCGGCGGTTCCACGTCCGGGTTTCGGGGTCGCCGCCTGCTGATGGGGCTCCCATGGTTCTGGTCCACGGGATGATTTCGAGCAGGTACTTCATCCCCACGGCGCAGCTGCTCGTTAGACGTCACCGGTTGTTCGTACCTGATCTCCCGGGGTTCGGCAGCAGCCCGACCTCCAAGTCGGCATTGACCATCTCCGGTTTGACCGATGCCTTGGCCACGTGTATGACGGCATCCGGATTGGACTCGGCCCTTGTGGTCGGACACTCCGTGGGGACGCAAGTGGCGGTCGACTTGGCCGACCGCTATCCGAATCTCGTCGAGCGGCTCGTTCTGGTTGCTCCAACGTTCGATCCCGAGGCGCGTACCATCCGGCAGCAGTACGGACGATGGTTGCGGAACGCGATTCGTGAGCCGCGTTCGTTGAACCGGCTGTTGGCTCGCGAGGCTCTCGATCTAGGTGTCGTGCGGCCCATTCGTGTGATCCGTAGCGCGTTGCGTGACCGCATGGAGGACAAGCTGCCAGGGATAACCCTGCCGGTGCTCGTCGTGCGCGGCGAGCTGGACCCGATTGGCAATAAGTCGTGGACCGAGCAGGTGGCGGCCTTGCTGCCGGGCGCCCGCTTGGTTGTACTTTCGGGAGCTCCCCATACCTTGCCGTACTCCAGACCACGCGAGCTCGCCCGGGTGCTGGATGCGTACGCCCACGAGCCCCAGCAGATAGATGACCAGCACCGGTGACCGGGAGGTGCTGGACGTCGACGTCGGCGACAGCAAAGACAGCCCATTCTGGACCGTCTTTCTCAAGGGCCTGCGGGCTCGCGGGGCTCACCGGCGTGCAAGTCGCAAGCCGTTCGCGGGTAGGTCGCTCGAGCCGTGTTCCGCGGCCGAAACAAACCGCGGGCCGCCGACCGATAGCGCTGCCGGCCTGATGGGCTACCTGGTGGTCGGGACCGGCGTCGATCCGGTGACCTTCCGCTTTTCAGATGGAATCGGCCGTGCTGGCTCGTCCGGTCCCGTGCTGTCGAGTCGGCGTTCGTGCAGGTCAGGGGCACGATGCGTCAGGAGGCGACACGGGCCGTCACGCGGCGTCCGCGGGATCCTCGCGGGATCGTCGCGGGATGAAGGCGCCGCACACCCGGTCACGCTGCGTGGTCGGCGTGGAAAGGGGTTGCCCGTTGCCAGTTCGTAGCGCGGTGTCCTTCTCGCAGATTCCCGCAGATTCCCGCAGGTTCCGCAGGTTCTCGCGGGGGCCGCCGGAGCTCGACGGGAGAGTGCGAGAACCTCGCCGATCCCCGGTAGCCAACCCCACCCGGGGTGGGTAGGGTCGACGTCGTGAAGAACGAGCATCGCCGTGCCGTGCTGAACCGGCTGAAGACCGCCCGGGGGCACATGGACGCCGTGATCCGGATGGTGGAGGACGACGCGTACTGCCCGGAGGTGATGAAGCAGCTGTCGGCGGTGCAGGGCTCGATCGAGCGGGCGTCGAGGATCGTGCTGCAGAACCACCTGGAGACGTGCGTGGCCCGGGCCATGCAGGAGGGCAGGGTCGACGAGATCGTCGGTGAGCTGATGGAGGCCCTGCGCTACGACCGGCTCGCCACCGCGCCGGGCCCGGAGCTCGCCCTCGTCGAGCCGGAGGCGGCGTCTTGACCGAGGTGGCCGATCGAGGCACCGGCACAGGCCTGCGCGAGTGGGAGTTCGACGTCACCGGGATGACGTGCGCGTCGTGCGCGGCGCGGGTGGAGCGCACCCTGGCCGGCCAGGACGGGGTCGCCGGGGCGGCGGTCAACTTCGCCGCCGAGCGGGCGACGGTGACGGTCGACCCCGACGGCGTCGATCCCGACTCCCTCGTCGCCGCCGTCGGGAAGGTCGGCTACGGCCTGGCGCCGGTCGAGCCCGGGAGCGAGCAGGAGGCCGGCGCCGCCGAGCAGGCGCTCCAGTCGATGTGGCTGCGCCGGGTCCTCGTCGCCTGGCCGCTCGGCGTCGCCGTGCTCGTGCTGTCGATGGGGTTCATGGACGACCCGTGGGCCCGGTGGGCGGCGCTGGTGCTGGCGACGCCGGTGCAGTTCTGGGCGGGCTGGCCGTTCCTGCACCAGGCCGCGGTCCGGGCTCGGGCCCGGCAGGCGAACATGGACACCCTCATCGCCATCGGCACGTTGGCGGCGTTCACGTTCTCGACGTACCAGATCGTGCTCGGCCACCGCCACGCCGAGCACTACCTCGACACCTCGGCGCTGATCATCGCCTTCCTGCTGCTCGGCCGGTACTTTGAGGCCAGGGCGAAGGGGCGGGCGTCGACGGCCATCCGGGCGCTGCTCGAGCTCGGCGCCAAGGAGGCCCGCGTCGTGGTCGACGGCGAGGAGCGGATGGTGCCCGTCGAGCAGGTGCGCGCCGGCGACGTGCTGCGGATCCGTCCAGGCGAGAAGGTTCCTGTCGACGGCGAGGTGCTCGAGGGGGCTTCGGCGGTCGACGAGTCGATGCTGACGGGCGAGTCGGAGCCGGTGGAGAAGCAGCCCGGCGACACCGTCACCGGCGCCACGGTGAACACCAACGGGACGCTGCTCGTGCGGGCCACGAAGGTCGGCGCCGACACCGCGCTGTCCCAGATCGTGCGCCTCGTGCACGAGGCGCAGGGCACCAAGGCCCCAGTCCAGCGCCTGGCCGACCGGATCTCGGCGGTGTTCGTCCCGATCGTGCTCGCGGTCGCCGCGGTGACGTTCCTCGGCTGGTGGCTGCTCGACGGGGACACCGCCGACGGGCTCGTGGCCGCCGTGGCGGTGCTCATCATCGCGTGCCCTTGCGCGCTCGGGCTGGCGACGCCGACGGCGATCATGGTCGGCACCGGCCGGGGTGCGTCGATGGGCGTGCTCATCAAGGGGGGCGACGTCCTCGAGCGCTCCAAGCGCATCGACATGGTCGTGTTCGACAAGACGGGCACCCTGACCAGGGGCGAGATGGCCCTCACCGACGTGGCCGTCGCCGAGGGCGAGGACCGCGCCGTCGTGCTCGGGCGGGCCGCGGCCACGGAGTCGTCCTCGGAGCACCCGGTCGGCCAGGCGATCGCCACCGCAGGCCGCGACGCCGGCGCGTTGCCGAGCGTCGACTCCTTCGAGGCGGTGACCGGCCATGGGGTGCAGGCGACGATCGACGGCACCGTCGTCGCCGTGGGGCGGCGCAAGCTCATGCACGAGCGGGGGTTGATGGGCTGCGCCGACCTCGACGCCGCCGCCGAGCGCCTCGAGCGGGAGGGCAAGACCGCGGTGCTCTGCGGGTGGGACGGCCGGGTCCGCGGTGTCCTCGCCGTGGCCGACACGGTGCGCGACGACGCCCGCGACGCGGTCGCCCGGCTGCGGTCGATGGATGTCGAGGTCGCCATGATCACCGGCGACAACGCCCGCACCGCCGGTTGGATCGCCGAGCAAGTCGGCATCACCCGCGTCCTGGCCGAGGTGCTGCCCGCCGACAAGGCCGACGAGGTCCGCCGCCTCCAGGACGAGGGCCGGGTCGTTGCCATGGTCGGCGACGGCATCAACGACGCGCCGGCCCTGGTGCAGGCCGATCTCGGGATCGCCATCGGCACCGGCACCGACGTCGCCATCGAGTCCTCTGACATCACGCTCCTGTCGGGTGACCTCGACGGCGTCGCCACGTCGATCGCGCTGTCCCGGCGCACGTTCCGCACGATCCTGCAGAACCTCGCCTGGGCGTTCGGCTACAACGTGCTGCTCATCCCGGCCGCCGCCGTCGGGCTGCTCAACCCGATCCTCGCCGGCGCCGCCATGGCGTTCTCGTCGGTCTCGGTGGTCGGCAACAGCCTCCGCCTGTACCGTTTCGGGCGCCGTCGTCACGTCCCGCGTGCGGGCACCGGTCGGTAGGGTCGGGCTCGCGATGTCCTGGAAGAAGGCGCTGTCGTCGCCCTGGTCGTGCTCCTGGTCGCCATCGGCATCCCCGTGCTCATGCCGGGGATGGGATCGGCGGGCCACGACTGCGGCCTGGCCTCGACCCCGACGTCGTGTGCGGTCGCGGTTCTGGCCTCGACGCTCGCCCTCGTCGTCGCCGTGGGGTGGACCTCGTTCGCCCTCCGCCACGACGCCCGGCGCCCGTTGCTGCTCGCCGTCCGGCTCGAACGACCTCCTCGGCTGGTCTGAGCGCGCCCCGGCGCGCCCGGACACAGGTCAGCGAACAACGAGGAGGACGATCGTGGAGACGATCCTGTACGCCGTGCTGCCGTTCGTCGGCTGCGCAGCCATGAGCGTCGTGTGCCTGCGCATGATGCGCCGCAGCGACGGCCGCACCGACGAGGCCGACACCGGAGAGCTGGCCCGGCTCCGGGCCGAGGTCACGGAGCTGCGCGCCGCCCGCGATGCTCCGGGTCCGGGTGTGCCGACCGACAACTGACCGGGCCGGCACGGTCCGGTCGGGCCGGCCTGTCCGCCCACCTGTCCTGGAGGAAGCACGTGCTCGAAGCATCGGGGCCCCCGCCCGGGGCCATGGCTGGGCCGCGACGCCACCCGGACGCGCCCCGGCGGCGACGGTCGGGACGCCCGTCGTGAGGCCGGCGGCGACGCTGGCGGTGGAGTCGTGGGGCGCCGGGCCCCCGGTGCTGCTGGTGCACGGCCTCGGCGCATCGGCTCGCTACTGGCACCGGCTGCGGGACACCGAACCGGCGTTCCGCGCCACCGCCGTCGACCTGCTCGGCTTCGGCCGGTCGCCGAAGCCGGCCGACGCCGACTACGACGTCGACGCGCACGTGGCCGGGCTGGTGGGCGTGCTCGACGGTCCCGCCGTCGTCGTCGGGCACTCCGCCGGCGCCGTTCTCGCCTCGGCGCTCGCCGCGGACCACCCGGGACTCGTCGCCGGCGTCGTGCTCGTCGGCCTGCCGGCGTACCCCGACACCGACACGGCGAGGCGGGACATCGGCAGCCTCGGCCTGCTCGCCCGCCTGACGGTCGATCGGCGGCCGGCGGCCCGCTGGTTGTGCACCGCCATGTGCCGGCTGCGACCGCTCGCCGTGATCCTCGCCCCTCGCGTCCAGCGGGACCTGCCCCAGCAGGTCGCCAGCGACGGCGCCCGCCACACCTGGCCGTCGTACTCACGGACCCTCGAACGCGTCGTGGTCGAGCACCGCGTCGCCGACGACCTCGGCCGGTCCTCCTGCCCGGTGCGCCTGCTCCACGGCCGGGCGACGACGCCGCGCCGTTGGGCCACGTGCGCCGCCTCGCCGACGAGCTCACCGCCACCGGCCACGACGTCGAACTGGCCGAGCACGACGGCGACCACCACTTGGCCGTCCACCGCCCGGACATCGTCGCCGACGCGATCGACGACCTCCTCACCGGAGCAGCGCCATGACCGCGCAGCCACCGTCGCCGCTCCCCAACGCCCGACGAATCGACGCCGTCCCGAAGCTCCTCGGCGCGACCCGCCCCGCGACCCACGACCGGAGACCTCGATGAGCACCGCGAACAACGCCCGCCGGACCCGCCGGCCGGCACCCGACGGGACCCGGCGAAAGGCATGGGTCCTCGCCGCTCTCGTCGCCGTCGCCGCCACGCCCGTCGTGGTCTGGGCGCTCACGACCGAACCGGCCGCCGACGCCCCCGGCGCCGTGGAGGACCCCGGCGTCGCCCACGTCCACGGTCTCGGCGTCAACCCCGCCGACGGGGCGCTGTTCGTGGCGACCCACTACGGCATGTTCCGGATCGCGCCCGACGGCCCCGCCGAGCGGGTCGGTGACAGCTACCAGGACACGATGGGCTTCACCGTCATCGGTCCCGACCGGTTCCTCGGCTCGGGCCATCCCGACCTCGCCAGCAGCCGGGACGGCCTCCCCGGACGGCTCGGGTTGATCGAGTCCGCCGACGCCGGCCGTACCTGGCAGCCGATGTCGCTGCTCGGCGACGCCGACTTCCACGGTCTCGCCTTCGCCCACGACCGGGTCTACGGCTGGGACGCCGGCACCGGCCGGTTCATGGTGTCGGCCGACCTCGAGTCGTGGGAGACACGATCCACCCTCGACCTGTTCGGCTTCGCCGTCGACCCCGACGACGCCGACCACGTCATCGGCGCCACACCCGACGGGCTCGTCGAGTCGGCCGACGGCGGCCGCAGCTGGCAGCGAACCGACGGCCCGCCGCTCGTGGGCCTCGCGTGGGACGCCGACGCCGGCCTGTGGGGCGTCGACCCGGCCGGCGGCGTCCACCACGCCGACGGCTCCCGCTGGCAGGCCGTCGGTCGCCTCCCCGGCACCCCGCAGGCGCTGCTCGCCACCGACGACGGCCTCTTCGCCGCCGCCCACGACGACGCCGGCCGCACCGGCGTCTACCGCTCCGACCGGGGCTCCGACTGGGAGCTCCTCCACCGGGACGACACGCCGTGAACCTCCTCGCCTACCTCGACTACACCCCCGTCGTCCGCATCGAGCTCGGCCCGCTGTCGGTCAGCCCCCACGGCCTCGGCACCGCCATCGGGTTCATCGCCGGCGCCCGCCTCCTGCTCGGCACCACCCGGCGCCTCGCCATCCCCGACGAGCTCGTCTACCGGGCGCTCATGCGCGGCGGCATCGGCGCCGTCGTCGGTGCCCGCGTCGCCTATGTCGTGAACCACCTGGGCGACTTCGACAACCCGCTGGAGTGGTTCGCCGTCTGGGGCGGCGGCATCTCGCTGCTCGGCGGCATCGCCGGTGGCATCGCCCTCGGGCTCCCCGTCGTGCTGCGGGCCGGTCATCCGCTATGGGCGACTCTCGACGGCGTCGCACCCGGGCTCGCCCTCGGCATCGCCATCGGCCGCGTCGGCGATCTCGTGGTTGCCGACCACCTCGGCAAGCCGACCGACTTCGCCCTCGGCTACCTCTGCACCGGCGCCGACACGGCCTCGCCGTGTGTCGCGCCGATCGGCGAGGCCGTCCACCAACCGGCCCTCTACGACCTCGCCGCCGCGGCCGTGATCCTCGCGGTGCTGCTCGCGTGGCGCCGTCGCGGTATCCCGTACCCGGGGTTCCTCCCTCTCGTCTTCGGCGCCCTCTACGGCACCGCCCGCTTCGTCGAGGACTTCTTCCGCATCGACGAGACCCACGGCACCGGGCTCACCGGCAGCCAGTGGACGGCGCTCGTCGTCACCGTGCTTGCGACCGTCACGCTGCTGCGCTGGCGCCACCGGCGTGCGCCCAGCGCCGTCGACCGAGCCGCGGTCACGTCATCGCCGCGGTGAAGGAGCTGCTCCTGCCGCGCACCGATGCCGCCGTCGCCGTCCAGGGCGCGATCGCCGCCATCGGCTACACCATCGCCCTCGTCGCCGCCCGGCGGCGACGAGAGGTGCAGACCTTCATCCTCGGCCTCGCCTCGCTCACCGCCGCCTGGTTCGGACTGCGGGCGCTCCATTGAGGACGGACCGGCGTCGCCGGCTGGCGGCCGTCTGGCTCGGCACCGCCGTCATGCTTGGCGCGCTCCTCGGGGTGGCACAGGCGAGCCGGGGGCCGCTCGACGACCCGGACCAGGCCCACCAGCGGGTCGGCTTCCTCGATGCGGGCCCGCTCCCCGCCGCCGCGCCGGCCACCATCACCGAGGCCGTCGCCGCACGACCGGCCGTCGCCTTCTTCGTCCGCGAGCAGCAGTTCGACGCGCTGTGCGACGCCCTGGCGCCGTCGTCGCTCGACCTCGACGCCGTCATCGTCGTCGTCCACCGCGCCGGGGAACCGTGCGGCGGGGCGGCGGTGGTCGCCGACGACGGCGACGTCGCCGCCGCGGTCGGCCTACGACGACCCGCCGGCGGCGGCTACCCCGTCGGCTACGCGGCGCTAGACGACGAGGACCGCATCCGCTACCGGACGCTCGACCCGGGTCTCGCCGGGCGCCTCGACGAGGTGGCGACGATCCTGGACGCTGTCCGGTGAGCCGGGAGCTCAGGTTGTGCGCCTGGTGCCTGCTGTTCGTCGCCGGCGAGGTGGCGCTGTACGTCTCGTACCGAGGCCACGACGCCCGGTTCCACTGGTTCACCCACTTCTTCGTCGGGGCCGCGGCGGCGCTGCTGGCCATGACCGTCTTCGCGTTGTGGCGGCAGCGCCCGGCGCCGTACCCGCTGGTATGGGTCCTCGTCGGTCACGTCCTTGCCGCCGCCCCGGACCTCGCCTTCATCGCCGGCGTGGAGCACCAGCGGTGGATGGACGTCTTCCTCGGCCATCTCGCCTCCCACTACGTGCCCGGCCGGAACCTCACCTGGTACGCCGCGTTCCTCGCCACCCTCGCCGGCTATCTCGTCGCGGTCGACCGCGTCGAGGCCCGCAGTCGGCGGTGACGAGCGTCCACGTCACCGTCGCGCTCGGCATCGCGAGGCTCGTGCTCGTCGTCATCGCCGTCGGGCTCGAGGCCGCGACCACCGGCACCGGCACGCTGGTGCCGAGCTGGGCGACGGCCCTGCCGATCGCCTGGCCACGGGCTTCGCGGGCGGCGTGGTGGGCGCTGATCGACCACCGCGGGCACCGCCGCCACGGCCGGCGCGTTCGCCGCCTTCGCGGTCGGCGTCGCCGTCGACCCGCCGTGGGCCACGTGGCACGAGCCCAGCTGGCGGGGCCCTCAGCGGGTGAAGCGCTGGGCGGTGCCGTAGCGCTCGCGCACGAGGCCGCGAGGCAAGGCGAGGGCGATGAGGGCGGCGCCGCCGACCAGGGTGGCGAGGGTCAGGCCGGTGGTGCCGCCGCTGAGGACGAAGGTGCTGGCGATCGCCCAGGCACCGAGGGCGATGTTGGCGTAGCGCACGACGCGGCCGACCTCGGCCATGGCGATCACCGCGACGCACACCGCCAGCGAGCCGACGAGGTGGGTGCTGCTGGCAGCGGTGCTGCGCAGGCCGAGGACATCGGGGATGGCCATGAAGAAGATGCCGACGGCGACGCTGGCGGCCAGCGTCCACGGCACGGTCATGCCCCAGAGCCCGGCGGCGGACCCTCGCCCGATGGTGGTCGGGTAGTGGGGCGAGCGGTCGTCGGGGCCGCCGCCGTCGATGGTGTCGCCCTTCCAGAACGTCCTCCACAGCGGGGCGCCTTCGCGGCGGCGACGGAGAACGAACTGGCCCATGGCGGCGACCTCGTCGAGGGTGAGCGGGATCATCACGAGCATGGCGGCGGCGGTGATCAGGGCGGGGGTGCTCCAGGTGCCGACGGCGACGGGCTGCATGATGATGAGGAAGATGCTGACGGCGCTGAGCGGGATGACGAGGATCCCGAAGAAGGTCACCATCCACGGCATGGTGCGCCAGCGGTCGGTGCCGCCCATGAACCCCATGAGCGCCTCGACGGCGTAGGCGAACACGCCGAGGCCGGCATCGGAGACGGGGAAGGAGCGGGACACCTCGGAGTCGAGGATCTCGACGGTGCCACTGCCGAAGAACCAGTCGGGGACGTGGTCGATGTGGCCGAGTTGGTAGGCGGCCATCCAGCGGGCGAAGAACCAGCCGACGAAGCCGAGGGCGATGATCGGCGCCCGTTGCCACCACGACGACGGGTTGTAGGACCAGCCCGGCGGCGTGGTCGGGCCCTCCTGCATGATCACGGCCATGCCGGGCATGCCCGGTACGAGGATCGTCAGGCCGATCACGAGGGCTCCGACGAGCACCTGGTTGCCGTAGGCGGCCGCCGACGGGGCCCAGAGGAGGATCGGCGCGAGCGACACCCACAGCCCGACGAAGCAGGCTGCCCACGGCGCCCACAGCCACCGGGCCCGCAGCGACGCCAGGCCGAGGACGACGAGCAGCAGTCCGCTGAGGGTGTCGCTCCAGGTGAGCCACGAGATCCGGTCCGCGACCGACGACAGCCCCCGCTCGGCGGTGACCTCCGTGGCGCGGGCGGCGGCGCCAGCGGGGTCGTCGTAGCCGAAGATGTAGGGGCTCGACGCCAGCCACACGCCGAGCAGCGACACGACGAGGAAGCACCACAGCCCGCGGCGCCGCTCGTCCTCGAGGTGCTCGTCCCGGGTCTCCGTCGGTGCTCCCCGCACCTCGTCGCCGGGCTCCATGGCGGTGCGTTGCTCCACGTCGGCCGTGCTCACGTCACCCGCGCTACCCGGCTGTCGGGGCTCGTACCCGGTCGTCGAGACTGACGCGCTCGTGGCGGCCTCCGACCGAGCAGCGAACCAGGTCGCCTCGCCGATCCGGCGGGCGCTCGGATCGCCCGACTTCCGCCGGCTCTTCGCGGCGCAGACCATCAGCCGCTGGGGCGACACGTTCAACGGCGTCGCCCTGGTCATCGTCGTGTTCCGCCTCACCGGGTCGGGTGTCCAGGTCGCCGCCACCGTCGCGGTCGAGATCGTGCCAGTGCTCGCGCTCGGCTTCCTCGCCGGCGCCGTCGCCGATCGGTCGTCGCGGCGACGGGTCATGATCACCGCCGACGTCTTCCGTGCCGGCGTCGCCCTGCTCCTGGCGCTCTTCGACGATCAGCTCTGGGCGGTGTACCTCGCTGCCTTCGGGCTGTCGGCCGGCGCGGTGTTCTTCAACCCTGCCGCGATCAGCGCCGTTCCCGACGTGGTCGACGAAGCCGACATCGTGGGCGCGAACTCGGCGCTGTGGTCCGCCGCGGTCGTGTCCCAGATCGCGCTCGCGCCGCTGGCCGGCGCGGTGGTCGCCGTCGCCGGCACGTCGGCCGCCTTCGCGGTCAATGCCGCGTCGTTCCTCCTTTCGGCATTCTTCCTGCGCCGGCTGACGTTGCCGGCGGCGATGCCGACCTCCGAACGTCGGACACGTCGAGCCGAGGCCGTCGAAGGGCTTCGTCTCATCCGCGAACACCGATTCCTCACCACCCTCGTCGTCGTCCAGTTGCTCGCCGCGCTGTCCGCCGGAGCCACATCGGCGCTCCTCGTCGTCCTCGCCGCGGACCACCTCGGCGTCGGCGCCGGACGGTTCGGGGTGCTCCTCGGCGCCATCGGCGTCGGCGCCGGGCTCGGACCCCTCGTCCTCCAGCGTCTCGTCCGCGACGTACGACACCCGGGATGGCTCTTCGGTCCATATCTTCTCCGCGGGCTCGTCGACCTGACGCTCGCGGCGTCACGCAGCTTCCCCGTCGCCCTCGGCGCGCTCGCCCTCTACGGCGTCGGCACCTCCACCGGCGCCGTGACCTACAACGCCGTACTGCAGACCACCGTCGCTGCCCGCCTCCGAGGCCGCGTCCTCGCCCTGTTCGACGTGGTGTGGCAGACCGGCCGGCTCGTCAGCCTCGGCATCGGCGGACTGGTTGCCGACGTGGCCGGCATCCGTGCCGTCTACGTCGCCTGCGGGGTCCTCCTGCTCGGCGCCGGCGCCTACGGCCTCGCCCGTGCCGGTCGACCGCACACGTGGACGGATGATGGAGCGATGGGTCAGCGCTCGATCCCGTGACCGCGATCGAGTGTCCGCTCGATCGCGCGCTCGGCCACGCGCTGGAAGCCGTGCTCGAGCTCGATGTGACGGTCCAACATCGCGAGCCGGTCGAGCTCCGGGCGGTGGTCGCGCTCCCAGTCGTGGCGCGCGAGCATCGTGGGTGCGAGGTCGTCGAGCTGCCGGTCGAGGTCGACGAGCTTGGCGTCGTGACCGTCGATCTCGGCCTCGAAGCGCGCAAGCCGGCCCTCGAGCTCCCGGCGATCGGCCGGGCGTGTGACGCGACGGATCGGTCCGAGACGGTCGAGCTCGTGGCGGGCGTTGTCCCGTCGCCGCTCGGCGCCCTCTCGTGCCGTCTGCTCCCAACGCCGCTGCTCGACGAGGCGTCGGTTCTCCCGTGACGGGTCGGGCGGGCCACCGCCGAGCTGTTGGTGCAGCGTCTTGCGTTCCCGCCGCAGCTCGTCGAGCCGTGTGCGAGGCCGCTGCCCCTGGTCGCCGTCGATGGCGAGGTACTGGCCGGCGCTGCGGCTGATGCTCGCACGAAGCCGCTCGAGGGTGTCGGGCTCGATCTCCGGAGCGTGGCGTTCGTCGTGGCGGCGGTCGACCTCGACCGTGAAGAGGTCGTTGCCGTGCCGGCCGCGTGACAGCGCCGTGTAGGCGTGCTCACGGCTGGTGGTGTCGTCGGCGAGGACGTAGCACCGGTCGACGGTGAGGCCCTGGGCCTTGTGCACGGTCGTGGCGTAGCCGTGGGTGAGGTTCCCGGCCTCCGCGTAGGCGAACGGGATGGCGAGGCGGTCGCCGTCGTCGGTGGTGAGGGTCATCGATCGACGGTGGAGATCGATGCGCTGGACGAGGCCGCGGGTGCCGTTGAGGATGCCGAGGCGATAGTCGTTGCGCAGGGCGAGGACGTCGTCGCCCTCGGCGAACCGCCGGCGGGCGAGAACAACCCGGTCGAGGCCGAGGTAGCCCTCGTCGTGGAGGACGGCGCGGGCTCGTCGGTTGAGGTCGTCGACGTCGGCGAGCCGGCCGGCGACCATGAGGACGTCCTCGCCTTCGGCGCGGGCGTTCATCCACTCGTTGACGAGTGAGTCCCGGGCGTCGCTGGCGCTGGTGGCGACGTGGACGCGGTCGTGGTCGAGGTAGGCGTCGACGGCCCGATCGACGTCGCCGGCGCGCAGCTCGGCGAGGGCGCCGCGCTCCCAGGTCTCGGTCTGGCGGCGGTTGTCGAGGAGCACGGTGGCGTCGAGGCGGTCGCGCAGGCCGCGGAAGGCCCCGCCGGCTTCGATCTCGGGGAGCTGGCACGGGTCGCCGACGAGGACGACCTTGGCGCCTGCGCTGTCGGCGTGGGTGAGGAGCCGGGCGAGCTTGCGGGTGCCGACCATGGCGCTCTCGTCCACGACGACGACCGTGTTGCCGTCGACGGTCTGACGGCCGCGGTCGAGGCGGGCGAGGAGCCCGTCGAGGGTGCTCGAGGGGATGCCGGCGTCGCGTTGGAGGTGCTTGGCGGCGCGGGCGGCGAGGGAGCAGCCGAGGACCTGACGGCCGGAGGCTTCCCAGGCGTGTCGGGCGGCGGCGAGGGCGTAGGTCTTGCCGGCTCCGGCGACGCCTTCGACGAGATCCACGCCGTCACCGGAGCTGCAGATGGCCCGCACCATCTGATCCTGTTCCTCGGACAGCTCGCGACCGGCGACGGCGACATCGACCGCCTCGGGGTGAGCGACACCTCGACCGGCGCCGCGCACACGGAGGGCGGTGTCGACGAGGCGGGCTTCGACCTCCAGCATGTCCGGCGTCGTGTACCGGGTGTCGTCGGTGTGAGCGGCGACGACCGTGCCGTCGGTCCGCCGGATGGTGGCGGCCCCCCGGTTGGTGGCAACGCCGAGGACGTGGCGCGATGTCAGGAACTCCTCGGCGAGGTCGAGGACGTGCTCGACGGGCGCGCCGGCGGGCAGGGCGTTGCAGATCGCCTTGATGACCTCGCGCCGGCCGAACGTGCTGGCAGCCGCCGTGAGCCCGTCGGGGCTGGCGAGCCACCGGTAGATGCGCTCCGCCGCTCGGCTGCGGGGCGCGGGCGGTTCCAGCGACACGTCCCGGCCCGTGACGGCATGCAGCGCCACGTCGTCGAGGCCGAGGGCTTCGGCGCGCGCCCGCCATTCCGGCGCCGTGCTGTTGGCGTCGAGGGTGGGGTCCTTGGCCCGGCGGGTGGCGTAGGCGGCGAACTGGGCGGCCCTCGCGCTTGTGTGGCCGTACTCCTCGAGGTGGACCTCGATCTCCTTGCGGCGGGTGGAGAACTCCCGGATCACCGTCCGGTCGATCCCGGCGACATCGGCGATGCCGTTGCGGACAGGTTGCCAGCCGACGCCGAGGCGGCGGGTGAGCTCCCAGCGCAGCTGGGCCTCGTAGAGGTGCCCGACGGGGGACAGCCAGGCGTACAGCGGCCGGCCGTCGAGGGCGGTCCAGCGGCCGTCCGCTTCGGCGCGGGCGACGTTGGCGAGGACGACGTGGGTGTGCAGGTGCGGGTCGCCGGCCCGTGAGGTTCGGTGCCGGAAGGCCGCAGCGACGAAGCCGTCGCCGTCGAGGACGGTGTGGCCGTTCTTGCCCCGGCGGACCCGGCACGCCTCGCGCTCCAGGACCGGCAGGGATGCGGCGATGGCGGCGTCGGCGGCGTTGCGGACCTCGTTGGACACCTCGGGGTCGCCGAGGGCGAACAGCAGCGACACGCTCTTGGGGGCGCAGAAGGTGACGTCGTAGCCGGCCACCACCGGCACCGACTTCGAAGACGTGAGTCGCCAGCCCTCGGTCGGGTGCTCGTTGGCCAGGACCCGGGCGAGGTGCTCGGGGTCGACCTCGCCGGTCAGGCCGAGGCGGGCGGCGGTGGTGCCGAGCCACGGGCCGGGGGCTTCCTTGGCGCCGGTGTAGTACTCCTCCAGGCCGCGGGCAACGCTGTCGACGTAGTACGCCTGCTGGCCGGGCCCGAGCTTGCCGAGGCTCAACATCCCGGCCGCCTTCCCGTTCGGTGTCCCGCCCGGCGGACGATCCGGCACGGCACGGCAGGTGCAAGTGTGTCGGAGTTCTGGGCAGGTAGACCC
>JBQTIQ010000092.1:0-24656 GCA_052387955.1 Acidimicrobiia bacterium | reverse complement strand
ACCCCACCGGCGAGAAGGTCAGCGACACGGCGTTCGCCTCCATCCCCCTCCGCCGCCACGACTGGCACGGCGACTGGAACTACGACGTCACGGCGTGAATCGCTCAATCAATCCCGCGGCGGGCCCTTAATTAGGAGGACACCGAGCCGCGGGCGCGGTGGCTGACACAACCGATCGAGCTCGACGCCGCGGCCCGACCGGGCGGCCGCACCCGCCCGGCTGGCGGCCACCCTACGATCCGTGGGTGAGCCGAGGACCAGAGGCTGGCGCCGCCGACCGGGGCGACGTGCCCGCCGGGGGGTTCTCGGCCTGGCTGCGCGAGATGCAGGATGCCCTGGTCGACGATGGCCCGGTCGACGTGCCCTGTGGGGGCTGCACCGCGTGCTGCATGTCCTCGCACCTGGTGCCCATCGCACCCGACGAGACCGAGGCGTTGTCGCGCATACCGGCAGGAGCGCTGACGCCGGCCCCAGGGATGCCCGACGGGCACGTACTGCTCGGCTACGACGCGCAGGGGCGTTGCTCGATGTTGGCCGACGGGCGGTGCTCCATCTACGAGCACCGCCCTCGGACCTGTCGCACCTACGACTGCCGCATCTTCGCTGCCGGCGATATCGAGATCGACGACGTCGACAAGGCGCTCGTCGCGGCGCGGGCCCGTCGATGGCGTTTCGACTACCCGACCGCTCTCGACCGTGCCGAGCACGACGCAGTGCGGTCGGCGGCCCGGTTCCTCGAGAGCCAGGAGGACGTCCTGCCCGACGCTCCTGCTTCCGGCAACCCGACCCAGCGGGCCGTCATCGCCATCCAAGCCCACGGCGCGTTCCTCCGCCGTGAGCCTGCCGGCGGCGAGGACGTCCCGGTCGTGCTGGCCGGGCGGCGCCGAGGCCGGCCACCGTCGTGACCCGGCCCCGACTCGTCGCCGTCGACCAGCTCACCGCAGAAGCAGCGCAGCACGACCGTGGGCATGCCGGCATCGTTCCTGCCCAACAGCACCACACGGCGCGTGCCGAGCAGCACCCGGTCGTCGCAGCGCCAGCAGTAGGGGGCGAACATCCTGACATCGTCGTTCGTGGCCTCACGCCCGTCACGTGCTTTCGGTCCGCCCGGCGCCGGCCGGGCGCACTCCGAAGCCTTGGCCCCAGGCCATCCAGCTTAGGTTCAGCTCAGTTCGGGCATGAACTTGGTCGACCTATGGAGCGTGCTGCCGCGACCGAGCAACTGGGCGACCGAGCGAAGCTCGGCGCCGGCCAGGAGCGGACCGCGGTGAACGGCCCTTCGTCCATGCCGGCCCGGTGCGGGCCCGCCTCGCACTCTAGTGTTGCGGTTACGTGACGAACCTCCACGCTGAGCCCCCGATGACGATGGCCCGAGCGGTCGCCCGGCATCGGTGGATGCTCCCGGTGGCGGCGTCGGTCTTCGTCGTGCTCGCCCTCGGGGCGGTATCGGGGTTCCTGCCGTGGGACGCGCCGATCACCAATTGGGTCGTCGACTCACGCGTGCCCGCTCTCGACCTGATCTTCCTGAAGGTGTCGTTCCTCGGCTCGACCAAGGTCGTCCTGGCGGTGGCCGCCATTGCTGCGGCGGTGTCGTGGCGCCGGTGCCCTCGATTGGCGATCGCGATCGTGGTGATAGCGCTCGCCCGGCCCCTGGCGGAGTGGGGGCTCAAGGAGCTCATCGGTCGCGAACGCCCGGTCGGCGACCGTCTCGTCCGAGGGAAGGGACCCTCCTTCCCCAGCGGCCACCCGCTCGCCACCGTCGCCAGCTGGGGATCCCTGCCCTTCGTGGTGGCGCTCTACACCCGCCGACGGCTGGTGTGGTGGTTGGTGGCCGTCGGTGCGTGGGTCCTGGTGGTCCTGGTCGGCCTGAGCCGGGTCTGGCTCGGCGTGCACTGGGCCTCCGACGTAATCGCCGCCCTGGCCCTGGCCGTGCTCGGGTTCACTGCCGCCGAGTGGTTCATCCGGAGGATCCACCGGCGCGACTGCCGGTCGAAGCCGCCCTCACCCCAGGTCGGTGAGGCTGACGACGTGAGCCTGGAAATGATCGATCGCCCAGTCGTCGAGGCAACCGCGTAGCTGGCGGCGGTTGGTCTCGTCCATCGCCGGCGTGAGGACCGCCCGGAAGCGGCCGCGGCCGACCCCGACGATCGGGCCGAGGAGATCGGAGTTGACCTCGAGCCGGCAGGTCTGGAGCGCTGCCTCGACCATCTCGGCCACACTCTGGCCCGGCTCCGCGCCCTTGGCCCGGCCCTCGACGATCACCTCGGTGCGTGATCCCGGTTCGGTGTAGTGGTGGGTCGACAGCGTCGCCTCCCGCAGCAACAGCACCAGCAGGGCGCCGAGACCGAACCCGACCGAGCCGAGCAGGACCCGGCGGGGCTTGATCCTCCTCACGGGCGCCCAGCGCGCCGCAACAACTTGCGGATCTGGGCATCGTCAGCGCCGGGAACGTCCTGGGCGAGGACGGTGACGTCGTCGACGAGCAGCCCGCCGCGGGGATAGCTGATGGGGCCCAGCTGAGCGGCGAGGCGCTCCTCGCCCACCGGCGTGGCCGTGACCGACGCCACCCGGTCGACGAGCCAGGCGACGGCGGAGACGACGATGCCGCCCCCGACGAGGAACGTGATGAAGACGTTGAGCTGGCCCCGGGAGGTGTCCTTCAGCCACGCGAAACGGTCGGGCGACGCCGGTCGGCCCTGACGGAGCACGGCGACGAGCTCGGGGTCGGCGGGCGGCTTCGCCATGCGCGCCAGCTTGCCGAGGATGAGAGCGGTCGCCATCGCCACCTCGGCGATGAGCACGACGATTCCGAAGAACAACGCCCGGTTCCATTCCCAGCGGTTGAGCGATACGACCGTGTAGGCCGCCGACGCCACCATCGTGCCGATGCCGGTGAGCCATGCGAGGGTCTTCATCCCGGCGTGGGCTCCCCTTGGATCGTGACCTGGCCGCGGTCGCCGTCGACGAACACGATTGCGCCCTCGGGAAGGTCCTCTGCGGCACGCGTGTAACCCACCACGGTGGCCACGTTGGACTCGCGGGCGAGGATGGCCAGGTGCGAGAGCACCGAACCGGTCTCGGCGACGATGCCGTTCAGCCGCCACAGCAGCGGGCCCAGGCCGGGGGTGAGCGTGGTCGTCACCAGCACCGATCCCGTCGGAGGGTTGGTGGCGTCGTAGGTCACCGGCCCGCTACCGGTGCCGCCGCCGGCGCCGGTGCCGCCGCCGACCTCGCCGGCCCTTTGTGCCCGGATGACCTTGCCGAGATCCGACAGTTGGAACCAGGCCGGTAACGGCTCGCCGAGGTTGTGGCGGTGGCTTTGGACGAGCGAGGGGACCAGGACCGCTCGTTTGGTGGCGACCGCTTCGAGGTGGTCGAGGGTCATGTGGCGGACCAGCTCGGGCTCGGTCAGGTAGCCGGAACGGGTGAGCCGTTCACCGAGCTCCCACGCCGAGCGCCCCGAGAGTTCCTGGACCCAGCGCACCCGCAGGCGCAGCGCCTCGCGCAGGAGGCCGTTGTCGTTGCCGCTGTCGCCGTCGGCGCCGACGGTCACCGTGAGCGTGCCCGGCGGGAGCTCGGGCCGGGGTGCGACACGAGGTGGCGTGAGGGCCAGCGCCACCGGGCTGCGTTCGAGTATTTCGGTGTCGGTCAGCCCGTCTTGGCGGGCCTCGGCCACGACCCGCAGCGCCACCGACGCCCCCGTCATCCGGTTGTCGCCGGTGTCGGTCAGCATCCCGATCAGGATCTCGTGGGCGTGCAGCGCCCGAAGGACCGCCTGGCTGCGGTACAGCAGGGCGATCAACTGGCGGCTGGTGAGCTCGGAGAGGCTCGGGACCGCTTCGAGGTCGGCGTCGGCACGGTCGAGGAGACGTTCGGCCAGATGGGGGAGCGCAGCCCGCAGCCGGCCGACCTTCCATGCCCCCCGCAGTCGGCGCAGCGCCGGCCAGGGGTTCACCCGTTGGGCACCCCGCCGGTCGGGCATGATCTCGCCTGCCATGCGCAGGTCGATGGCGACGTGGCCCTCGACGGCGATGACGATGTCGCTGGCGTCGACCTCGTGGCGGGTCGCGGTGCCGGCCAACAGCACGGCCTGGCGCACCGCTTCGCGAAGCGGCGGCACCCACAGGTCGCGCTCCAGTTCGGTCAGCGGCTCCGGGAACGTCTCGGCCACCGGTCCCGGCCCGAAGATCGGCCCCCGGGGTACGCCCCGCACCTCGGTCGTCACCGGTCGCGACTGCAGCAGCCATAGGCGCCCGTCGGCGCCTATGGCCCACTCGACGTCCTGGGGGCCGCCGAAGGCGGCGGCGACGTTGTCGGACAGGGTGACCAGCCGTCGGAGGTGCTCAGCGGTGAGCGTGGGGCCGTCGTCGGCGTCGGCCTCGAGCACGCGCGCCGCCCCGTCGAGGACGTAGCGGGAGCCGTTGACGGCACCCGACACCAGCCGCTCCGGGCCCCCTCGTACGGCGGTCACGAGCCGGCGGTCGGACCGTCCGGTGATCGGGTCGATGCCGAACAGCACGCCACCGAGGGCCGGTTCGATCAACGGCTGGACCAGTACCGCCATCGGCGTCCCGGCCGCTCCGGCCCGGTGCCGCGAGTCGAGCACGGTCTGCACCGAGGCGGCGAACTGCTCCCGGCCCCGGATGCCGAGGAGCGATTCGAACTGGCCCGCCATCGACGAACGGGCAGTGTCCTCGACGACCGACGAGCTCCGGACGACCAGCGGATGGGCGTCACCGCCGGCGCGCTCGAATGCCTCCGCCGTCGCCGGATGCCCGCCCACCTCGGCGCCGGCATCGATAGCGGCCGAGAACCAGGTGGTGAGCACCACACCCGGGAGCGTCGCCAGGCCCTCGACGGTGGCCGCCGCCAACGTTGCCGCCTTGCTGCCCGCCAGCGCCGGGTCCAGGGCCGCCGGGTCGCGCAGGTCCACGACGAAGGTGGCGCCGAAACTCTCCGGAGCACCACCGCCGATGGGCAGTGTCCGGGCTCCTGGATCGTTCAACTGTGCCGCCCCTTGTGGCGCCGGCGCTGGTTCGAAGGCGTGCCCTGTCCCTTGCGGTGCCGGCCACGGTGCAGCCGGCGTAGGCCGATTTCGTCGGCCTCGCAGTACCGGGTCCCGAGAGGATACCCCCCCGGCGTTCCGCTGACGCGGAGGTGAACGCCGGGGGGTGAGCGCCGGGCGGCCCGGTTCGCCGTCCGACGACGGCCGTGGCGCGGTGGGCGAGTGCAGCCCCTCCCGGCGCCGGCTGCCCCCCGTCTCCTACCCCGAGGGCGGCCTCGTCGTCTACTTTGTCCTCGTGGTCGGCACCGTGGTCTCGGTGCGGTCCAGGTTCGAACGACCCGGAGGAGTCAACGATGAGTTCCCCTATCCCGGCCGGTCTCTTCAGTGAGCAGAGCGGTCCCGCCGACGACGCCGATATCGAAGAGATCGAGACCGAGCTGGGGGTGACGCTGCCCGATGAGTTCAGCGCATTCCTCCGCGAGGTGAACGGCGGCGTCCTCACCCAGCCCAACACGATCAAGCGCACGTACTACTTCCACCTGGAAGAGTTCTTCTGCGCCGGCGACAACGGGGTCTGCGACATGTCCCTGCTCGACGTGGCCGCCGAGTACGAGGGCCGCATCCCGCCCGAATTCCTCCCCGTGCTGCGGGACAAGGCCGGCAACGTGTTCTGCCTCGGCATCCAGGGCGACCACAAGGGCGAGGTCTACGCCTGGGACCAGGAGTTCGAGACCAGGGAAGGCGAAGAGCCGTCCATGACCAACATGCACGTCCTCGCCCCCAGCTTCAACGCCTTCCTCGACATCCTCAAGGCGTAAGGGCATCGTGGCCGCGTACTGCCTGTTCGACATCCGTGAGGTCCACGACCCCGTCGCCATGGACGCCTACCGCGCCGGGGTGGCCCCGACGGTCGAACAGTTCGGGGGTGAGTACCTGGTCATGGGCGGCCCGGTCGAGGTGCTCGAAGGCGACTGGCGCCCGGTGGTACCCGTGCTGTTGAAGTTCCCGTCGATGGACGACGCCCACCGTTGGTACCGGTCCGAGGAGTACAAGGAGCTGTTGGAGATGCGCCTCGGGGCCACCTCGGGGACGGGGGTCTTCTTCGAAGGTACGTGACCGACGGCGGTTGCCGGGGATCGCCGGCCAACCCGCGCCGTGCCCCCGGCGGCACACATCGTCAGCGGGGAGATGCGCCCCGGTTCGCGTCCCGCCACCCCGGTCGTCGTCGGGGTCGTCCGGAAGGTCCGGCCTCGGCCGTGGCGCCGGCCGCTCGTTCGGGCTGGTACCACGCCCGTAGCTCGGAGCTGACGTTGACCGCCACTGCGGTGAACGGTACGGCCAGGAAGCTCCCGGGCAGGCCGAACAGCGAGCCGCCGGCGGTGATGGCCAGCAGGACCACCGCGGGGTGCACGCCCAGCGCCTTGCCGTACACGATCGGTGCCAGCAGGTCGTTGTCGAGTTGCTGGACGACGAGGGCGACCACCGCCACGATGATGGCGGCCGGCCCGCCGCCGGTGGCCAGCGCCACCATGACGGCCAACGCACCGGAAACGATGGCGCCGACGAAGGGCACGAAGGCGAGCACGAACGTCACCAGGCCGACGGGCACCGCCAGGCTGGCGCCCACCAAGGCGAGCGTGACGGCGATGATGGTGCCCTCGACGAGGCCGAGCACCGCCGCACCCCGCAGGTAACCGCCGAGCGCCTGCCACCCACGTTGGCCGAGCCGGGCCGCCAGCGGGCGTCGCGCCTCGGCCAGCAGGCCCGAGCACCAGGCGGTGAAACGCCGGCCGTCCTTGAGCAGGAAGAACGTGAGGATCAGGCTCAGCAACAGCCCGAGGACGATCTCGGTGACGACCAGCGCGCCAGAGACCAAGGCGCCGCCCGACGAACGCAGCGCCCGGTCGACGGCGTCGCCGGCCTGTTGGCGGAACCGTTCGATGTCGGCCTCGTCGACCCCGAAGGGCTGGGTCTCGACCACCCACCGCTCGAGGTCGTCGACGGCCTGGCCGACCGTGGGCCCCAGGCGGTCGAACTCGTTGGACACGGCGGCGCCGATCGCCCAGCCGAACCCGCCCAGGGCGACGAGGAACCCCACCAGGGCCGTGGCCGCGGCCAGGCCGGGACGAAAGCCCCGGCGCAGCAGCAGGCCGTAGACGGGGCACAGGGCCCGGGTGAGGAACACCGCCACGATCAGCGGGAACACGACCAGGCGCAAGTGGCCGACGAGCCACAAGAGCCCGTAGAGCACCACCGCGATCACGATGATGCGCCATCCGTAGGCGCCCAGACGGTCGACCGCGGGGTGCACACGCACCCCGCGGCGGTGGGCCGGCTCGGCGGGAGGGGCGCCGTCGCTCACGCGCTCAACGTAGCCACCTGCGCCTTGACGGCCCTGCTTCCCCTCTGGATGAAGTCCGCTCGTTGGCGGTCAGACGTTCAGCGTGCCGTCGAAGTCGGCCCGCTTGTGGCTGCCGTCGCAGAACGGCTTGTTGGCCGACTGGCCACATCGGCACAGGTACTGGTCGCCGTCCTCGAGGGCGATCTCACGGCCGTCGTGGTCGACGATCGTGAGCCCGCCCTTCACCTCGAGGGGGCCGTTCTGCATGCTGGTGATCTTCACTTCGGCCATGGTTCATGTCTCCTCGTCCTGTCCCCGGCGAAAGCCCGGACCGTCGACGTCGTCGGCGGTCCGGGTGGCGGCAACGTAGTGGAGCCCGCGTCCGACTGAGCAGCCGGAGGCGGCCAAGAGGCGGAGACGTGCCCTCCGCTCCCCTGGCGGACGGCCCTACGTCAGAGGTCCGCTCCCGACAACGCGGCATCACCGGCGGTCGAGGCACCGGCCACCGCCGGGGTGCCGGGCTGGCGGTGCGCCGCCACCGAGTCGGGGGGGTCGCCGAGATCGACGATGTTGTCCTCGTGTTCCTCGCCCCGAGACGGCAGCAGGAACAGCACCCCCACCGCGGCGAGGGTGGTCACGACGCCGGCGATGATGGCGGCGATGTGGAGCCCGCTGACGAAGCTCTCCTGAGCGGCCCGGATCACCTGGGCGGCGAGCTCGTCAGGGATGGGGGCGTTGAGGGCGAAGCCCACCGCCTGGCCCACGTTGTCGGAGGCCTGGTCGACGACGTTCGGGTCGACGCCGACGAGGGAGTCGGCCACCTTGTTGCCGTACACCGAGGACATGATCGAGCCCAGGACGGCGACGCCCAGGGCGCCGCCGACTTCCCGGGTGGTGTCGTTCACGGCCGAGCCGACGCCGGCTTTGGCCCGGGGCAGCGAACCCATGATGCACTCGGTAGCGGGGGCCATGACGTTGGCCATACCGAAACCGAGCAGCATCGTGATCAGGATCACGTGCAGGGTGCTGCTACCGACCTCGAGGGTGGCGAACAACGCGAGCGAGGCCGCGCTGGCGAACAGCCCGAAGGCGACCACGATCTTGGAGCCGATGAAGCGGACCCAGATGGCCGAGAGGGGGGCGAAGACGAACATCACGGCGGCGAGGGGCAGCAGGATGGCGCCGGCCTTGACGGTGGAGAACCCAAGGACGGTCTGGACGTACTGCGTCAGCAGCAGCACGGTGCCGAACAGCGAGAAGAACGTCAGCGTGATGGCCCCGCACGAGGCGCTGAACCTCGGGTTCTTGAAGAAGTTGAGATCGAGCATGGGGTGCGACGAGCGGATCTCCCACACCATGAACGTGGCCAGCACGGCCGAGGCGAACACGAACATGCCGATGGTGAGCCCGGACCCCCAACCCCGATGGGGCGCCTCGATGATGGCGTAGATGAGGGCGGTGAGCCCGACGATCGACAGCCCCGCGCCGACGAAGTCGAGCTTGGGGGTGGCTGGGTCGCGGGACTCGGGCACCAGGAAGTACCCGGCCACGAGCCCGCCGGCGACGACGGGGATGTTGACCAGGAAGATCGAGCCCCACCAGAAGTGGTCCAGCAGGAAGCCTCCCGTTATCGGGCCGATGCCGATGCCGAGAGCGGCGGTGCCGGCCCAGGCACCGATGGCGTTCGCTCGCTCCTTGGGGTCGGTGAAGACGTTGGTGAGGATCGAAAGGGTCGACGGCATGATGAAGGCTGCGCCGAGGCCCATGATGGCGCGGGCGGTGATCAGCGCCGACGCTGACGGCGCGAACGCCGCCACCACCGAGCCGGCACCGAAGATGACCAGGCCGAGGGACAGCGCCTTGTACCGGCCGAAGCGGTCGCCGAGGCTGCCGGCCGAGAGCAGGAGGCCGGCGAACACGATGGCGTAGGCGTCGATGATCCACTGGATCTCGCTCGCCGAGGCCGCCAGGCCCCCGTCGCTGGTGGGCTTGGCGAGGGTGGGGATGGCGACGTTGACGATCGTGTTGTCGAGCACGATCACGACGAGGCTCACGCACAGCACCAGGAGTGTGGCCCAGCGTTTGCGATGGATCCTCTCCGGGTCCTGCTTGGCGACATGTAGCACGGCCCAACCCCTTTCGGATACGCGCAGATCCGTTATGCGAGTTCTAATCCGTCCGCTTGTCGGAGCACAAGGATCATTTCGACTGAGGCGCCCACAGAGCGCGGTGGGTGCGTTGGTGCCACAGTGGGGTGATGCCAGCCGAACTCCGCAAGGCGACACCGGCCGACAACGACCTGCTGGCCGCGACGATGGCTTCGGCCTTCCACGACGACCCGCTGTTCTCGTGGTTCTTCCCTGACCCGTACACCCGCCGCCGGCGCTTGCAGGGCTTCTTCGCCTACGGCAATGCCCGCATGATCCTCCCCCACGACGAGACCTGGATGACCGCCGACGGGGCGGCGGCGGCCGGCTGGATCCCACCGGACAAGTGGAAGATGCCCATCCGGGAGCAGCTCCGGCTGCTGCCAGGGATGCTCCGTTGGGCCGGCCGGCGCACCCCGCGGGTGCTGGCCACGTTGACCAAGATGGAAAAGGAGCACCCCCACGACCCGCCGTCGTGGTACCTGCTCGCTCTCGGCACGGCCAAGGAGCACCAGGGGAAGGGGTTCGGATCGGCGCTCATGGCGCCCATGCTCGAGCGCCTCGACGCCGAAGGCCTCCCGGCCTACCTGGAGTCGTCGAACCCCCGGAACATCCCGTTCTACGCCCGCCACGGCTTCGTCGAGCGGCAGCCGCTGCTGTTCGGCGACGGGACGATCGTCCTCACGCCGATGTGGCGCGACCCTCGCTGAGCCGACGAGGGCGCGCCCCGGCGGGTGCGGCGAGGCCGGGCCGTCGTCCCGCCGCCTAGGGGTAGCGTGCGGGTCCGGTGCAGGAGCAAGGGGTGTCCGAGCTGTTCGACCCGCGGGCGTGGCGTCCCGTCCCCGGCTTCGAGGACCTCGCCGACATCACCTACCACCGGGCCGTCGACCAGGGGACGGTACGGGTGGCGTTCAACCGGCCCGAGGTGCGCAACGCCTTCCGGCCGGCGACGGTCGACGAGCTCTTCGCCGCCCTCGACCACGCCCGTCAGAGCCCCGACGTCGGCTGCGTGCTGCTCACCGGGAACGGCCCCTCCGCCAAGGACGGCGGCTGGGCCTTCTGCTCGGGCGGCGACCAGCGCGTCCGGGGACGTGACGGGTACCGCTACGCCGAGGGCGAAACGGCGGTGGCCATCGACCCGGCCCGGTCCGGCCGGCTGCACATCCTCGAGGTCCAGCGGTTGATCCGGTTCATGCCCAAGGTGGTGATCTGTGTGGTGCCGGGGTGGGCGGCCGGCGGCGGGCACAGCCTGCACGTGGTGTGCGACCTCACGGTCGCCAGCGCCGAGCACGCCCGGTTCAAGCAGACCGACGCCGACGTCGCCAGCTTCGACGGCGGGTTCGGCTCGGCCTACCTCGCTCGCCAGGTCGGCCAGAAGTTCGCCCGCGAGATCTTCTTCCTGGGCCAGGAGTACTCCGCCGCCGACGGCCTACGGATGGGGACCGTGAACCGGGTCGTGCCCCACGCCGAGCTCGAACGGGTGGCGCTCGGGCTGGCGGAGCTCGTCAACGCCAAGAGCCCGACGTCGCAGCGCATGCTCAAGTACGCCTTCAACGCCATCGACGACGGCCTCGTCGGCCAGCAGCTCTTTGCCGGCGAGGCGACCCGGCTGGCCTACATGACCGACGAGGCGCGGGAAGGTCGCGACTCGTTCCTCGAGCGTCGCCCGGCCGACTGGTCGCCGTACCCCTGGTACTTCTGACGACCAGTCGCGCCGCGGCGATTGGCCCAGGACGAAAATATCCAGCTGGTTGCCTGGAGAACGGGGCCGCGAGCGACGACAGGAAGAGGCAATGATCGTGGATGCTGTCCCGGGACCCGACGCGCAGTGGGAGGACCAGTGAGCGAGCCGGAGAGGCGAGACGGTGTGGCCGTCGCCGCGGGAGGATGGCGAGGCGCGGGTCATCGCCCGGTCGGAGGGGGCCAGCCCGGGCACCGACGGGGTCGACGATGACCGTTCGCGGCCGCGACGAAGCCGATGAGCAGGTCATCTCCGCGCCGGTGGTCGCCGGCTCGCACGCCGCCGATGGGGCGCCGGCGCCTCCCGGGATCGACCATGGTGCGCTCGCCGACGAGGACGAGCCGAGCGCGGGCCCGAGCTGGGTCGACGAACCCCCGCCCTGGGACGAACCGGAAGAGGCGGCGGCGAAGCAGCACGACGACCACCGCGAGGCCGCGGCCGAACAGGCCGGATGGGCTGGGCCGGCCACGATCGTCGGCGGACCGGCCGGTATCGAGATGCCCGAAGGAGACGGAGAGGAAGAGGAGCCGGAGCTCACCGCCGAGGGCGGCTACTCCGACGATGAAGCGCCTGGCGATGTCGACGACCTCGGCGCGGGGCCGGGCACCGACCTCGAGGACGACGAGGAAGGCGACGACGGGGACGAATGGCGCGCCGACGACCACGAGTTCGACCGTGAAGAAGCCGAGGTCCCTGCCTCGGCTGAGGGGAGGACGGGTGTCGCCGCCGGCCACGACGACGTCGATGTCCACGAGGACGACGACGCCACCGTGCCCTCGGGCGGCGTCTCCCCCGCAGGCGACGACCGCGGTGCGACGGCCGACGCCGACGACGGGAACGACGACGAGGGTGATGCCATCGCCGACCCCTACGGCGAGGACGACGACGAGGATCTCGATGCGGTGATCGGTACGGCTCAGACGGACGACGAGGTCGAAGCGTTCGTCGAAGCACCGACGAGCACCTCGGGTGCGGGCCTTGCGATCGGCCCGGTCGAGGACGCCGACATCGAGCCCGCCGCCTGGTCCCGGCCCGGCGGCCCTCGAGCCGGGACCGGCGGTACCACGCCGGCGCCCGGTCCCGATGCCGGCTCGGACGACTTCGACGACGACGACGCGGCCGACTGGGCCGAGGACGACGGCGCCGACGACGACAGCACCGACGAGGACGGCGGCACCGACGACGACGGCACCGACGACGACGACGGCACCGACGACGACGGCACCGACGCCGCCCATCGCGACCCGTCCGCCCCTGCGGTGAAGCCCGAGGAGCAAGCCTCGCCGCCGGCGGCGTGGCCGGCCGCGGTCCCTCGTCCCCGTCGGCCGCCGCCTCCGCCGCCCGACATCCGCCGCCCAGCGGTGATCCTTCCGTCGGCCACTTCGACCATCCGGTCAGCGCCGGAGCCCCGGGGGCCCGAAGCGCCGGCCCGCCCGTCGCTCAGCCCGGCCGGTCTGGTCGCCGCGGTCGTCGCCGTCCTTGCCCTCGCCATCGCCGCATGGCAATGGAAGCGCGCCGATGACGAGTCGGCCCGAGCCGACGAGCTCAGCGCCCAGGTCGACGTGGTCGCCGCGGCCGAGGCCGAGCAGGGCCTGCGCCGGGACGTCACCGGCGTGGCCGGCGAGTTCGGTGTGGCGTTGCTGTCCTACGACTTCAACGATCTGCAGTCGGCCAAGGACCGCGTGCTGGCCAACGCCACGGGCCGCTTCGGCAGCGAGTACGACGAGTCCTTCGCCGGCGGCCTCGGATCGGTCGCCGCCGACCTGGAGGCGACCTCGACGGCCACCCTGCGCGACGTGTTCCTGGGTACGGTCACCGACTCCGAGGCTCGAGCCGTCGTCATCGTCGACGCCGAGCTCACGAGCGGGGATGCGGCCCCTCGGGCGAGCACCACCTACCTCGACATGTCCCTGGTCCGCAACCGCGAGGGCTGGAAGGTCGACACGGTCACGCCGGTCGCCGCCCCCGGCCAGGACGGTGCCATCGACAACTGATGGCCGTCGCCGGCATCGCCGCCTGTGAGCTGCGCCGGGCCCGGGTGCCGTTGGCCCGACCGTTCCGCGCCCCGTGGGGGGTGCAGGACCACCGCGACGTGGTGCTGGTCCGGGCGCTGGGCGCGGACAGCGACGGCTGGGGCGAATGCGTGGCCACCAACGACCCCCTGTACACGTCGGAGTACTCGGCCGGGGCGGCCGCCGTGCTGCGTGACTATCTCGTACCGCTCCTCCTCGAGGCGGACGTCGTCGGCGCCGATGGGGTGGCCCAGGCGCTGGCCCCGGTGCGGGGTCATCCCATGGCCAAGGCCGCTCTCGAGACGGCAGTCCTGGACGCCGAGCTCCGAGCTGAGGGCCGGTCGCTGGCCGACCGTCTCGGAGCGCAGCGGGCGCGGGTACCGGTGGGGGTCGCCGTCGGTCTGGCCCCATCGATCGGCGCCCTGGTGGCCGAGGTCGGAGGCTACGTGGACGAGGGCTACCAACGGGTCAAGCTCAAGATCGAGCCGGGATGGGACGTCGAACCGGTGGGCGCGGTACGCCGGCAGTTCGGGCCCGAGCTGGCCCTGCAGGTCGACGCCAACGGGGCCTACGGCCTCGCCGACGCCGAGCACCTCGCCGGTCTCGACCGCTTCGGCCTGGCCATGATCGAACAGCCGTTCCCGGCCGACGACCTGGCCGGTCTTGCCGCGCTGGCCGCCCGCCTGGCGACGCCGATCTGCCTCGACGAGTCGATCGCATCGGCTGCCGCCGCCCGCCGAGCGATCCTCATGGGCGCGGCGGCGGTGATCAACATCAAACCGGGCCGCGTCGGCGGGCTGCTCGAAGCCCTCCGGGTGCACGACGTCTGCGTCGACGCCGGGGTACCGGCATGGTGTGGCGGGATGCTGGAGACCGGCATCGGTCGTGCCGCCAACCTGGCGGTGGCAGCCCTGCCTGGCTGCATGTTCCCAGGCGATCTGTCGGCCAGCCGGCGCTACTTCCACCGGGACATCACCGAGCCCTTCGAGCTGATCGACGGCTGCCTCGAGGTGCCGTCGGGGCCTGGCATCGGTGTCGTCCCGTTGACCGAGGTCCTCGACGAGGTGACCGAATCGGTCGAGCTCGTCCGTCGCTGACGGGCGGACCTTGTCCGCGCCGACACGCCGCCGCGGGCCCCCTCGAAAGGTCGAGCGGCGGCGGCCAGGAGCCGCAGGCTCCGGCCTCGGTGGGGCGTCGGCCGGCGCCGGGCGCGGCGCGCTGGCTAACGTCGGCCGCCCGCCGGCGCGGGCACCGAACCCGACGGAGGCGAGACGAACCCGTGGCCCGACTCTTGACCCTGGCCGAGGCCGTAGCCGAACTGGTGCACGACGGCGACTGCGTCGTCGCCGAGGGCTTCACCCACCTGATCCCCCACGCCGCCGGCCACGAGATCATCCGCCAGCAGCGCCGCGACCTGACGCTCGTGAAGCTCACGCCCGATGTCCTGTCCGACCAGTTGATCGGCGCCGGCTGCGTGCGCAAGCTGGTCTTCGCCTGGGGGGGCAACCCCGGGGTCGGTTCGCTGCACCGCTTTCGCGATGCCGTCGAGCGCGACTGGCCGCGGTCTCTCGAGATCGAGGAACACAGCCATGCCGGGCTCATCGCCCGCTATGTCGCCGCCGCCTCGGGGCTGCCCTTCGGGGTGCTGCGGGGCTACCTGGGCACGGGTCTGATGGACGAGAACCCGGTGGTCCGCACCGTCGAATGCCCGTTCACCGGCGAGGTGTTGGCGGCAATGCCGGCGCTGCATCCCGACGTGGCCGTCATCCACGCCCAGCAGGCCGACCGTCAGGGCAACGTGCACATCTGGGGCATCACCGGAGCGCAGAAAGAGGTGGTGCTGGCGGCGTCGCGGTCGCTGGTAACGGTGGAGGAGGTGGTCGAGCGCATCGACCTGCGGCCGGGGGGCATCGTGTTGCCCTCGTGGGTGGTGACGGCGGTGGCCGAGGTGCCTGGTGGGGCGCACCCGTCCTACGCCGCCGGGTTCTCCCAGCGCGACAACGCCTTCTACGCGCAGTGGGATGCGGTCAGCCGCGATCGGGACCGGTTCCGGGAATGGATCGACCAGAACGTGCTGCGGGCGCCCTGAAGCGAGCGCTTCAGGCCCACGGGGCCACCGCCAGCTCGCCCGGTGGTGATGGGGTGTGGGGCGCAGCCCCACTGGAGGGAATCCCTGGCCGCGGTCAGGCCCCGGCGGCGGGTACGCCCTCGGCGGCGTTGAAGCCGAGAGCCTCGTCGACCCTGGCCCCGGCGGCTTCGTCGTCGACGCTCCACGACACGGCCAGCTCAGAGACCAGCAGCAGCCGGGCCCGGGCATACATGGCCTGCTCGGCCGCCGACAGGCGGCCGTCGCGGTCACGGAAAGCGAGGTTGCGCACGACTTCGGCGCAGTCGAAAACGTCGCCCGAACGCAATTTCTCCTGGTGGTTCTTGAACCGGCGGGACCAGTTCGCCGGCATGCGCACCTCGGCGACTGCCAGCATGTCGAGTACGTCGGCGGCGTCCTCCTCGGAAATGGCGTGACGGACGCCGAGCTCCTCGGCCCGGCTTTCGGGCACCGACACCTTCAACGCACCGGACGTCCCCCAGCCCCGCTCGGGGACCGACAGCACCAGACAGGCGAGCTCCTCGCCGTCGACGGTGCGCGACTCCCGACCGGTGATCTCGGCAACACCGAGCCCGGGGTAGATGACCTTGCTACCGACCTTGAACACCTACCGTACCTCCGAAGGCCGGTCGCGGACCCCGGTAGTCTGCCAGGCCCGGGCATGTTTCACACCGCACCCCGGCGCCCGCGGGACCCCTGATCGCGGTTCGCTCCGTGACGTCCCGGCGCCCGCCGGCCCCGGTCGAGGGTGCGATGCCCTCGCGGCCAGAATGCCGGAGAACGTCCGAATTGGGCCAAATGCTCTGGTCTTGGTGTTCATCCTGCAATAGATAGTTTGCGTACCACTGTGCATCTTGCGGTAGCGGGTGATGAGTAATAGGGTCAATAGTCACTCGTCGACAATCGATGGATAAGTGGCGGTGCCGTTATGTTCGTATCGAGGACAAATTGGGTTGCCGCCCGGTCGTCAGCGCTGTTCGCAGCGTGGAGGCGCCGATGGCGCGCGGCGAGCGGGTGTGAGGCACCGTGACCGGTCCGGCCCGCTGGGGTGTGACCTACGGGCGGCGGGACGGTGCCGTGGTGGTGGCGGTGCGAGGCGAGCTCGACATAGAGGCGGCGCCCGCCCTGCGCCGGGGCTTCGCCGATCTCATCGACGGCCAAGGCAACTCGTCGCTCGTCGTCGACTTGGGCGGGGTGCAAGTCATCGGTTCCACCGGCGTGTCCGTCCTGGTCGAAGCGCATGGTCGATCGCAACGGCTGGGCGGGACGATCACGCTGGTCAACGCACCGCCGGCGGCATGGGCGGCGCTCCTGTCAGCCGGGCTCCTCGACCTCTTCGACTTCGGCCACCAAGGGTCGGACCAGCCGGCACCGAGGGCCGCCACCGGCTGAAGGCCTGTCGGTCCTGTCGCTTCGTCGGGCCCCGGCCACGTCCCGGGGGAGCCGGGCTGGCGCCGTTGGCCTCGAGTGTCCGGTGCCGGCCGTCAGCTGGGCGCCCACGTGGCGTTGACGAACAGGGAGGCCTCGCCCTCGGGGTACAACCGGGTCGACAACGAGACCTCGGGCCCGCCCCGCTCCTTGCGTACCGCCGGGGTCTCGGCCAGCGGACTGGCGGCGTCGCCGTCCTTGGCCACCCGCCGTGCCCACGTCGCGATCTCGGACGTGTCGACACCGAACTGGAGTCCGAGAGTCTCCGCCCGTGTCACCACGTCGGGGATCGCGGCGGGAGCGAAGCGGGCCGACAGGGAGAGCAGTTCGGTCCCGTTCGGAGCCCGCTCCAGCTTGACGAGGTCGGGGTTGTCGAAGCGGCCCCCCGGTAGGTAGAGCACGAGCCCGTTGGGGACGACCTCGCGGGTTGGGCCCGACGTGCTCGGGGGCCAGAAGGTATCGGCGATGTCGTGGCTGAAGCGCAGGTCCCAGATCGGCAGCTCGCGATAGGGCACCGGGTCGGCGATCTTCGGGTTGTCGACACAGCCGGCCAGTGCCATCGCGGCGCCCAGTGCCACCACGGCCCGTCGCCATCTCGGCGAGCTTCGATCTGCCGACACCGCTGCGGGGGCGGATGCGTCGCGAACGGTGCCGCGCTCCCGGTCGAGGGTACGGCCGGTCGCCATGTCGATGATCACCTCGGGCATGGCACCAGTATCTACCGCGTCAGGAGGTGGCGGGGGGCGCCGGCGGGGCCCAGGTCGAGGCCCGGTGGCGTCTCCACCACGAACCGACCACTACCAGGGACGGTCTCGACATCGACCGGTGGCCGCCGGTAGCACGGCGCTATATCTGCTCGGTCCTGAGAATGCTTGACGTTGTGACAAGTTCTGGGACCGAGCAGATGCCGACCGAGCGACCGCCAGGGAGCCGGGCGGCGATGGGGGCCGGGGGGGGCGCAGCCCCCCAGCTATCGTCTCTGGCCCGATGAGACCCTTCGTGCACGATGCTCTGCCGGGCCGGGTGATCTTCGGTGCCGGCGCGGTGGACCGAGTGGCAGAGGAGGCCGATCGACTGGGCGCCACCAGGGCCTTCATCGTCGCCGGGGGATCGTCGAGCGCAGTAGGCGACCGGATCGCGGCCCAGTTCGGTGACGGGGTGGCAGGACGCTTCTCCGAGGTCCGCCAGCACGTCCCGGAGCACCTGGCCGCGGCCGCCACCCGGGCCGCCACCGAGTCCGGCGCCGACGTCGTGGTCACCGTCGGAGGGGGCTCCGCCGTCGGATTGGGCAAGGCGGTCGCGCTCGAGACGGGCCTGCCCATCGTGGCCGTGCCCACGACGTACTCGGGTTCGGAGATTACCTCCATCTACGGCATCACCGGTGAGCACAAGAAGACCGGCCGCTCGCTCGGCGTCCTCCCCAAGGTCGTCGTGTACGACCCTGCGCTCACCATCGGCCTCTCGGCTGCGGTCACCGCCCAGAGCGGGTTCAACGCCTTGGCCCACTGCGTAGAGGCTCTCTACGCCCCGGGCGCCGATCCCGTGCTCGAGGTACTGGCCCTGGAGGGCGCCCGAGCCTTGGCCACCTCGCTGCCGGACGTCGTCCTGCATCCCGACGACGTGGGGCTCCGCGGCGACGCCCTCTACGGCGCCTACCTTGCCGGGCTCGCCCTGGGGGCCGGGACCGCCCTGCACCACAAGGTGTGCCATGTACTGGGCGGCTCGTACGGCCTGGTCCACGGTGCCGTCAACGCGGTGATCCTGCCCCACGCGACGGCCTACAACGTGCCCGTCGCCGGCCCCGCGCTGAGCCGGCTGGCGGCGGTGCTGGGCGGGCCGGCCGATGCCGCGGCGGCACCGGGGCTGCTCGCGGCCCTGGCCATCGTGCTGGCGGCGCCGCGTACGTTGGCCGAGATCGGCATGCCCGCCGACGGCCTCGACCGTGCCGCCGAACTGGCGGTCGCCCAGGTCGGCGATTCGAACCCGCGCCCCATCGACGTTGCCGCCATGCGTTCGCTGTTGCAGCGCGCCTATGACGGGCGGCCGGTGCTGCTCTAGGCCCGGAGGCCCGCGGGGAGCGTCCGCCCCGGTGCGACCCCGACGCTCAGGTGCGTTCGAGGACGACGTCGAAGGAGCACTCGCCGCCCTCCATGGGCACGGCGAGAGACTCGCGCACCCCGAAGACAGCGTCGCTCTTCAGCCAGGGCGAGGCGGCGTCGAACACGTGGGTGACGAGCGGCTTGCGGTCGGGCGCCGCGGCCATGATGTGGATGTGGGCGGGCCGCCACGGGTGCCGGCCGGTCGCCTTGAGCATCGAGCCCACCGGCCCGTCGTCGGGGATCGTGTAGTCGATGGGCCTGACCGTACGGAACTCGTAGCGGCCTTCGTCGTCGGTGGTGAACACGCCGCGCAGGTTGCTGTCCCGCTCGGTCTCCTGGATGTCGTAGAGACCGTTGGGCTGGACCTGCCAGATGTCCAGGGTGGCGCCCGCGATGGGGGAGCCGTCGAGGTCCCGCACGGTCCCCCGGAGCACCAACGGTTCGCCGCCGACGGAATCGTCGTCGACGATCGAGTCACCGAATGCCCGCGCCGGCGCGCCGGGGACGTAGAAGGGCCCGAGCACGGTCGGTTCGGTCGCGCCCTCTGCTGGCTGCTGGTTGACCATCTCGACCAGCATCGAAACCCCGAGGGTGTCGGACAGGAGGATGAACTCCTGGCGCTTGTCGTCGCTCTTGTGACCGACGGCGGTCAGGTACTGGATGCCGGCGAACCACTCGTCGCGGGTCAGCTTCACCTCCTCGACGAAGGCGTGGAGGTGCTTCACCGCCGACGCCATGATCTCCGCCAGGCGCGGGTTGGCGTCGGCGTCGAACATGGCGATCACCTGGGCGAGATGTTCTGCTGGCGTGATGTTCTGCTCGGTCATCGGTCGTTGCCCCCGGATCCTGACTGTGTGCCCTCGGACGGGCCCGAACGTAGCCCTTGCCGGCGGTAGTGGCCGGCGCCCGATGACGAGGGGCCCGTCAGCGGGCGGAATCGACGGCCGTGGACAGGGCAACCCCGGCGTCGGCGACAGCACGGTCGGCGAAGTGGGCTTCGGTCCGGGCTTTGTCGACCTCGGCCTCCAGGGTGGCCAAGCGGGCCTCGAGGCTGGCGAGGCGCGCTCGGGCTGTCTGTTGCCGGCGTTCGGCCTCGGCCAGCACCTTGCGCGCCGGCGCCACCGCGGCCTTGGCCCGCCGGCGTTCCTCCACTCGCCGGCGTTGCTCGGCCCGGCGCTCCGCCACCGCCGTCGGCCCGTCGCCGGGCGCCGTCTCCGGCGCCGGGGGAGCGACGGCGTCGCGGTCGGGGTGAGCCGGCCTGACCGCGGCGGGCGGCAGCGGGCGGCGTACGACGGTTTGGCCGCCCACCTCGGCCGGACGGCCGTCGTCGCCGAGGCCACCCAACCCCGGCCCCGCGGGCAGCGCCAGCAGCCGGCCGTCGGCCCAGGCGCGGCGAGCGTCGGCGTCACCGAGCACGGTCCGCAGCACCAGCGCCGTCTCGGCCGGCTGGTGACCGCCGTCGCCACCGAGGCCGGCGGTGAGCTCGGCCGAGACGGCGCGCAGCTCGACCAACAGGGCGCGCGTATCGCCTTCGCCGCTCTGGCTCCGGGGGCTACGCCCCCGCTCGCTGTCGCTCGCGCCCCATCGCCGCCCGGCTCGCTGGCGCTCGCTCGGTCGGAGCGGAGCGGCCAACGTGGGTTCGACGGCGATCCCACCCGCTCCGCCGGCCTGTACCGCCGCCAGTCGGTCGGCGACGGCGACGGCGCGGGCCACCTGCTCGGGCCGCTCACGGCCCAACTGCCCCAGCGCCCACACCGGTCGTAGGGGCTTGCGTACCTTGGCCAGCGCCGCCGCCTCCTCACGTCGGCCCGAGGCGCGCAGCTCCCTGGCTCGGGCGTCCCGGGCGGCGACGAACCGGTCCAGGGGCAGGCTCAACAGCGCCACGATCTCGTCGTCGGGAACCGGTTGCATCGACTCCACACTGCCCGACCGAACGAGCCGGCATGAGCCGGGCCCAGCTCGTCGCCCACGTCCCGGTCGTCATCCGGCATCATGGGGGCGCGGCGTCGAAGAGGGGGGCATATGGGAAAGGTCGTCCTGGTCGGAGGAGCGGCGCGCCGAACGGGCCCGGTGCGAGAGGTGCTCGAGGCCGTTGGATGCGCGGTGAGCGTCGCCGACCACGGTCACCTGGGCTCGGTGTGCGCCCAGCTCGGCCCGAACTCGGTCGACGCCTACCTGCAGATGCCGGTCGACATCGAACCGCAGGGCCAGACCGTGGTCGCGCTCATCCACCAGCTCCTCGAGGACGGCTTGATGGCCCGCTTCGAGGACGTGAGCACCGTGTTCCCGGTCCTGCGCCAGGAGGCTTCGGTGGTCCTGGTGTCGGGCAACCTGCCCGCCGACGGCACCGCCCCCGACGACCAGGAGGCCCGGCTCGCCCTCCTGCGGGTGCTGGGCCACGCCATCCTGGCCGACGCCCGTGAGCGCAAGCTGCGGGTGGTGGTGGTCGACCACGAGACCTCGGCGGCCGACATCGCCCGGCTGGTGGTCGAGGGCCGTCGTGACCGGGCCCGACAGTTCGCCGATCTGGTGGAGAGCAACCCCGAAATGGACTACGACGACTGGCGCCTCGAAGTGATGAGGCTGGCGTCCATCGAGAGCTGACCGAAAAGCCGACTCGTGCCCTGCCACGCCATCCGTGGCTTCATCTACGACGTCAAGACCGGGCGCCTCCACGAGGTCTCCCTGGCCTAGCTCGCTGACGGCGCGGCCGGGGCCCCCTCGGTTGAGGGGGCCCCGGGTTCGCTGCCGTTCAGCGCGGCAATGGTGGGAGAGGGGGCTCTCCGCGGTTGGTGGGTGGGTTAGACGTAGGTGAAGGTGGAGCCTGGGCCGGTGGGGCTGGTGCCGCCGGGGTTGGTGACGGTGACGAAGACGTCACCGGGGAAGCCGCCGGGGCTGTTGACGACGAGGTCGTTGCCGTTCACGAAGAACGGGACGTTGATGCCCCCGAAGTTGACTGAGGTGGCGGTGGCCAGGTTGGAGCCGACGATGATGACTTGGGTGCCGCCCGAGGAGGTCCCGTTGTTGGGGGCCAGGCCGGTGACGACGGGGCTGGGTGCGAAGTCGTCGTTGGTGATGGTGGCGGTACCGGAGGGGTCACCGATGATGACGTTGGCGGCCCCGGAAAGGTTGAGGGTGAAGGTTTCGTTGGGTTCGGTGACGTTGTCGCGGACGATGTTGACGGTGACGTTGGCGGAGGTGTCGCCGATACCGAAGTTGACGACTTGGCCGACGAGGGCGCTGTAGTCGCCGGGGGCGACGGCGGACACGTTGGCGGTGTTCACGGTGACCGAGCCGGGGGCCTGGGCGGCGCCGTCGAGGGTCAGGGTGAAGATGGCGGTGGTGACGCCGGGGCCGGTGCCTTCGGCCACCACTGGGTCAGAGACCGAGGTGATGGTGGGTAGGTCGTTGTTGAGGATGGTCCCCAACGCCTGGGTGTCGCCGCCGTTGGCGTTGACGATGTTGGTGATGTTGAGCTGGAAGGTCTCGTTGGGTTCGAAGGTGGTGTCGCCGTTGATGGTGACGCCCACGTTGATGGACCCGGTGTTGGCGGGGATGGTGAACGGGGCGTTGACCAGGGCCACATAGTCGCTGCCGGCGGCGGCGGAGATGTTGGCGGTCGACGCGTTGAAGGTGACGGCCACGTTGGTCAGCGACGAGAGGCTGACCACGAAGTTCAACACCTGGGTACCGGCGTTGCCTTCGGTGATGGTGGCGTCAGCGACATCGAGGACCGGGGCCGGGGCGTCGTCGTTGATGATCGTCCCCACACCCTGGCCGTCGGTGATGATCCCCGCGGGCAGCGCCTGAGGCCCGTAGAAGCCGGCGTTGGAGATGTCGTTGGGGAACCGGTCGCGCTGGGCCGGGTTGGACAGGTTGACGGTGAACGATTCGTTCAGTTCGGCGAACACGTCACCCACGACTGGGACGCTGATCGTGCCGGTGGTGAACCCGGGCTGGATCAACAGCGTGCCTGCGGTGGCGGTGAAGTCCGAAGGCGCTACCGCCGAGCCGTTGGCGGTGGTGAAGTCGACCAGGAACCGGTCCTCGAACGCCTGGGACAAGGTGACGGTGAACACGGCGTTGGCGGTGCCGGCGTTGCCTTCCACGATGTTGGGCAGGTCGTTGATGGTGACCGTCGGGATCCCGTCATCGGTCACGATCAACGGGAACGAACCGTTGGCAGTGAACGTGGCGTTGGTCGAGCCGATCAACAGGACCCGGACGAACTCGCTGGCCTCTTGGGTGAGGTCACCGAAGACGACGACGGGGATGTTGCCCGTGGTCTGGCCCGCCGGGATCGTGATCTGAGCGAACGCCACCGCCTGGTAGTCGACGTTGGGAGTCGACACCGTGGCCGGGTTGGTAATGCCCCCGGAGTCGATCTGGTAGTCGATGGTGACGGGGACGTTGGTCGGGTTCGACAAGGTGACGGGGACCAGGAAGGTGCTGGAGCCGACGTTGCCCTCGACGATCACCCCCGGCGCGCCCGGGATCGAGGCGTTGGGGATGGCGTCGTTGTCGTTGATGGTGCCGAGGCCTTGGCCGTCGCCGATGACGCCGTTGGTGGGCCCTGACAGGTTGGCGGTGAAGGTTTCGGGGCCTTCCACGGCGGCGTCGTCGATGGTGGTGACCGACACGGTGGTGGACAGGGCGGGGCCGGCGGGGATGGTGACGAGCTGGTTGACCAGCGCGGTGTAGTCCCCGGGGGCGACGGCGGTGCCGTTGGCGGTGGACACCAACACGGTGGTCGCGGAGGCCGACGCGGCCGAACGTGACACGGTGAAGGTGACATTGGCGCCTTCGGTGGCCGAGCCGTCGGTGATGTTGATGGTCGGGATGCCGTCGTCGTTCAAGATGGTGCCCACCGCGGCACCGTCACCGATCACCGGGGCGAACCCGCCGGGGATCGAGTTGGTGCCGGTGAGGGTGACGTTGAAGGTCTCGTCGGGTTCGTTGGTGGCGTCCCGTACGACGTTCACGGTGACCGTCTGCAAGGTGACCCCGGGACCGAAGGTCAACGTCCCCGCAGCAGCCTGGTAGTCGTTGTCGGCGGTGGTGGCGGTCCCGTTCGAGGTGGTGAAACTGACGAAGGTCGTCGCCTGGGACGGGTTCGACAGGGTCACGTTGAACGTGAAGGGGGTCAACCCGGCCGGGTTGCCTTCGGCCTGGGGGGTGGCGTCGGCGATGTTGACCGTCGGGGCCGGGTCGTCGTCGGTGATCGACACCGTCGCCGAGGCGTCCACGATGGTGGTGGCGGTGCAACCGCCGCCCAGGTCGATCAGGTTGGCGGTGAAGGTCTCCGGTGAGGCCTCGTCGGTGTTGTCGGTCACGATCGGGATCGACACCGTCTGGGTGCCCGAAGCGTTGAAGAACACCGGGGTCCCCGTAGCGCTGTAGTCACCGGGGGCCTGGGCGGAGCCGTCAGCGGTCCCGACGAACAAGAAACTGCACTGGCCGGCAGGGATACCGAAGTTCGATACCTGCACAACCGCGAAATTGGTGCCACCAGTGCCTTCGGTCACGGTCGCGTCGTTAATGAACGCAAACCCCGCCGCCGCCGCCGGCGACGCCGACAACGCTACTGCGGTACCGGACAACAACGTTCCCACCAGCAGAACCGAACCGAAACGGCGGCGCCTGTGCGCCCCGGTCTCGCCCGAACCTGCCGACGGAGAATGACGCAGAACGCGTCGGAACATGAGTCCCTCCCCTATCGATTGGTCGCCGCCCACAAGACAGCGAACCCCACCCGCGCGGGGCGAACGCACAGTACG
>JBQTIQ010000091.1:0-2706 GCA_052387955.1 Acidimicrobiia bacterium | reverse complement strand
CGGGCGCCGGCCGCCGTCGGCCTGGCCTCGGGGGGGAGCCCGTTCTCGTCGACCTCGGCGTCGATGCCGGGGGCCGCCCGCACCGAGGCCGCCGACGCCGGGGGCGCGAGCACGCAGTCGGCGGGGGCCAACCAGCCCTGGAGCCGCGCCGCCCGGGCGTCGCGCCAGGCGACGTCGACCTCGCACGGGCACACCCCGGCATCGGTGACCAGCGCGCAGGGGACGAACGACCGGTCGACGAGGAACTGGCGGGCACAGCACCACCAGAAGTCGTGCATCGTCACCACCACCGCCGCGGCGGACCGGGCCGCCACCGCCACCAGCTCGCCGCCCAGGGACTGCAGCGAGTGCAGGTGCACCAGGTCGGGCTCGACCCGGGCCAGGAACCGGCCGAAGTCGTCGGCCACCGCCGGGTTGTCGAAGTTCGACCCGTCGTCCCACCCGGTATAGGGGGTGGTGTTGACCCACCGCACCGCCAGGCCCGTCTCGTCGAAGTCGTCGCTGGTCTCGAGCGCCGGCCGGGCGGCGTCGAGGCGGCCGGCGTAGACCCGGACGTCGTTGCCCCGCCGCCGCAGGCCCCGGGCCAGGCGCTGGGGCTGCAGGGTGCCACCGCTGACGAAATTGGGCGGGTAGTGGGCCGACACGACCACGATTCGCACGCGCTCTCCTGAGTTGCTGGCGTTGCTGGCTGCGTTCCCCGGCCACGCAGGCTGTGTGGGCTGGCGTTCCCCGGCCACGCAGGCCGCTGTTGGCCGCGCCTGCGCTGGTGCTCCGGCGCTCGCAGTCGCGTGGGGCATCTTGCCGCGTCGTCGGCGTTCCAGGCCACGCCGCCGCGGTTTGGCCGCGCCTGCGCTGGCGCTCCGCCGCTCGCGGTACGGGCTTGGCTGCGTCTGCGCTGCGGCTGGCGGCGCGTGCTCGGCCACGCCGGCTGGCCTCGGCCACCGTGGGCGAGACGGCGGACGGGTAACGTACCGGCCGGTCGGCGCCGGCACCCGCGCGCCCGGCCCCCTCCGCTGAATGCCCGCCGACCACCCCCGCCGTCACATCGCCGTCGTCACCGCCGACACCCTGTCGGCGCACATGGCCGGCCCCGCCATCCGGGCCTGGAACATCGCCGCCGCCCTGTCGGCCGAGAACGACGTGCGGCTCGTCACCACCGGCCGGGCCGAGATCTCCAACCCCCGTTTCGAGGTCAGCGCCGGCGACGACGGCGACCTGCGCAAGCTCGAGCGCTGGTGCGACGTGCTCGTGTTCCAGGGCTGGGTCCTGGCCGGTCGGCCCTTCCTCAGCTACTCGGACAAGGTCCTGGTGGCCGACGTCTACGACCCGATGCACCTCGAGCAGCTGGAGCAGGCCCGCGACGAGGGCGACAGCGCCCGGCGCACGGCCGTGTTCCGCACCACCGCGGTGCTCAACGAACAGCTGCGCCGGGCGGACTACATCGCCTGCGCCAGCCTCAAGCAGCGCGATTTCTGGCTCGGCCACCTGGCTGCTCTGGGCCGCATCAACCCGGTGACCTACGACCTCGACGAGTCGCTGTCGGCGCTGATCGGCATCGTGCCGTTCGGGATCCCCGAGACCCCCCCGGTGGCCACCGGGCCCGCCATCCGGGGCGTCCTGGGGGGCATCGGCCCCGACGACCACGTCATCGTCTGGGGCGGCGGGATCTACAACTGGTTCGACCCGCTGACGCTGATCCACGCCGTCGACCGCCTGCGCCGCGACCTCCCCACCGTGCGCCTGGTGTTCATGGGGCTGCGCCACCCCAACCCCGAGATCCCGACCATGCGGATGGCGGTGGCGGCCCAGGCCCTGGCCGACGACCTCGGCCTGACCGGCACGCACGTGTTCTTCAACCCGGGATGGGTCCCCTTCGACCAGCGTCAGGACTACCTGCTGGAAGCCGACGTGGGGGTCAGCTGTCACCTGGCCCACCTCGAGACCGAGTTCTCCTTCCGCACCCGCATCCTCGACTACCTGTGGTGCGGGCTGCCGATCGTCGCCACCACGGGCGACTCCTTCGCCGACATCGTCGACGAGAAGGGCATCGGGCTGACGGTGCCGCCCACCGACGCCGACGAGCTGCGGGGCGCGCTGCGCCGCGTGCTCGACGACGAGGCGTTCGGCAAGGAATGCCGGGCCAACGTGGCCGCGCTGGCCCCGGAGTTCCACTGGTCCCGGGTGCTGGCGCCGTTGGTGGAGTTCTGTCGCGATCCCCACCGTGCACCCGACCTGCTCGACCCCGAGCAGGTGGCCTTGCTGCCCGGGATCCCGGTCGGCGTCGCCCGGGACAAGGGCCTCGCCCACGACGCCCGGCTGGCCCTGCGCTACCTGCGCGAGGGCGGCCCCCGCCTCCTCGCCACCCGCATGTACAGCCGGGGCCGCCGCCTCGCCGGCTTCCCCCGGACCGACCAGGACGACGCCCGCCCCGGCGAGCACTAGTTCTCGCCTGCGCCTGCGCCTGCGGTCGCGCCCGCGGCTGGGCGGAGGGGCGGGGGGTGCGGGGGGCAGAGGCTCCGCCGGAGCCCCCCGCTTGACGATCGATCCCACTTGGTTGGTCGATCGCCGACAAAACAGGTCGGGCCGGCCGTAGGCCGGCGCCATTGACTCGGTGCCGAACCACCGGTTCGGCACCGGCACTCACAGGTAGAAGCGGGTCACGACGACGTCGCGGGCGATGACGTTGAGCAGGGCCCTGGCGCCGGC
>JBQTIQ010000090.1:0-4342 GCA_052387955.1 Acidimicrobiia bacterium | reverse complement strand
CGTCAGCTTCGGCCTCGAGCGCCGCGGCCAGCATGCGCCGCGCACCGTCGAGGACGATCTCATCGAGCGCTCCGCGCATCTCCGCGCGGGCGTCGTCATCGGTCACTACTCTGAACATCGGCGTTCCTTCCTCGCCGGCGCGCCAACGCCGGCAGAGCTCGTTTCCGTTCAACGAGGAAGGTACGTCGCGCCCTCGAACGGATCGCCGATCCACAAGTTCAGGTCATACCTCCTGGCGAACCCAGCGGCGATGTCGGAGGGAGTGAGCCTGCACCATCAGTGCCATGATGCGATCTACGTCGACCGTACGTTCAATGCCGGGCAGTACCTGCAGTCGGTCGACCGAATCCACCGGCTCGGGCTCGCACCGGGCACCGAGACAAGGATCAGCTTCCTGGTCTGCCGCGACACCGTCGACGAGACCGTCGACGATCGCATCAGGACAAAGGCCGAGTGCCTTTCCGTCATGCTTTCGGACGCGAGCTTGGTGACGATGGCACTGCCCGACGAGGAGGCCTACGGCGAGTGGGTCGAGCCCGACGACCTCGATGTGCTGCTCCGCCATCTCGGCGATGGCTGAGCCTCGCCTCACGCGCCACGTTGCCCGAGCGGCCCTTCATGTGGCGGCCATCCTCGGGCGCGCCACCACACCGGTGGTCGTGGTCCGGGAGAGCTACTGGCGCAGAGCAACCGGCGGCGTCTTCTCGGTAGCTGACCTCGTTCTTGCGGAGGACGCGCTTGTCGCTGCGGGCTTCATCATGCGCACCGGCGACGTTCTCACGCTCACTCCGCTGCTGGACACACTCGTGGAGGCCGACGAGGATGACGCCGTCGAGGTCCTCGCTGTTTCCCTCCTCGAGGCGCGGGCTCCGGTCGATGCCGCCGAGGGCGCCGAGATCGACGTCACGCTTCATGGCCTAATTGATGACCCGGCACGCCGTGAGGCACTGCTGCTCGCACTTGGGACGCGCTGGGACCATCGGCATCGTCGTGAAGTCGGCGCCATCGGCGAGGAGATCGTCGTTTCACAAGCCAGGGACGAGCTGACCGCCCTTGGACACCCTGACCTCGCCCGTGCGGTCCGCCAGGCCAGCCTGGTCTCAGACCAGCTCGGCTACGACGTGGTTGCTCCTCGCGTTGGTGCGCCGCCAAGGCTGCTCGAGGTGAAGTCCACCGCCCTTGCCTCCGACACGTTGGTCTTCTTGAGCCGGGCGGAGGCCGACACAGGATCGCGACTCGGTGACTGGGCACTGGTTGTGTCCGTGGTGCATGACGTCGTGAACCGGACCGGAGAGGTCGTTGGGTGGTGCCAGCGCGCCGAGATCGAGCATCTGCTGCCGCCCGATGTGCCGGGAAGTCACTGGCAGTCGGTTGCGATAGAACTCGAGCGTCTCAGGCTGCAACCTGGACTACCCCGCCCGAGTGCCTGACCCCCGGAACAGCGATTGGTGCGGTACCGGCAGGGACAGTGTTGGCGGATCGGTGGGACGAGGACGCAGAGGACTTCGCGAGCCGGCGGAGCCAGCTTCCCACTCCATTCGGAACCGACGGCGAATACGCCTCCAGTTGGGAGGGTGTGTAATCGACCTTCGGGTTGTTCGAGGCGTACACTGATGGCGCAGCGCTGGTCCCCCCGTTGACGCCCCGGGTCCGGCCTTCGTAGCTGCGTCGGCGTCCCTTCTGAACCTGTGGATCGAAGGGACACCGCACCATGCGCGGCTACGTGACCAAGAAGGGCAAGAAGTACTACGCCGTCATCTACGACGGCATCGATCCCGCGACGGGCAAGGAGAAGCGGCGCTGGGTCGCCGCTGGCAGTCGGCGAGACGACGCCGACAAGCTCGTGACCGAGTTGACCAAGCGAAGCCATCGCGGCGAGACGGTCGTGAGCGAGAAGCTGACGCTCGGCCAGTACCTGACGACTCGGTGGTTGCCCGTCCAGCAGACCCGCCTGCGGGCGAGCACCTACGACTCCTACCGGCGCAACATCGACCTGCACGTCATCCCGGCTCTGGGGGGGCGACTCCTCGACCGCCTGACGGCAGAGGACGGTCACGCCGAAGGTTGCAGGCGACTACTGCAGCCGGTTGCGGAGGGTCCTGCGCGGCGACGATGTCTCGACACTCACCCGTGGCGTCCAGAACGACATCGAGACGGCGGTCCGCACGTTCCTGCAGTTCCGCGCAAGGCGCTGATCGCCCGAGGGTCTCAGCGCTGGAACTTGCGCCGGAAGTCCGCTCTCAGCGGAGTTTCTTTCACTAATGTGGCTCTCGGCGGTTCTACTTCCGAAATCCGATGGCCAGACAACCGACGACTCCGTGGCCGACCACCCCAGGATCGGTCTTCTTCAGCGACGCAGCCAGCGACGCCACTCTGTCGCGCGCCACCAAGGATGGCCGGATCCGCCGCCTCGCCCGAGGCCTGTATTCGGCTGACCTCCACGCCGAGCCGGCCGAGCTCATCGCCCGGAACCGCTGGAAGGTCATCGCCCAGCTCGTGCCTGACGCCCTGATCGCCGATCGCTCCGCCGCTGAGGGCGGGCTCCCGGTCGGTGGTGTGCTCACCGTCGTTTCCAACCAGCGGAAGGAGGACCTTGTCCTGCCGGGGCTCGTGATCGCCCCTCGGATCGGGCCGGGGCCGCTCGACGGCGATCTCGAATGGGCGGAGGGTCTTCGGCTCTCATCGGATGCACGAACCTTCGTTGACAACCTCGCGGTGTCGCGCGGGCGCGGCGGCCGGCTGGCGCGCACGCTGTCGCGGGCAGAGGTCGAGGACTGGGTCGTCCGGACAGCGCAGCGCCGACCCGACGGCTGGCTCGACTCGCTTCGCCAGCGGGCTCTCGACCTGTGCGATGAGCTGGATGTGCCCGATCGGCGCGACGCCGTCACCGACATCATCGGAGCCGCGGCAGGTACGCGAGAGGCCCGCGCCGGCGCCGGGCGACTTCTCGCCGCCAAGGCCGTCGGCCTCGAGTACGACCCTGATCGAATCGCACGCTTCGACGAGCTGGCTGCGTACCTCGCCGACGTACAGGTCGGTGTCGATGTGCCAGCCAACCTCCCAGCCCTCGCCGGCGAGGAGCAGACCTCGTTGCCCTTCTTCGAGGCCTACTTCTCCAACTTCATCGAAGGCACCGAGTTCTCCGTCGAGGAGGCCGAGGCGATCGTCGAATCCGGCGAGATCCCGGCCGAGCGCCCCGAGGACGCGCACGACATCCTCGGCACGTTCGAAGCCGTGCACGATCCGGTACTTCGCGGTGCGACACCCGACACGGTCGAGGAGTTCTTCGAGCTGCTCGAACGGCGGCACCGGCTCGTGATGGGCGGGCGACCGGACAAGCGGCCGGGGCAGTTCAAGGAGAAGTCGAACCAAGCGGGCTCCTATGTGTTCGTCGCGCCGGCTCTCGTCGAGGGCACGCTTGTCGAAGGGTTCAAGCGGCTTGCGGACGTGCCAACAGGCCTCGCACGCGCCCTCTTCGAGCTCTTCCTGATCTCCGAGGTCCATCCCTACGACGACGGCAACGGTCGCGTTGCTCGTGCTGCCATGTGCGCCCAACTGACCACTGCCGGCCGAGCGCGGATCGTGGTTCCGATCGTGTTCCGCAACGAGTACCTGACAGCGCTCCGGAACCTCTCTCGCGAGGGACGGTGCGATCTCTTTGTGCGGACGCTCGACTACGCGTGGCGATGGACTGCGGCGATGCCATGGCAGGACCGCGCCGCGGTCGATGGTCAGCTCATAGCGACGAACGCACTGACCGACTCGACAGACGCCGAACGCCAGGGTGTCCGACTGGAGCTGCCGTGAGGATCAGGCTGACGTGGTTGCGATCGGGCGTCCCCGGCCATGCCCGGCGGTACAGCGCGCGAGCCTGGTGGCAGGACCGACGGCCCTGTTGGCTGGGAGCACTGGAAGACCATGGCTAACGAACTCGATGTTCTTCTCGACAAGGTCGACGACCCTGCGCTGCGGGCCGACCTGAAGCGCCAGGTGGAACTGCTGCGCGCCAAGCGGCGGTTCGGCCTGGTCTTTGAGGAACACCTTCCCGAGCGCGTTCAGCTTCCTGAGCACACGATCCGACGCGGCACCCGCGTCGTCCGGAGAGACAGCGACGACGAGGAGCCGCTCGACGTCGTGAAGGTCGTCAAGAAGAAGGTGACCGTCCGTTCAGTCGATGGTGAAACGCAGACGTTCGACGCGGGTGACCTCGTCGTCGTGGCCGACTTCGGTGAGCCGATCTATCCGGGCCTAGTCGCCGCCTTTGAGCAGGTGGGGACCTTCCGTGGAGCGGCTGCGCTCTGCGGGACGACACACAAGACCGTGAAGCGGGTGGTGCTCGAAC
>JBQTIQ010000089.1:0-18855 GCA_052387955.1 Acidimicrobiia bacterium | reverse complement strand
TCGTCTCGAAGGGCGGGCTGGCGATCGTGATCCACTTCATGGCTTCCTCCTCGTCCGGCGGCCTGTCAGCCGCAAGCGCCACGCTAAGGAAGCGGCCGTGCCCGGGCATCCGCCGGATCACCCATCGGAGTACTCAATGCCCACCGTGGGGCTTGGGCCTGCACCCATCGCCCATCAGCTGCGCTCGCCCTCAGCAGCTCTGGCCCTGCCCGGCGGGCCCGGCGTCATGACCGAGTTCGAGACGTTCGAGGTTCTTCCCTCCGAAGGGGCGCAGGACGATGACGAGATGCGCCACCGCGTGACGCGTCACCGTTCCCGTGCGGTCACCGGCTCCCGACAAGTGTGGCGAGCTAGCGGCCAGACCGGGATGCGGCTGTTGTCGAATCAGGGCATCGCGCCTCGTTGGGGTGCGTCGGCGATCGTGGGGATGGGCTATCTGCTCGACACCATCCTCACCCGCGACACGTGAATGCACCGGGTCGACATCAGCCGCGCCACCGGACACCCATGGCGCTCACCGCCGCCCACGACGGCCGCATCGTCGCCGACGGCGCCGCCGAATGGGTACGACGCCACGGTCAACCCTGCACCCTCTCACCCTCACCGGCCCGGCCGGCGGCCACTTCACCCGAGACAGCGGGGGCGAGGAACACACGCTCGACGCCGTCGAGTTCTGTCGGGTCCTCTCGGGCCGCGGTAGCGGCGACGGCCTACTGGCAGAGGAAGTGCCGTTCTGATGTCGTTCGCCAACACCCGAGCGTCGGGCTGCCGCGGCACGGCCACCGTCGAGGAAGCGCGCCCTGACAAGCATGTTTGCGCTGGTCAGGGCAAGTTTCTGAGGAGCGCCCCCGGGGCGACTCGAACGCCCGCACACGGCTCCGGAGTCACTGACCGGGTGGCGAAGAATCTGCAGGTCGTCGGACGTTTTCGCTGACCGCTGCCGCATACCCGCACCTGAGGCTCCCAATCACACGGCGCATCAGGAGGCAGCGATGGCACACCCCATGCAACAGGTGCAGATCCACGGAATCCAGCACAGGGCCCCGTCGGCCAAGAACAAGAAGTGCTGGGTCGTCCGCTGGAACGTCGACGGGCGGGCGCACTCCAAGTCGTTCGCGACGAGCAACGAGGCGAACCGCTACCGGTCGCTGCTCGTCGCCGCGCATCACAAGCTCGAGCGGTTCGACCGCCCCAGCGGCGAGCCTGAGTCGTGGCGCCCACGGGCCGATCCGCTGCAGGTGCACGTGTGGTGCCGGCGGTGGATCGCGGAGCAGTGGAACGAGTGGCAACCGCGGACGCGGGTGTCGGCGATGGAGGCGCTGGCGCGGTTCTCGGCCCTGGCCGTCGCCGACGGTGCCTCACCTCCTCCGTATGCGCTGCGCAAGCACCTGATGCGCACCTTCCCGCCCGCCAGCGAGATCGATCCGACCGATGATTGCGAGGAGTGGCTGGCCCGGTGGTCGCTCACGCTCGACTTGCTGGACCGGAGCCGCCTCGGTGAGATCGACCGTCGGCTCGGGATGGGCGACGCCGGGCAGGTGCTGGCGCCGGCGAGCGCCTCTCGGTTCCGCAAGGTCGCCCGCGCCTGTGTGCGCCGCGCCGTTGAGCTGGACGTGTTGGGCGCAGATCCGTGGCCGCCGGCGCCGAAGGGCCGGTCCAGTCGTCGGGCGGTCCGCACCCGCCGCAGCGTGGACGTCCGCCAGCTGCCGGACCCGGTGACGATGGTGGCGGTGATGGATGCCATCCCGAGCCACCAGCCGGCGAGCCGCATGTACCAGGTCATGGTGGCGGTCATGTACTTCGCCGGGCTGCGACCGTCGGAGGTGATCATGCTGCGACCCAGCGCGCTGCACCTCCCATCCGCGGGGTGGGGCCGCATCGACGTGCGAGAGGCCGACATCTCCTTCGACGAACCCGGAGAACCGAAGACCGGTGAGCGCTCCGTCCCGATCCCCGAAGTGCTCGTCGCCATGCTCCGCGGCTGGATCGACACGAAGCAGGTCGATGACCACGACCTGCTCTTCAGGACACGGACCGATCATCGGCCGACCGCATCGAACTGGGCGGGCACGTGGCAGCGTGCCCTTCGCCAGACCGGCCACAAGTCCCTACGCGTCTACGACATCCGTCACGCCGCCGCCACCACCTGGCTCGCCGCTGGCGTCCCGCTCGGCGAGGTCGCCCGCCGGATGGGACACAGCGTCGAGACGCTCGTGTCCACCTACGTCGGCGCACTCACCGGCGACGAGCAGGTCGCCAACCAGCGCATCGACTACGCCCTCGAGCCGGCGCTGAAGCCGAACCTGCAGGTCGTCAGCTGACGCGTGGGCGTGGGTCGTACGCTGACCGGCGAGATGTCGACAGCCCGCCACGAGGATCAGCGGCGCGAGAGCCTCGAGCTTCCCGTCGAAGATCTCCTCGCCCGCGCTCGCCCGCTGCCCCCACACCGGGACATGGTGATCGACGATCTCAACCAAGAGGAAGCCGACGCCTTCCTCGCAGCCGTGCTCGAGTGACCGCCGCCCGAGATCCGATCGTCCTCGATGCCGACGTGTTCAGAGCGGACATCCCGATCAACTTGCGATACCATCTCTGATATCGAATGGAGCTGGAGCTCGAACGGGAGATCGAGGAGTGGCTGGACACCTTGCGGCCCGCCGACTTCGCGACCGTCGCGTTCCACCTGGACCGCCTCGTGGATCGAGCACCGGCGCTGCGGATGCCGCACTCGCGATCGCTCGGAGACGGCCTGTTCGAACTCCGGTTCGATCTCGAGCGCAACGCCCACCGGATCACGTACTTCTTCCCCGGTGACGATCGGATCGTGCTCCTCACCGTGTTCCGGAAGCAACGGATGAACGAGCGCACCGAGGTCCAGCGGGGCCGCCGAGCGATGCAGCGCTGCGTCGACGAAGGACACACCGCGAAGGACGACTGATGACCCGAACGACATGGAGCGAGCTGAAGGACAAGCGGCTCAGCCGCATGTCGCGCGCCGAGCGCGTCGAGTACGACCGCGCCTACGCAGCCGCGCGGCTCGCGGCCGAGGTCGGCGAGCGGGTGCGCGAAGCCCGTGAGGCCGCCGGGCTCTCACAACGCGACCTTGCGACGCGCATGGGAACGAGCCAGGCGGCCATCGCACGCCTCGAGGCAGGCGGAGTCGGCGCCACGCTCACGACCCTCCAGCGAGCAGCAGCCGCCCTCGGACTGGAGCTGAGCGTCGAGCTCCGGCCCACGGTGTAGCCGACCACGATCGCGGGGCGCCCTGCGGGCCGGCGAGGCTGATCGCCACCGTGGCGTCGAATCGGTGGTCACCACGGATGCGGGCGTCGAGCGCAGCGGCGACACTCGCACCATGACCGACAACGACCAAGTGGTTCGCCATGAGACGAACGAGGCGCAGGCCAGCTTCTGGCACGCGGCCGGCCCCGTGTGGCAACAGAGGCAGGAGCAGCTCGATGCTCAGATCAGCGAGCACGGTCTCAGGGCCATCGACGTGCTCGCTCCGCAGCAGGGCGAGACCGTCGTCGACATCGGCTGCGGCACCGGCACCAGTTCGTTCCAACTCGCCGAGCGGGTGGGTGAGGGCGGGCGGGTGATCGGGTGCGACATCAGCTCGACGATGTGCGATGCCGCCCGCGCCCGGGCCGCGGCGCTCGGCGTCGGCAACGTGAAGTTCGTCGCGGCGGACGCACACGCGTACACGTTCGAACCGTCGGCCGATGCCGTGTACTCGCGGTTTGGCGTGATGTTCTTCGGCGATCCGAAGGGCGCGTTTGCCAACATCCGCACCGCTTTGCAGCCGGGCGGGCGCCTCGGCTTCGTGTGCTGGCAGTCACCGATGGTGACCCGTGGATCACCGTGCCGCTCGAAGCCGCCCGGAAGCACGTGGAGATCCCGTTCGGCACCGATCCGCGGGCGCCGAGCCCGTTCGCCTTCGCCGACCCGGAATGGGTCCGCGAGGTGCTCGTCGACATTCGTCGACCCCGCCCCGGACTCGTTCTGTCAGCGTGTAGCCCAGGCTCTCGTAGAACGCGTGTGCACCCACGTTGGCGTCGGTGGTGACGAGCCACATCCGCCGACAGCCACCGGCTCGCGCTTGACCTTCGACGGCGCCAATGAGCGCCGTGCCGACGCCTCGTCTCCGATCGTCCGCTGCGACGGCCAGCACCTCGCACACGTCGCCATCGATGACCCAGGACAGGAAGCCAGCCCGCACGTCGTCGATCTCGGCCAGCTCGATGGTCCCACTCATCACGTTGAACTGACGTCGGGTGTGCACCTGGAACTCGCTCCCGAGCGAGCGTCGCGCGGCGGCAAGGATCCAGGCGCGGTCGTCATCGGTCGCCGGTCGGGTGCGTGTGACGACGGCCGTCACGAAGTCGGCGGCGAGGGTGATCACCGCCGGGTCCCGGGCGGTCCGTCGATGGGTCAGTCCGTCGACGAGCACGAGCTCCGCGCGCGGCATGCTCGGGATGATCTCCTGCGTGTCGGCGACGTTGTTTCGTTCGTCGTCGCGCGACTGGATGACGAGGAGATCTCCATCCAGTTCGGGATAGGCGGTTCGTGGGTGCCACGCCGCGCGAGCCGGCCCGTGCGCGTCGTAGTAGGTCGCCTTGGCGGCGACGGCCACGTCGCTCGAGACGCCCATTCGTTCGGCGTAGCGCAGCCAGCGGTCACCTTGCGCGAGAGGTGGGGCGATCAGGACTGCTCGTTCGAGCGGCCAGCCCTCGCTCATCGCCCCTGCAGTCACACCGCAACCGGCCGAGTGAGCCACCACCGCGTCGACCGGGCCCAACGCGTCGCTCACGGCCTTGATGGCGTCGCTGCCCTCGAAGCCGCCGGCCCAGTCGCCGCCCGACGCGCCGTGGCCCGGCAGATCGAACGCGATCGTTGCCCGGTGCCGTCGCGCTGCTGCAGGCCTCCGCCGCGTTGGCGGCGTCTATTGCTATGGCTTGACGAGGAAGTCGACGGCGAGGCGGACCGGTCCGTCGGCGTGGACCTCGTGGGCAACCGCCGGCGGGATCGGCTGGTTCTGTCCAGCTGAGATGCGTCGAGTGATGGGCGGCGTCGTCGCGATGGTGAAGACGACAGCGCCTTCCATCACGCGCAGCATTCCCCAGGTGCCATCGGCCACGTGGTGCTCCAGCTGCAACGCCCGGGGCAGGGTTTGAGCGTCGAACGGTCCCGCGGTCCGTACGGGGTGCAGTCCGTCCGGCATTTCGAGCCGGTCACACAGCGGACACTCGAGGGGCGCGCCGATCCGATCGCGGCGGCCGGACTCGGTGATCACCCATGGTCGTAACTGGAACGGCGGGCGGTGCCGCACGTGCTGGTTGTGGAGGCAGGAGAGCTCGGCGACCCAGTCGCCGGCGTCGTCCGGGTGGAAGCCGTCGATGACGCGGATCACTGGTCGCCAGCCGCGCGCAGCACCGCTTCGGCCTCACGGACGAGATCGCCGATCACTGCCGCCGCTGGCCGGACCGCTGTCACGTGCCGGACCGACGTCCCGGCGTAGAGCGCGGCGGTGCCGACGTCGCCGGCGAAGTCGCGGGTCGGCGGCACGGGCGAACGCGGTGTCTGTTCGATGTCGGACGCGTCGACGCACCGGCGAAGGACACGGTGCGGCGCGTCCGGCCAACCGAGCGAGAACGCATCGGTGACGACTGTGTCTTCGGCCGTGGCGGCGACCAGCGCAGCTGCGTAGTCGGGATGGACGTCAGCCTCGGGAGTGGCAAGGAGAAGGGTGCCGAGCCGGACGGCATCAGCACCGGCACCCAGGGCTGCGGCCATGGCTGAGCCGGAGCCGACCCCGCCGGCCGCCACCAACGGGACATCCACTGCGTCGCGCACCTCGCGCAGGAGGGGCAGGAGCGGCGAGGTGCCGCGCAAGTGTCCTCCCGCTTCCCGTCCTTGCACCACGACGAGGTCGCAGCCCTCGTCGACAGCTTTGCGAGCCTCCTCCAGCGAACCCACCTGCCACGACGCCAGCGCTCCCGCCTCGTGGACATGCGCGACGACCCCGCCGACCGGCTCTCCGTAGAAGAACTCGACGATCGTCGCGGCCTGCGCGGCGGCGGTGAGGGCGTCGGGGTCGAGGAAGGGCATCAGGAAGTTCACGCCGATGTGAGCGCCATCGCCCGCCAGCGCGATCGCGTCCTGGAGCTGCGCGCTGACGTTGCCGGCGGGCTGGCCGGCAGCGCCGATCATGCCGAGACCGCCCGCGCGCGCAACTGCTGCGGCCAGCGCAGGGGTGCTGATGGCGCCCATGCCCGCCTGCTGGATCGGAAGACGGCAACCGACGAGGTCGGTGAATGCCGTTGCGCGCAGGGTCACAGGAGTCCAGTCTGCTCAGACCGCCTCACGCGTACTCGCGGGGGTCGAGCACCCGTTCCAACGTTGCGCACGCCGGGTTGAGCCGGACCGCCGGCTCAGGCATCGACTGACGCCTTGGCATGCAGGCGGCCGAGCACTTCGGCGTAGGAGCGGGCGAAGGCGGCGACGCCCTGGTCTTCGAGGGTGTCGCCGACGTCGGTGAGGTCGACGCCGAGCTCAGCGGCTCGCGTGAGGATGGCGTCTGCGACCTGGGGCTGCTCGTCGATGGTGCGGGCGACGGTGCCGTGGTCCTCGAAGGCTTCGATGGTCGGCTCCGGCAGCGTGTTGACCGTGTCGGGGCCGATGAGCTGGTCGACGTACAGGGTGTCGGGCAGCGTCGGGTTCTTCGTCGAGGTCGAGGCCCACAGCGGGCGCTGCACCGTCGCCCCCTGTGCCGCGAGCGCGTCCCAGCGCGCACCGTCGAACGCCTCCCGGAACATCGCATAGGCCTGGCGGGCCTGCGCGACCGCGACCTTTCCCGTGAGGGCGTGACCGGCGCCGGAGGCGGGCAGGCGACGGTCGACCTCGGTGTCGACGCGGCTGACGAAGAAGGAGGCGACGCTGCGAACGGTCGACGGATCGCCGCCCCTGCCGGCAAGGCTCTCGAGCCCGCCGAGGTATGCGTCAATGACCTGCGCGTAGCGGTCGAGGGAGAAGATGAGGGTGACGTTGATGCTGTGACCCGAAGCCGTCGCCTGGCGGATCGCCTCGACGCCGGCCGCGGTGGCCGGGATCTTCACCAGGAGGTTGGGCCTGTCGATGCGTTCATGGAGCGACGCCGCCGCGGACGCGCTGGCGTCAGCGTCGTTGGCGAGCGCCGGTGCGACCTCCAGCGACACGAACCCGTCGTTGCCGTTGCTGGTCTCGTGCAGCGGAGCGAACAGGTCGAGCGCGTCCACGACGTCGGCGATCACCAGCTCCCAGTACGCCGCCTCGGTGGTCGCGCCGTCGCGGAGGAGCTGGGCGAACTGATCGTCGTACGCGTTGGATCCGGCGATGGCGTTGGCCAGGATGGTCGGGTTGGCGGTTACACCGCGGACTCCGCGATCGACGAGCTGCGCGAGGTGACCGCTGACGAGATGCTCGCGAGTGAGGTTGTCGAGCCAGGGGCTCTGGCGTTGCTCGCGGTGGAGGCGATGGAGTTTCGTCATGGGACGAGGTCGGCCAGGGGTACGTCGGGATCGGCGAGCCGTGCCGGGTCGATCGCCGTGCGGCTTTCGATGATGGCTTTGAGGTCGTCCACCACGTCCCAGACGTTGACGTTCATGGCCGCGGTGACGAGGTCGTCGCGGTGCCAGAACGCGATGAACTCGCGGGCGTCGCGGTCCCCTCGGAGGGCGACTGCGTCGCCGGCGTCGCCGTGGCCCACATACTCCATGCCGAGGTCGTACTGGTCCGAGAAGAAGTAGGGCAGCCGGGTGTACGAGTCGGTATTGCCGGCCGCGTTGCGTCCGGCGGTGATCCCTTGGTTGAGCGCGTTGGCCCAGTGCTCGACGCGCAGGTGGCGGCCGTAGTGGGGATGCCACGCGTTGGCGACGTCCCCGGCGGCGAAGATGCCGGACACGCTCGTTGCGAGGTGTTCGTCGACGACGATCCCATTGTCGACGCGGAGCCCGGCGGCGTCGGCGAGATCGGTCTGCGGCGTGACGCCAACGCCTACGACCACGACGTCTGCAGGCTCAATGCGGCCGTTGTCGAGCACGACCTCCTCGACGGTCTTGGCGCCGCGCAGCTGAGCGACGCCGGTGCCGAGTTCGAGCTGCACGCCGTGGTCGGCATGGAGAGCGGCGAACACTGCGCCGATGTCGTCGCCGAGGACACGGTGCAGCGGGACGCGACCAGGATCGACGAGCACGACGTCGGCGCCCATCTGGCGTGCCGACGCGGCGACCTCTGACCCGATCCACCCGGCGCCGATCACCGCGACGCGGCCTGCGGCACGGATGGCGTCGCGCAGCCTCACGGAGTCGTTGATGGTACGGAGGTAGTGGACACCTGCGAGCTCCGCGCCGGGAACGTCGAGCGGACGGGGAGCCGCGCCGGTGGCGAGGACTGCTGTAGTGAAGGAGGTTGTCTCGCCACTGGCGAGGCCGATGGTGCGCGCAGCCGGGTCGATCCGGACAGCGCGGTCGTTCACGAGGTCGATGGACCGTTCGGCGTAGAAGCCGTCGGGATGGACGCGGGCGGCGTCGGTCTCCTTGTCACCTCGGAGGACGTCCTTGGACAGCGGAGGCCGTTCGTATGGCGCGCCGGCTTCGTCGCCGATGAGCACGATGCGACCCTCGAAGCCTGCGTCTCGGGCAGCTTCGGCCGCCTTGGCGCCGGCGAGGCTGGCGCCCACGACGGCGAGGGTTTGGGTGGTGGTCATTGGTCGTCGCTCCTGTTCCAGGCGAGGTTGTCGAGTCGGTCGACGACGGCAGCGAGGACGTCGTCTGCGTGGGTGCGGAGGTCGAGCAGTGGTCGGTTGCGGTGAACGCGCTCTCCGAGGTCGACCTCGGCGATGGCGGCCCTCCCGTAGCGCAGGTAGATGTCCATGAGTAGGCCGATCTCGATGCCGTAACCATCCGCCAGGGTGAGTTCGGCGAGGGCGGTGCGGCGGAGTGCACACTCACCGGCGAGCGGCTGGGTGATGGTCGCCAGGTCGGGGACGAACCGTCGCAACAGAGGCCGGGCCAACAGCTCGGTGACCCTCCCACCTTCGTCGTCAACCCCGTCGAGTGGCCGGCGGTAGGTCGCCTTGACGAGCTGAATTGACGGGTCCGAGAGGAGTGGTGCGGCGAGATCGATCACGAACCGGGCCGAGAAGTTGGTGACGTCAGCGTCGAGGAAAACGAGGATCTGTGCGTCGGTGCTCGCCATCGCGGTGGCGAGGGCTTGGCCCTTGCCGGGTCCGCCGGCACTGGACACGACCGATGCGCCCTCGGCCCGGGCACGATGTGCGGTCTTGTCGGTGGATCCGTCATCGACCACGACCACCTCGTCGACGAGGCCAAGAGCGTGCAGTCCTTGAACGGTGGCGGTGATGGTCCCGATCGTCGTCGCCTCGTTGCGGGCTGGGATGCACACTGCCATGCGGCGCGCGCCCTTGATCGACAGGAGCCAGTCGAGGTCGCCGGCGGCCGCGACTGGCTGGGAGGCTTCGAGAACGGTCACGACCGCACTCCGGTGAGCGCGAAGAACTCAGCGCGGGAGCTGTGGTCGGAGCGCAGGAGCCCGTGCAGCGCGGACGTGACTGTTCGCGATCCGTCGGCCTGCACCCCACGCAGGGACATGCAGAGATGCTCGGCTTCCATCACGACGCCGACCCCCTTGGGATGGAGTTGTACCTGCAGCCAGTCGGCAACCTGCTTGGTCAGCCGTTCTTGAACCTGCAGACCCCGGGCGAACAGCTCGACCACACGGGCGAGCTTGGAGAGGCCGAGAATCCGCTGGCCGGGGAGGTAGCCGACGTGCGCGACGCCCTTGAACGGGAGCATGTGGTGCTGGCACAGCGAGTGGAACGGGATGTCGCGGGCTAGGACGAGTTCGTCATAGCCCTCGTCGTTCGGGAAGGTCGTCAGGTTGAAGGAGCGTGGCGTGAGCATCTCGCTGTAGGCGGCAGCGACGCGTCGGGGCGTGTCGCGGGTGTGCTCGTCGTCGATGTCCTGGCCGAGAGCAGCGAGGAGCTCGGCGACGGCTCGTTCAGCGCGGCGGAGGTCGATGTCGGCGCCACCACGGATGAGCGCGAGGTTCGGGGTGTGTGGCTCGTCGGTGATGTGTGCGATGGTCACGCGGCTTCGTCTCCGTGGCACGTGTGGAAGTTGAAGCGATGCTCGTGCAGCGACAGGAACCGCTCGGGGTGCGCCAGGCGCGGCCCACCCTCGTCGAGCCAGCGCTCGGTGGCCGTCCGGGCGCGCTCGATCAGCAGGACACCGTGGCGAAAGTCGGTGGAGCTCACCGACAGCGGGCAGAGAGGTGGTAGAACGCGGATGTCGGTGCTCTCCGCAAAGTGGGCGACCTCGAGAATGAGGCGCTGCTCGATGAGCAGCGTCAGCGCGTGGAGCGCACTGGTCAGGGGGCTTGCTGGGGGCTCGTCGAGCGCGCACGCGTAGCCGGTGGGCAGCACGTAGATCACGTCTGCTCCGAGGGTGACGGCTTGAGAGATGGCGGCGTTGTCGGCGACGCCTCCATCGATGAGGTCGCGGTCTCCGAAGCGAACCGAGGGGAACACGGCGGGGATGGCGGCGCTGGCGAGGATGGCATCGACGGCGTCGCCTGTGGAGAGCAGCACCTCTTCGCCGCTGCGGACGTCGGTCGTGACGATATGCACCGGGATGGCGGCGTCCTCGAGCTGTTCGAAGGTGATGTGGTGGCCGATGAGCCGTCGCAGCGCGCCGTTCGGACAGAGCGAGCGCGCGCGTCCAACTGCAGCGGCACCGAGGCGCGCTGGCTGCAGCGGGAAGACGTCGCGCCGGCGGAGCCCGGCCCACACGCCGGCGAGGTCCTCGAGCGACTCGGTCGTCATTCCGTGGCCTGCGACGAAGGCGGCGTTGAGCGCGCCGGCTGAGGTGCCGATCAGGAGGCCGGGTTCGACGCCTCGGGCGGCGAGGGCTTGGAGCATGCCGACCTGGACCGCTCCGAGGCTCCCGCCGCCCGACAACACGAATGCGGTGACCATCGCGTGCGCTCAGGCGACGCGGCGGTCGGGGCGGTCGAACGCTGTCGCGAGCCGGGCCAGCGTGAGCGCGGCCAGCAGGAGCCCGAAGTCGCGCAGGGCGACGTCGTAGTAGTCGGCCTGCAGGAGCAGGTTGGTGATGATCCCGGCCAGCCAGGCGGCCACGAGGTAGCCGCCGAACTTGGGTCGTACGGCGACGACGAGGCCGGCGACGATCTCGACGACGCCGACGGCGAGCATCGCCTGGTGCGCGTTGCCGGGGACGAGGTCGTTGATCTCCGGCGCCAGGTAGATGCGCCAGTCGACGAGCCAGTCGAGGAACTTGTCGAGCCCGAACAGGATCGGGGCGACCGTGAAGCCGACGCGGAGCAGCGCGTACGCCTGGAAGGCGGGGTTGTCGAGCCGACGCTCGGTCGCGGTGGACCTGAATGACTGATCGGCGGTGATTGTTGCCATGGGAGCTCCTCTAAAAGTTGCTGTCGTTGACGTTAGAGGGAGGATACTGTTTCGTCAAGCCACATCTGTTTTAGACTGGATCCGATGGAACCTGGAGACGAGCTCGAGCGGCGGATCAGCAGCATCGCGGCGCTGGACCAGCCGCTGCGCCGGGACCTCTATCGCCTGTTGTCCGAGCGCGATGGGTGGGTGACCCGCGATGAGGCTGCCCAGGCCCTCGGCGTGCCGCGGTCTGTCGCCGCGTTCCATCTGGACAAGCTGGCGGAAGCTGGGGCGGTCGAGATCACGTTCGAGCGCACCACCGGCCGGACCGGGCCTGGCGCAGGCCGCCCCGCGAAGCTGTACCGGCGCGGCGACACCGAGCTCTCTGCCTCGGTCCCCGATCGGCGTTACGACCTGGCTGGGTCGCTGCTCGCCAGTGCGATCGCCGAGTCAGAGCGTACGGGTGCTCCCGTTGCCGATTGCTTGACCGCGGCAGCTCGGACGGCGGGCCGCGTGATCGGTGAGGAAGCGGCGGCCGTCACCGGGCCGCTCAAGAAGCGCGACGACCGGCGTAACGCGGTTCTGGACATCCTCGCTCGCCATGGCTACGAACCTGTGGTGGGCAAGCGCGGCGAGATCGCTCTCGTCAACTGCCCGTTCCATCGCCTCGCTGAGGAGCACCGCAGCCTCGTGTGCGGCATGAACCTCGACTTCCTTGCCAGGCTTCTCGAGGGAATGGGACCTGCGGACCGGCTCGACGCCCGACTCGCGCCGGAACCGGGCTACTGCTGTGTTCGCATCAAGGCCGCGTAGGGGTCGCGCGACCGGAACCGTGGCTGGCTCACGCACAGCTCGCCTTCGAGCATGTGGAGCCGCTCGTCTCGATCGCGGTCCCGACCCACTCGGGCCCTCGACGGCCCACGAGACCCGTCACGACGGTGCCTCCAGTTCCGATGTGCACGCGGCATGGTGAGGGCGTCGCGTGTCAAGAGAGACGCGCACTGCGCGACCTGAGTCTTCGAGCGTGAGATCGCGGTGGCTGTGATGCAGCGGTACGCGGACGAGATCGGCGATGGTCACGGTGGACGTGTCGACGCAGCCTTCGATATCTCGGTCATCCGGCCCGAGCGACTCGATCAGTCGGGCAAGCCGTTCGGCCGCCATGTCGAGCAACTCGATCAGTAGGTCTGGCGAGGCTGCCGCTACCAGCGCGGTTGGCGCGTCGATGGTGACGCTGGAGAGGTGCGAGCCTGGCGCGGCGAGGAGCCGATCCACGCGGTTGGTGACCGCGTGGACCACATCTCGGAGCCGTGCCGCCGATCCGATCAGCTGCTGCCGGCGCTCGATCGCGTCCCGCCAGTTCGGCGCGAGAGCCCGGAGCGAGTCGGCGGTGTCATCCCATTCGGGTCCCGTGAAGCCGCAGTGCTCACAATGGGGTTCCCGGTGCGGGTCGATCTGGGCGGATGGGTGCCGGCCTTTGCTGGCGGCGACCTCTGCTGAATCGAGTTCGATGAGCAGTCGTGGCCCGCCGGTGCCGGTCGTCGGAGGTGGGATGCCGGATGGCGCTCGGTGGTCAGAAGCGGAGGCGTTCATGGTGAGGGGCGGCATACGTGCTCCGTGGTCGGGGATGGACGGCGAGCGGGCCGGGGTCCGGCGGGGAGACCAGCCGGCCCGCTCACCGCGTCCTGGCGCGCCGCTGCTCAGCCGAGCAGGCCGGCTGGGGTCGCCGGGCAGCTGACGCAGTGGCGCGCGTGTGGGATGGCCTCGAGTCGCTCGTACGGGATCGGCGTGGCGCATGCCTCGCAGAAGCCGTAGGTGCCATCGTCGAGTCGGCGCAAGGCCTCCCGTGCCTCAAGCAACGCGACCATGAAGCTCGTCGCCGACGTCTCGGCGAGCTCGCGCTCGAGGAGGCTGTCGGTGTCGGCTTGGCCGGTGAGGGCGTCGGCGGTTGTACGACAGTCAGCGGCCTGGTCGGCGTACTCGGCCATCTGGCACAGAAGCAGCGAGCGGAGCAACGCCGCCGCGCCGGTGGGGAGGTGCGCAGGAAGACGCGGCTGGGCTTCGGAGATCGTCATGGTGCAACCTCGCATGGTCATGGTCCCTGTCCGGCGACACTTCATCATGCGCTGCGGTAACTAGGGTCTCTTCGACAGCACTGCTAACAGGCGAGAGTGTCGGTCATGGATCGTGTGAGCAGCGGTATCGACGACCTCGACGCCGTCCTCGGCGGGCTGATGCCGGGCGACAACGTCGTGTGGGTGGGCGGCGACGATCCCCTGCATCACCACCTGCAAAGGCAGCTGTTCGCCGCCGACCCGAACGCGCCCGCACGAGTCTTTGTGACGACGGACGAGGATCCCGCTCGGGTCCGCCGACGAGTGGGCGATGTCGACATCCTCGACGCGCGGCGCGGCCAGCCCCTCACCGACCCGGCGCTGCTGGAACGAGCGGTGCTCGATCGGGGCCAGCCCGGCGCTCGTGTCGTGCTCGACAACCTGGACGCCTTCGTTCGTCGCCTCCGCGGTGAGCGCGCGCTTGGGCTCTTCACCCGGATATGCCCGCAGCTCTTCGACGCCGGAGCCATCTGCTACTGGCGCGCCGGAGCGAGGTCGCGGTCGATCCTCGACGGCGTGCGCGGCGTTACCCAATGCGTCTTCGACGTTTCCGACGGCCACCTCCGCATCGTCAAGGCCGAGGGGCGCCACGGCGTGCAAGGCCGCATCTTTCGGATCCGGATCGCCGACGGCGAAGTCCGCGTCGACCACGAGCGCGCGCTCGGGCGGCTTGCTGAAGGCCTGCGCCAGCTGCGAGTGGCGCGCAGCCTCACTCAGTCCGAGGTGGCGCGCATCGGCGGTGTGTCCCCGAGCGCGATCTCCCAAGCCGAAGCGGGCCACCGCGGACTTGGACTCGACACCGTGGTCGCGATCGCCGAGGGCGTGGGCATCAGCCTCGATGAGCTTCTCGGCACCAGCCCCGACCCCGGCTACGTGATCGCGCGGCGTGATCGAAGTGCGACCCGACGGGGACTCACGGCCCTGCTGGATGACCCCACGGCGGGCCTGCGCGCCTATCTGGTGCACCTGGGTCCGGGCGAAACCGGCGCACCGCCGGAGCTCCACAAGGGACCGGAGCTCGTCGTCGTCGCGGTCGGGCTCGTGCAGATCGACCTCGGCTCGGAGACGCCGGTCGTCCGCGCCGGCGACGCGACGCTCGCCACCAAGGTCCCCGTGAGCGGGTGGCGCAACCTGCTTGCCACGCCGGCGCGGTTGTTCTGGATCCCACGGGACCCTCTCATCCGGGAGACGTAGTCCCTCCGGTGCCCTGCTGGGTTGCCGAGGGAGGTCAAGGCACCAGCGCTGTCGCGAAGACCACGATCAGCAGCGATGAGGCCAGGCTCGCGAGCGCGAGCGGCCGCGCGATCCGTGGACGCGACGTCGCCAGCGTGCCGTGCACAACGGCGAGCACGATCGAGGACGCAACGAAGATGAGCTTGAGACCGAGGAGCCGCCCGTAGCCCGCCTCGCCGAGCGTGGCGAGCGTGACGCCGCGGTGTGCTGCGAGTGCGACGCCGGTGCCCAGCAGCGTCGGCAACAGCAAGGCGTTCGCGATGAGCGCGAACCGTCGCGCGATCGGGCGCACAACGGGTGCGCGGATCGCGGGGGCCACTTCGGCTCGAAGTACCGGCAGCACCACAGCGCTCAACAGGAGCTGGCCGCCGACCCAGCCCATGGCGGCGACCACGTGGGCGAAGCGGACGAGGCTCCAACCGTTCACAGTCACCGAGCCCTCCGATCGCGATGGTCCAGGCGCACCCTATAGTTCTAGTGTGAACTAGAGAAAGTCGATAATCCCATGAGCGACCTCGACAGCAGGAGCGAGATTCACGACCTGGTTGTCGGCTTCTACCGGGAGGTCGTCTTCGACGACCTTCTTGCCCCCGTGTTCGGCGAGGTTGCAGAGGTCGACTGGTCGATCCACATCCCCAAGCTCATCGACTACTGGTGTCGCGTCCTTCTCGGCCAGCCCGGCTACACCGGCGGCCTCCTCGCCCCGCACCGCGACGTCCACGAGCTCGAACCGTTCCGCGTGGAGCATTTCGATCGCTGGTACACGCTCTGGGCGCAGACCATCGATGGCGCGTGGGGAGGCCCGACCGCGCAACGCGCCAAGACCCACGCCGCGCGCATCGGTGCATCGCTTGCGCACCGGCTGCTCGGCGTCGACTGGGAGCCACCTCGTCTCCCGCAACCCCTGGACATCGAAAGGACGACCCAATGACCGACGCGAGCTACGCCCTTCCCGACCTCGCCTATGACCCCGGCGCCCTCGAACCTCACGTCAGCGGGCGGATCACCGAGCTTCACCATGACAAGCACCACGCCGCGTACGTGAAGGGCGCCAACACGGCCCTCGACAAGCTTGCCGAGATCCGAGACAAGAGCGACTTCACCGCCATCTCGATGCTCGAGAAGAACCTCGCCTTCCACGTGTCCGGGCACGTCCTGCACTCCGTCTTCTGGACGAACCTCAGCCCCGACGGCGGCGGCGAGCCCACGGGGCCGCTCGCCGAGCTCCTCGACGAGACCTTCGGCGGGTTCACCGCGTTCCGCCTTCAGATGACCCAAGCTGCCGCGACCATCCAGGGTTCGGGCTGGGCGCTGGCATCCTGGGAGCCGGTCGCGGGGCGCCTTCTCGTCCAACAGGTCCACGACCACCAGGGCAACCACGGCCAAGGAACGGTTCCGCTTCTCGCCATCGACGGCTGGGAGCACGCCTACTACCTGCAGTACGAGAACCGGAAGGCCGAGTTCTTCGACGCCATCTGGAACGTCGTCAATTGGGACGACGTCGGGCAGCGCCTCGTGAGCGCTCGCGGCGCAGCGGCTCGCTAAACGGGTCCTCGGTCGCGGTGCCATGCCCGACCGTCCTCCAGGTGGTCGTCTTGCCGTGGATCATTATTTCTAGTATCTACTAGAGTATTCGCTAGAAGGAGCCCGATGACCGAGACCGCTCGCCACCTCGATGACGACGCACTGCAGCAGGTTGCGCCGCCGCCGGCTCCTGCACTGAAGATCGTGCGCAACAACCCGGACAGCGGGACGGGAGGCGTCTCGGAGCCGAACATCGGTCGAAGCGCCATGGTGGGCTACGTCGTCGGCTTCCTCATCGTCGCCGTAGCGATCACGGTCGCCGGCACGCTCGGTGGGCTCGGCTTCGGGCCGTCGCTGGGTCTCGGCATCTTTGTCGGCATCTGGGGCGGCGGCGGCTTCGGTTTCATGATGGGCGGAACCATCCCCCTCGCCCGACACCTCGACTCCCACTCGGCTCGCTCGACCCACCACAGACAAGGAGAACCACATGAGCCTGCAACTCGGTGACACTGCACCGGACTTCACGGCAGACACGACAGAAGGGCGCCTCAGCCTTCACGACTACCTCGGTGACGGGTGGGGGATCCTGTTCTCCCACCCCGCTGACTACACCCCGGTCTGCACCACCGAGCTCGGTGAGTTCGCCCGGCGCAAGAAGGAGTTCGACGACCGCGGGACCAAGGTCATCGGCGTCAGCGTCGATTCCGTGCCGTCGCACGAGGGGTGGTCTGCCGACATCGCCGACACCCAAGGGCAGGGCCTCAACTTCCCGCTCATCGGCGACGAGGAGCACGCCGTGGCGCAGCTCTACGGCATGATCCACCCGAACGCGCTCGAGACCGCCACCGTCCGCACCGTGTTCGTCATCGGTCCGGACAAGAAGGTCAAGCTCACGCTCGCCTATCCCGCAGCCATCGGCCGCAACGTCGACGAGATCGTCGGAGTGCTCGACGCCCTCCAGCTCAGCGCGACGCACGCCGTGTCCACGCCGGTCAACTGGAACGACGGTGACGACGTGATCATCTCGCCTGCCATCCCCGACGACGAGGCCAAGGAGCGGTTCCCGAAGGGTTTCACGACTCTCAAGCCCTACCTGCGGCTCACGCCACAGCCGAACCGCTGAGTGCGGAGCGGTGTCCAGGTGTGCCCGCGGCACACTTGGACACCGGGACCCGGCGCGATCGAGGCAGCCATGACGACCAGCACGCTGCAAGAGCAAGCGAAGGCGCTCGGCGACCCGACGCGTCATGCCATCTACCGCCGCATCGTCGACGCCGGGGAGCCCGTCGGCGTCGCCGAACTGAACGAGACCTTTCCGTTCAACCACAACGCGATACGACAGCACCTCGCGAAGCTGCTCGCTGCGGAATTGGTCATCGAGTCGACGTTCCAGGGGAGCGGACGCGGCCGGCCGAGGCTCCTCTACGAACCCAACCCTGCCGTCGAGGGCAAATGGGGATCGGGCGGGCCGTACGAACGGCTGAGCCGCCTGCTCGTCGAGATCATCCGCACTGGACTCGACGCGGAGGAGATCGGTCGTCGGGCAGCAGACCAGTTTCGGGTGCCGTCGCCATCCGGGGACATCGTCGCCGACATCAGCGCAGCGATGGCTCGTCAAGGCTTCGACCCCGAGGTCCGCACCGTGCGCGGCGGCGCAGAGATCGTGCTGCACCACTGTCCCTTCGCCGAGGCTGCGCTCGCCGACCGTCAGACGATCTGCGCCCTCCACCTCGGCATCGCCGAGGGTCTTACCGAGGAGACGGCGAGGGTCTCGGAACTCGTCGCGTACGACCCACGCAAGGCCGGCTGCCGGCTCCGGATCCGCGTCACTGCGGATCCCGACGCCGAACCAGGCAGCACGCTGACCCTGCGCGGCAAGGCCGGCACACGGTGAGCACCGACGGCGAGCCGGCCGACGAGGGCGGCGAAGCGCCCTGCTTCGCGCACCTTCTCGAACAGCCACTCACCATCAACGACGCGCTGCTCGCAGGGCTCATCCGCGAGCTCGCCGACGCCGTCGTTATCGCCGATGCCGAAGGCACCATCACGTTCTGGAACGATGCCGCCGAGCGCATCTTCGGATGGCCGGCAGCCGATGCCGTCGGCCGGTCGCTCGACCTCATCATCCCGGAGCGCCAACGCGACCGTCACTGGACGGGCTACCAGCGAACGATGGCCACCGGGGAGACGAAGTACGGCGAGCAGTTGCTGGAAGTACCCGCACTGCACCGCGAGGGTCGGCGTCTGTCGATCGCCTTCACCGTCACGTTGCTCCGCCAACCCGGTGAACGACTGCCGGTCGGCATCGCCGCCGTGGTTCGAGACGACACGGAGCGGTGGCAGGAGCGACGCCGGCTCAGCGACGAGATCGCGGCGCTACGCGCCGACGCCTAGTGTCCCGAGTCGGGAATCCGTTGGATATATGCGGCGAGGCTGTCGAGGATCTCGTCGGCGGTCTTGTGCCAGACGAAGGGCTTGGGGTCGTCGTTCCAGTTGGTGATCCAGGTGCGGATCGAC
>JBQTIQ010000088.1:0-24419 GCA_052387955.1 Acidimicrobiia bacterium | reverse complement strand
GCCCGCGGCCTGCGGCTCAGTCCGTCCGCAGGACCGTCGCCCGCGGCCTGCGGTTCAGTCCGTCCGCAGGACCCCGTCGCCCGCGGCCTGCGGCTCAGTCCGTCCGCAGGACCGTCGCCCGCGGCCTGCGGCTCAGTCCGTCCGCAGGTTTCGATCTCGGGCGGCGACCGGCGGTCCGCTCGGCGCCGGCGGGGAGTCGCGCAGGTCGAGGACGCGGACCTCGTCGGTGACGATGGCCTCGTGGATGACCTCGAGGATCTCGTCGCCGATCAGCTCGTCGCGGTCCAAGAGGGCGTCGCGCAGGGCATCCAAGATGGCGCGATGGCGGCGAAGGGCGGCGTCGACGTCGGCCCGGGCCCGCTCGAGGATCTCCTCGAGGGCCCGACGGCTCGGGTCGTCGGCCAGCACCTTGGAGACCAGGTCGCCGGCGACTGGCCCCTTCGCCGCCTGCAGCGACACCAGCGAACCGGCCATGCCGAGGGCGCCCACCATCAAGGCCGCGGTCGACGTGGCCACCGACAGGTCGTCGGCCGGGCCGGTGCTGGTCTCGCCGAAGGCGATCTCCTCGGCCGCCATGCCGGCGAGAGCGATGCGGATGAGCGACTGCAGCTCACTGCGCGAGCGAGTGAAGTGCTCGTCGGTGTCGCTGTGGCCGAGCAGGCCGAGCGCTCCACCTCGCTTGATGATCGACAGCACCTCCAGGCGGCGCAGCGGAGCGGGGCGGGAGAGTGCCGCCGGCACGGTGCCGTCGTCGCGCCCGGCCAGGTAGGCGAGGGTGGCGTGGCCGGCTTCGTGGGTGGCGATGACGAAGCGCTCCTCGTCGGTGTACTCCACCGGGTTGCGCAGGCCGGCGGCCTCCGTGAGGCGGGCCTGCTCGAGATCGTTGCCGTCCAACGCCTGGGCGCCGCGGCGAAGCGCCCAGATGAGGGCCTCGTCGAAGAGGTGTTCGATGGCGGCCGGCGAGTAGCCGGCGGTGGCCGCGGCCAGGCGGTCGCGGGCGCCGGGCTCGTCGAGCTCGGGGGCATGAGCCTTGCGGTCGAGGTAGAGCTCGATGATCTCGCGCCGTTCGACCCGGTTGGGGAGGTCGAAGTTGATGGTGCGGTCGAACCGGCCCGGGCGCATCAGCGCCGGGTCGAGGTCGCCGGCCCGGTTGGTGGCCCCCACCACGAGCACGTTGGCCCGGTCGGGCCGACGCTTGGCCCACTGGGCGTCGACCGGCAGCCAGCGGTTGACCCGGTCGACGAACCACCCCCGCAGGCGCTGGCCGGTGGTCGGCTCGTCGAAGGACTGGAGCTGGATCAGCAGCTCGTTGACGACGCCGGCGACGCCCTCGCGCCCGCCTCCGCCGCCCATGCCCGAACGGGCGGCACCGATGGCGTCGAACTCCTCGATGAAGCCGATGGCGCCGCCTTCCTGGCGGGCGTAGTGGCGCAGGGCGCGGAAGTAGGACCGGATCTTGCGGTTGGTCTGGCCGTAGTACATCGACTGGAAGGCGGACGAGGACACGAACAGGAACGGCACCCCCGCCTCCCGGGCCATGGCCTTGGCCAGGTGGGTCTTACCGGTACCGGGAGGGCCGGCGAAGAGCACGGCCCGCCGGGCGGTGCCGCCCAGCTCGCGCTCGAACGTGGCGCTGGCCAAGAACAGGTTGAGGGTACGGATCACCTCTTCCTTGACGACGTGGGCGCCCTGCACCTCGTCGAGGCCGATCTCGATCTCGCTCGGCCGGTACAGGACGTGGGGCGAGCGCCCGGCGGCGAGCAGGGGCGCCAGCAGCACGAAGGCCAACAGGACGACGATGACGAGGCTGGGGCCGTACTGGGGGGAGATACGGGGGAGGCCCGGCAGCGGCGACTGGTCCTGGATGGTGCGCACCGCGAGCACCAGCGCCAGCACCCACGACACCACTGCGGCCCGGCGGACCAGGCGCAGCCGCTGACGCTCCCGGTGGGTGCCGACGTCGGCCAATCGCGCCGATAGGAGCTTGGCCTGCTGCAACGACCTGATGCCCTCGGACACCGCTACCTCCACGACCAGCGCCAACGCTATGCGGCGATGAGGGCACGGTACCCAGAATGTCCGGATCGAGAACCGTCGCCCCGCCTGGCGCCGGCGCCCGACGGTTCCGGCTAACGACGATCAGCCGACTCTGCCGGAAGGTGGGCCGATCGGGGTTCACGATGGGCGCGAAGAACATCACCTGGCGGAGCCACCCGGGGGCATTCTCCGGGCGGCACGGCCCCGGTCGCCTCATCGGGGCAGCCGCAGCCCCCCGGCGGCGTCCCAGGCGGCGAGGCCGTCGCGCACCAGCGATGCCGCCGCCGCAGTCGCCCGGTCGGGGTCGTCGGGCCAACCGGAGGCGCCCGCCATCTCGGTCTCCCCGACTGGGCCCGACCGCAGCCGCGTCACCAGTCGGGCCCGGCCCTGGCGGAACGAGCCGGCCAGGGGTGACTGCGGCTCCCTCTCGCCGGCGCTCCCGGCGGCGGGATCAGGGCCGGCGAAGGCGGCCGACGCCCAGGCACAGCGCCCCCGCACCGGGCAGGAGCCGCACGCCGGCTGCCGGCGCCGGCACACCAGCGCTCCCAGGTCGAAGACCGCCTGCCCCCATTCCCAGCCCCGACCGGCAGGCACGGCGGCGTCGGCGACCGTCTGGGCCTCGGCCGGCGCCAACGGCCGGCCGGCCAGCGCCCGGGCCACCACCCGACCGGCGGTGGCGTCCACCAGGCCGACGTCGTGGCCGAAGGCGAACACCAGCACGGCCCGGGCGGTGTAGGGGCCGACCCCGGGCAGCGCCTTCAGCTCTGCGAGCGTGCCCGGCACCCGCCCCCGGTGGTGCCCGCAGATCTGGGTGGCGGCCCGGTGCAGGCTGACCGCCCGTCGGTTGTAGCCCAGCCCCGACCAGGCGTCGATGACCTCGCCAGCGCTGGCCTGCGCCGTCGCCGCCGGCGTGGGAAACCGGCGGAGGAAGCCCCCGAAGCGCCCCTTGACCCGAGCCGCCTGGGTCTGTTGGAGCATCACCTCCGAGACCAGGACCGCCCACGGGTCGCGGGTGTGACGCCAGGGCAGGTCGTGACGGCCCTCGGCCGCCCACCACGCCAGCAGCGCGGTGTCGTGGGCGTTCCCCGGCCCCGCCGGCTGGCCCCACCTCGACGCGGTCATGGCCCGATCGCCCACCACAGGGTGGTGACGTAGGGCAGCAGGAAGGGTTCGGCCCGGTCGGCCACGAGGGCGAGCACAGCCTCCACGTAGCGTCGCCGCCGGGCCGGCGCGGCGCTGGCCACGTAGCTGATCGAAGCGACCTGGGCGGCCAGGACTTCGCCGGTGACGGGCTGGGACCACTCGACCGAGAGGCGACCGACCGGCCCGAAGCCGCCGGCCTGGATGACCTCACCCCAGTCGGTGCGCTGATACTGCGACGGCGAGTGCTGGTGCCATTCGATTGCCGCGCTCATGGCCGCCACCCACGGTTCGCGCTGGTCCCGCTCGTTGAAGAGCACCGCCAGCCCCCCTTTCGGGCGCAGGGCGCGGGTGCACTCGGCCAGGGCCCGGGGGGCGTCGAACCAGTGGAATGCCTGCGCCACGCACACGGCGTCGAGCGAGCCCGCCCGCACCGGGAGGGCCTCGGCCCAGGCCGCCACCACCCGGGCCGCCGGCACGGTCTCGGCCAGCAGTGCCCGCATGGCCGCTACCGGCTCGAGCGCGACCACGTCCCAACCGTGGCCGACGAGCGCCCGGGTGAGCTTGCCGGTGCCGGCGCCGAGGTCGCCGACCCGGGCTCCCGGGGACAGGCCCAGCCTCCGGCCCAGGCCGGCCACGACCTCGTCGGGGTAACCGGGCCGGCCCGACTCGTAGTCGGCGACGCCGGCGCCGAAGCCCGCCACCGCGGCGGCCCGTCCGCCGCTGGTGCCGGGCGCGGTGGCGGCCGGCAGCTCCGGCCGGGGGCGGTTCACCCGTCCCCGTCAGCCCACAGTTCGTCGCTCTCGTAGGGCCGAGCCCGCCCGGGGGCGGCGTCGCGTCCCCACACCATGGCCTTGCGCCGGAAGGAGCACACCTCTTCGCCCCGCTGGTTGACGCCCTTGGTCTCGACGGTCACGATCCCGCGGTCGGGCCTCGAGGTGAGGCGCTTGTCCAGCACCCTGGTCTCGGCGTAGATCGTGTCGCCGTGGAACGTCGGCTTGGCGTGGCGCAGGCTCTCGATCTCGAGGTTGGCGATGGCCGACCCGCTCACGTCGGGGACGCTCATGCCCAAGACCACCGAGTACACGAGGTTGCCGACGACCACGTTGCGGCCGAACGGGCTCTCGTTCTCGGCGAACCACGCGTTGGTGTGCAACGGGTGGTGGTTCATGGTGATCATGCAGAACAGGTGGTCGTCGTACTCGGTGATCGTCTTGCCCGGCCAGTGCTTGTAGATGTCGCCGACCTCGAAATCCTCGTAGCAACGCCCGAACGGGCGCTCGTGCACCGTCACGGGGAGCACTCCTCTCGTCGATCGTGCCCTGGACCGGGCCCGAATGCCGGTCGGTACTGTGCCCATCATGACCAGCCCTGACCAAGAACCCCGTCGGGCATTGACCGCCGCCGCCGACGCGGTCGACAGCGCCGCCGCAGTCGTCGGCGCAGGGGTGCAGGCCCTGGCCGCGGCCGGGGGCGTGGACGCCCACCAGGTGGTGGCCTACGACCTCGCCCACGCCGCCGCCGCGGTGGCGATGGCCCGGTCGATGCTCGACTACGGGGCCAAGGGCCAGATCGAGGCGGCCATCACGTGCGCGTTCGTGGCCGATGCCGTGGCCGACGTGGCGGCCAAGGTCTATGGCCGCGAAGCCGCCTGGGGGGTCCACGACGGTGCCCTCGACGACGCCCGCCCGTTCGTCACCGCCTACCGCGACCCGGCTTTCCTGGCCGGGCTGGCCGAGGCCGACGGCCCCCGGCATCTCGACGAGGACTTCGAACTGGTCCGCGACTCCTTCCGACGCTTCGCCGACGACCAGGTCCGCCCGTCGGCCGAGCACGTGCACCGGGCCAATGCCGACGTCCCCCCGCACGTGATCTCGGGCCTGGCCGAGATGGGCGCCTTCGGCCTGTCGATCCCGGAGGAGTACGGGGGCTTCGGCGCCGGCGGTGAGTCCGAGTACCTGGGGATGGTCGTCGCCACCGAGGAGCTGTCCCGGGGCTCGCTCGGCATCGGGGGCTCGCTCGTGACCCGCCCCGAGATCCTCGCTCGGGCGCTGATCGACGGGGGCACCGAGGACCAGAAGCAGCGCTGGCTACCCCGCCTTGCTTCCGCCGACGCCCTGTGCGCGGTGGCCGTGACCGAACCCGACTTCGGCTCCGACGTCGCCGGCATCACCACGGCGGCGACCAGGACGGACGGCGGCTGGTCGATCAGCGGCGTCAAGACGTGGTGCACCTTCGGGGCCGCCGCCGACGTTGTGATGCTGTTGGCCCGGACCGATCCCGACCGCACCAAGGGGCACCGGGGCCTGTCGCTGTTCGTGATACCCAAGCCTCGCGGTGAGGGCCACGGGTTCGCCCACACCCAGGCCGCCGGCGATGACGGCGGCGCGCCCGGCGGCGGCAAGATGGAGGGCCGCGCCATCGACACGATCGGCTATCGGGGGATGCACTCCTACGAGATCGCCTTCGACACGTGGTTCGCCGCCGACGACGCCGTGATCGGCGGGCCCGAGGGGCTGGGGCGCGGGTTCTACCTGCAGATGGCCGGCTTCGAGAACGGTCGGCTGCAGACCGCGGGCCGCGCCGTCGGGGTCATGCAGGCGGCCCTGGAGGAGGCCCGCCGCTACGCCCAGGACCGGTCGGTGTTCGGCGCGGCGCTGGCCCGGTACCAGCTGACCCAGGTCAAGCTGGCTCGGATGGCGGTCACCGTCCAGGCATCGCGCCAGTTCATGTACCACGTCGCCCGGCTGATGGCCAAGGGTGAGGGCACCCTCGAGGCAGCCATGGTGAAGGCCTACGTGTGCAAGGCCGCCGAGTGGGTCACCCGCGAGGCCATGCAGGTCCACGGCGGCTACGGCTATGCCGAGGAGTACCCCGTCAGCCGCTACTTCGTCGACGCCCGGGTGCTGTCGATCTTCGAAGGCGCCGACGAGACCCTCTGCCTCAAGGTCATCGCCCGTCGGCTGTTGTCGGCGGCTTCGTGACGGGGTTCCCGGGGAACGCCGGCAATCCGGGGTTCTCGAGCGATCCGGCTCCTCCGCCGATGCGAGCGCCGGAGCGCCAGCGCAGGCGCGGCCGCGAGCGACCTGCGTGGCCCGGGAACGCCGGCAATACAGTCAGGTCCCGGAGCCAGAACCAGTAGGTGCTCCAGCGGACGTCGCCCACCGGGCGCATCAGCGACAGGATCTCGACGTACATGCGCCAGGTGCGGCGGAAGCCCTCGACCCGGCCGTACTTCATCCGCTGGGTGCGGTTGTTGACGCCGCCCATGGTGCGGATCGACACCGGCAGCCGTCCCTCGGCGATGACCTCGTTGAGCCTGACCTCGATCGAGTACCCGTCGACCTTGTCAGGGGGCACCGACTCCCACACCCAGCGGGGCACGATCCGCTCGCCCGACAGCGGCGGCCAGCGCAGCACCTGGGGGTTCCAGAAGGGGCCGTAGTCGAACGCACCGATGGACATCGCGGCGCGGCCCTGGAGGTAGGGCTCGACGATGGCGTCGAGGTGGGCGCCGGTGAGGCCGGTGCAGTCGGCGTCGACGAACAGGAAGGCTTCGGCATCGCTGGCGGCGACACCGGCGGCCATGGCCTTGGCCTTGGAGCCCCCCGGCGCCGAGCGGGCCACGACCCGGGCGCCGGCGGCTCTCGCCACCGCCGCGGTGGCGTCGGACGAGCCGTCGTCGACGACGATCACCTCGCGCCCGTAGCGACAGGCCCGAGCGGCACGGACGTTGCGCTGCACCGTCGGCTCCTCGTTGCGGGCCGGGATGATGACGTCCACGACCGTGCCCGCCGGCGCCGACAACGGCGCCGAGCCGAAGTCGGCGCTACGGGCCCGGGCCATGCAGTGCCTCGTCCTCGGCAGGACCGGGGGGCTCGACCAGGCCCGCGGAGACAGGAGCGAAGCCCCACCCACCACGGGCCATCAGCAGGTCGTCAGCTCGCGGTCCGGGTCATACCGGCGCGTTCACCCTTGGCCACGAGCTTGACCGCCACCTTGCGTGACGCTTCGTCGATCATCTCCTCGCCGAGCATGACCGCGCCCTTCCGGTCGCCTTCGCCGGTCGCCTTGGCGTAGGCGTCGAGCACGTCGCAGGCCCGGTCGAACTGGGCCTGAGTGGGGGCGAACACCTCGTTGAGGATGGCGACCTGGTGGGGGTGCAGGGCCCACTTGCCGTCGTAGCCGAGGACCTGGGTGCGGGCGCAGTAGTGGCGGAAGCCCTCCGGGTCGCGGACCTTGACGTAGGGCCCGTCGATGACCTGGAGGCCGTTGGCCCGCCCGGCCATGAGGATCTTGGCGAAGACGTAATGGAAGTAGTCGCCCGGGTACTCCGGGATGTCGAGGCCGCCGCCCATGGAGGGCATCTCCATCGACGCCGACATGTCCACCGGGCCGAGGATGACGGTCTCGAGCCGGGCGCTGGCGGCGCAGATCTCCTCGACGTTGATGACACCGCGGGCCGTCTCGATCTGGGCCTCGATGCCGATGTGGCCGACCGGGAGCCCACAGTTCGCCTCCACCTGGGAAAGCAACAGGTCGAGGGCGACGACTTCGGCCGCCGACTGCACCTTGGGCAGCATCAGCTCGTCGAGGCGCTCGCCGGCCTGGCCGACGACCTCGAGGACGTCGAAGACGGTCCACGGGGTGTCCCAGGCGTTGACCCGTACGCACAGGACCCGTTCACCCCAGTCCTGGGTGCGGATGGCGTCGACGACCTTGCCCCGGGCCGCAGGCTTCTCGAGCGGCGCGACCGCGTCCTCGAGGTCGAGAAAGGTCATGTCGGCGGGGATCGACGGGCCCTTGGCCAGCATCTTCTCGCTCGATCCGGGTACCGAGAGGCACGACCGACGGGGCAGGTGGCGGGAGCGGGCGGACACGGGCGAATGGTATTGCCGGGCCGCACCCGACGACCACATGACGAGGCCGAGGCCCTCCGCCAGGGCGACCGGAAAAAACGCCCAGACCGGGATTTTCAGGCTCAGAGTGCGCGAAAGCCTTGACAGGGCTCGTCAGAGCGCATCATGCTTCGGCCGCTCGGCGCCCGGCGTGTTCATTCATCGGGTGGTGGCCTTGGGGGAAGGGGAATTGCGTGGAACATGAAGGGGCGCGGCTAGACCGCCAGCCACGGGTCGGACTGCGGGTCAAGCTCCCGTTGATCCTCGCAGTAGCCGCGTTGCTGTTCGCGGCCACTGCCTGTTCGAGGAAGCAGCAGTTCGCCAACATCAGCTATGAGCAGCGAGGGGCGTGCAACACCGGCCTCGGGCCCAACCAGGCCTACATCGCGTTCCAGGTGTACCGGATCGACAACCTCGGCGGCAAGGCCAAGGACTTCGCCTTCGACCCGGCCAAGCTCTACATCGAGGGCACCGATCCCAAGCTGTTCCTCAGCCCGGCCATCAACGTCGGCCAGCCCAAGCCCCTCCGGGCCCAGGTCGTGGCGGCCAAGTCCGTCGCCACCCCTGAGGCCGTGGCCCTGGTGAAGGTGCCCACCCCCCAGGCCGACGGAGCCCGCGACGGTGCGACCACCCACTACACGCTGGCGTACGACAACCCCGAGGACGGGGCCAAGCAGCAGGTCTCGCTCAGCAGTCGTGACGAGGACCGCACAACCTGGGACTACACGCCGGACTGCGCTGACGTCAACTACGGCGCCAAGTCGTAAGGACCGTCGCTAGCCGACGTCGAGCCTGAGCAGAAAGGAGGACGGCTGCCCTTCGGGAGCCGTCCTCCTTTCGCGTCCGTCATCCCGGTCGGAGGAGACGTCGGTCACCGGTGCACCATCGCTGGCGATGGCCCCGGGTGACCGATCGACCGGGCGAACGCCAGCGAGCCGGGCGACGATGGGGCCCGGGGGCGCAGCCCCCGAGCATGACCGGCCATGCCCTCTGGCCGACCGGACGGCGGGACGGCTGGCTGACCAGTCCGCGCCCGGGTCGGTCAGGCGCTCAGGTCGGCGGGGACCAGCTGCTCGGTGATCAACCGCTCGAAGCGGGCCGGGTCGTCGCCGACGAAACCTCGGCACAGGCGCAGCCCGTCGATGTAGCAGAAGATGTAGGACCGCCATGTCGGGTCGGTCTGGAAGGCGACGGTCTTCTCCGCCCGGTTGCGGGGCAACAGCCCCCAGCGCTCGCCGTAGGCGACCGCCTCGTCGGGGCCCGCCCCGTCGACGTGGAGCAGGAAGGCGATGTTGCCCCGCACGCCGTTGCCGACGACCTCGGAGGCCTCTTCGACTGCGGTGGCCACTTCGGCGTCGTAGTGGATCCCGAGCGGGCGCAGGATCTCGGCCACCAGCTCATGGCGACCGGAGGGCACGATGACCGAGAACCCGAGGTCGGCCAACCCCTCGGCGAGGGTCGCCTGGGGGGTCCCGACCAGGAGGATCGCTTCCTCGTGGAACCCCTGGCGACGTACCAGCCCGGCTTCCTTGCGGGAGTGCTCGGTGTGGTGCCCGGGGTAGGCCTCGTGTGCCACCAGGTGGCCCAGGCTGGGGGCCAGCACCGGGAGGTCGGTGTTGATCGCCACCCGGCTGCGCAGGCTGCCCAGGTAGTAGTTGAAGCCTGACCACGGTTGGCCGCTCACCAGCTCGAAGTCGACATGCTCGCCGTCGGGCAGGCCGAAGAGGTAGCTCGTGCGCTCACGGAACTCCTCGGCGATGTCGCGCACCGCGCCCTCGAGGACGTCGGGATCGACCGCCTGCGCCTCCCGCCAGGCGATGAGGCGCTCGGCCAACGGGCCCGAACCGCCCAGCGCGGTGTCGACGCGGCGATGCGCGGCGGCGATCTCTTCCTCCGGCACACGGGTCGGACGGACGCCGTAGCACTGCTCGACCTCGTCCTCGAAGGGGATCGGCTCACCGGCCAGCCGGCGGGCGGTGGTGGCCACGCCCAGCACCTGGGCCTTGAGGTAGCGGCGGCGGCGAGGGTCGAGCGGAGGCCGCCCGGGTGCCTCGTCGACGCCGGCGTCGAGGTCGGCGACCAGCCGACGAGCGTCCTCGGCCACCTGGGCCGGCGTCGGAGCGGGCTCGGAATCGACCTGCGAGATGAGGGGCTCGGGCCCGTAGTAGGCGTCGACGAGGCCGTCGAGCAGGCGCCCGGCCCGCAGGCCAAGGGCCAGGTAGCGCTCGATCGGGCCGGGCTCCGCGGTCATCGGCGGCGCTCCTGGCGCTGATGACCGCCCGGCCGAGCGACCGCCAGGGAGCCGGACGGCGACGGGGTACGGGGGCGCAGCCCCCGAGCAAAGACGGTCATCGGCGGCGCTCCTGGCGCTGATGACCGCCCGGCCGAGCGATCACGTTCATCTCAGCACCCCGCGGAGGAAGGCGACCGTTTCGGCGAAGCAGGCGGTCGCGGTGGCCTCGTCGTAGACCTCGGGCCGGCTGTCGTTGAAGAAGGCGTGGTCGACGCCGGGGTGGACCTTGAGCGTGGCCCGCTTGCCCAGGTCGTCGAGCTTCTGCTGCAGCTCCGCGACCTGGTCCGGGCCGAAGGAGGTGTCGTTCTCGGCGTAGTGGCCGAGCACCGGGCAGTCGATCATGTGCCACCGGGGCAGCGCCCGCTCCCAGGGGATGACCCCGTACCACGGCACCAGCGCGCCGACGGCGTCGGGACGGAGGTAGGCGATCGTCCAGGCCAGGCCCCCGCCCATGCAGAAGCCGGTCACGCCCACCTTGGTGCGGCCGGTGCGACGACGGAGGTCGTCGACGGCGCTGTTCAGGTCGTTGCCGGCTTGCAGGATGTTGAGCGCCATCATCAGCTTGCCGGCCTCGTCGGGCTCGGTCGTGGTCACGCCCCGGTACAGGTCGGGGGCCATGGCCACGAAGCCCTCCGCCGCGAAACGGTCACAGACGTCCTTGATGTGGTCGACCAGGCCCCAGTACTCCTGGAGGACCAGGAGCGGCACCGTCGACGACCCGGTTTCGGGGGTGGCCAGGTACGCCGGTACGGGGCCACCGATCGTCGCGAACTCGATCATCTCTCCCATGGTCCGGACCCTACCCCTGCAGCCCCGGGGTGCCACGGGGCCCGAGCGCCCGGCCCGATGGGAGACGGCCTACAGCGCCGGCGCCGCCTTCAGGAGTTCGGCGGCGACGGGGCAGTTGGTGCGGCCGAGCGCGTCGGTCGGGGCCTCGGCACCGCGTGGGCCGACGATGGCGGCGACCAGCGCGAGGGGGACGATCTCGTCGTCGAGGTCCCAAGGGTCACCGAGACGGTCGAGTCGCGTCCCGAGGGCCGACCACAACCGGGCCGGCAGCAGCCGGCCGGCGCCGCCGACGGCCCAGACCGGGGTGCCGGCGTGGGCTGCCACCGCGGCTGCGGCCCGGCTGCCGGCCACCGACACGAAGCCGTCGGGGCCGATGGCGCTCGCTTCCAGCACCACGAGGTCGGCCGCTACCGCGGCCGAGCCCAGGCCCGACAGGGGCACGTCGATGGCGACCACGTCGGCCCGGGTGAGGCGCCGGCACAGGTCGCGTCCGTCCCCGCCGACGTCGACCACCAGCGCCCCCACGTCGCCCCGCTTCACCAGGGCGTCCCCGATCACGTCGGGATGCCCGAGCACGCACACCGTCGCGTCCTCGGGCAGGGCGAAGGCCAACGCCGCCGGGGTCGGGTCGTCGTCCATCTCGTCGGCGACCCGCTCGGCGGCCTCCATCGGGTCTTCGGCGGTCAGCACCCAGGCCGACAGGTACCACAGGGGCCCTGACACCGGGTGACGGTCGAGGACCCGCCGGCACGCGGTCACCAGCGCCGGCGGGTCGAAGCCGAGATCGGCCAGGGCCGCCGCGGATTCCCGTACCAGCAGCGGCGCCGGCAGGCCCGATACCCGGGCCACGTAGCGGAGCCTTTCGATGGGATGCACCACGTCGAATGCTAGGGCTCACGCCAGGACTACTCGGGCGTCTCGCCGGCCGGATGACCGCCCTGGCGGCGTCCTCGGCCTCACCGCAGATACCCGATTGCGCCTTCGGCCTGCGTCCTGGCCAGGACGGGCCCCGGCTCGGCGTGCCGCGCCCAACCAGTTCTGGCGTGAGCCCTGGGAGTGGTGCGGGTTGGGCGGCGCGCGCCGACCGCACTAAGTTCCCGCGCCGATATGGCGACCGACCCCCCGGCCGATCTTGCGCTCACGCCGCTGGGGGGAGCTCCCCGGACGGTGTCGGAATGGGTGATCACCTTTCACCTGGCGGTGGTGGTGGTCGACCCCTACACCTACCAGAGCAGTTGGCTCATCGACGAGGCCGGGCGCATCCTCACCGACTACAGCGCCGCCGACGTCCGAGTGGGCTGGCTCGTCACCGGCACCGCCGAGCAGGCCACCGAGTTCCTGGGGCCGTGGGCGAAGCGGCTGCTGACCTTCGTCGACCCGGACCGGGCATGGGTCGAAGCCCTCGGGCTGTCGCTGTTGCCCGCCTTCGTGCACATCAACATGGCCGGCAAGCTCGAATCGGTGGCCGAGGGCTGGCAGCCCGAGGAGTGGCGGGCGGTGGCCGGTCGCCTCTCGACGATGATCGGCTGGAACCGTCCCCAGATCCCCGGCGTCAAGGCGCCGCCGGCCTATGGCGGCTCCGCCGCCCTGGGCTCCTCCTGAGCGTCCGTCAGCCGCCCCCTCGCCGGGGGGCGACCCCTCGGGCCATAGAGCGCACGTCCAGGGCGCGGTCGAGCTCGTCGTCGGTCATGAGGCCCTCGTCCCGTACCAGGTCGCGGATCGAACGACCGGTGGTCATCGACGCCTTCACCAGCGCCGCCGCCTTCTCGTAGCCGAGGTAGGGGTTGAGGGCGGTGCCCAGGGACGGGCTCGACTCGGCATAGGCCCGGCAGCGTTCGGTGTCGGCCTCGATGCCGGCCACGCACCGGTCGGCGAAGAGGGTCGTCACCCGGCTCAGGATCCGTGTCGACTGGAGCAGGTTGCGGGCCATGAGCGGCAGGTAGACGTTGAGCTCGAAGTTGCCCTGGCTCCCGGCGAAGGCGATGGCGGCGTCGTTGCCGATGACCTGAGCGCCCACCTGGGTGACCGCCTCACACAGGACCGGGTTGACCTTGCCCGGCATGATCGACGAGCCTGGCTGCAGGTCGGGGAGCCGGATCTCGGCCAGCCCGGTGCGGGGCCCCGACGCCATCCATCGGATGTCGTTGGCCATCTTCACCAGGGCCACGGACAGGACCCGCAGGTCACCCGACAAGCCCACCAGCGCGTCGCGTGCCCCCTGGGCGGCGAAGTGGTCGGGGGCTTCGGTGAGGGGGAGCTCGAGCGCCGCCGCCAACGCCGCGATCACCTCGGCCGCGAACCCGGGCGGCGCGTTGATACCGGTGCCGACGGCGGTGCCCCCGAGGGGCAGTTGGCAGACGGTGGGCAACGCCGCCGCGATGCGCTCGGCGGCGGCGGACAGCTGGGCGCGATACCCCTCGAACTCCTGGCCGAGGGTGACCGGGGTGGCGTCCATCAGGTGGGTACGGCCCGACTTCACCACGTCCTCGAAGGCGGCCGCCCGCTCGGCCAGCGCGTCGGCGAGGTGACGGACCGCCGGCAGGAGCCCGGTCTTGACCGCCGCCGCGGCGGCCACGTGGATGGCCGACGGGAAGACGTCGTTCGAGGACTGGGACGCGTTGACGTGATCGTTGGGGTGCACCGGCGACCCCAGGCGCTGACTGGCGAGCGAAGCGATCACCTCGTTGGCGTTCATGTTCGACGACGTCCCCGACCCGGTCTGGAAGACGTCGACCGGGAAGTGGTCGTCCCAGTCCCCCGCCGCCACCTCGGCGGCGGCGGTGGCGATGGCAGCGGCCACGTCGTCGGGGACGACGCCGAGACGGGCGTTCACGGGGGCGGCGGCACCCTTGATGGCGGCCAGGGCGTGCACCAGGGCAACCTCGATCGTCTCCCCCGAGATCGGGAAGTTCTCGACCGCCCGCTGGGTCTGGGCGCCCCAGCGGGCCCACGCGGGTACGAGGACCTCACCCATGGTGTCGCGTTCGGTCCGGTGCCCGGCCTGGTTCATGGGTCGACGGTACCCATACGATCCGCACCGTGACCGAGTTCACCTACCGGGACCCGATGCCGCTGGGGCCCGACGACACCTCCTACCGGCTGGTGAGCCCCGAGGGGGTGTCGACGTTCGAAGCCGCTGGCGAGCGGTTCGTGAGGATCGAGCCCGAGGTGCTGACCCTGCTCACGGCCGAGGCCATGGGCGACATCGCCCACCTGCTCCGGGCCGGGCACCTCCAGCAGCTGCGGAACATCCTCGACGACCCCGAGGCGTCGTCCAACGACCGGTTCGTGGCCATGGACCTGCTCCAGAACGCGTGCATCGCCGCCGGCGGCGTTCTCCCCATGTGCCAGGACACCGGCACCGCCATCGTCAAGGCCAAGAAGGGCCAGCGGGTGTTCACCGGCGGCGGCGACGAGGCGGCCATCAGCCGGGGCGTGTACGACGCCTACACCCGGCTAAACCTGCGCTATTCCCAGATGGCGCCGCTGACCACGTGGGACGAGGTCAACACCAAGACGAACCTGCCGGCCGAGATCAAGCTGCAGGCCGTCGACGGTGACGCCTACTCGTTCCTGTTCATGGCCAAGGGCGGCGGGTCGGCCAACAAGAGCTTCCTGTTCCAGGAGACCAAGGCGTTGCTGACGCCCAACAGGTTGATGGCGTGGCTGGACACCAAGCTGCGGGCGCTCGGCACCGCCGCCTGTCCCCCTTACCACCTCGCCCTCGTCATCGGCGGCACCTCGGCCGAGTCGGCGCTGGAGACGGCCAAGCTGGCGTCGGCCCGCTACCTCGACACCTTGCCGACGGAGGGCGACGAGTTCGGCCGGGCCTTCCGCGACCACGAGCTCGAGGCCCAGGTGCTGGGCCTGACCCAACGTTTCGGCATCGGCGCCCAGTTCGGCGGAAAGTACTTCTGCCACGACGTCAGGGTGGTCCGCCTGCCCCGTCACGGCGCCTCCTGCCCGGTGGCGGTGGCGGTGTCGTGTTCGGCCGACCGCCAGGCCCGGGCCAAGATCACCGCCGAGGGCGCCTTCCTCGAGGAACTGGAGCACGACCCGGCCCGGTTCCTGCCCGAGACCACCGACGAGCACCTCGGCGGCGAGGTGGTGCGGGTCGACCTCAACCGTCCCATGGCCGAGATCCGGGCCACGCTGTCGCAGTACCCGGTGAAGACCCGCCTGTCGCTGTCGGGGCCCATGGTCGTTGCCCGTGACATCGCCCACGCCAAAATCGCCGACCGTCTCGACGCCGGCGAGGCCATGCCCGAGTACCTGCGCGACCACTGCGTCTACTACGCCGGCCCGGCCAAGACCCCCGAAGGCTACGCGTCGGGTTCGTTCGGGCCGACCACCGCCGGGCGCATGGACTCCTACGTCGAGCGGTTCCAGGCTGCCGGCGGCAGCCACGTGATGCTGGCCAAGGGCAACCGTTCGGCGGCTGTCACCGACGCCTGCGCCCGCTACGGCGGCTTCTACCTGGGCTCGGTCGGCGGCCCCGCCGCCCGCCTGGCCAAGGAGTGCATCCGCCGCGTCGAGGTGCTCGAGTACCCCGAGCTGGGCATGGAGGCGGTGTGGAAGATCGAGGTCGAGGACTTCCCCGCCTTCATCGTCGTCGACGACAAGGGCCACGACTTCTTCCAGGAGGTCTCCACCCCGGTCACGATCACGTAGCGGCACGAGCCCGCCGCAGGCGGCGCCCCTGAACTCGCCGGGACGCAGCGAGCGCAGTGGGGCGAGACCTAGGCCAGCTCCACGAGCTCGAGGAGGTCTTCCCGCCAGTAGTCGAGGTCGCCGTCGGGCATGAACAGGACCCGGTCGGGGGACAGGTCACGGACGAACTGGGTGTCGTGGCTGACGATCACCATCGTCCCTGGCCAGGACCCCAGGGCGGCGGCGACGGCAGAGCGCGACGGCGGGTCGAGGTTGTTGGTGGGCTCGTCGAGCAGCAGCAGGTTGTGGCGGCCGGCCACCAGCAGCGCCAGCGCCAACTTGGTCTTCTCGCCCCCCGAGAGGGTGGCCGCGTCCTGGTGGGCCTTGTCGCCGGTGATCCCGAACATGCCGAGCAGCGCCCGCAGGTCGGTCTCGGTGAGACGGTCGCCGGCCTCGGCCTCGAGGTGGCCGAACAGCGACCGCCCGCCCACGATGCCCTCGTGCTCCTGGGCGTAGTAGCCGGTCGAGACGTTGTGGCCGAAGACGACGGTACCGGCGTCGGGCACCGTCTCGCCGGCCAGGATGCGCAGCAGGGTCGTCTTGCCGGCGCCGTTGAAGCCGAGCACCAGCAGCCGTTCGCCCCGGCCGATGCCGAAGCCCACGTCGCCGAAGACCGCTGTCGGCCCGAAGCTCTTGGCCAGCCCGGCCACCTCGAGCACGGAACGGCCCGACGCCGGCGGCGGGGGGAACCGCACCGCGAGGTCGCGCCGGGCCTTGGGAGCGTCGACGGCAGCCGCCTTGATGCGGGCGATGCGGGTCTCGAGGCTGTGGGCGAACGCCACCTTGGAGGGCTTGCCCTTGAACCGGTCGACCAGGGCCTGCAGCCGGGCGATCTCGGCGCCCTGGCGGGAGGCGACCTTGGCCAGGCGGGCTTCGTCCTTCTTCCGGGCCACCAGGTACTGGCTGTAGGTGCCCTTGTACTCGACGAGCGTACCGATGTCGTCATCGGCGCCCCGGTCGACGTGCATCACCCGGGTGATGGCTTCGTCGAGCAGTTCGAGGTCGTGGCTGATGACGACCAACGCCCCCCGGTAGCCCCTCAGGAACTTGAGCAGCCAGTCGCGGGCGTCGGTGTCGAGGTGGTTGGTGGGCTCGTCGAGCAACAGGACGTCGGCGCCGGCGAAGAGGATGCGGGCCAGCTCGACCCGGCGCCGTTCACCGCCCGAGAGCGCCCCGATGGGGACCTCGACGCGATCGGCGCCGAGGCCGAGGCCGGCGCACAGCGACCGGACCTCCGACTCGGCGGCGTAGCCGCCGTCGGCCTCGAAGCGTTCCTGGGCCGAGCTGTAGCGCCGCACGTTGTGGTCGGAAGGGTCCTCCTCGAGCACCAACCGAAGCTTCTCGAGCCTGACCGCGGCCTCGTCCAGGCCCCGGCCGCCCAACACGTGGGAGAGGGAGTCGGTGGCGGGGTCGGCCCCGTCCAGACGCGGGTCCTGGGGCAGGTAGCCGAGACCACCGGCACGGGTCACCACCCCTTCGAAGGGGTCGGCCGCGCCCCCCAGCACCTTCAGCAGCGACGTCTTGCCGGCGCCGTTGCGGCCGACGAGACCGACCTTGTCGCGGCCGCGCACGGTGAAGGACACCCCTTCGACCAACAGGGTGCCCGCCACTTCCACCGCCAGGCCGCGGACCGAGAGCAAGGGGTGCCATGCTTTCAGCCCGTGAGCCCTGACCACGAACCACGAACGGACTGGTGTTCCGGCGGGGCTGCGCCGCCCACCGGTCACCGCCGGGCGGGCTGGCATCGGCGTGTTCGGTCCGAGGCGCTCACCACGCTCGCACTTCAGCGGTGAGGTGGGACCGGGGCCAAGGCGGCGACCAGGTCATCGACCGGCGCGGGGGCGGGGCACGGATCGGGGCCGGCGCCGGCGGGCTCGGCGTCGTGGGCGTGCTGATCGCGCTGGTGGTGAACTTCCTGGGAGGTGGGGGCGGAGGGGGTTTCCAGCTCCCGACCGATCTCGGTATCGGCACCCGTGGCCGCGGCGGCTTCGAGGCGTCGACGGCCACCGACGACCAGACCCAGTTCATCCAGTTCGTCATCGACAACGTCCAGGACGCCTGGGAGTTCAGCTTCGCCTCGAGCGGCCAGACCTACGAGCGGACCAAGGTCGTGCTCTTCGACGGCGGCGTACAGACCGGCTGCGGCGCCGCCGACAGCTCGGTCGGCCCCTTCTACTGTCCCGCCGACAGGCTGATCTACATCGATCTCGGCTTCTTCCGGGACCTGGCCGGGCGCTTCGGGGTCGAGGGGAGCGATGCCGAGGCGGGCAGCTTCGCCCAGGCCTACGTCATCGCCCACGAGGTCGGCCACCACCTCCAGACCATCCTCGGCATCGGCGACGAGGTCCGCCAGAAGGAACGGGACGATCCCGACCGGGCCAACGACCTGTCGATCCGCCAGGAGCTGCAGGCCGACTGCTTCGCCGGCGTGTGGGGCCATTCCGCCTTTGCCGAGGGCCGCCTGGACGACGCCGACATCGCCCAGGGCCTCGACGCCGCCGCCGCCGTGGGCGACGACCGCATCCAGGCCCAGGCCGGAGCGGGCGTCAACTCCGAGACCTGGACGCACGGCTCCGCCGAGCAGCGCACCCGCTGGTTCCGGGTCGGCTTCGATTCCGGCCAGGCCGGCAGCTGCGACACGTTCGGTGCCGCGGCGCTGTAGCTCACGGCGCGGCGGCACCGAGGGAAAGGGTGGAACCGCCCCTCCTGGCGAAGCCAGACGGCCGTCTCTACCGTGCCGTCCAGCCGCCGTCGACGGCGAGGACCTGGCCGGTGCAGTAGGTCGAGGCGTCGGAGGCGAGGAAGAGCAGGGCACCGTCGAGCTCGTGGTTCTCGCCGTAGCGGCCCATCGGGCAGTTGGCCTTCACCCACGCCGTCGAGCGTTCGTCGTCGACCATGCCGGCGGTCATCTCGGAGGGGAACCAGCCCGGGGCGAGGGCATTGACCCGCACGCCCTTGCGGGCCCACTGGGCCGCCAGCTCGCGGGTGAGGTTGACGACCGCCCCCTTGGTGGCGCAGTACGACGCGTGCTTCACCGGCGCCGAGGCGACCAGGCCGAGGACCGACGCCAGGTTCACGATCGAACCGGGCCGGCCCCGCCCCAGCATGTCCCGGGCCGCCAGCTGGGACAGATGGAACAGGCCGTGGACGTTGACGTCGAACATCCGGCGCCAATGCTCCATGGGCTCGTCCTCGGCCGGGTGCGGGCCGCTCATGCCGGCGTTGTTGACGAGCACGTCGACCCGGCCGAACCGTTCGACGACGGCCGCCATCATCGTGTCGCAGGCGGTCTCGTCGGCGACGTCGCACGCCATCGCCACCAACCGGCCGTCACCTACGTCGGCGACGAGGGCGTCGAGCCGGTCGGCGCGGCGGGCGACTCCGACGACGGTGGCGCCGGCGCCGTGGAGCACCCGGGCGAAACGGGCACCGAGCCCGCTCGAAGCCCCGGTGACCACCGCGACCCGGTCGTCGAGACGAAAGGGGGCGAACACGTCGAGCGTCGGCACCGGCTCAACCTAAGGGCTCAGGCCAGGACTGGTTGCGCGCCGCTCACCGAGCCGGGGCCCGTCCTCGCCCCGGCCGGGCCGGGCCACCGGCCACTGGGCGGCCGGCCCGTTGGTGGGCTCCCGTTAGATCTGCTCGGTCCTGAGAATTCTTGACGTTGTGACAAGTTCCGGGACCGAGCAGATGCCGACCGAGCGACCGCCAGGGAGCCGGGCGGCGATCGGGGCCGGGTGGGCGCAGCCCCCCAGTTAGAGTCGGGCCGGTGGAAGCGTTGGTCGGGCCCTTCGCGGTGGCATCGGTGCTGCTCGCGGTCGGGGGCGGCTTCAAGGTCGTCCGCCCTGCGCCCACCGCCGGCGCCCTGCGCGGTGTCGGGCTGCCGGTACCGGCGGTCCTCGTCCGCGCCCTCGGCGTGGGCGAGGTCGCCCTCGGAGCCGGTGCCGTCGTCAGCGGGGCCCAGGCCCTCGCCGCGGTGGTGGGCGTGGCCTACCTGGCGTTCGCCGGCTTCGTCGTGGTGGCCATGCACGCCGGCGGGGCGGTCTCGTCATGCGGTTGCTTCGGCGAGGTCGAGACGCCGCCGAGCGCGGCCCACGTGGTGCTCAACACGGCGCTGGCGACGGTGGCGCTGGCCACGGCGGCGACTTCGGCCCCTTCCCTGGCCGGCACCCTGTCCCACCAGCCCGCCGCTGGCGCCCCGTTCCTGGCCCTGGTCGGCCTCGGAGCCTACCTGTGCTACCTGGTGCTGACGGCGCTACCGCAAGCGCTGGCGGCGGCCCGTTGACGACCCCGGCCGGGCAGTCCTCCCGTGGGGCTGCGCCCCACACCTATCGCCGCCGGGCGAGCTGGTGCTCGCGCCGTCGACCTGGAGCGCTCCCTTCACTCGCACTCCAGACGGCGGGAGCGGTGACGCCATGAGCCGCCGGTTGGCCGAACGGGCTGCGGGGGTGCTGGGGGCGCGGACCAGCCGGCGCGGGTTCCTGGCCCGCACGGCCGTCGCCGGTACCGCGCTGGCCGCCGCCCCCCTCGATTTCGCCCTGCACCCTCGGTCGGCCTACGCCGCGGTGTGCAACTGCTCGGGCTCGGCCTGCGACTGCGGGGCATTGTGCTGCGACGGCTACACCGAGTTCTGCTGCACGCTCACCGGTCAGAACACCTGCCCGGCCGGTACCGCCCTCGGGGGCTGGTGGAAGGCCGACGGCTCGACCCTGTGCGCCGGCCCCCGGTACTACCTCGACTGCAACGTCCTGCCCGGGGCCAACCCCTGCACCTGCGGGTGCGCCCAGGGCAACTGCAACAACCGCAAGTCGTGCTGCACCGTGTTCCGCTACGGGCAGTGCCACCAGGAGATCCGGGCGATGGGTGCCATCATGTGCCGGGTGGTCACGTGCACCCCACCGTGGCAGCTCGACCCGACGTGCACGACGACGCCGGCCACCGACCAGAACACCCTCTTCCACGACGCCCCCTGCCTGCAGCCACCGCCCAACGGCGGCCGGCCCATGGCCTTGGCCGAGTGGTACGTGAGGCGGGGACCGTCGGGCGGTGTCGCCGATTTCTCCTTCCCCTTCGGCGCCCCCGGCGACGTACCCCTCCTCGGGGACTGGAACGGGGACGGGGTGGCCACGCCCGGGGTCAAGCGGGGCAACCTCTACCTGCTGCGCAACAGACTGAGTGCCGGCCCCGCCGACCACAGCTTCACTTTCGGCGAACCGGGCGACTGGCCCATCGTGGGCGACTGGAACGGAGACGGGACCGACACCGTCGGCGTCCAGCGGGGCAACCAGTTCCTGCTGGCGTCGGCCAACACGGCGCCGGCGGTCGCCGCCCAGTTCGCCTTCGGCGACCCCGGCGACCGTGCCGTCGCCGGCCGGTGGACCGCCGGAGCCACCTTCGACACGGTCGCCGTGGTCCGGGCCGGGACCTGGTACGTGCGCCTGTCGCACACCACCGGCGCCGCCGACCGCTCCTTCGGCTTCGGCGATCCCGGTGACGTGCCCGTGGTCGGTGACTGGGACGGTCTCGGTCACGACTCGCCCGGGGTGTACAGGGCCGGCCGCTGGTTCCTGACCAACGACCACCGCTCGGGCACGGCTCAGTTCGACTTCGGCTACGGAGACCCCACCGACGTGCCCCTCGTGGGCCGGGTGGCGGCGCCGTCGCTGGGCGACATACCGGTCCTGGGACCGGTCCTCGGCCCCGGTACGCCCGACGGGATCGTGGTCGCCCGCTGATGGTCGCGCTGGTCACGTTGCTGGCCGTCGCCGTCGGTCTCCTCGGGGTCCTGGTGGCCGGGCTCCTTCGCACGCATGCCGAGATCCTGAGGGCACTGCACGATCTCGACGTCAACCTCGACCCGTCCCGTCCCGACTCGACCGACGAGCGCGCACCTCGCCGGCGCACCCAGGCCGGGCTGGCCGGCCCCGGGCACCGGGCCGGCCCCGGGCACCGGGCCGCCACCGGCTTCGACCTGATCGGCACCAACCCCGGCGGCGACGCCGTCAGCGTGGCGGTGCTCGGCCCTGGCCGGATGACCCTGCTGGCCTTCCTCACCAGCAGCTGCCTGACCTGCCGGGGCTTCTGGGAGGCGTTCGACGGTGAAGCCATCGACGTACCGGGACGGTCCCGGCTGGTGGTGGTGACCAAGGGCGCGGAGGCCGAGAGCCCGGCGGCCCTGCGCCGGCTTGCGCCCCGGTCGGTGCCCACCGTGCTGTCGAGCGAGGCATGGGAGGCCTACGGCGTGCCGGTGGCTCCCTATTTCGTGCTCGTCGAGGGAACGACCGGCCAGGTGGTGGGCGAAGGTGCGGCGGCGACCTGGGACCAGGTGCGCAACCTGATGGGCCAGTCGCTCGCCGACGCCGGCCTGGTCGACACCGACGTCGCCGCCGGACCGGGCCAGGGCGGCGCCGACCGCCGGGCCGCCGGCGGCGGCGAGGCTCGGGCCGGGCGGGTCGACGCCGAGTTGCGTGCGGCCGGCATCGAGCCCGGCCATCCCACCCTCCATCGGTTCGACCAGCCTGGTGGGCGGGTGCAGCGTTGATCGCGGTGGTGGTGTGGGCCGGCGTGGTGACCGCGGTCGCCGGCGCCGTCCGTTCGACGTGGTCGCCGTGAGGCGAGTCGATGCTGGCCAGCATCACCCCTCTCGGGGAGCGGGGACGGCACAACCGGTTCGCGACCACCGCGGTGGCCTTCGTCGTCGGCTCGACCGCCGGCGGCCTGGTGGCGGGGACGGCCGGCGCCGCGCTGGGTGCCGCGGTGCGGGCGCTCCTCGGCCCGCCGGCGGCCGTGGTCGGCGGGTGCATGGTGGCGGTGGCGGCCCTGGGGGCCGCCTTCGACCTGCAAGTGGGCGGGATACGGCTGCCCACCGTGCGCCGCCAGGTCGACGAGAGCTGGCTCGACCGGTACCGGGGATGGGTCTACGGCATCGGGTTCGGCTTCCAGCTCGGGCTGGGGGCATCGACGATCGTGACCACCGCGGCCGTGTACGGCACCCTCGCCCTCTCCCTGCTGGCGGCAGCGGCCGGCAGCGTCCCGGGGGCCATCGCCATCGGTTTCGCCTTCGGTACGGTCCGTGGCCTGTCGATCCTCGCCGCCGCCCCGGTGGTCGACGGCGAACACCTCCGCCGATTGCACCGGGACCTCGCCCGCCGGGCCCGGCTGGCGCGCCGGGCCACGGTGGCCACCCAGGCTGTCGTCATGGTGGCGGCGGTGACGGCGGTGGCGCTCTCATGAGCTGGCCGGCGCGCCTGGCCGCGACCACCACAGCACGTTGAGCGGGCGCCGGCCGGTGATCGCGCAGCAGGGCATCTCGATCCGGCTGCCCCCCGGGTGGGAGGCCCGGATCACTGGCCGGGCCTCGGGCCCGGCGCCGGCCGGCGAAGCGTCCGGGCCCGGCGCCGGCGCCGTCCAGCTCCGGTCGGCGGCGTCGGTCGCTTCCCCGCCCCCGCCCGACGGCGGCGCCCTGGTCCACGCGGCCAACTTCGCCTTGCCGACGGTGGTGGGCGACTTCGGCGGCGGCGCGGTCGAGGTCATGTCCCGCGCCGGCGTGCTCGTGGTCATCTTCGAGTACGACCGGGCCAGCGCCGCCACCGCCCTGTTCGCCGACGCCGAGGGGCTCCCCCGGGTGCGGGCCGACGACTTCTCCCCCACCGCGCTGCAGCGGCTGCTCGACGGCCAGGGCGGGGCCCAGAAGTTCTTCACCGTCGCCGGTCGGGCGTTCTGCCTCTACGTCGTGCTCGGCGCCTACACCCGCCGGGCCCGGGCCGTCCCCGAGGTCAACCTGCTCCTCGACGGCGTGGACATCGCGTAGGTGCCTTCGACCGCCCTCGATCGAGCACGGGACCGGAGGTGCTCGCGCCGGGCGTTCAGCTGCAGCTGGTGAAGGTGACGGGGCCGTCGGCCGGTGCCTCGACGGTGGCGCCGCTGGCCGCCGCCCACTGGCCGAGGGCCGCCGCCAGCTCGGCGGTGTCCTGGGCGGTATCGCCGACGACGACGTCGCGCAGGCAGGTGCGGCCCTGGCCGTCGGTCCAGGTGACGTAACGGTCGCCCCCCCAGCCTTCGACGGCGGCGTCAACACCGTCCACGTCGTCGAGCAGGTAGGCGATCAACAGTTGGCCCAGCGCGCCCTGCTCGGCTGCCGCGCCCACGTCCGAGGCCGGGAACGGCAGCGCCGCCGCACCCTCCCCTTCGAGGTACTTGTCGGGATGGGAGGCCTGTTCGCTGGTGGTCGGCGGCGCCGGGTAGGCGGCGTCGAGCCGGGCCTGGCCGCCGTCGGCGAGGATGGCGCCGACCAGCTCGGGGCCCTGGCTGTAGGGCCACTCCAGCAGGTTGAGCAGGACCTGGGGCAAACGGAGGAGGTCGGGCGAGATGTCGAGCAGGTCGAACTGCTCCTCGAACGACCTGGCCTGTTCGGCGGGGGTGAGGGTGTCGGCGTAGCGGTCCTCGATGGTCCGGGCGCTGCCCTCGACCAGGGCACCGAACCCGACGCCGGTCTCGTCGTCGGCGGTGTCGAGCTCGGGCCGGTCGAGGTTGAAGTGCTGGTCCTCGAGGGC
>JBQTIQ010000087.1:0-41490 GCA_052387955.1 Acidimicrobiia bacterium | reverse complement strand
CGATCATCTAGCGCGCCGCGCGTCCCGCGACCAATCGGTGAGAGGCCGATCACGGGCGACGATTAGCCTGGACCGCTTATGGCTGCCGACCTCATGGAACGCGTCGTCAACCTGTGCAAGCGGCGCGGCCTGGTGTTCCCGTCGAGCGAGATCTACGGCGGGTTCCGCTCCACCTGGGACTACGGGCCCCTCGGTGTGCTCCTCAAGCGCAACGTCAAGGACGCCTGGTGGCGCTCGATGGTGCAGCTGCGCGACGACGTCGTGGGCCTCGACGCCTCGGTCCTGTCGCCGCCGGCAGTGTGGGAGGCGTCGGGCCACCTGGCCAACTTCACCGATCCCCTGGTCGACTGCCGCCAGTGCAACGAGCGGTTCCGGTCGGACAAGCTCGACGATCCCGAGCGGTGCCCGAACTGCGGCGGCACCAGCACCTTCACCGAAGCCCGCCAGTTCAACCTGATGTTCAAGACCTTCGCCGGGCCGGTCGAGGGTGCCGGCGCCGAGGTCTACCTGCGGCCCGAGACGGCCCAGGGCATGTTCGTCAACTTCGCCAACGTGTTGCAGACCAGCCGCAAGCGGCCGCCCTTCGGCATCGCCCAGCAGGGCAAGTCGTTCCGCAACGAGATCACACCGGGCAACTTCGTGTTCCGGACACGCGAGTTCGAACAGATGGAGATGGAGTTCTTCGTGCCCCCCGACGAGGGCACGAAATGGTACGAGTACTGGTGCGACGAGCGGTTCCGCTGGTACATAGACCTCGGTATCCCCGTCGCCAAGCTGCGCCTGCGGGCGCACGACGCCGCCGAGCTGTCCCACTATTCGGCCGGCACCAGCGACGTCGAGTTCCTCTTCCCGTGGGGCTGGGACGAGCTCGAGGGCATCGCCAACCGCACCGACTACGACCTGACCCAGCACTCCAAGCACTCGGGCGAGAAGCTCGAGTTCTTCGACCAGGCCGCCAACGTGCGCTACGTGCCCCATGTGATCGAGCCGGCCGCCGGCGCCACCCGGGCAGCCATGGCCTTTCTCATGGCGGCCTACGACGAAGAGGAGGTGGAGCGCGAGGGCCAGGGGAAGGGCGACACCCGCACCGTGCTGCGCCTGCACCCCCGCATCGCCCCCTACAAGGCGGCGGTGATGCCCCTCTCCAAGAACGAGAGGCTGTCACCGGTGGCCCGCGAGGTGCTGGCGCGCCTGCAACCACAGTTCATGACCGAGTACGACGAGACCCAGGCCATCGGCCGGCGCTATCGGCGCCAGGACGAGATCGGGACCCCGTTCTGCGTGACCGTCGACTTCGAGAGCCTCGACGACGTCGCCGTCACCGTGCGCGACCGCGACACGATGGCCCAGGAACGGGTGCCGATCTCGGGCCTCGTCGACCACCTCGGGAACCGCCTCGGCCTGTAGGGGCCGCGGGCCAGGCAAGGCCCGCCGAGAGGGGCAACCCGTCCAAGTACGCTCGCGGCGTCGTCTTGACGGACCGGGGGATCACGGTGCCTTACATCTACGCGTTCGATCACAAACATCGGAAGCCGCCGATGGAGATGAAGGACCTCCTCGGTGGCAAGGGAGCCAACCTGGCCGAGATGACCTCGGTGCTGGGCCTGCCGGTACCGGCCGGGTTCACCATCAGCACCGACGCCTGCCGTGACTACATGGGCGGCGGCTGGCCCGAGGGCCTCGACAAGGAGGTGGCCCGCCACCTCTCCCGGCTCGAGAAGTCCATGGGCCGCAACCTCGGCGACCCGGGCGACCCGTTGCTGGTCTCGGTGCGGTCGGGGGCCAGGTTCTCGATGCCCGGGATGATGGACACGGTCCTCAACCTCGGGCTCAACGACGAGTCGGTCGTCGCGTTGGCCAAGCAGACCGACGACGAGCGCTTCGCCTTCGACTCCTACCGGCGCTTCATCGCCATGTACTCCAAGATCGTCCTCGACCTCCCCGGAGAGCCCTTCGACGAGCTGCTGGACAAGGCCAAGGAGGCCGACGGCGCCACCACCGACGCCCAGATCTCGGCGCCGGCGTTGCAACGGCTGGTCGAGGACTACAAGGCGTCGGTCGAGGCCCAGACCGCCAGGCCCTTCCCCCAGGGCCCGAAGGAACAGCTCCGGGGTGCTATCGAGGCCGTCTTCCGGTCCTGGAACGCGGCACGGGCCGTGGCCTACCGGGCCCGGGAGCGCATCAGCCACGATCTCGGCACCGCCGTCAACGTCCAGGCCATGGTGTTCGGGAACCGCGACGACAACAGCGGCACGGGCGTCGGCTTCACCCGCAACGCCGCCACCGGCGAGGCCAAGCCCTACGGCGATTTCCTGGTCAACGCCCAGGGCGAAGACGTCGTCGCCGGCATCCGCAACACCGAGGACCTCGACGCCCTGGCCAAGCACTTCCCCAAGGTGCACAAGCAGCTGCTGGACGTGTTCGCCCGCCTCGAAGCCCACTATCGCGACATGTGCGACACCGAGTTCACCATCGAGCAGGGCAAGCTCTGGATGCTGCAGACCCGGGTGGGAAAGCGCACCGGCACAGCGGCCCTGCGGATGGCGGTCGACATGGTCTCAGGGGTGAAGGGCCGCAAAGGCTGGAAGATCACCAAGGAAGAGGCCATCCTGCGCGTCACCGCCGACCAGCTCGACCAGGTGCTGCACCCCCAGTTCGCCGGCATGGACCTCAAGGTGGTCGCAAGAGGCCTGGCCGCCTCACCGGGGGCAGCCGTCGGGGCCGTCTACTTCACCGCCGACGACGCCGCCGCGGCGTCGAGGCGAGGCGAGAAGGTCATCCTCGTACGCTCCGAGACCAGCCCCGAAGACGTGCACGGGATGCAGGTGGCCGAAGGAATCCTCACCGCCCGGGGCGGCCTGGTCTCCCACGCCGCCGTTGTCGCCCGGGGCTGGGGCATCCCGGCCGTGGTCGGGGCGGACTCGATCAAGATCCAGGGCAAGCAGTTCACGGTGGGCGAGGTGACGGTGGTCGAAGGCGACATGTTGTCCCTCGACGGCTCGTCCGGTTCGGTCGTGCTCGGCGAGGCGACCCTCATCGCATCCGAACCCCCGCCCCAGTTCCACACCGTCCTCAAGTGGGCCGACGAGATCCGCAAGGGCAAGCTCAAGGTGCGGGCAAACGCCGACAACGGCCCCGACGCCACCAACGCCCGCGGCTTCGGGGCCGAAGGCATCGGCCTCTGTCGCACCGAGCACATGTTCCTCGGCGAGGACCGCCTTCCCGTCGTGCGCAGGATGATCCTGGCCGATACCCCCGAGGAGGAGGCGGCCGCCCTCGAGGAGCTGCGCCAGGTCCAGAAGGCCGACTTCGACGAGATCCTCGAGGCCATGGACAAGCTCCCGGTCACGGTGCGGCTGCTCGACCCTCCGCTGCACGAGTTCCTCCCCAACGTCGACGAGCTGGTGGTCAAGCAGGCCACCAGCGGGCTCAGCGCCCAGGAGGAGGACCTCTTGCGGGCGGCCCGGGCCTGGCACGAGTTCAACCCGATGCTCGGGACCCGCGGAGTGCGCCTCGGGGTCATCAAACCCGGGCTCTACGCCATGCAGGTCCGGGCGCTGATGGAGGCCGCCCTCGAACGGGCCAAGAAGAGGGGCAAGCCCGTCATCGAGATCATGATCCCGCTCACCGTCACCCGCGAGGAGCTGGCTCTGGCCCGCTCGTGGATCGAGGCGGCGATCACCGAGGCCACCGCCGGGTCGCGGCGCAAGATCGACGTCACCATCGGCACCATGATCGAGACGCCCCGCGCTGCCCTGCGGGCCGACGAGATCGCCGAGGCGGCCGATTTCTTCAGCTTCGGCACCAACGACCTCACCCAGATGACGTTCGGCTTCAGCCGCGACGACGTGGAGAGCCGGATGATGCCGGCCTACCTCGAGGCGGGCCTGCTCGAGCGGAACCCCTTCGAGACCATCGACGCCACCGGCGTCGGTGAACTGGTACGCCTCGGCGCCCAGCGCGGCCGCCAGACCAAGCCCGAGCTCAAGCTCGGGGTGTGCGGCGAGCACGGCGGCGACCCCGAGTCGATCGCCCTCTTCTACGAAGCCGGCCTCGACTATGTCTCGTGCTCGCCGTTCCGGGTACCCATCGCACGGTTGGCCGCGGCCCAGGCAGTGGTCGGCTCGTCCTCGGGGGACGCCACCAGTTGAAAGGACTGAAGGCCCGCTCGTGCTAGCGACATCGACGGCGGCCAGCGCCGGCCGTGAGAACTACGCCAGCTTCGACGTCCCCGGATGGGTCTGGGTGGCCCTCCTGGGCGGCGTCACCGTGCTCTTGTTGGCCGACCTGTTGCTCGTGCACCGCCGCCCGCACGCCATCTCGTTCAAAGCAGCAGCTGTCGAGTCCGCCATCTGGATCTCGATCGGCCTCGCCTTCTCGCTGGTCCTGTTGTCGTGGCAGGGACCGCAGGCGGCAGGCGAATACCTCTCGGGCTTCCTGATCGAGAAGTCGCTGTCGATCGACAACGTGTTCGTGTGGGCGGTGATCTTCTCGTTCTTCGCCGTCCCCCGCGAGTACCAGTTCCGGGTCCTGTTCTGGGGCATCTTCGGGGCTCTCGTCCTGCGGGCCGTGTTCATCTTCGCCGGCGTCGCCCTGATCGACCGCTTCTCGTTCGTGCTCTACCTCTTCGGCGCATTCCTGCTCTACACCGCGTGGCACATCGCCCATCACGACGACACCAAGGTCAAGGACTACACCCGTAGCCCGGCCCTCCGGCTGATCCAGAAGATCGTGCCCACGACCGACCACTACGCAGGCCAGAAACTGTTCACCAAGGAGAACGGCAAGAGGATGGCCACGCCCCTCTTCGCCGTGCTGATCCTGATCGAGGCGACCGACGTCGTCTTCGCGGTGGACTCCGTGCCGGCGGTCCTGGCGGTGAGCCGCGAAGAGTTCATCGTCTTCAGCTCGAACCTGTTCGCCATCATGGGGCTGCGGTCGCTGTACTTCCTGCTGGCCGGGATGGCGGGCCGGTTTCGGTACCTGAACCTCGGTCTCGGTGTGATCCTCGCCTACGTCGGCGTCAAGATGCTGCTCGTCGGCGAGCCGGTCAACTGGCACCCGCCGACGTGGCTCTCCCTGGCCGTCATCGCGGTGGTGCTGACCGTTGCCATCGCCGCCTCGCTGAGAGCCGCCCCGAGACCGGCGCCCGAGCCCGACGTGGCCGTCGACGAGGAAGACCGGGCTGTGCGGGTCCGGGCCGAACGGAGTGGGGGCCCTCCAGCCGGGCGCAGATGAGGATCACCGCGGTAGGCCGCCGGCCGCGGCGAGCGCGCATCATCGCCGGCGACAATGGCGGGCGTGGACGATCCCCGGCCCCTCCGCATCCGCCTGCTCGGTGGCTTCGAAGTCGAGGGGCTGGCGGCGTCGGCGGTGGGGAGCCGCAAGGCCCGGGCCCTGGTGAAGGTGTTGGCACTGGGGGCCGGGGGACCTGTTCCCGCCGATCGCCTGGCCGAGGCACTGTGGGGCGACACGGCCCCCGACCGGCCCGTCGAGCAGCTCAGCGTGCTGGTGAGCCGTCTGCGGTCGGTGCTCGGTGCCGACCGGTTCGTGCGTACCGAGGGAGGATGGGCGCTTCGGGCTGACTGGGTCGACGTATCCGAGCTCGTGGCCCGCGCCGACGAGGCCGCCGCTCGGCTCGCCGCCAGCAGCCCGGCCGCGGCACGGGCCGCCGCGGTGGCGGCCATCGCGCTGGTGCGAGGCCCGCTGCTCCCCGAAGACGACTCCCCCTGGGTCGACGAGCACCGTGGCGTCGTCGACCGGGTCGTGGCCCGGTGCCGCCTGCTGGCCGCCGAGGCAGCGCTCGCCGTCGGTGACCCCGGTGACGCGGCCGCCGCCGCCGAGGGCGTGCTCGAGCACGACCCCTACGACGAGGTGGCGTTGCGGCTGCTGATGCGGGCGCACGCCGGCGCCGGCCGGCCCGGATCGGCCCTCGCCGCCTACGCCCGGGCGCGGGAGCGCCTGGCCGACGAGCTGGGCGTGGGGCCGACCGAGGCCACCGAGGCGCTGCACGGTGCGATCCTTCTCGGCCACGTCCCAGCGGCGGTGCCGGTACCCGCCGCCGCGGGCCACGCCGTGGTGGGGAGGGCATCCGAGCTCGACCGCCTGGACGGGCTGCTGGGGCGCGCCCTGGGCGGTGATGCCGCCCTCGTCGTCGTGGAAGGCGAAGCCGGGATCGGCAAGACCGCGCTGGTGCAGGCATGGGCCGCCGCCGTCCGCCTCCAGGGCGTGGTGGTGCTGTCGGGGCGCTGCGACGAGCTCGGGCGCGACGTTGCCTTCCAGCCTGTGCTCGACGGGCTCGCGGCGTACCTCCGGCGGTTGGGGCCGGGCGAGGCCGAGCGCGTGCTGGGCGACGAACGCGGCGCGCTGCGCCCTCTCCTCGGTACCGACCCCACCGCCATCCGGGCCGCCGGGGCCACCACCGTGGCCGACGTCGAAACCGGCAGGGCCCTGCTGTTCGCCGCCCTGCTGGCCGTGGTCGAGCGCGCCGGCGGGGGGGCGCCGGTGGTGGTGGTCGTCGAGGACGTCCACTGGGCCGGGGCCGCGACCCTCGAATGGCTTGGCTTCGCGGCCCGGCGGGGCAGTCGACTGCTGGTCGTCGCCACCCGCAGGGTCGGCGAAGGCCGGCCAGTGCCAGCGGCCACGATCGTCGCGCTCGGCCCACTCGACGCCGCAGCCGCGGCCGAGCTCGTCGGCGTCGAGCGGGCGGTGTCCCTCCATGCCCGCAGCGGCGGCCACCCGTTGTTCCTGGTCGAGCTGGCGGCGGCAGGCGACGACGAGCTCCCGAAGACGGTGCGGGATTCGGTTGCGTCCCGGGCTGCCGCCCTCGGGCCGGCCGAGGCCACCATGCGGGCTGCGGCCGTGCTCGGGCACGAGATCGACGTCGACCTTCTCGCTGGTGTGGCAGGGCTGTCGGTCGGCGATCTCCTGGCCCACATCGAGTCCGGCGTGCGGACTCGACTGCTCGACGACCGCGGGACGGTACTGGCCTTTCGTCACGACCTGGTACGAGAGGCCCTCGCCGCCGGCGTCACCGCCGCTCGACGGGCCTACATCCATCGGGTGGCGGCGCGGGAGCTGGTGGCGCGGCGGCGCCACGACCCGCTCGTGGTGGCGTGGCACGCCCGCCTGGGCGGAGACCTGGAAGCCGCGGCCGAGGCGCTGGTCTTCGCGGCGGAGACCGCCGCCGCCCGCTACGACCTCGCCGGGGCCGAGAGCCATCTCGACGATGCCGTCGCCTTGGCCCCCACTGCCACGGTCCGCCTGGCCCGCGCCCGCACCCGCCTGGCCCGCGGCGCCCTGGCCGCCGCCCTGGAGGATGCCCGTGCCGCGCTGGCGCTGGGTGAGGGGGCGGCGGCGGCGGAGCTGGCCGGCTGGACCGCCTACTACGCCCGTGACTACGAAGCCGCCGGTCGTTACGCCGAGCATGGCCTTGCCGGGGCGGCCGAGCTCTCGGTGCGGGCCAGCTGCCTGGCCCTGCTGGGCCGCGTCGCCCAGGCCTCGGGCCGCGTGCCCGAAGCCGACATGCTCCTGGACGAGGCGGTCAGGACCGGTACCGGGCCGAGCCGCGGCCTGGCCCAGGTCTGGCTCGGTTCGGTGCGGGCGTTCCAGAACCGGCCCGCCGAGGGCCTCGACCTGATCGACCGGGCCCTCCTCGGCCCCGGGGGGCTGGGCCACCCCTTCGCCCCGCTGCACGCCGCCTTTCACCGGACGCTGCTGTTGGGCATGCTCGGCCGCCCCCTCGATGCTCTCGTCAGCGCCGATCGGTTCGAGGCCACCGTCCGAGCGGCAGGGGAGCAGGGCGCCCGCTTCGGGCCTGTTGCCCACAACGTCCGCTCGTTCGTGGTCCGCCAACTCGGGCGCCACGAGGAGGCCGACGAGCTCTCCGCCGAGGCCCTGGGTGAGTCCACGCCGTCCGGGGAGGTCTCCTATTCCGAGCCCCGTTTCGCGGCCCTGCTCGACCGGGTCGAGGTACGCCTGCAGCTCGGCGACCTCGACGGCGCCGCGGAGGCCATCGAGGCCGCCGCCGGCGTCGAGGCCTGGGCCGGCACCATGGCGTGGCACCAGCGCTTCCGCTACCGGCTGCTCCGCGCCCGCCATGGGCTCCTCGCGGGCGAAGCGGAGGCGGCGGCGGAAGCGGCCCATGCGGTCGTGGCCGGCAATGCCGCCCTCGGTACCCGTCGCTACGAGCTGCTCGGGAGGGCGGTGGCAGCCCGGGCCGACGCTGCCCTCGGGCACCCCATCGATCACGCCGGCCTCGACGGCGTGCTGGCCGAGCTCGAACGGACGGCGGCGCTGGAGGCGTGGATGGTCACGGCCGAAGTCGCAGCCACCACCGGAGTCCAGCGTTGGTGGCGCGACGCCGAGCGGCGCGCAGCCGGGCTGATGGTGGCCGCTGGCCCCGACAACAGCCCTCTGGCCGCGTTCGTGGCCCGGCGGTTCGCGGCGCTGGGCCGTCGCTGAGCGCCCTTCACCGGTCACGGCCCCGGGACCGGCCCGGCGGTGGCTCCTAGATCTGCTCGGTCCCAGAAGGCTTGACGTCTTGACACGTTCCGGGACCGAGCGGATGCCGACCGAGCGACCGCCAGGGAGCCGGGCGGCGATGGGGGCCGGGGGGGCGCAGCCCCCCAGCTAGAGGGCGGTGGCGATGACCAGGAACCGCCGTACCAGCTCAGTCCGGCGGTCGCCGAGCAGTTCGACGGCGCGGCGCTGCAGGGTGCGGCGCGTCCCGTCGTCCAGCAGGGCAACGAATCCGGCCGTAGGGGCCATCCCCATCCGCCACGCCACCAGATCAGCCGGGCCCAGGTCGGTGAAGGAGACCTGGTGCTCGACGATCGTCGTGTCGCCGATGCCGGCGGCGGCGGCGGCGGCCCCTTCGACGGTGGACAGCCGGGGGATGGCGTCGCGGTACAGACGCTTGTACCACGACGGACATGACCACCCCGACTCGACCAGCGCCTGTTCGACCGCGGCCTTCACCGGGTGGTCGTCGTCGGCGCTGTAGGCCGAGGCCAGTACAACCCCTGGCCTGGTCGTCACCCGGGCGGCCTCACGGAGCCCGGCGGCGGGGTCGTCGAGATGATTGAGGGAGAAGGCGGCCACGACGGCACCGAAGGTGGCCGGCGGGAACGGCAGGGCCGAAGCATCGGCGGCGACGGCCGGGGGCCGCGCCGCCCGGCCGGCAAGAAGCATGCCCAGCGCGGTGTCGACGGCCAACGGCCGGCCTCCGGCCGCGGCCACCGCCCGCGACGCCGCCCCGGTGCCGGCCCCCAGGTCGAGCACCACACGGCCGTCGAGCGGGACCGGGCTGTCGGCCACCATGACCGCCGCCAGCCGGTTGTAGATCTGCCCGGGCCCGGCCTCCCACCCCGGCGCCGCCTCGGAGTACGCTGCCGCGCAGCCGGCGCCGTTCATAGGAACGCGGCCCCCTCGGCCGCCCGGTCGCACCACCAGCCGAGCTCGTCGTCGTCTCCGAGGGCCTTCTCCCACCCGTGGATGACGACCGTCCCCAGGAGGCACACCGCCAGCTGACGCTCGAACCAGGCGTCGGTCGTCACCCCGTGACGCTCGAGCGACGAGCGGAACCAGGCGATGGCATCCTCCTTGGAGTGGGGGACCCGCGCCCGGTTCAGGGCCAGGTACCAGCCGAGCTCATAGCAGCACGGTGCCTCGCCCGGGTAGGTCCAGTCGATCAGCACCGTTCGCCCGTCGGCCCCCCTGCCGAGGTTGCCCAGCTTCCAGTCGCCGTGCACGAACGTGCGGGGCGTTCCCAGCGCCGCCGTCACCAGCGGGCCGGCATCGTGGCGCAGGTCGTCGACGACACGGGCGACGACCCCCGGCGCCCGGTCGGCGAAGCACCGCCAACCGTCGGCCGCCAGGCGAGGGACCGTGTCGGGCCACCCCCGTTCAGCCTCGACGTCGAGGTCGCCGGGGCTGAACCATCCCCACCGGTTGGCCAACGGCACCAGCCCGACCGTGTCCCGCCAGCCCCACATCCTCGCCGAGAGCGCAGCCAGGTCGTCGAGGAACTGGAGGTGCACCTCGAGGGGGAGCAGGCTTTCGCCGGGGGGCACCAGTGCGTCGCCCGCGTCGCGCATCAACAGGGCCGCACCCCAGCCGTTGCGGCCGAGGCCAGTGGCGACGGCCACCACCGCGTGGTCGATGCGTTCCGGGAGGACGTCCATGAGCCCGGCCGTCCAGACCTGGGCGGGATGGCAGCCGACATCGCCGTTGAATCGCATGGTCCAGTCATGGTCGAGGTGGACCCGCTTGAGCACGAACACCTCGCCGTCGATCGTCACCCGCTCGAGCGCGGAGCCCGACTTGGCGTCGGCGGTACGCAGCGGCTGGCGCCGGGTCACGCCGGCGAGCAGTTCGTCGAGCGAGGCCGCCACCGGGCGAGGTGTCAACGGGACCGGCGGATCGCCGTCGGGCGAGCTGGCGCTCGCGCCGTCGGTCTGAAGTGCTCGCTGCTCTCGCACTTCAGAGAGCATGGCGAGCGGCTTCGATCTGGGCCAGGAGCGGCTCCGGCCAGCGGCCACCGCACCACACGTGGTCACGGACGATCCGCCCGGCGTCGTCCAGGTCGAGCACGTGGACATGGCGGGCGGCGTGAGCCACCCCGTCCTCGACCCAGCTGAGGGTGTACTCGACGACCTCTCCGGTGGCCGTCGACCGCCGGGAGAGCTCGTCGAAGGCGCCGGGGTGGGCGAACCAGGACCCGTAGACGGAGCTGATGGCGCCGCCGCCGCTCGCCCCCAGGCGCCAGTTGGGGACGACGGCGTCGAGTTCGGCGCCGGCTGCGTACAGCTCGGGCGGAAGGCCGTTGCCGGAGGCGACGGCGACGAGGAACCGGTCGACCGTGCTTGTGCCTGCTGCGGGTGAACCAGACGGGCCGGGGATGGTGGGGACTGGGGTGGTGGTCATGGGAACAGGGTCTCCCCAGCTCTTTGCAGTGAGGTTGCACCAGGCGGTGCAGCCTTCCTGCAACGGCGGCGCAGGACTGTGTGGCCATTCCCTGGAGGACACGAGAGGAGACGAGAGATGGCACTCGACGAAACCCGGTTGAACGACTTCATCGGGCGTTTCGCCACCGACTTCGGCGCCGCCTTGCACGCGTCGACCGTGGTGTTGGGCGACAAGCTGGGCTTGTACAAGGCGCTGGCCGAGTCCGGTCCGACCGATGGCCCCGGCCTGGCCGGACGGACCGGCTACGACCGGAGGTTGGTGGAGGAATGGCTCTGCGCCCAGTACGTCAGCGGCTACTGCCAGGCCGACCTGGCGGCGGGGACGTTCTGGCTCGACGACGAGCAGGCCGCGGTCCTCGCCGATGACCAGTCACCGGCGTGCCTGGTGGGCGCGATGACGATCGCGGCGTCGATCCTCAAGGACGAGGAAGAGGTCCGCGAGCGTTTCCGCACCGGGGCCGGCCTCGGCTGGCACGAGCACCACGCCGACCTGTTCGAGGGCACCGAGCGCCTGTTCAAGCCCGGGTACATGGCCAACCTGGTACCGCATTGGATCCCGGCCCTCGACGGCACCCAGGCCAAGCTCGAGGCCGGGGCCCTGGTGGCCGACGTCGGCTGCGGCCACGGGTCCTCGACCATCCTGCTGGGTGAGGCGTTCCCGGCGTCGCGGATCGTCGGGTTCGACTACCACCGCGATTCGGTCGAGACCGCCCGCCAGCGCGCCATCGAGGCCGGCGTCGCCGACCGGGTCACGTTCGAGGTCGCCTCGGCCCAGGACTTCCCGGGCGAGGGCTACGACCTCGTGTGCGTGTTCGACGCCCTCCACGACATGGGCGAGCCGGTGGCCGCCGCCCGCCACATCCTCGCCGCCCTGGGGGCGGAGGGGACCTGGGCCCTGGTCGAACCGATGGCCGGCGAGAGCCTGGCCGACAACGTGGGCCCGGTCGGGAGGATCTTCTACTCCGCCTCGGTCAGCGTGTGCACGCCGGCCGCCGAGGCCCAGGGCGGTGCTTACGTCCTCGGCAACCAGGTGCCTGACTCGGTGTGGGAGCAGCTGCTGACCGACGCCGGCTTCACCCGCTTCCGCCGTGCCACGGAGACCCCCTTCAACCGGGTCTTCGAGGTCCGTCCCTAGCGGGGGCTTCGGCGTGGAGGCGGTACCGTCAGCTCACTGTGGGGATCGTCGACGAGGACGTGGCCCGGGTCCGGGACGCCACCAACCTCCGCGACATCGTTTCCCAGTACGTCCAGCTCAAGCGGGTCGGGCGTCGGTGGGTGGGGCTGTGCCCCTTCCACGCCGAGAAGTCCGGGTCGTTCAACCTCAGCGAGGAGAACGGCCTGTGGAACTGCTTCGGCTGCCAACTCGGTGGTGACGCCATCAAGTTCGTGCGCGAGATCGAGCACGTCGACTTCGTCGGCGCCATCGAGTGGCTGGCGGGCAAGTCCGGCATCACCCTCCGCTACACCGAGAGGGGTGAGGACGAGGGCCGCCGGCGCCGCGCCCGACTGGTCGGCGCCGTCGGGCAGGCCGTCGACTGGTACCACGACCGCCTCCTCACCTCCCCCGATGCCGGCGCCGCCCGCCGCTACCTCCGCCAACGGGGCTTCGACGGCGACACCGTGCGCCGGTACCGCCTGGGATGGGCACCCGAAGGGTGGGACGAGATGGCCCGCGCCCTGCCGCTGCCAGACGACGTCCTGGTCGACGCCGGCCTCGGGTTCCTCAACCGCCGGGGCCGCCCCACCGACGCCTTCCGGGGCCGGGTGTTGTTCCCGATCTTCGACACCGCCGGCGACCCGGTGGCGTTCGGGGGGAGGTTGCTGCCGGGAGCGGAGGGGCCCAAGTACAAGAACTCGCCCGAGAACGCCCTCTACTCCAAGTCACGGGTCCTCTACGGGCTCAACTGGTCCAAGAGCGAGATCGTCCGCGCCGACGAGGTCGTCGTGTGCGAGGGCTACACCGACGTGATCGGCTTCGCCGCCGCCGGCGTCGGACGAGCGGTGGCCACCTGCGGTACCGCCCTCACCGAAGAGCACCTTCGACTGCTCAAGCGCTTCGCCCGGCGGGTGGTGCTGGCCTTCGACGCCGACGCCGCCGGCCAGAACGCGGCCGCCCGGTTCTACCAGTGGGAGCGTGACCTCGATCTCGAGGTGGCGGTGGCGGCACTGCCGGAGGGAGTGGACCCGGCCGACCTGGCCGCCCGAGACCCCGCCGCGCTCCAGCGGTCGGTGACCGACGCCGTCCCCTTCCTCCGGTTCCGGGCCCGACGGGCCCTGGCCGCGGCCGACCTGTCCTCGCCCGAGGGTCGGGTACGAGGTGCCGAGGCCGCCCTCGTGATGGTCAACGAGCACCCCAACGGCCTTGTCCGCCAGCAGTACCTGATGGAGATCGCCGGCTTCTGCAAGATCGACAACCACACGGTCGAACGGCTGGCCGAGTCCGTGCGGCGAGGCCGCAGCGGGGCGGTCCGGGTGCGAGAAGACCGCAACCCGGGGCGGCGTTCGACCAACGTATGGGTGCCGGACACCGAGACCGAGCTGTTGCTGCACGCCGTGCACCGGCGGGCCGACGTGTTCGCCTGTCTGCCACCGGGACCGGCGGTGGCCGAGGTGCTCTTCGACGACGACCGCAACCTGGCCGCCTTCCGCGCTGTCGAGGCCACCCCGTCGCTGCAGGCGGCCCTCGATGGCGCCGACCCCGGTGCCGCCGAACGCCTCCTCCAGGTCGCGGTCCAGGACACCGATTCTGACCCGGTGAACGTCATTTCGATGTTGGTACGCCGGGCCGCTACACGGGCCATCGACGAGGACAAGGCCACGGCGACCGAGTTCACCGAACTGAAACTGACGGTCGAAGCCCTCGAGGACCATCGGACGCGGCAGGCGGCCATCGATCGGTTGGTAACCTGGCTCGGATCACGGAACGGGGACCGGGCATGACTGGTGACACCAACGCGCTACGCCGGGTGTCGGTCCCCCCCGGCGAGCTCGAAGTGCTCGTTCGACGGGGGAGGACGCGTGGAGGGGCGCTGTCCCAGGACGACGTCCTGGCCGTCGTCACCGCCGAGCTGACCCCCGACCTGCTGGCCGAGCTGGTGACCCGCCTGGCGCTGGCCGGTATCGTGGTGGAAGAGCCCGACGAGCTGCCCGACCTCAACCCGCCCCTGTTCGTCCGGGCCGACCTGCTGGAGCCCGAGGCCGTTGTCGCCGCTACCGCCGCCGATCCCGTGACCGCGGCCCCCAGCCGGCGCCGGCCGGTGCGTTTCACCGCCGGCCAGATGGCCGACTCCCGTCTCACCGGCAGCTCGTCCGACCCGGTGCGCATGTACCTCAAGGAGATCGGGCGGGTGCCGCTGCTCAGCGCGGCCCAGGAGGTGGAGCTGGCCAAGCGCATCGAATCGGGCGCGGCGGCTTCGGTGCACCTGGCCGATCTCGCCGCTGCCGGCGACCTCGACCTGCTCGAGTTCGGCGAGCGCCGCCGCCAGCTGTTCGTGGTCCGCGACGGCGAGGACGCCAAGGCCGACCTGATCCAGGCCAACCTGCGCCTGGTGGTGTCGATCGCCAAGCGCTACGTGGGCCGAGGCATGCTCTTCCTCGACCTCATCCAGGAGGGCAACCTCGGCCTGATGCGGGCGGTCGACAAGTTCGACTACACCAAGGGCTTCAAGTTCTCCACGTACGCCACCTGGTGGATCCGCCAGGCCATCACCCGGGCGATCGCCGATCAGGCCCGCACCATCCGTATCCCGGTGCACATGGTCGAGTCGATCAACAAGGTCCACCGGGTCCAACGCCAGATGCTGCAGGAACTCGAGCGGGAGCCGACGGTCGAGGAGTTGGCCGACAAGGTGGGCATGACGCCGACCCGGGTACGGGAGATCATCCGGATCTCCCAGGACCCGTTGTCGCTCGACTCACCGGTCGGCGAGGAGGACGACTCGAACCTGGCCGATTTCATCGAGGACTCCCAGGCCGAGGCGCCGGCCGAGATCGCCGCCCGCACCATGCTCAACTCCGCCGTCCTCGAGGCGCTGGGCGAGCTCAACGAACGAGAGCAACAGGTCGTGCGCCTCCGTTTCGGCCTCGAGGACGGCCAGGCCCGGACCCTCGAGGAGGTGGGCCGCGAGTTCGGCGTGACCCGAGAACGGATCCGCCAGATCGAGTCGAAGACGCTGGCCAAGCTCCGCCACCCCCACCGTTCGCAGAAGCTCCGCGACTACCTCGACAACGAGTAGCGGGGCCCCCCGGGCGTCCCGAAGGGCTGTCGGGCCGCTGCTATCCTGCGACCTCATCCCCTTCCGGGGTGGCGCAATCGGCAGCGCAGCGGACTGTTAATCCGTTGGTTGAGGGTTCGAGTCCCTCCCCCGGAGCGCTCGCGGCTCGTCCCTGCGGGGCGGGACCGCCGGCCGGGCCCGGGGCGGTAGCTCAGCGGTTAGAGCACCCGACTCATAATCGGTGCGGTCGTGGGTTCGATCCCCACCCGCCCCACGACCCGGCGGGCCGAGAACGCACGAGGGGCCCGCGCCGTGGGCGCGGGCCCCTCGTAGGAAGCGTGACGGCCGGCGGCGCCGGCCGGGCTGTCTAGCCCTTGGCGGCCAGAGCGTCGACCAGGGCGCGGGCGATGCCGTCGCTCGAGGCCGGGTTGGCGCCGGTGATCAAGTTGCCGTCGACGATGACGTGGGGCTGCCACGGCTCGCCGGCCGAGAACTTGCCGCCGATGTCGGAGAGGCGGCTCTCGAGCAGGAACGGGGTCTTCTCGCGGTAGCCGTACTGGGTCTCTTCCTCGTCGGAGAACGAGGTGACCTGGCGGCCTTCGAAGGCCCAGCTGCCGTCGTCACGGACGGCGGGGACGAGACCGGCGGGGCCGTGGCACACCGCCGAGACAACCTTGTCCTGGTTGTCGGCCATGGCTACCAGGATCTTGCCGAGAGCCTCGGACTTGGCCAGGTCCTCCATGGGGCCGTGGCCGCCGGGGATGAAGACGGCGTCGAAACCGTTGGGGTCGAGGTCCTCGAGCTTGGCCGGGTGCTCGAGCTGGTCGGCGATGGTCTCGGTGACGTACGTGCGCAGGTGGTCGACCGTCTCCTGGGAGCCACCGTTCATCTCGAGCGAGAAGCTGAGCTCGTCAGGTGTCGGCTTCACGCCACCCGGGGTGGCGATGGTGACGTCGTGGCCGGCGCCGACGAAGATCTCGTGCGGTACCACGAACTCCTCGGCCCAGTACCCGGTTGCCTCGGGGGTGCCGTCGGACAGGGTCCAACTGTCGACCCCGGTGACTACGACCAAGACTTTTGCCATGAGCAGGTCCTCCTCGATTTCGACGATTGTTCGAACGGTCTCGTCTTCGCGTACTTGTGGTGCCCACCGTAGGGCCCCGCACGACGAGCCGCTATCGGGATCCAGCCTAAGAGTGCCGGGATCCTCTTGCTCGGTCGGACCGCTTGTTCCGGCCACGGCCCCGGGGATGCGCCAAGCTAGCTGGGGGGCTGCGCCCCCCCGGCCCCCATCGCCGCCCGGCTCCCTGGCGGTCGCTCGGTCGGCATCTGCTCGGTCCCGGAACTTGTCACAACGTCAAGCATTCTCGGGACCGAGCAGATCTAGCGCTAGCGCTAGCGACGGTAGGTGTAGGTGGCGGTGACGCTGTAGCCCATCGAATAGATGAGCTTGACCTCGTCCAGCGCGGTCGGGACCGTCATCAGGGCTGACTTGCGGCCTTCGGAACCGGTCACCTCCACGGCCAGGTCGGCGGTGGAGAACTGGATCCCCTCCGAGCGGGGCGCGATGTTGACGAGGATGTTGGCGCTCGGGGGCGACGACCCGCCCCACTCGATGGTGGTACCGGTCGGGTCGATCCGTTGGGGGACGGTCCAGGAGTAGTTGCCGTCGCCGGCGCTGAGCGCGACCCGGGCGGTTCCGGCCCGGGCATCGACGGTCCACAACGATTGGAGCTCGGTGATCGTCTCCTCGACGTCGACGAGCTCGAACGTGCCGGTGGCGCCGGCGGTCGTGGACGTCGTGGGCACCGACGTCGTCGTCGTCGTCCGCGGGAGGGGCCGGTCGGGCCCGCCGCCCGGGGACCGGCCCAAGGGCTGGCCGGTGCCGACCTCGATGATGGTGATGACGTTGATGACCGTGGTGCTGGCGTCGATGACGGTCACGTTGCCGGGGTTGAACCCGGGCCACGGCTGGCCCTGGTACGACGGGGTGCTCGGCACCGCCCGGGGTGGCAGCAGGGGGTTGCCGCAGGCGCAGCGAGCCCTCGGCAGCCCGAACTCGTCGACCAGCACGGCGGTGCCGGCCTGGAGGATCGACTGGAGGGGGTTCGGGCGGCCGTCGACGAAGCCGTGGTTGGTGACCCGGGTGTCGCTGCGCAAGAGGACGGGTGTGAGTGCCCCGAGGTAGCGGGCGAGGTCGTCGACGTCGAGGTCCTGGGCCTCGGCCCACGCCCGTGCTTTGGCCGCGTTGTCGACGAGGAAGTCGATCATCGCCTGGACGTCACAGCTCGACTGGTCCTGGGTGCCTCCGTAGAGGCCGGGCGTGGCCCCCGACCGGGCGGTGACCCTGAGGGCTCCACCCGACGCCGCCCCGGGGGTCGGTCCCGACGAGAAGACCGGCGCCGTCGGCGGTGGGTCGCTGCCGGTCGACGGCCCCAGGGTGATCGGTGTGCCGGCGGGGACCGTGGAGGGTGGGGGCGGGGCCGCGACCGAGGCGGTGAAGGGGTCGGGGCCGACCTCGCTGACCGCCTGCAGGAAGATCTCGCCGTCCCCCGCCGCCTGATCGTCGTCGTCCCCGCCGGCGACGACGAGGACGGTGGCGATCACGCCGGCCACGGCTATCAGGGCCAACGCGAGCAGCCAGGGGAGCCATGACCGGCGGGGGGTGCCGCTCGACGGTGGCCCGGCCGGCGGTCCTGACGGCGGCCCGGAGGGCGGTCCTGACGGTGGGGGCCCCGATGGCGGCGGGCCAGCCGGTGGCGGCGACCATGGGGTCGACGGTGCGCCGCCGCCGGTGCTCATTCCCGCCCGCGATCCCGATGTTGAGGGGACACGGGCCAGACCGTAAACGTCGAGGAAGGAGGTCGCACCAGGCCCCTCCGGGATGACCTCGGCCGACCACGGTCGGCGCCGACGATGGCGCCGGCTGCGTACGATGACGACGACGGCTCGTGGTGTCAGGGGGGATCATGCCCGGCCTCGGCAATGAAGGAGGGTGGGTGCCCACCCACGTCCTCCCGGAGGCGCCACTGCCGGTATGGGCCGCGCCCGCCGCCGGCGCCGCGCCGGTGGCCACCGCCGATCCCCGCCTCGAGGCCCGGGTCGTCGAGCGCACCGGCGAGTGGGCGAAGGTCGAGTTCGCCAACGGATGGAGTGGCTGGGTCGACGGCCGCACCCTGGTCCCGCTCCGGCGCACGATCCCACCGGGGGGACTGGCGGCGTGGACGATGCCCGACGCCTCGGCGGCGCCGACCGCCCGGGCCGAGGGCGGGCTGAGGGTGAGGATGGTCGAATCCTCCAACGGTTGGGCGCACGTCGAGTTCGACAACGGCTGGACGGCATGGGTCGACGGTCGCGCCCTGGCGCCGGAGAACGCTCGGGCCGCACCGGCGGTGCCATCTCGACGGGCGATCTCACCGTTGCCCGCGCTCGGAGCCATCCTGGTGGCAGCTGGCGGGTTCCTGCCGTGGGCGACCGCCGGGGGCTCGTCGAGCTCGGCCTGGGACGTCGCGCTGTGGGCGCTGGTGACGCACCGCGACTCGACCGGCTCGGTCGAGGCCGGCCCCTTCCTGTTGTTGCCGCTGCTGGCCTGCATCCCCTACCTCACCCGCAGGCCGTTCCCGGCCGCGGCCAATCTCGTCCTGGCCGTCATCGGGCCGGCGTTGGCCCTCTCCGCCGTGGTCTTGATCACCGATGTCGACGACCCGGGCCGACCTGAGCTGGGACTGGGGCTCGGGGTGACCGTCCTCGGCGGGCTCGTCCTGGCCGCCGAGGTCTTCTGGCGCCGTCGCGGAGCTCGGCCCCGGCCAAGGGGCTGAGCCGGGCACCGCTCTCGACGAACGGGCCAGGCCGGTCAGCACCGCGCGCACCGTCGTCGGGCCACCACGCACCCGATCTCGGGGTGCGAGCGGGGGCGATGCTGGCGGTCGTCATGGGATACTCGCCCGGAGACCGTGCGACCGGCCCGGTGGGGGCGGGGTCGTGAAGGGAGCGCCGTGGAGCAGATCGGGCGGTACCGCACCGAACGCGTCCTTGGCTCCGGGACCTTCGGCACGGTGTGGCTGGCCCGGGACGAGGCTCTCGACGCGGTCGTCGCCATCAAGGTGCTGGCCGACAACTGGGCGCGGGACGAGTCGTTCCGGCGCCGGTTCCTGGAGGAAGCCCGCATCCTGTGGCGGGCCGAGTCCGACCAGCTGATCCGGGTCCACACCGTCGACGAGCTGCCCGACGGCCGGCCCTACTTCGTCATGGACTACGCCGACCGGGGTTCGCTCCAGGACCGTATGACCGAGCGGTTCGCCGCGGGAGGGTGGTTCAAGGTCTCCGAGGCCATGGAGGTCAGCCTCGAGATAGCGGCCGGCCTCCGAGTCGTGCATGCCCTCGGGATCGCCCATCGCGACCTCAAGCCGGCCAACGTGATGTACCGCTCGGTCCCCGCTCACCACGGCGGCGACGACCTTGAGCGCCTGGTGCTGGTCGACTTCGGGGTCGCCCGCTCGCTCGCCGCCGGCATGGGGACCACCATCGCCACCGGGACCCCTCACTACATGGCGCCCGAGCAGGCCGAGGGGCGGGCCGACTACCGCAGCGACGTGTACAGCGCTGCGGTCATCCTGTACGAGCTGCTGGGCCGACGGGTGCCCTATCCGTACGAGTCGATCGGCGAGCTGATGCGGGCGCAGGCCCGCTCCGCCTTCCCGCCGTTGTCGTCGGTGCGGGGCGACGTGCCCCCCGAGCTCGAGGCCGTCGTCGCCAGCGGGCTGGCCACCGACCCGGCCGACCGTTTCGCCGACGCCGCCTCGTGGACGGCGGCGCTGACCGGCCAGGCTCTCCCGCCGCCGCTACCGTCGCCGTCGCCCGGGCCGATGGGGGGCGAGACGCTCGGCCCCGAAGAGCTGCAGCGGGCGCGTCAGTCCGGGGCGGCACCGCCCCGTCCGCCCCCGCCGCTGCCGCCGGCGGGGCCGCCAGGATCGGGGGGGCCGGGCGGTCGGCCCCCCAAGGGCCGCCGGACGGTCGTGGCCGGGTCGGCCCTCGTGGTCGCCATCTTGGCTGCGGTCATCGGGGTGCTGGTAGTCAGCGGCGGCGGCGACGCCGACGGGCCGTCGGCGGCCGAGGTCTTCCTCGAGCCGATCAGCTCGGTGGGCCGTGACCCCTTCACCCGCTCGGTCACCCCCAGCCGTGACGAGCTGGAGGACGCCGATTCGGAGCTCGCCGGCCTGGAGGTGCCCGACGGCGAGCTGGTGGGCGTCTCGCTCGGCCGGCTCGACCTGCCCGAGGCTGGCGGCCGCGGTGTGCCGGTGGTGACCGGCGACGCGCCCGGCCTCTACGGCGGCACCAACCTCCTGTCGGTGTGCGACGCCGACCGGCTCCGGGACTTCCTCGAGGAGAACGCCGACAAGGCCGGGGCCTGGGCCGAGGCCCTCGACATCGACGCCGACCGCATCGGCGACTTCATCGACGGCTTGACCGACGTGGTCCTGCGGGCCGACACCCGGGTGGTCAACCACGGCTTCACCGCCGGCCGGGCCAACCCGATCAACGCCGTGCTCCAGGCCGGCACCGCGGTGCTGGTCGACCGGTTCGGCGTCCCCAAGGTGCGCTGCAAGTGCGGCAATCCGCTGCTGCCGGCGCAGCCCTTGGCCAATGACGTCGCCGTCCAGGGCGACCCGTGGCCCGACTTCTCCCTGGCCGAGACCATCACGGTCGCCGCCGCCGATGCCATCGAGGAGTTCGTGCTCCAAGACGTCCTCGACGAGTCCCCCCTGTTCCGGGTGACGGCGTCGCCGGCCACCGACGCCAGCGACGAACCCCAGATCCTCGACCCGCCGTTCTCGAGTGATTTCTCCACCGACTCGTCCTCCTCGGAAGGCCCGATCACCTCGGACCCGGTGACGACGACGACCGAGGTCCTGCCCGCTGACGTCACCTCCCGCGGCATCGTGGCCCCGTCGTCGACGTTCGACCAGCCCGACGGGTTCTTCCCGGCCTCGCTCGCGGTCGACGGCGACGTGGGCACTTCGTGGTTCTCCGCCGGCGAGTTCGCCGACGGCGACACCAGCACCTACACCTGGTCGGTGGACGAACCTGTCCCCATCGTGCGCATCGAGGTGCTCTCCAACGCCCGTCACGACGACCCCGCTCTGCGCACCGGGTTCGGCTTCGTCACGATGACCATCGAGGTGTTCGACGTCAACGGCGACCGCGTCTACGAGAGCGCCGACATCCCGTTGGCCGGCACACCCGACCCGGACGTGAGCGTCGAGCTCGACATCGGCGGGTCGACGGTGCGGGGCACGGAGGTCAGGATCAGCCTCACCGGCCACGAGGACCCCACGTGCGGTGGCTTCAGCGAACTTCGCATCCTCACCTCCTAGCTGGGGGGCTGCGCCCCCCCGGCCCCCATCGCCGCCCGGCTCCCTGGCGGTCGCTCGGTCGGCATCTGCTCGGTCCCGGGCCTTGTCACAACGTCAAGCCTTCTCGGGACCGAGCCGATCTAGCTGGGGGGCTGCGCCCCCCCGGCCCCCATCGCCGCCCGGCTCCCTGGCGGTCGCGCGGTCGGCATCTTCTCGGTCCTGGACCATGTCACAACGTCACGCCTTCTCGGGGCCTAGCAGGTCTAGCGCGCACCGTGGCTGTCGCCGTTGTGGTCGTCGCCGCCGTCTCCTGCACCGGAGGGGCGGCCGGGGGCGACCGTCGGGAACTGGGACGGTGGCTCGCGTTGGGCGACTCCTACAGCTCGGGGGAGGGTGTCCTGGGCGCCGTGGGGCCGTGCCAGCGGAGCCCGGCGGCCTACGCCCCGGTGGCCGCCCGCGACCTCGCGGACGTCGAGCTGGTCGCCGTCGCCTGCACCGGAGGGCGGATCCGCGACCTCGACGGCCAGATCGCCGAAGGGCTCGCGGCCCTCGGCGGCAACCGTCCGGACCTCGTCACCTTGACCATCGGCGGCAACGACGTCGGCTTCTCGACGGTGCTGGTCCGCTGCATCTCCAGCGGCATCGGGCCATGCGCCATCGACCAGCCGGGGATCTCGGCCGGGATCGACCGCCTCCGAGGCGACCTGGTGAGCACCTACCGCCGGTTGCGCCTCGACGTGCTGTCCCCCGAGGGCGTGCTGGTCGTCATCGGCTACCCCCACCTGTTCGCTGACCCCGACGACTGGCCCGCGGCCGAGGGCCGGCGCTGTGACGGCTTCGGGCGCCCCGATGCCGAGGTGCTGAGGTCCTTGGCCGAGGAGCTCAACGCGGCGGTGGCGGCGGCCGTCGCCGAGGCCGGCGCCGAGTTCCTGGCGGTGGCGCCGTTGTTCGAGGGCCACGACCGCTGCGGCCCCGACGAGCCCTGGCTCCACGGGATCAGCGCCGGGGTCCGCGAGCGCACGTTCCGGGTGCAGTCGTCGTTCCACCCCAACTCGGCCGGCCACGCCGCCGTCGCCGATCTCCTGGTCGAGCGGCTCCAGGCCCTGTTCGCCGGCTGAGCACCGTAGCCCGACCGGCGCGCTCGGTCCGCCGTCGCCTGACCGGGGCACTACAGCGGGTCGTAGCGGCGCAGGGCCAGGCCGGCGCCTATCAGGGAGGCGATGATGAGCGCGCCGATGGCGATCATCGCCCGCGACCAGGCCCCCGCGCTGTGGTTGAAGTTCGGGTCGCCGAGGCGTTCAGCCGTCTCCGGGTCGGTGCGGGCCAGGCGGTCGAGGGCACGGCGGGCGGCACCCTCGGGATCGCCGCGGGCGCCGTCGAGGGGGAGGTCGCGCACGGCGTCGTTGAACGCCTGCAGTTCGTTGAGGCGTACGGTCGATGCCGCGGCCTTGAACCCCCACGCCGCGCTGGACACGTAGGCGGTCTGGTCGAGGACGGGGACGGAGGGGACGCCGGGGAGGGCGACGCCGGTGGCGGCGATTGAGTGCAGGCCGATCACCGCCGGCAGCACGAGGGCCAGCCGGTTCTCCGACACCGACAGGGACGACATCATCAGGCCGAGGGCGATGCCGGCCACCCACGTGGCACCGAAGACCAGGACCAGCTCGGCATGGCCGTCGGCCAGGACGGCGCCGTCGGCCGGCCCTCGCTGACGGGCCAACGTGATCGCCACCAGCACCAGGGTCTCGGCCACGCCGACGGCCGACAGCACCACCAGCTTGGATCCCAGATAGGCGGAGATCGACAAGCCGACGGCCCGCTCCCGCTTGAAGATCGGCAGCTCCTTCACCACCTCCCGGGCGGCGAAGGCCATACCGAGCTGCGTGGTCGCCAACGTCAACAGGAGGAGGGGCGCGGCAGCCTGGGAGAACAGGTGGAACTCACCTGCGGGCAGGCGGTCGAGCTGGTCGGGAGGTAGCCGCAGCAACAGCACCAGGCCCAGCACCGGAGCCATCGCCGCCATGTACAGCAGGTTGGCCCGGTCGGCGGCCATCGACCGGGCGTAGCGGGCGGTGTTGGTACTGAACTGGCGCCACCATCCCCTCACCGGGGCATGACGTTCGGGCGGCGTGGCTACGTCGGGGGCCCGGGCGCCACTCAGTGGTTCGGTGACGTAGCGGCGATGGGCGTCGGTGGCCGCGAACTTGGCCGCCACGTGGTCGGGGTCGCCGGCGGCCAGGTCCTGGAACACCTCCTGGAAGTCGGCGCGCCTGAAGTGGGCGCAGGCCAGCTGCGGCGGGCCGAACCACGCCATGCGGCCTCCGGGAGCGAGGCACAGCACCCGGTCGCACAGGTGGAGGCTCTCGACGCTGTGGGTCACGCACACCACGATCCGGCCCCGGTCGGCCAGATCCCGCAGGAGTTGCATGACGCTGCGCTCGAGCCCGGGGTCGAGCCCGGAAGTGGGCTCGTCGAGGAACAGCAGCGACGGCTCGGTCAGCAGTTCAAGGGCAACGCTGACCCGCTTGCGCTGCCCCCCCGACAACAGCCGCACCGGGAGGTCGCGTCGATGTTCGAGGTCGAGCTCGTCGAGCACCTGGTCGACCCGGCGGTCGCGCTCGTCGGCGCCGACGTCGGGCGGGAAGCGGAGCTTGGCCGCGTAGCGCAGCGACATCGCCACCGTCAGGTCGGGGTGCACGAGGTCGTCCTGGGGCACGTAACCGATGCGCCGGCGCAGGGCGTCGTAGTCGCGGTACATGTCCCGTCCGCCGTAGGTGACCGACCCACCGTCGGCAGGACGGAAACCGGTGAGGGCGCCGAGCAGGGTCGACTTGCCCGCTCCCGACGGCCCGACCACGCCGAGGAAGCTGGACGGGTCGAGCGCGAAGCTCACCCGGTCGAGGAGGACCCGACCACCGTCGAGGCCCACGTGGAGCCCGACCGCGGTGAACCCCACCACCCCACTGTCGGCGTACTCCACCAGGCGGCCGTCGCGCAGCCGGAACAAGCGTGAACCGATGGTCAGGAGGTCCTCGGGGCCGAGGGGCCCGTCGGCCACGGGCTGGCCGTTGACAAAGGTGCCGTTGTGGCTGCCGAGGTCCACCGCCCGGGCCCGCCCGTCGGCATCGCGGTGCAGCTCGGCATGAAAGCGCGACACGAGCAGGTCGTCGAGGACGATGTCGTTCTCGGCCGCCCGCCCGATGCGCACGACCCCGCTCCGGGCATCGTGGACGGCGGTCAGCTTTCCGGGCGCGACACCCTCGTCGACCGGGGCGGCCCCTTCGAGAGGCGACACCTGGACCCACGGGCCGGCCACGGCGTCGCCCAGCCGCACCGTGACAGCACGGTCGACGGTCACGGTGGAGACCCGGGCGCCGTCGAAGAACACGCCGTTGCGGCTGTTGGCGTCGCTGAGCACCCACCGCCCGCCGGCCACCGCCAGCCGGGCGTGCACCCTCGACACCAGCGGGTCGTCGACGACGATGTCGCTGCTGTGGTCGCGTCCGATGGTCACCGCGCCGGGCCCGGTCACCGCCGTCGTGCCGCTGGCGACCGTGACCGACACCCCCGCGGTCACTGCTGCACCATCGCTCGCGGTCCCCTCGAGTGACCGCTCGACCGGGCGAGCGCCAGCGAGCCGGGCGACGATGGGGCCCGGGGGCGCAGCCCCCGAGCAGGGACGGTCACTGCTGCACCATCGCTCGCGGTCCCCCTCGAGTGGCCCGCCGGCGTCACCGTCACCGGACCAGAATAAGTTGCGGGCTCGGGCTCGGCGCGGGGACGTGACCGCCTCACCGCGCTGCGCGGGAATCGCGCTACTGGCCGGTTGTGGACCAGTGCCAGGGTTCGCTGGGGAGGTTCACGAAGCCGTAGGACCCGGCGTTGGCGGCCAGCCACTGGAAGGCGGGGCTGCTGCGGGAGTTGATCGCCCGCCCGCCGTAGGCGAAGTCGACGGCCAGGCCCCGCTCGTGCATCGAGGCGCCTGCCCGGGCTGTCGGTGGACGGCACGAGCCCGGCGACGAGTTGACCGGGTCGGGGCAGTTCTGCTGGCGCAGGGCCACCTGGGACGACGAGCTCCGGTAGCCGCTGCCGGACAGCGAGATACCGTCGGCGGCGGCCGCCGCCAGGAGCTGCTCGAGCTGGCCAGCGATCGAGGTCGCCACCGTGATGCCCCGCACGGTGGTGACTGACACGTTGCCGGCCGAGAACGGCGCCGAGCGGCCGCCGCCTCCACCACGGGGCGCAGCGGCGGCGATCCTGGCCTCGTCGGCGGCGATCCGGGCGGCCAGGTTCGAGTCGAGAGCTTGGAGCGACGCCGCCTCGGACAGCTTCTGGTCGAGGCGGGCGTCGACGGTGGCGGCGTAGGACGCCTGCTGGTCCCGGGCCACCCGCAACTCGGAGAGCTGGGACTCGGCCGCCGCCCGGGCCTCGTTGGCCCGGATGGTGGCGGCCTCGGCGGCGGCGCGCTTGGCGGCCAGGTCCTCCTGGGCGTCGCGCAACGCCTCGACCGCGTCCTGCCAGCTGTTGGCCGTGGCCTGGGCCAGGGTGGTGCGGGCCAGCGCCCGCAGCGGCTGGGTGGCATCGAAGGAGAAATCGAGCTCGAGCTCACCGGCCCGGTCGCCCCGGACGTAGGCCTGGACGCCGGCCTCCTGCATGGACGCCTTGAGGCTGTCGACCTGCGCCTGCACTGCGGCTTCCTCGGCCCGGGCCACGTCGAGGTCGTGGGCCGCCTGGTCGGCCAGGCGCCGGGCGTCGGCGGTGGCAGCCTCCTGGCCGGCCACGTTGGCCTGCAGGGACCGGAGCGCCCGCTGCACCTCGGCTGCATCACCCTGGAGGGCGTCGACCTGGGCGGCGACGTCGGCCGCCTGTTGGCGCACCTTCTGACGCTCGCGCCGCGGGTCGTCCTGGCCGGCGGCATGAGTAGGGAGGCCGAGGGCACCTATCACGAAGAGCGCGGCAACCAGCCGCTTCCCCGTGCGCCCCTGCAACGCCAAGCCCTGCTCCCTGCACCCGCTGACGACAAAGTCGCGAAACCGTAACAGACCGGCCATCGCTCGAGGCAGCGCGGAGAGTACCCGGCTCCATCGGGTGGACCGGGGACACCGCCAGCGAACGTACTCTCACGGCAGTGACGTTGAAGTCGGCGTTCCCCCGCCACCCAGGCCGGGCATGACTGTGCCTTCGCTGGCCGAAGCGGCCGCCGATCCCAGCCCGCTGGCCGCGATCGACATCGGCACCAACTCGGTGCACCTCGTCGTCGCCCGGGCCAGCGGCAACAACCGCTTCGAGGTGGTCGACCGGGCCAAGGAGGTCGTGCGCCTGGGCACGGGATCGGGCGACATGAAGCTGTTGTCGGCCGACGCCATCGAGCGCGGCCTCGACACCCTCCGCCGCTTCCAGCGGATCGCGGCCAGCTTCGGCGCCGACGTCCATGCCGTCGCCACCAGCGCCGTGCGCGAGGCCGACAACCGCGACGAGTTCCTGCGCCGGGCCGAGGCCGAGGCCGGCGTACGGGTCGAGATCATCTCCGGGCCCGAGGAGGCCCGGCTCATCCGCCTCGGTGTCCTCCAGGCCGTGCCCGTGTACGACCAACGCCACCTGGTCATCGACATCGGCGGGGGGAGCACCGAATTCGTGGTCGGCGAGGGCAGCGAACTGCTGCTGGCCCGCAGCCTGAAGCTGGGCGCGATCAGGCTCACCGAGCGCTTCGGCCTGGCCGAGGGGGCCAGACGCAAGGCCGTCCTCGAGTGCCGCCGCTACGTGCGGACGTTCCTCAGCCCGCTCAAGCGTTCGGTGCTGGCCCTCGGTTTCGACGTGGCCGTCGGGAGCTCGGGGACGATCGTGAACCTGGCCGCGATGGCGCGGGCCGTAGCAGGTGAAGCGCCCCTGCAGCTGACCAGCGGAGCGACGCTCAGCGCCGAAGGCCTCGCCGTCGTCGTCGAGCAGCTCACGGCTGCCCGCACACTCGCCCGAAGGTCCGAGGTGCCCGGCCTGGAGTCGAAACGGGCCGACATCATCCTGGGCGGGGCCCTGATCCTCGAGCAGGCGTTCGCCGAACTCGGCATCACCGAGATGGTGATCTCCGACTCGGCCCTACGCGAAGGCGTCCTCCTCGACCGCCTGCGCCGGCGTGACCGGACCTCGATCGGGCACTTGCGCGACCTGCGCTTCGAGTCGGTGGCGCACCTCGCCGCCGTCACCCCCGAAGAAGGCGAGCACGCGGCACTGGCCACCGATCTTGCCATCCGGCTGTTCGAGGCCACCCGCGACCGTCACGGGATGGGCGAGGAGTTCGAGGAGCTCCTCGAGGCAGCCGGGCTGTTGGCCAACGTCGGGTTGTTCATCTCCCACGACAAGCACCACCTGCACAGCTACTACATCATCCGCAACTCCGAGCTGCTCACCGGGTTCACCGACCACGAGGTCGAGCTGATCGCCCAAGTGGCCCGCTATCACCGCAAGAGCGCGCCCAAGTCCCGTCACGAGGCCTTTGCCCGCCTCGACGCCGACGACCAGCGGACGGTGCGGCTGCTGGCCGGGTGCCTGCGCGTCGGCATTGCCCTCGACCGCACCCGGTCCTCGGCGGTGAAGTCGATGACCGTGCGTGGCGACGACCACGGGTTCACCGTCACCATCGACAGCGGGGGCAGCGACGCCGAGCTGGAGCTGTACACCGCGGAGTCCCGCAAGGGTCTCCTGGAAGATGCCCTCGGCGTACCGGTGGCCTTCGTCCTGGCCGGAGACGCCCGCACCACAGGTGACGATGTCGACCCCAGCTGACGCCGGCGCCGGCGGCCTGGTTGTGTCCTCCCCTGCCGGTCGCTGGGTCCTGGTTGTCGCCGTCGTCGGCTCGGGGGTCGCATTCCTCGACGGCACCGTCGTCAATGCCGCCCTTCCCGCCATCGCCGACGAGTTCGACGCCGGCCTCTCGTCCCTGCAGTGGGTGCTGAGCGCGTACCTGCTCACACTGGGGTCGCTGATGGTGCTGGGCGGGTCGCTGGGCGACCTCTTCGGCCGGCGGCGCGTGTTCATCATCGGCCTGGTCGGCTTCGGGACGACGTCACTGGCGTGCGCGGTTGCCCCCAGCGCGTCGGCGCTGATAGTCGCCCGGGCTCTCCAGGGCGCCGCCGGCTCCTGCCTCGTTCCCGGGAGCCTGGCCCTGATCGCGGCCAGCTTCCGCGCCGACCAGCGGGGTGTGGCCATCGGGACGTGGTCGGGCTTCACCGGGATCTCGACCGCCGTCGGGCCGTTCCTCGGCGGATGGCTGATCGACGCAGTGTCCTGGCGCTGGGTGTTCCTCATCAACGTCCCGGTCACGGCGGTGGCCGCCGTCCTGGCCTGGCGCCATGTCCCGGAGAGCCGCGACACCCGCAACGATCCCCGAGTCGACGGGCCGGGGGCGCTCACCTTGGCCCTGGGCCTGGCCGGGCTGGTGTACGCCCTCATCGAAGCGCCGGCCGGGGCACCGGTGGCGCTGACCGCGACCGCCGCCGCGGTGGCGGTCGCGTCGCTCACCCTGTTCGTGGTGATCGAGCATCGCTCGGCCCGGCCGATGGTGCCCCTCGGCCTCTTCGGCGACCGCCAGTTCCGGGCCGCCAACGTGGTCACGCTGCTCGTCTACGCCGCCTTGGGCGTCGGGATGTTCGTCGTGGTGCTGCACCTGCAGAACGACCTGGGCTACTCCGCCCTGGAGGCCGGTGCGTCCCTGCTACCGGTCACCGTCATCATGCTGGCATTGTCACGATGGGCCGGAGGGCTCGGCCAGCGGATAGGGCCGCGGCTGCCGATGACGGTCGGGCCGCTGGGCGTCGGAGCCGGCATGGCCATCCTGAGCCGCGTCGCTCCCGGCGACGGTTTCCTGATCGGGGTCCTGCCCGGCGTCGCCGTGCTCGGCCTGGGGCTGGCGGTGACGGTGGCGCCGTTGACCGCGGCTGTGCTGGCGGCGGTGCCGGCCGACCAGACCGGCGTGGGCTCCGCGGTCAACAACGCCGTGGCCCGGCTGGCGTCGCTGTTGGCCATAGCCGTGGTGCCGGCATTGGCTGGCCTCGACGAGGACTTCCCGGGCGGCTACCGGGCGGTGCTGCTGACGGCGGCGGTGCTGGCGGCATTCGCCTCGGTCCCGGGCGCGCTTTCGATCCGTCGGTCCGCTCCGGTTCGCCCGAGCACACACGTGCCCGAGGGCCCGCCCTGCCTCGCCGGTTGCGACGAAACGCCGGCGCTCAGCGGCTCCGGCACCCACGGCCGCAGCCGGCTGCCCTAACCTGCACGGCAAGCGGAACGAGCACGGCAGCCAACCGAGCGACCGCCGGCGCGCCGGGATGAGGTGTGGGGCGCGAACCCCGATGATGAGCGAGCCACACAGGAGTGTCATGCCCGAGCCGGTCCCGCCTCCTACGGTGGCCGGCGACGCCCTGGGAGCGCTCGGCGTCGCCGGCAGCGGACGGCCACCGGCCGATGAGCACGGCCTCCGGCAGGCAGCGGTATGGGAGCTGAGCGACGCCGACCGCTCTTATCGCGCCGCGTTCCAGGTCCTCACCAGCGACGGCGGGCTGGCGCCGTCCTCCTTCAAAGCGCTCCGCCTCGCCGTCGACCGGCTGAGCGACGCCCTGGAGCGGCTTCGCGAACCCGTCGCCGAAGCGCGGGCGACAATGGGTGACCCCCAGCCGCCGATGTCTGCCCACCGACCATCCCAGCCCACCTGGAGGCACCATGCCGGATCGCGCCCCACAGAAGCCGAGCGCCAAGAAACCAGGCAAGTCATTGAAGGAAAAGCGAGAAACCAAGAAGGCCAAGAAGACCGTCCGTAAGGGGTTCACCTAGCCAGCACGCCTGCGGCGGGCGTCGCCTCGCTCCGGTGGCCGCCCGGCTGCCGGTCGCGACGGTGACCTGCGAGGCAATCGGTCCGTCCGTCCCTGCAGGCGCAGCTCGAAGTAGCCCCGATGAGGCCGGCTGGTGCACCGATGCGAGCGCCGGAGCGCCAGCGCAGGCGCGGTTGCGGCCGGCCTGCGTGGCCGGGGAACGTCAGCAGACGCGGCTAGTCCTCGTCCAGCCAGATGGGGGCGTGCTCGACCAGGTACTGGCTCACGGCCAGGCAACGGTCGAGCACGTCGCACAGCTGTTCTTCGCTGGTGAAGATCTTGGCCAGCGAGACCTCGATGTGGGCCACCACGCTGAGGCTGCGCTCCGCCGCGTCGGTCACGCTGGCGAAGCTGTCGATGGCTGACACCTCGAGGGGAAGGTCGGTCCCGCCGACACCCGCCAGTTCGGTGGCCAGGACCAGGAGGTCGGGGCCTTTGGGCAGCGGGGGCAGCGTCCAGGTGAACAACAGCGGGAAATGCCAGTTGTCCTCGGGCTCCCCGTCCTCGTCCGGGAGCTCGAGCACGATGTCCTCGAAGGCGAGCATCTGACGGGGATCGACTTCCAGCGACAGGTGCAGGTCGAGGGGCCCATTGCAGGCCTCTTCGGGGTGAAGGTCGACTTCCCATGCCTGGCGCAGCGAATACGTCTCGACGAAGTGCCGCTCGTCGTGGACGTGGAAGCCGTGATCGGCGGCGTGGTCCTTGAGGTCGGCAACGAAACCGGCCACGTCGATGACAGCCATCGTGGTCAAGCCTGCCACGGGTGTGCCCGTGACCGGCGAGTTGGGGCGGTCGGCCCGTCCGCTCGCTCCGAGCGGGTGGCGCCGGCTGCGAGCATGGAGCGATGGACCCGCGACCTGTACTCGCCGAGGCGGCCGAAGCCATCGCCGCTGCTCTCGGGGCCATCGACGACTGGGGCTTGGCCGGGACCCGGCCGGGCCAGTACCGCAGCGACCTGGCCGCTGACGCCGCCGCCGTCGAGGTCCTCACCGGCCGCGGTTTCGGCGTGCTGAGCGAGGAATCGGGGCGTCACCATCCCGAGCGGCCGGTGACGGTGGTGGTCGACCCCGTCGACGGCTCGACCAACGCCTCGCGGGGCTTGCCCTGGTTCGCCGCCAGCCTGTGCGCGGTCGACGCCGAGGGCCCGTTGTGCGCGCTGGTGGTCAACCTGGCCACCGGGACGCGCTTCGATGCCGAACGGGGAGCGGGGGCGACGTGCGACGGTGCCAGGCTGACGCCGTCGGGACGCACGGCGCTGGGCGAGTCCCTGGTGCTGTTGTCGGGGTACCCGCCGCGCCCGCTGGGCTGGAGCCAGTACCGGGTGCTCGGGGCCGCCGCGCTCGATCTGTGCTCGGTGGCCGCCGGTACCGCCGACGGCTACATCGACTGCTCGTCCGACGCTCACGGCCCCTGGGACTATCTCGGTGGCCTTCTGGTCTGCCAAGAGGCGGGCGCCCCGGTCGTCGACGCCTTCGGTCGGGACCTCGTGGTGCTCGACCATGCCGCTCGCCGCACCCCGCTGGCGGCCGCAACCCCCGAGCTCCTGGCCGACATCGGGGAGGCCCGTCGCCACCTTTGACCCGCTCCGGGGGGCGAAGGGGTCGCCGCCGCCCGGCCACCGGCAGCGGTCCTCAGGCCCGGCCGGCGCCGGCACGGTGCTCCTAGGCTGGCGCGGTGCTCGGCCGTATCCACCTGGCGTTGCTGCACCTCCTGCGTCGCCTGCCGCGGGCTCGCACTGCTGCCGTGCGGCGATTGCACCCTCTGTTCACGGTCGGGGCGGTGTGCGTGGTCGAGCGCAGCGACGGTCGGCTGCTGCTGGTGAAACCGTCCTACCGCGACCAGGACCGCTGGGGCCTGCCCGGCGGGCTGCTGTCCCGCCGGGAGCACCCCGCCGACGCCGCTCGGCGCGAGCTGCGCGAGGAGCTCGGCCTACCCGTCGAGCTGGTCGGCGAACCGATGGTCGTCGTCGCGCCTGGGTCGCGCCGGGTCGACGTGAACTACCGTGCCCGTCCCGCCGCCGGGCGCGACGGTGCCACCGCCACACCCTCGTCGCTCGAGATCGCGGACCTCACCTGGTCAGCGGCCGACGCGTTACCCCGGTTGCAGCCGGAGGCCGCCGATGCCCTCCAAGCCATCGCCCGAGCTTCCGTGGCCCCGCCCGCCCGTCCCTTGCCGGCGTAGAGTCGCCCCGCCGGCGGCGGGACGGGCCGGGTCACCGGCGGCGAAGCTGCCCGTGGTCGGTAGCCTGCGGCGGGCGCTTGGCGCAGTTGGGAGCGCATCGGTCTTACAAACCGAAGGTCGCCGGTTCGAGCCCGGCAGCGCCCACAGGAGGTGGGGGACGGGCTCGACGACCTGCGTGTCGTCGAGCCGGTAGAGCCGCGCCCGCACGCCCTGACGTCCTGAGATGGGATCTCGCAGCACGATCCGGGCGCACACGGCCCCACCGAAGGCCACCAGGCGACGTCTGGCTTGCCGGGGGCACGTATGCGTTCGGAGCAACCGGGTATCCGGCTGCCAAGGCGTGTTGCCCCGCACGGGGGCGAGCCGACCCCCGGGCTGAGGACACAGACGGCGACAGCGAACGCGGCGAAAGGCTGACGATGGCAAGGGAGCCGGTGACCATCAGCGAAGCGGAGCGGGAGGGGGCGCGCCGGTGGGTCGGCCGGGTCCTCGTCGGCGCCGACGGGCAACCGATCGGCCGGGTCCAGGACGTGTACACCGACGACGAGACCGGTCGGCCGGCGTGGTTGGCGGTGGCGACCGACCGCCGGGCCAAGCAACTGACGCTCGTCCGCCACCAGGACGTCAGCGTGCAGGGCGCCGATGTGGTCGTCTCGGTGGCGGCCGGCGTGGTCAGGGGCGCGCCTCGCTGGCCACTCGGGGGTCACATCGACAAGGCACGGCTACTGCAACTGGATGCGCACTACGGCAGGTGGGCGGCGGAGCCAGCCCCGATCGCGGGGTTGTCGTCGCCGGCCTCGCCGGTTGTGGTGCCGTCGCCGGTTGTGGTGCCGCCGCCGGTTGTGGCACCGGAGTCCGGGGCACCGGCTTCGTCGGCGGTCGCGCCCCGGGCTCCCGAGCCGTCGTTGTCGCCGTCCGCTGCCCCGCCGAGACCGCCGGCCCCCGCGCTACCCGACATCGCCCAGCTCCGGCAGCGAGCTCGCATTGCGGCGCCGACGAACGGGGGTTCTGGGCTTCGGCCGGCCGCGGTGACCGACGAAACCTCTGGGCCGGGCGTCAGCTGGTGGGGCCAGACGGTCCCGGCCCCTCCCCGGCCGGCGTCCACGCCCGTTCCCTCGGATCGGGCACCGGTCGGGCAATCCTCGAGCGGACCGGTGCGCAACGGCCGGGCCGAACGTCGCAAGCGTCGCCTGGCCCCTCGTCGATCGGCGCCCTGGGCGAGCTAGCTGGGGGGCTGTGCCCCCCCGGCCCCCATCGCCGCCCGGCTCCCTGGCGGTCGCTCGGTCGGCATTCTGCTCGGTCCCGGAACCTGTCACCACCTCGAGCCTCTCGGGACCGAGCAGATCTCGCGCCGTCGGCATCCGCTCGTCCGCGGTCGGGCCTCCTACGTGACGTTGACGACCGTGCCGAGGTTGTCCAGGCGCATGAGCGAGGGGTCGTCGATGACGCGGGCCACCGCCTCGCGAGCGGTCGACCCAGCGGCGATCATGGCCCGGGCCAGCGCACCGGCGACGATCGGGGCCGAGAACGACGTCCCGCTCCACACGGCCCAACCGTGGAACCGGTCGGGGTCGGTGCCCGCCGGCCCGTTCGGTGCCGAACCGTCGAAGCCTTCGAAGAACGTGCTCACGACGTCGACGCCGGGAGCGCAGGACCGGACCCAGGGCCCGTAGTTGGTGAACGGCGCCGCACCGCTGGGCCCGATGGCCCCGACGGACACGACGTCGGGCAGGGCGGCCGGGTAAGTGGGATGGCAGGTGGCGTCGTTGCCGGCCGAAGCGACAACGACGATCCCCGCCTCCTGGGCCTGGGCCACCACGCTGGCCAGCAGGAACGGGTGCTCGAGGGCGTAGCCGCCGAAGGACAGGTTGAAGAGGGTGTGCTCCGGATCGGAGGCGTTCTCGCGAGCGGCGCCGATCGCCTGGCTGATCGCCCACTCGTCCCCGTCACCGAACGTCGACAGCACGCGGCGCAGGTCGATGTTGCAGCCCGGAGCAACCTGGTCGACCAGGCCGGCGATGAAGGTCCCATGGCCGGCGGCGGGGTCGAGGTCGAGGTCGTGGTCCTCGTCAGGCCCGTCGTGGTCCACGGGGACGGCCACGGCGCGGATGCGGGCCGCGTCGATGCGCGACGGGCAGTTGAGGCCGGCCAGGCCGGTATCGAGTACCACCACCGACGGTGGGTGCTCGACCGATCCTGCCCCCGCGCCGAGGTGTGTGTCGGCGTCGTTGGCCTGCTCGGCCGTCGGCGGTCGAGCACTGCTCCGGCGCACGCCCGTCTGCCGATAGGCCGTCGACGGGCTGGCGTAGACGGGGCTGGCGTAGACCGGGCTGGCGTAGACGGGGCTGGCGTAGACCGGGCTGGCGTAGACCGGGCTGGCGTAGACGGGGCTGGCGTAGACGGGGCTGGCGTAGACCGGGCTGGCGTAGACCGGGCCGGCGTAGACCGGGCTCGCCTGGGACGATCTGGTAGCGCCGCACACGCACGGCGGACACGCCGGCGCGGCCGGGTGCGGGGGGCACGGTGACGGGCAACCACAGCCCGGTCCGCAGCCGTGGGAGAAATAGACGTGGTTGGGCTGCGCCAGGAACCCTTGGCGGCGGAGTTCGCGGGCCACCAGCAACGGGTCTGGCACCCGTTGCAGGCGAAGGAACGGCCCCACCCGGGCTTCGGACACGACGACGCCCTCCGAGAACTGCCGGGCAAAGGCGATCGCCCGGTCCTCCCCGGTGGTGCACACCTCGCCGGGGCGATAGGCGAAGCCCCCGCCCTCGGCAGAGAACTTGACCCGGCCGGCCCACGGACCTGTCGGGCGATTCGTCGGCCGAGATTCGGGCTTGTCCTGTTCGGCGGGCATGTCCGCGCTCATCTGGTGCTCCTCGTTCGCCGGTGGCGACCCGGGCTGCGGCATCGGACTCCGCCGGGCCGAGTCCCTACCATCCTGCCCATGCCGGGGCCGGTCGTCGATGATCTTCGGAGGTTGGCCGAAGAGCGGTACCGCGACCCCCTCGACGTTCTCGAGAGGGCGCGTGAGCGCCTGGCGGGAGCCGGGAGCGACCCGGAGATCGAGGCCGTGGGACGGTGGGTCGAAGGTCTGGCGCTCTACGAGGTGGGCAGGGTCCCCGAGGCGGTCACGGCCTACCGGCGGGCGGCGGCGAGGGCACGAGACGCAGGGCTCACCGACTGCGAGGCGGTGGCGAGGGCGAGCCTGGCCATCTCGCTGTTGAGCCTCGGCGAGATCGCCGAGGCCGAGGCCACCATCGAGACCGCCTTGGCGATGGCATCGGCGTCGGTACTGGGCCACATCCAACTGCTGCACGGCCTCGTGCTCCAACGTCTCGGCCGGTTGAACGAGGCCCTCGTCGTCTACGCCGGCGCCCTGCGCCGGCTGCAACGAGCCGGTGACGCTGCTGCCATCGCCCGACTGAGGCTCAACCGGGGGATCCTCTTCGCCTATCGCGGCGACCTGGTGCCCGCAGTCGAGGACCTGGGCGCGGCCGAACAGATCTCGGCCGAGCACCACCTGCCGGTACTGAGCGCCATGGCAGCGCACAACATGAGCTTCGCCCACGGTCGCCGAGGCAGCCTGCCCGAGGCCCTGGCGGCCTCCGATCGGGCCCGTCAGGGATACGCGCAGCTCCGTCACCCGAGCCGGCAGGCCGGGGTGCTCGAGGCCGACCGAGCGGAGCTGATGCTGGTCGCCGGGCTGGTCGAGGAGGCGAAGGGCGCGGCCGACGCCGCCGTCGCGGCGTTGAGCACGATCGGTGACCTGGCTCACCTGAGCGAGTCTCGGCTGCTGTCGGCACGAGCATCGTTGGCCCAAGGCGACTTTCGGACGGCGATCGTCGAGGCATCGGCGGCTGCCGAACAGTTCCGCGCCTCCAAGCGCCTGCCGTGGGCCGCGCTCGCCGACTACGTCCGGGCCCAGGCCGAGGTCTCGGCATCGGAGGACGAAGGGATGCCTCCGCCCGGTCTCATCGATCGCGCTCGGCGGATCGCGACCGATCTGGAGGGAGCTGGCTGGCGGGTGGAGGCCCTGCACGTCCGTACGTTCGTCGGCCGAATGGCGCTCGCCCTCGGTCGGCCCGAGATGGCTCGCACCGAGCTCACCCGAGCGGCGGCGGCGCGTCGGCGGGGGACGGCCGACCTTCGCGCCCGGGCCTGGCACGCCACCGCCCTGCTCCGGCTGGCCGAGAACGACCCCGCTGGCGCCCGGCGGGCACTGCGCCGAGGGATGGCAACCGTCGAGGAGCATCGGGCGAGCCTCGGGGCCACCGAACTGCGCGCTCATGCCGCCGGCCATGCTGCCGACCTCGCCCGTCTCGGCCTGCACCTGGCTGTTCGCGACGGACGACCGGCCGAACTTTTCGAATGGTCAGAGCGATGGCGGGCTGGCGCGCTGCGCCAGGCCGGGGTCCGGCCTCCGGCCGACGGGCAGCTGGCGGCCGACCTCGCCCAGATCCGGGCGCTGCAGAGCGAACGGCGCGACGCCGGCCACGACGGCCTCGGGTTGCGGAAACTCGACTCGAGGATCGCGGCGCTGGAGCGGGCCGTGCGAGCTCGGGCCCGCCAGGCGGGGGCGGGCACGACGGCCACGGCCGGACGATTGCAGCCGGCGGCCCTGAGAGCCACGTTGGGCGACCGCGTCCTGGTCGAGTTCGTGGCCGTCGAGGGAAGCCTCTTGGCGGTGAAGGTCACGGGCCGGGGGATGACGGTGACCGCCCTCGGCCCGGTGGCGGATCTCGACCGTGAGGTCGAGCAGCTGCGACTCGGCCTGCGCCGGCTGGCCACCTCCCCCGACGGTGTCGTCGGGGGGGACGGCCCGGCCGTCGCGTGCCGAGCCGCTCGCCTCGACCAGATGCTCGTCGTACCCCTGGCCCTCGGGCCCGGGCCGGTCGTCCTCGTCCCCACAGGCCGGCTGCACGGGCTCCCGTGGGCCGCGCTCCCGAGCTTGTCCGGCCGGTCCCTCACCGTCGCTCCCAGCGCCGCTCTCTGGGCCCGCGACCGCCGCGGCTGGAGCGGCCTCGGGCCCGACGACGGCGTTGCCCTCACCGCCGGTCCCGGTCTTGGCGGGGCTGACCGCGAGGTCCGGCGCCTGGCCTTGCTGTACCCGAGCGCTCAGGTGCTGCGGGGTGCCGGCGCCACCACCGGGGCCGTCCTCGACGCCTTCGAGCGTGCCCGCATGGCCCACGTCGCCGCCCACGGTGCCTTCCGCGCCGATTCACCCCTTTTCTCGTCGGTACTCCTGGCCGACGGCCCGCTCACCGTCTACGACCTCGAAGCCCTGCGGTCACCGCCCGACACGCTGGTCCTTTCAGCCTGTGACAGCGCGACGTCGGCGGTCCGCGCCGGTGACGAGTTGCTCGGCACCGCCGGGTCGCTCCTCGGCCTCGGCGTCCGCTGGATCGTCGCCCCCGTGCTCCCGGTGGCGGACCAGGCGACCGCCGACCTGATGGTCGAGTTCCACTCGGACCTGGTCGCCGGCAACTCGCCCGCGACCGCGCTGGCCCGCGGCCTGGCCGGCCGCGACCACGCCGACTACAGCGGCTGGGCCGCCCGGGTGTCGTTCGTCTGCATCGGCGGCGACGACGTTCCGGGCCGCTGAAACGCGCCGGCGCCAGGCCAAGGTGGAACACCGCCCGCAGCTGGCCACCACCGGCGTCGACGACCACGCCGGTGTCGCCGTTGAAGACGCCGAGGCGACGCCGGCACCGGCTCGCCAACCGGGTCGACCCTGTTCGAGGGCGCCCGCGCCCCGGCCCGGAATGAAGCCGGCTGACCGCCGCCACGGGGCCGGCGGGCCCGGGGTCTGCTCGCACGGCGTATTCGGCTGATCTGGCCCCGTTCGCACGATTTCGGCCCACAACGACAGCGTTCGTGGTCTACTGGCGAGATGGAACTGAGCGAGGCTTACGCCCAGGCGCTGGGGGAGTTCGACCAAAGGGTGCAGAAGGTGGGCGCCGATCAATGGGACGCCCCGACGCCGTGCACGGACTGGACGGTGCGCAACCTGGTCAATCATGTGACCGGCCAGCAGTTGGTGGTGCCACGGCTGATCAAGGGCGAGAAGCCGAACGACATCGTCGATCTTCTCGACGGCGATGTCCTCGGCAACGATGCAGCCGGCGTCTGGGGGGCGGCAGCCGCCGACGCCAAGGCGGCGTTCGCCCAGGCGGGTGTGCTCGACAAGGAGATCGAGAGCATGGCCGGGGCCCTCCCGGTCGCCGATTACGCCTGGGAGCTCGCCCTCGGTCTCACCGTGCACGCGTGGGACCTGGCCCGGGCCATCGGCGCCGACGAGAAGTTGAACGAGGACCTGGTCCGCACGATCTTCGAGAAGACCCGGCCCCAGCTCGAACTCTGGCGGAGGGCCGGTCTGACCGGGTTCGACGACGCCGTGCCGGTGGCCGACGACGCTGACGTCCAGACCCGGCTCATCGCCCTCGTCGGCCGCAAGCCCTGACCCTTCCGCAACGTTTCCGGTCGGGTGTTGCCAGCCCGGTCACCGGCACGACCGGCACAGGCCGACCAGGTCGATGCGGTGCTCGATGACCGCGAAGCCGGCCGCCGTCTCGGCGGCGGCGCCGGCGTCGCTGAGGGCCCGCTCCAACTGCGGCGTCGCCGGGATGTCGATCACCGACCCGCAGGCGGTGCAGACGAGATGGTGATGATGGTGGCCGGAGAGCCCTTCGGCCAGCTCGAAGCGGCCGTTGTCGTCGGCCCCCTGGACCCGGCGCACCACCCCCGCCTCGGCCAGCACGGCCAGGTTGCGGTAGGCCGAGCTCTGCGGCACCCCTGGCGCTGACGCCAAGATCTCGGGCATGGTCACGGGCCGGTCGGCGTCTATGAGCACGTCCACCAGTTGCTTGCGCTTGGCCGTGTAGCGCTGCTCAGTCGTCCCGAGGCGCTGCCCCGCCTGGCGGTGAACATCGGCCCGCTCGCCGGGGGCGGGTCTCAAGCGGGCCCTGCTCCCGGCTCGCCGGCGTGGGCGATGGCGTCGGCGACGATGTGGGCGACGTGGTCGTCGGCGAGGGAGTACGCGACTTCGCGGCCCTGACGTTCGGTGCGCACGAGCTGCGAAGCGCGCAGGACCCGCAGGTGCTGGGAGACCAGCGACTGCGACACGCCGAGGGCGTCGACCAGCTCGTGCACGCATCGGGGACCGGTGGCCAACTCCCGGACGATGGCCAGACGGTGTTCGCTGGCCAGGGCGCGGAGGAGGTCGCTGGCCGCGACCAGACGGTTGTCGCGCGCCATGGCCTTCATCTGCGGAACAGTAGGAACTGGTCCGACGTCGGGGCCAGCCGCCGAGCAGTCGGGTCTGCTGCGGGCGTCCTTCGCTCCTGAAAAGGTTCCGCAGGTCGTCACCAGCGGCCTGGCGCCGCTACGGCGTTGCCGGCTGGTCTACTGCGGGCCTCGATCGCTCCTCCGCCCACTGTCGCCGGGCGGCATGGCGGCCGCTACCGGCGCCTGGGCCCTCTGACGACTTCAACCGCGGTCAGGCTGGGCCGTTATGCCCTCATGCCGGCAGGTCGTCCGCTGCGTCCTCCCCGTCCGGGGAGCTCCCGGCCCGCAGTCGCTGCTGGATCTTGGCTCGGGCGCGGCTCAGCCGGCTGGTGAGCGTGCCCGGGCGCAGGTCGAGGGCGAGGGCGGCCTCGGCATAGCTCATGCCTCGCAGGTCGACCAGCTCGAGCACCTGGCGCTGCGGCTCCGGCAGCCGGCGAAGGGCGGCCTCGAGATCGGAGTCGAACACCGACCCGACGACCGCGACCTCGGGGCCCTTGTCGCCGGGGTCGGCGATCTCGCCGAAGGTATCGACGTCGCCCAGCGTCTCGCGGCTGTTCCCCCGGGCGCGGTTGATGGCGGCGTGGCGCATGATCGTGAGCAGCCAGGCCCGGGGGTGGCGGCCGTCGAAGGAGCCGATCGACCGGTACGCCCGTAGGAGGGTGTCCTGCACGAGGTCGTCGGCGTCGTCGGGGCGCGACACCATCGAACGCGCCGCTCGGTACAGGGCATCGAGCTCAGGGGCCAGTTGGGCGCCGAACCGCTCCCGCCGGCGGTAGTGGTCGCGAAGGACGATCTCCTCGGCTTGGCCCAGGGCATCGAGCGCGCTCAGGTTGGCGGTGGCCCGATCGCCGGCGTCGATGCCGAACCGGGCGGCCCACACCTCGAACAGCGTGGGAGCCCGCGCCTCTTCCGAGGCGGCGCGGGCGCCGTCGTCGGGTACCGCGCCGACCGGCGGCGCCGGGGTCGGGGCCGGTTGCGATAGCGGCTGAAGGGGACGCCGCCGCCTCGAAGTGGGCTCGGGCTCGACCGTCCAGCGCGGGCTCTCGACGTAGTCGCGGAACGGGGTCTGGCACGCCTCCGGCCACGCTTCGGTGGGGGCGCGCTCCGGCGTCGGTCTCTGGGAGAGGGCCTCCGGCAGCACTTCGGTCTCGGCTACGTACCGGTAGCGCCAATTGACGTTCCGGGCGATGTCGAGCCAATCGTGGGCACGCAACATCAGGGGATGGCTTCCTCCTCCCAGTGCCACCTTGCCATGAACAGCAATCCATGATCTCGTCTGAACGGCCCCGTTGCAATCCTGACGTCGTCGATCTCGGGACGTCGCCGAAGGCGTGCGGGCCTTCACCCGACGACCAAGGGCCCAACACGGCAGAAGCGCCGCCCCTACGATCGCCAGGGACGGCGCCTCGTACCAAAGTCCCGACCGGGCCAGTGGCCCGGTCGGGGTAGACGGGGCCTAGGCCCTGTCTACCCGCTCGGTCAGGTCAGGCGGTGGCCGCAGCGGCGGCCGCGGCGGCTTCCTTGCCGGCCTTGAGCCAGGGGTGCAGACCACGGTGCAGGTCCTTGCCCTGTTCGGCGACGGAGTCGAAGCCCATCCACACGAGGACAGCGTTGATGTCGGTGGGGGCAT
>JBQTIQ010000086.1:0-14977 GCA_052387955.1 Acidimicrobiia bacterium | reverse complement strand
GCTGGCGCTCGCCCGGTCGACCGGTCAACGGGGGGATCCGCAAGAGCGACGGTCACCGGTGACCGTCGGCGGCTCCCGGCCGACGGGCTGGCGACGATAGGACGCCGGCGGGCCGCCTACCCTTGGGGGTGTGGGGACCCGTGAGTCGTAGGTATCTCATCCGTACCTTCGGATGCCAGATGAACGAGCACGACTCCGAGCGGATCGCCGGCGTGCTCGAACGCGACGGCCTGGTGCCGGCCGCCGGGCTGGCCGACGCCGACGTGGTGGTGCTCAACACGTGCTGCATCAGGGAGAACGCCGACAACAAGCTCTACGGGCACCTCGGCCACCTCAAGGCCGAAAAGGCGCGCCGCCCCGGCCTACAGGTCGTGGTCGGCGGGTGCCTGGCCCAGAAGGACCGTGAACTCATCAACGAGCGGGCGCCCCACGTCGACGTCGTCTTCGGGACCCACAACGTGCACCGGGTCGGCGACCTGCTCCACCAGTCCGAAGCCGACGGCCCGGTGACCGAGATCTGGGAAGCCACCGACCCCGAGGGGGTCGACGCGTTCCCGTCGGCCCTTCCGCTCAAGCGGGAAGTGCCGTGGGCGGCGTGGGTCACGATCCAGATCGGGTGCGACAACTCGTGCGCCTTCTGCATCGTGCCCGCCGTGCGGGGCCGTGAGATCAGCCGGCCGCCGGCCGACATCGTGGCCGAGGTCGAACTGGCCGTCGCCGACGGCGTGGTCGAGGTCACCCTGCTCGGACAGAACGTCAACAGCTACGGCCGCGACCTCGCCCGGGCCGAGCGCCGCCGCGGGGTGGACGGTGTGCGCGCCCGGCCGCGGTTCGCCGAGTTGCTGCAGGCCGTCGGGGCTGTGGAGGGCATCCGCCGGGTCCGTTACACCAGCCCCCATCCCAAGGACCTCTCGGCGGAGACGATCGACGCCATGGCCGCCACTCCCGCCGTGTGCGAGCACCTCCACCTGCCGTTGCAGTCGGGCAGCGATGCCGTGCTCGCGGCAATGCACCGGGGCTACAGCGCCGAGCGCTACCTGGCGCGGCTCGCCGCCGCCCGGGCTGCCGTCGAAGACCTGGCCGTCACCACCGACCTGATCGTCGGGTTCCCGGGTGAGACCGACGACGACTTCGAACGGACCCTCGAGGTCGTGGCCGAAGCCGGCTACGACAGTGCCTACACCTTCGTCTTCAGTCCCCGGCCCGGGACCGAAGCGGCCGGGCTGACCGACCGGTTCGTGCCCGCCGACGTGGTGGCCGACCGGTTCGATCGGCTGCGGGTCGTGGTCGAGCGCAGTGCCCTTGCCCGCCACCGCTCCCGCCTGGGCCGACGCGAGGAGGTGCTGGTGGAAGGCCCGAGCCGCAAGGACCCGGCCGTCACCAGCGCCCGCACCCGCCAGAACAAGCTCGTGCACTTCACCACCGCCAGCCCCCTGCGGCCGGGCTCGTTCGCCGTTGTCGAGGTCACGTCCGCCGCCCCCCACCACCTCGCGGGCGAGCTCGTCGAGGTGGTCTCCGTCCCGCGGCGCCGGGTACGCATCCCGGTCACCGCCGGGTGACGGGCGTCCGGCGCCGGCCGTTGCCGACGGCGGCCCACGGAGCGGGATGACGACCGTGGCCGGCGCCAGTGGCCAGGCCGCGTTGCCGGGCGCTGCCCCCAGGCTGCACCTGGCCCTGGTCGGCGCCACCGCGTCGGGGAAGTCGTCCGTCGCTCTGGCCGCCGCCCGGCGGTTCGGCGACCTCGAACTGGTGTCGATCGACTCGATGCAGGTGTACCGGGGCATGGACATCGGCACCGCCAAACCGTCGCCGGCCGAGCAGGCCGAGGTACCCCACCACCTCATCGACCTCTGCGGGCCCGAGGACGAGTTCACCGTCACTCGCTTCCAGACCGTCTTCGCCGCCACCCTGGCCGCCATCGAGGGCAGGGGACGACGAGCCCTACTCGTAGGTGGCACCGGCCTGTACCTGCGGGCCGTCATCGACGGCCTCGTGATCCCGGGCCGTTTCCCGGACGTGGCGACCGCGCTCGAACGCGAGACCGACACCGCGGCCCTCCACGCCCGGCTGTCCGTCCTCGACCCCACCGCCGCCGCCCGGATGGAGCCGACCAACCGCCGTCGGGTGCTTCGGGCGCTGGAGGTCACCGTCGGTAGCGGCCGCCCCTTCTCGACCTTCGGCCCGGGCCTGGAGGCCTATCCCGAATCCGCGTTCCGGCTTCTCGGTGTGGCCCTGCCCACCGAGGTGGTGGCCGAGCGCATCACCGCCCGGTTCCGCCGGCAGATGGAGACGGGTTTCCTCGAGGAGGTCCAGGCACTGGCGGCCCGGCCCGCGGGGCTGTCGCGGACGGCCCGTCAGGCCCTCGGGTACCGCGAGCTCCTGGCCCACGTCGAGGAGGGCGAGCCCCTCGACGAATGCGTGCTGACCGCGGTGCGCCGGACCCGCCGTTTCGCCCGCCGTCAGCGGGCCTGGTTCCGGCGCGACCCCCGCATCACGTGGCTGACGGGTTCCTCCGGCCCGAGCGAGGTTATGTCGTCGCTGTTCGACCACCTCAGCCGGCACACTGTGCCAGCAGGCCCCGCCCGGTGGCCGGCTCGGTGAAGCCATGCGACTGACCAAGCACCACAGCCTCGGCAACGACTTCCTCGTCCTCCTCGATCTGGCCGGCGACCAGGCTGTCGGCGCCGATCTGGCGCGCTCCGTATGCGACCGCAGGTGCGGGGTCGGCGCCGACGGCCTGCTCCACGCCACCGGCGGCACCGGTGGCGCCCACGTGACCATGGTCCTCTACAACGCCGACGGTGGCCGGGCCGAGATGAGCGGCAACGGGATCAGCTGCCTCGCTCAGGCCGCGGTCCTGGGCGGTGCCGTCACCGGTGCCGAGGTGCGGGTCATGACCGACGCCGGGCGTCGTGTCGTAGCCGTGGCCCCTGGCCCGGGCCCGTCGAGCCACCGCATGACGGTCTCCCTGGGAACGATCGTCGTCGGCCAAGAGCAACCGGAGTGGGCTCAAGGCGACATCGTCCGGGCTGTCCTGGCCGACGTCGGCAACCCCCATCTGGTCCTGCAGGCCGCCACCGCCGACGCCGTCGTCGACCTCACGAAGCTCGGGCCCCGCATCAACGAGGCCTTCGCCGAGGGCATCAACGTCGAAGTGCTGAGACCAGGGCCCGCCCCCGGCTCCATCGCGATCGAGATCTACGAACGGGGCGTAGGCCTCACCGAGGCGTGCGGCACCGGGGCCGGGGCGTCCGCCGCCGCCGCCCGCCGGTGGGGCCTGGCCGGCGCAACCGTGTCGGTGCACCAGCCCGGTGGTGTCGCCGAAGTGGAATGTGAGACGGACGGTACCGTCCGTCTCACCGTGCCGGTGGTCCACGTGGCCACCGTCGAATGGACGGGTACATGACAGACGCATTGACCGACACCCTCATCTCCCGGGAACAACGGGAGAAGATCGTCCTGGTGGGTGTCGCCCTCGACGGGGACGATCCCGGTCACGTCGACAACTCCCTCGACGAGCTGTCGCTGCTAGTGGGCACGGCCGGTGCCGACGAGGTCGCCCGGGTGGTGCAGAAACGCGACCGTCCCGATCCGGCCACGTACATCGGCAAGGGCAAGGCCACCGAACTCCGGGAGGTCTCGCTCGAGTTCGACTCCGACACCGTCGTGTTCGACGACGAGCTGACGCCGGCCCAGCAGTTCAACCTCGAGAAGATCCTGGGCCGCACCGCCATCGACCGCACCGCCGTCATCCTCGACATCTTCGCCCAGAACGCCTCCAGCCAGGAGGGCAAGGCCCAGGTCGAACTGGCCCTGCTGCGCTACCGGCTGCCCCGCCTGCGAGGGCGCAAGGACAACCTGGCCCAGCAGGCCGGCGGGATCGGTACCCGCACCCGGGGCAAGGGCGAGACCATGCTCGAGGTCGATCGTCGCCGGCTGACCCGGCGGATCCACAAGCTCGAGTCCGACCTGCGCGACATCTCCCGGACCCGTTCGAACCAGCGCAAACGCCGGTCGTTGTCGCGGCTCGGCCACGTCGCCATCGTCGGCTACACCAACTCGGGCAAGTCCACGCTGCTCAACCGCCTCACCGACGCCGGCGTCCTCGTGGAGGACAGGCTCTTCGCCACCCTCGATGCCACCACCCGGCGCCTCGAGCTCCCGGGCGGCGAACCGGTCCTGTTGACCGACACCGTCGGCTTCATCCAGAAGCTGCCCCACGGCCTGGTCGAGGCGTTCAAGTCCACCCTCGAGGTCGTCAACGAAGCCGATCTGCTGGTGCACGTCGTCGACTCCTCCTCGGCCGAACCGGAGGCACAGATCCGGGCCGTGCACGACGTCCTGGCCGAGATCGGCGCCGCCGCGATACCCGAGCTGCAGGCCTTCAACAAGGCCGACCTCGCCCCCGGCGAGGCCGCCCGTCTGGCCGACCGCAATCCCGGCTCGGTCGCCCTGTCCGCTCGCACCGGAGAGGGCGTCGACCTGCTGCTCGACACCCTCGCCGAGCGCCTCCGGGCCCGCAACACCGTCGTCGAACTGGTCGTCCCCTACGAGCGGGGAGACGTCCTGGCCGCCGTGCACCGCGAGGGGTCGGTCCTGACCGAGACACCCGAGGACTCCGGGATGCGGCTCCGGGCCCGCCTCGACGAGACCAGCCGGTCGCTCTTCCGGGAGTTCATGGTGTGAGAGCGGCGGAGCGGGTGCGTTGGCTCTCGAGTCCGGGTTGGCCGCTCCGCTCCGACCGAGCCAGCGAGCCGGGCGGCGATGGGGCGCGAGCGGCCGCGAGCGGGGGCGCAGCCCCCGGCAGACTGGCAGTGGCGCCGAGATGACCGCCGGGTTCGTCCCGCCGCCCTATCCCTACGATCGGCTGTCCGACCTGGGGGCGGCGGCTGCCGCGCTGAGCGGCGGGACCGTCGACCTCTCGGTGGGGACGCCGTGCGACCCGCCTCCGGCCGCCGTCACCCGGGCGCTGGGAGCCAGCGGCCGCGAACGGGGGTACCCGGCTTCGGTCGGCATACCCGCGTTCCGGGCCGCCGCCGCCGGCTGGCTCGACCGCCGTCTCGGCGTGTCGGTCGATCCCGACCGGGAGCTCGGCGCCTGCATCGGGACAAAGGAGTTGGTGGCCGGGCTGCCCCACTGGCTCTCTCTGCGCGACCCGGCCCGCGACACGGTCCTCTACCCGGTACCGAGCTACCCGACCTACGCCATGGGAGCGACGCTGGGCCGGCTCCGGGCGGTGCCCTACCGCAGCCTCGACGAGATCGGCGACGACGATGCCGCCCGAGCGTTGTGCCTGTGGGTCAATTCGCCGTCGAACCCGACCGGCGCCCTGGCCGACCTCGGGGCCGCAGCGGCGTGGGGCCGAGCCCGCGCCGTCCCAGTGCTCTCCGACGAGTGCTACGTCGAGTTCACCTGGGACGGGGCGCCCCGCACGATCCTGGAGCACGGCACCGACGGTGTGCTCGCCCTCCACTCGCTCTCGAAGCGTTCCAACATGGCCGGCGTCAGGGCCGGGTTCTTCGCCGGGGACGGCGACCTGGTCCACTACCTGCGCGAACTGCGTAAGCACGCCGGCCTGATGCCCCCCGGTCCCGTGCAAGCGGCGGCGGTGGTCGCCTTCGACGACGATGGTCATGTCGACGAGCAACGCTCGCGGTACCGGCGGCGCCTCGAGTTGCTGCGGACGATCCTGGACGACCATCTCGGGATCGTTGCCGAGCTCCCTGCCGGCGGCTTCTACCTGTGGGTCCCGGCGCCGGCCGGTGACGCCTGGAGGCTGGCCCGGGAGCTGGCCGGCCGAGGCGGCGCCCTGGTCAGCCCGGGCGAGTTCTACGGCACGGCCGGCAATGGCTACATCCGCATCGCCGCCGTCCAACCCGACGAGCGCATCACGCTGGTGGCGGACCGCCTCGGCGCCAGCTGAGCGGCCCGGGCCCCGGCCGGCGCCGCTCATCGGGCCGGGGCGGCGGTTCTCCCGCCGGCCCGTCGGGGGAGCGCTCGATCAGGCGCCGTCGGCGGATCGGCCCGACTCGTCGGGATCGGTCTCTGGCCCCTCGGCCGGGCGAGCCCGCGCCCGGAGCCTCTCGACCATGTCGGCCGCGGCGCCGAGCAGCTGCTCGGCCCCCGGCTGGGCGCCGAGCATCTCGGCCTCCAGTCGGTGGACGGCGTCGACGAGCTGCACCAGCAGCGCACCGAGAGCCTCGACGTGCCACCCGACGGTGTCGAACTCCCCGTCCAGGCGGCGCTCGATGCGAGCCACGACGCCGGAGATCGGAGCGAGGACGGCGGTGCTCACCGCTTCGGGATCGACGCCAGGACGAGAGCGGTCGGCGCGGAGCTCGGCAACGAGCTCATCCAGCTCTGACGGCTCGGCACCGACGGTTCGGGCCGCCAGCCGCTCGACCGTGTCGGCCAGAGCGGTCGTCGACTGCTCGTTGGAATCGATCACCGCCGCCAGGGCCCCGTCGATCCGGCCGTCGATGGCCCGGGTCTGGGCGGCGAGCGCTATGAGGCTGTCCTCGACACGGTCGTTGCCGGCGCGGATCTGGTCGATGACCGTCCGGACCGCCTCTTCCCGTTGGGGCCCGCTGGCGTCCACCTGATCGCCGAGGGCCGCGACGGCCTCGGTGATCCGGCTCTCGATCGCCTCGAAGCGCCCGGCCAACGAGTCCAAGCCGACGGACAAGGGGGCCAACGCCGATTCGGTGCGCCCGGCGGTGACGTCCAGGCGATGAGCCAGCTCGGCGAGGGCCACGAGCCGGAAGCGGAGGTCGGCCGCTGCCGAACCTTGGCTCTCGACCAGCGAGGCGATCGCCTGGAGGCTCGATGTGAGCTCGGGGCGCCGTTGACGGGACTCGTGCACCTCGAGGGCGAGACGATCGAGGTGCTCGGCCAGCTCGGCCCGGTCGTCGTGTACCGCCGCCACCGCCCGTCGCAGCTCGTCGAGGTCGTACTCCTGGGCGCCGGTGGCCCCGGTGCCGCCCTCGGCCCCCACCGGTGCCGGCGGGGGCTGGTAGGCGACGAGATCGGTGGTCTCGGTCGCGGGGCGCGGCCGGTCTCGTCCCGCCACCGCCTCGGTCACGGCCTCGCTCTCGGCCGTCGGCGCCGCGACCTCACGGCGGAGACCGTCGACGGCCGCGAACAGGGCGTCGAGGCGGTCATGGACGAACGTGAAGGACGGGCCGGGGTCACGGTGGGCGGTCCGCAGGTCCTCGACCGCCGCTGACAGTCGGTGCCACCACGGTGCTGACGCCCCATCCGGGCCGGGCTCCGACGGTGGGGAGGGCACCATCGCCGCCGGCCGTTCCCGGGCGCCGGCGTCGGCCAGCGGTGCCAACAGCTCCTCCATGCGGGCCTGCAGCGCCGCCAGCGCGGCGGTCGAAGCGGCTCCGCCGATCGACCGCTCGGTCGTCGACGTCGGCACCGCCGGGCGGGCGACGAGCTCGCCCACATGACGGCTCAGGGCGTTGATCTCGTCGGCCAGCAGCGGTCGTTCGCACAGATCGTCGACCCGAGCCCGAAGTGCGGCCAGCTCCGACGATGCGGCCGGCCACCGGTCCACCGCGTCGGCGACCTGGGCCTGGAGAGCCGCGATCTCGGCGGCCAGGGGCAGGGGCTGGTCTCGCAGGTCGGCCACCACGGCGGCCAGGTGCCCAAGCTCCTCCTCCAGCGCCGGTGCCTTCGGCGTCGGCGCCGCGGCGAGGCCGGCGACCGAGGTGGCGATGGCCTCCAGCCGCTTGCGCTGTGCCCCCAGCGACTCGTCGAGCCGCGACGTCATCGAGGCCACCTGGCTGGCCAGCCGGGGCAGCTGGCTGGCCATCTCGGCGGTGGCAGCCTGGTGCTCGCCGAGCCGGGCCTCGAGGTCGCGCAGCGTCGCCACCTGAGCCGCTCGCTCGGAGTTGGCGGCGTCGATACGGCGCACGAGCCCGACGAAGGCGGCTTCGATGGCCTCGTCACGGGCCTGCTGGTGGGCCGCCTCCGACGCCAGGTGCGACTGCAACGTGGCGGTCAGCGCCGCGCTCTGGGCGGCGAGACGCGACTCCATCGCCCTCAGGGCGTCGGTCCGGGTCGTGGCCGAGGCCAGCTCGTCCCACCCGCGGGCGTCATCGGGAGGCGTCTGCCAGTCGATCGCGCCGTCGTCGTCGTCGTGGCCGCCGCCCACCATCGCGTCAGGCCCGGACCGGGTGCACTTGGACGACGGCGCGGGAGGCCATGACCTCGAACCTTAGAACCCTGTTCCGCCCGCCGGGGGTGACGGTCGCCGCGGGTACGTTGGCGCCATGGGTGACCTCCAGGGCCAGATCGAGGAACTGTGGGAGCGGCGCGACGAGCTGACCAGTGCGCCGGGGGATGCCGCCGGCATCGTCCACGACGCCGTCACGTTGCTCGACACGGGCCAGGCCCGGGTGGCCGAGGTCGCCGGCGACGACGTAGTCGTCCACCAGTGGCTGAAACAGGCGATCCTGCTGCTCTTCCGGCTCTCGTCCATGGAGACCGTCGAACTCGGGCCGTTCGAGTTCGCCGACAAGATCCCGCTGAAGAAGGGCTACCAGGCGGCCGGTGTGCGGGTCGTGCCGGGAGCATCGGCACGCTTCGGGGCGTTCCTCGACCGGGGCGTCGTCCTGATGCCCAGCTACGTCAACATCGGTGCCCGGGTCGGTGCCGGCACCATGGTCGACACCTGGGCCACCGTCGGCTCGTGCGCGCAGATCGGAGCCAACGTGCACCTCTCGGGCGGCGTCGGCATCGGGGGCGTGCTCGAGCCTCCCCAGGCTGCTCCCATCATCGTGGGCGACGGCTGCTTCATCGGCAGTCGCTGCATGGTCGTGGACGGCGCCCGTGTCGGCGACGGGGCCGTGCTCGGCGCCGGCGTGATCCTCTCGGGGACGGTGCCGGTCATCGACGTCGTCACTGGGGAGGAGCTTTCCCGCGGCGTCGTGCCACCGTGGTGCGTGGCCGTCACCGGTACCCGTCGGCGCGAGTTCCCGGGCGGGACGTTCGGGCTCCCGTGCGTGCTGGTCATCAAACGCCTCGAGCCCGGGACACGACATGACAAGGCCGCCCTGAACTCCGTGCTGCGCGACCACGGCGGGACCACGTGAGCACGGGCGGAGGCGGCCCCGCCGGGGTGCACCGCACTCGGTGACCGATCTCCTGGCCCGCACCGCGGCGCTCGTGGACATCCCTTCGGTGAGCCACCACGAGGCCGGGATCGCCGATCACATCGAGGCCGAGCTCGGCGCCCTGCCGTGGCTAGTGGTCGACCGGGTCGGGGACAACGTGGTGGCGCGCACCACCGTCGGCCGGCGGTACCGGCTGGTCCTGGCCGGGCACACCGACACCGTGCCCGCCGCCGGCAACGGACAGGCCCGCACCGACGGTGACGTGCTGTGGGGGGTCGGGGCGGCGGACATGAAGAGCGGTCTGGCCGTCATGCTCGAACTCGCTCGCACCGTCCCCGATCCCGCCATCGACCTCACCTACGTCTTCTACGCCGCCGAGGAGGTTGCCGCCGTCCACAACGGGCTGGGCCAGCTCTTTTCGGCCCGGCCCGACCTCCTCGAAGGCGACGCCGCCCTGCTCGGTGAGCCCACCGGCGCCGACGTCGAGGCCGGTTGCCAGGGCACGTTGCGGGCCGAGGTCGTGCTCCACGGCACCCGTGCCCACACCGCCCGGCCGTGGATGGGCCGCAACGCCATCCACCGGCTCGGACGGCTACTGGCGGTGGTCGACGGCTGGGAAGGCCGCCGTCCCGTCCTGTCCGGCTGCGAGTACCGCGAGGCGTTGCAGGCCGTGGCCGTCGAGGGCGGCGTGGCCGGCAACGTGGTTCCCGACCGGGCGAAGGTCGTGCTCAACCACCGTTTCGCCCCGGACCGTGACCCGGTGGCGGCCGAGGCGTGGTTGCGCGGCCTGCTGGCACCGGCCCTGGACGCCGGGGACGAGTTCGTGGTCACCGACGTCGCCCCGGCCGCGGTCCCCGGCGTCGACCACCCGGTGCTGGCCGCACTGGTCGAACGCAACCGGCTCGACGTCCGGGCCAAGTTGGGATGGACCGATGTCGCCCGGTTCTCGGCCTGGGGGGTGCCGGCGGCCAACTTCGGCCCCGGTGACCCGCAGCTGGCCCACACTCCCGAGGAGCGGGTGGGCCGGGCGGAATTGGAAAAGGTGTTCGCCGTCTTGCACGATCTCGTGACGAGATGGCCGGGATAGCGTCCAGGCCCGAGGGCCGCGTGCGGCCCACGACCCCCTTTTTCCACACCCAGGAGCGAACAAGACGATGACGGTCGAGATCGGCCAAGAGGCCCCCGACTTCTCCCTGAAGGGCCAGGACGGCGAGAGCGTGCAGCTGTCGAAGTTCCGTGGGGACAAGACGGTGGCCCTGGTCTTCTACCCCTTCACCTTCAGCGGGCTGTGCGAGAGCGAGCTATGCCAGCTCCGTGACGACTTCAGCCAGTTCGAGGACGCCGGCATGCAGGTGCTGGCGGTCTCCTGCGACAGCCGGTTCGCCCAGAAGCAGTGGGCCGAACAGAAGGGCTACCAGTTCCCAGTGCTGTCCGACTTCTGGCCTCACGGCGCCGTGGCCAAAGCGTACGGCGTGTTCAACGACGAGATCGGGTGCGCCATCCGGGCCACGTTCATCATCGGCAAGGACGGAGTGGTCGCCGACCAGTTCTCGACCGATTCTCTGGGGACGGCACGCGAGAAGTCCAGCTACGACGCGGCGCTGGCAAAGGTCTGAACCGCCCGGGCCCACTGCGGGCGGGTCAGGGCCGGCGGGAGCCTCGCACCTTCGACCACACGAGAGCGGCGGCTACACCGATCACCACAACGGTGAGCGTCCGCCCGAGGGGTAGGCCTCGGTCCGCGCGCCCCGCAGAGGGTGCAGCAAACTCCACGATGGCCGGCTGGTCGGGCGCGGCGGGCGGTACGGCCCCGGGGGCGACGCCCCCCTCCGCGGGCACCGCGCCGACACCGGGAGCGACGGGTGCGGCCGCGGCGGGCGCACCCGACAGGGCAGCGGCGACGTCGACCCGGCCGGCGCCGAAGACCGGGTCGGGCCCGGCGGGACCGAGGTCGACGGCGGTCGCCAGCAGACGGTCGACCGTCTCCTGGGGGGACAGCCCGGCCGCCCGCAGGAGGGCTGCGGCGCCGGCCACATGGGGGGCCGCCATGGACGTGCCGGCGAGGCAGGCGTAGCCGTCGGCACCATTGATCCAGTACGTCGAGAGGATCCCCTGGGGGGCCGACTCACAGGTGGCGACGGTGTCGGCTTCGCCGCCGGGGGCCGAAAGCGCCCAGCGGGCGGTGCCCACGCCGTTGGCGTAGGTCGACTTGGCGTTGGCGCGGTCGACGGCTCCGACGACGATCGCGGGCTCGTCCTCGAACCCCGACGCGCTGGCCACGTCGTTGCCGGCGGCCACCACCGGCAGCGCGCCCCGTTCCCAGGCGTAGTCGAGGGCCTTGTCGAACTCCGGCCCGAAGACGGCTTGGCTGTAGCTGCCGAGCGACAGGTTGATGACGTCGGCGCCCTGGTCGGCGGCATAGCGGATGCCGGCCGACACGTCGTCGGCCGTGCCTTGCGCACCGCAGGGCCCCGGTGCGTCGCAGGATTCCCGCAGGACCTTCACGATCAGCAGGGAGGCGTCGGGCGCGACGCCGGCGATGCCGCGGCCGTTGTTGCGCGCCGCGGCCACGACGCCGGCGACGTGGGTGCCGTGGCCGTCGTCGTCCTGGCCGCCGGGCACGCAGCGGTCGGAGGCGCCGTTGGTCCCCACGCAGGTGGCGGCGCCGACGATGTGGGTGGCGAGGTCTTCGTGATCGAGGGAGGCGCCCGAATCGAGAACGGCGACGGTGACACCGGCGCCGGTCGAAACCGGCCAAACGGCCGGCGCCCCGATGGCCATGAGGCCCCACTGGAGCTCGAAGGCGGGATCGTCGATGGCAGCGTCCTGGGCCCGGGCGGGCTCGACGAGGACGCCGGCGGCAACGTTCCCGGGCTCCACCAGGCCGAGGCAGGAGACGGCGGCGCACGCCATCGACGCCAGCGCGCCCATCAGCCGCCGCTCGAAGGACATCGCGCCATTGTCGGGCATCAGCGCCGGGGCGCGCCGAACCCAGCTACGGCCTAACGTCGGGACGTGGCCGTTACAGCCGGCGCATGACGGTGACGACGCGCCCGAAGACGGTCACTTCGGCAGCGTCGAACTCCATCGGTTCGAGGCGGGCGTTGGCCGGGGCCAGCACGACGCGGGCGCCTCGACGCTGGAAGACCTTGACGGTTGCTTCCTCGCCGGGGATCCCCGCCACCACGACGTCGCCCTTCTCGGCCGTCGACTGGGCGCGGGCGACGACGAAGTCGCCGTCGAGGATGCCGGCCTCGATCATCGAGTCGCCGCGGACTCGGAGCATGAACAGGTCGCCGTCGCCGGTGAAGTCCGCCGGCAGAGGCAGGAGCTCCTCAACGTTCTCCTGGGCGAGCACATCGGTCCCGGCGGCGACGTCGCCGACCAGCGGGACGTGGCGCACCGGCCGGCGTTCGAGGGCGGCGCCCGAGTTCGGGTCGTAGCGGACCTCGATCGCCCGGGGCTTGCTCGGGTCGCGCCGGAGGTAGCCGAGGCGCTGGAGCGTTGCCAGGTGGGAGTGGACGGTCGACGGTGAGGTGAGGCCGACGGCGTGGCCGATCTCCCTCACCGACGGCGGGTAGCCACGCTCGCGCATGGCGCCGTCGATCATCTGCAGGATCTCGCGCTGGCGCTCGGTGAGCGGCTGTTCGGTCACGGGGCCTCCGGAGGTGTGGAGCGGGCGGCTCGAGGGGAGGAGCAGGGCTCGGCCGGCAGGTCGAGCGGACGGACGAGAAGTCGAACGTGCGTTTGGTCGCAACGTAGCAAACCGCGGTACCCGAGGCAAACACTCGTTCGTCCGGCTCTTGACGGGGAACACATGTTCGTGGTCCTCTTCGATGGACGAACAAGGGTTCGAGCTTCCTGCACGCCGACTGTCACACCCCCTGGGGAGGATGGGCGCATGGTCCCGACAACCATCAGCGAACGGCCGGGCAACCGGTCCGATTTCCCCCCCCGACCGGGGGCCGGCCCCGCCTACCGCCGAAGCGGCGGCGTCGCGCTTGCCGCTGCCGGTCGCGCACCGGTCGAGGTCGCCCCTCGGCGCCACCGGCCTGCCCCAGGCGTGGACCGCAGTGGCCGGCACCGTTCTCGCCCGGCCGATGTCACCGCCGCTCCCGGTCGGTCGTGGCTGCTGGTGGTGGCGGTGCTGCTCCCACTCTTACTCGCCCTGGCAGTGGCGACGAGTGGGACGGCTCGCGGGCCGGCTCAGGCCGCGGTTGCCACCGAGGCTGCCGGGCCGGAGTCGCAGCCCACAGCGGCCGCCCCGGCCGACGGGAATGCCGCGCCCGTTCACGTCGTGCACCCGGGCGAGACCTTGTGGACGATCGCTCGGGATCTCGCTCCCGACGGTGATGTGCGCTCCACCGTCGATCGGCTGGTGGCGCTCAACGGCACCGCTGACCTCCAGGTGGGCCAGCGGCTGCGGCTGTCGTGAACCGGTCGGGGACGCCGGGTACGCGTGGGCCCGGGACCACCGTCGAGCGCCGGCCGTCGGTGCCGTTCGTCGGTCCCCGGTCGGGCTCTGCACGGGGCGCGTCGACGCCCTCGGTGGGGGCCCACGCACCCGCTGCCGGCCTCGGGCGACCACTCCGGGCCGCCCCTGACGCCTGCCGGAGTCGCAGTAGCGTCACCGCAGTGCGGTGCCCGACGTGCGACAGCCTGGACGACAAGGTGGTCGACTCCCGCAGTGCCGACGACGACCGCAGTATCCGGCGACGGCGTGAATGCCTCGGCTGTGGCCGTCGCTTCACCACGTACGAGCGGGTCGAGGAGGCGCCGTTGATGGTCGTCAAGCGCTCCGGGCAACGCCAACCCTTCGACCGCAACAAGATCGTCGCCGGCCTGCGGGCGGCGGCCAAGGGCCGCCCCATTGCTGCCGGCGAGCTCGAGACGCTGGCGGAGAGGCTCGAAGACTCGCTCCGCCTGGGCGGGGGCGGCGATATCCCATCGGAGCAGGTCGGCCTCGCCGTTCTCGATCGCCTCCGCGCCGTCGACGAGGTGGCCTACGTCCGGTTCGCCAGCGTCTACAAGGGCTTCGACGATGCCGCCGACTTCGAGCACGAGCTCACGCTGCTGGCCAAGGCCGACGTGCCCGGCCCGGCCGGTAGCGGTGCCTGAGCACCGGGCAGGCACGAACGGCCCGGCCGGCCCGGAGCCGCCCAGCTACACGACGTAGCGGGCGAACAGGGCACCGTCCTCCTCCAGTAGCCGGGCGAGGCGCAACGACGTTGGGGCCCCGAGGTCGCCATTGACGATGCCGGTACCGCACCCGCCGACCAGGAGGGGGGCCAGGGACAGGCACAGCTCGTCGACCAGCCCGTGGGCCGCGAGGCCGGCGTTGAGCACGGGCCCACCCTCACAGACGACGACCCTCGCCCCTCGCTGGCCGAGCCTCCCCAGCGCCGCGGCAAGGTCGACCTGCTCGTCGCCCGCTACCAGGACGTCGGCTGTCGCCTCCAGAGCTCGGCGCCGGTCCGCGGGGCTCGTCCGGGCCGTGAAGATGATCGGGCGGTTGTCGGCATCGGCGTCCGCCAGCCAGGGCGCGGTCGGGCTCAGCTCGAGCGATCCCGACACCACCGCCAGGCGGGGGGCGGGGGAGAGCCCACGGGCGACCCTCGCGTCGCGGGCCGCCGGGGCGCACCGGGGCGGCCGGTAGCCCTCGGCCCTCACGGTCCCGGCGCCGGCCAGCACGACGTCGGCGAGGGCCCGTACCGCAGCGAACACCCGACGGTCCCCCGGGGAGCCCAGGCCGCCCGACCGTCCGTCGAGGGCGACGGCGCCGTCGAGGGAGGAGATCATGTTCACCAGCAGCCACGGGCGCCCGGCCGGCGCTGGGCGGTCGTCGGCCTGGTAGA
>JBQTIQ010000085.1:0-42331 GCA_052387955.1 Acidimicrobiia bacterium | reverse complement strand
GCCGTGGTCACTGGTGCACCATCGCTTGCGATCACCGGCAGTGACCGGTCGACCGTGCGAGCGCCAGCGAGCCGGGCGAGGATGGGGTCCGGGGGCGCAGCCCCCGAGCATGAACGGTCACTGGTGCACCATCGCTTGCGATCACCGGCAGTGACCGGTCGACCGTGCGAGCGCCAGCGAGCCGGGCGAGGATGGGGTCCGGGGGCGCAGCCCCCGAGCATGAACGGTCATGTGCCGATCACGTTGTCGGTGCGAGCGCCGGAGCGCAAGCGCAGGCGCGGTCCGGTCCGGCCTGCGTGGCCGGGGAACGCCGGTGGCTCAGCCATCAGCCGACCATATCCCTACGCCTGAAGTCAGATTGTGGACAGGAGTTGTTCACGTCACCGAATTTCGATGGACATTCGACCGGAACCGCGGCGTGCAACGGTCACCCCCATGCGCACCCGGGCCCACCATCTGCTGGCTGTCGTCGCTGCCCTCATGGTCGTCCTCGCCGCCTGCGGCGATGACGAGACCAGCGGCCCTGCCGGAGGCGACGCGTCGGGGTCGGCCGCCGGCACGAGCGACGCCAGCGCGAGCCGCAGCGGCGCCGCCGGGCTCAGCGGCGAGGAACTGGTGCTCGGCTACTCGGCCTGGCCCGGATGGTTCCCCTTGGCGGTGGCCGATCAGGCCGGCATCTTCGAGGAGCACGGCCTCGATGTCGAGCTGCGGTTCTTCGCCGACTACCTCGGCTCGCTCGATGCCATGGCCGGCGGTCAGCTCGACGGCAACACCCAGACGCTCAACGACACGATGTTCGCGGTGGCGGCGGGCGACGAACAGGTCATCGTCGTCACCAACGACAACTCCACCGGCAACGACGCCGTCATCTGCGACCAGTCGATCACCTCCATCGAGGCGCTGGCGGGCAAGACCATCGCCGCCGAGCAGGGAGTCGTCGACCATTTCCTCCTGCTGCAGGGCCTCGACTCGGTCGGCCTCAGCGAGTCCGACATCGACTTCCGGGGAGTGCTCACCGACGCCGCCGCCGCCGGGTTCGCCGCCGGGGAGTTCGACTGCGTCGGGGTGTTCGCCCCGTTCACGCTCGCCGCCCTCGAGCGGCCGGGCTCGAAGGTGCTGTTCAGCAGCGCCGACTTCCCGGGGACCATCTCCGACCACATCGTCGTCACCCCGGAGCTGATCGCGGAGCGCCCGGGCGACGTGCAGGCCCTGGTGGACGCCTGGTACGCGACCCTCGACTACATCGAGGACAACCCGGAGGAATCGCTGGCCATCCTGGCCGCCGCCGCCGACCTGTCGCCCGAGGAGTACCAGAGCTTCGCCGACGGCACGACGATCTTCTCCGCCGAGGAGGCGTTGGCCGCCTTCGACGACGGTGACGACACCTCGTCGCTGCGCTACACCGCCCGGCTCATCAACCCGTTCCTGGTCTCCGCCGGCCTCACCGAACAGGAGGCGCCCACCGACGGCCTCTTCGATGCCAGCTTCACCGAGAACTTCGTCGAGCGAGGAGGCGGGTGAGCATCGCGCCGCCGCCCCCGGCCTCGCCGTCGGAGGTGCGAGCGCCGGAGCGCCAGCGCCGGCGCGGCCGAGCGCGGCCTGCGTCGCCGGAGATGCGAGCGCCGGAGCGCCAGCGCAGGCGCGGCCGAGCGCGGCCTGCGTGGCCAGGGAATGCCAACGTAAGAGGCCGCCGGCAACGGGCGGTGCTGCGGCTCCGGGGCGAGATCCCGGCGTCGTTGTCGCTCGGGCTCGGCATCCTCGGCGTCGTCCTCCTCCTCGGCGGTTGGACGGCGGTGTCCACCGCCATGGGCAGCGACTCGTTCCTCCTGCCGACACCGGCTGACACGTGGCGGGCCGGCGTCGAGCTGTACCGGTCGGGCCTGCTGGTCGACGACCTCATCGCCAGCACCACCCGGATCGGCATCGGCTACGGGATCAGCCTGGCCCTCGGTGTCGTCCTCGGGGTGCTGGTCGGCAGCTTCCGCTCGGCCGAAGCGTTCCTCGAACCCCAGATGGGGCTGCTGCGCTACATCCCCGCCAGCGCCCTGACCCCGTTGTTCCTGCTCTGGCTCGGGATCGACGAAGCACCCAAGATCGCCCTGATCGTGGTGGGGACCGTCTTCTTCAACATCCTCATGATCGCCGACGTCGCCCGGGCCGTACCCCAGGAACTCGTCGACGCCTCCTACACGCTCGGCGCCAGCCGGTTCACGGTGTTGTGGCGGGTGGTGCTGCCCCACAGCTACCCCGGGATCATCGACGTCGCCCGCGTCAACCTTGCCGCCGGCTGGCTCATGTTGGTGGTGGCCGAACTCCTCGCCGCCCAGGAGGGCCTGGCCTTCCGGGTGGTGCGGGCCCAGCGCTTCCGGCAGGTCGACACCATGTTCGCGGTGCTGATCGTCTTCGCCCTGATCGGGTTGGCCAGCGACCTCTTCCTGCGGGCCCTGCGCCGGCGCACCGCTCCCTGGTCGGAAGGCAGCCGTTGATAGGCACCGCACTCACCGTCGCCGCCCTGACGAAGTCCTTCACCGCCCGGCGGGGAGCCGAGCCAGTGGTCGCCCTCGACGGCGTCGACATGCACGTCGAGGACGGCGAGCTGGTCTGCATCGTCGGCGCCTCGGGCTGCGGGAAGTCGACGCTGCTGAACATCGTCGGCGGGCTCGACACCGCCACCTCCGGCGAGGTGCGGGTGGACGGCGACCTCGTGGTCGGCCCAGGCCCCGACCGCGGCATGGTGTTCCAGAGCTACTCGCTCTACCCCTGGAAGTCGGTGGCCGACAACATCGCCTTCGGGCTCGAGTGTGCCCGCTGGGCCAAGCCCGAACGCCGTGCCCGGGTCGAGGAGCTGTTGGGGATCATGGGCCTGGCCGAGTTCGCCGGGCACCGGCCGGGACAGCTGTCGGGGGGAATGCGGCAACGGGTCGCGATCGCCCGGGCCCTGGCCCCCGAGCCCGACGTGCTGTTGCTCGACGAACCCTTCGGCGCCCTCGACGCCCAGACCAAGCGGTCGATGCAGGACTTCCTCCTGCAGGTCCGCGCCCGCACCGGCGCCACCATCCTCATGGTCACCCACGACGTGACCGAGGCGGTCTACCTCTCGCAGCGGGTCTACGTGCTGAGGGCCCGGCCCGGGCGGGTGGCCGAGGAGGTCGAGGTCCCCTGGGGGGAGCACCGCAGCCCCCGCATGATGCGCGACCCACGGTTCTTGGACCTGCGGGACGAGATCGAGGACCAGCTGCACCCGGTAGGAGCCGGCGCCGCTTCGACGTAGATCCTTCTCGGGTCTGCGCCTGCGGCGAGCGGGCACGGCGGTACGGGCGACGGTAAGGTGCACGCCGTGGCCTCCGCCGACATCTCCGCCCTGTACGCCGAAGGCCTCCAGCGCCTCGCCGACCTCGCCGCCGACATCGACGACGGAACGTCGGCGACGCCGGTCCAGGGCACCCCGGGATGGACGGTCAAGGACGTCTACGCCCACCAGGCCGGCGTCGCCGCCGACGTCCTCGCCGGACGGGTCGAAGGCGTCGGCACCGACGCCTGGACCTCCCGCCAGGTGGCCGAGCGCGCCGGTCGTTCCTTCGCCGACGTCGTGGCCGAGCTGGCGGCGAACGGGACGAAGCTCGTCGAAGCCCTCGACGCCTTGGGCGACCAGGCCGACTTCCGCCTCGCCGCCGACCAGTGGAACCACGAGCAGGACATCCGGACCACGCTCGGGCGTCCCGGCGCCCGGGACGTCGACGCCGTGCGGATCTGCGTGACCCGGATCGTGAACAACCTCGGGCGCAAGTGGATGAAGTCCGGCTGGCCGGCGGCCTTCGTCGTCGGCGACGGCGGGCACTGGCTGATGGGGGCGGGGGAGACCCAGCTCGAGCTGCGTACCGACGACTACGAGCTCATGCGGATCTTCGCCGGCCGCCGTAGCCGTGACCAGGTAATGGAGATGTGGGAAGGCCCCGAAGACGAGGTCGACGAGGTCATCGACCACCTCGTGATCTTCAAGTGGGCCGAGGCGCCCATCTACGAGGACTAAGCCCAGCCGGCCAGTGGGCTACGGGCGTCGCCTCCTGCCTGGGTGGCTCGGCGGGGGGGCCACCGGTGAGCGGTCAGCTGATAGCGGCCTCGAGGGCTTGGCGGGTCGGCTCGTCGACGGCGATCGGGCCGCCGTAGAGGAACCCGCTCTCGATGGCCGCCCGGCGGGCGGTGAGGTACTCCCCGACGGTGGCGGGCACCGCGTCCGGCTGCACCAGCAGGAGCGGCCCGGGATTGGCCGAGCGGGCGACGTGGGCGCCGCCGGCCAGCCCGTCGGGGAAGTTGACGCCGGAGGCGAACCCGGCGGTGCGCAGGGCGACGTCGACGAAGAACTCCTCGGCCACGAGCCGAGACGTGTGGTAGCGGTCGGTGCCGACCAGGGGGGTGGCGGTCGGGTCGGCGGCGGCCGCTGGCCCGCCGAGGGCGAAGCGGGCGGTGGGCGGGTTGAGGGCCAGGTAGGACGCAGTGGCCGCGGGCATGACCGAGCCGTTGGTCAACAGCACGGCGGCCCCGACGTTGGCGGCCGCGGCCCCGCCGGCGAGGGCGTCGGCGAACCCGGTGCCGGTGGCCAACAGGACCGTGCCCGGGGTGTCGAGGCCGGCGGTGGCGATGATCGCCGCGGTCTCGTAGCGGTCGGCGCCGTCGTAGAGGACAACGTTGTAGCCCGAGGCCACGAGGGCGTCGGACACCGCCGGGCTGAGGGCGGCGGAGCCGCCGAGGACGTGCACGGCCCCGCCCGCCGGCAGGGCCCGGTCGATCTCGGTGGCGGTGCGGGCATCGAGGCCGGCGCTGCCGGTCAGCAGCAGTGGACCGGAGCGGTCCGCAGCCAGGGGGGCACCGGCCAGGGCGTCGGGGAAGGCGTCAGCCCGGGCGACGACGACGGCGCCGGCAGCGTCGGCCCCGAAGCGGTCTTGGGAGGCGGCGATGGCGGTCTCGATCCGGTCCGGGCCCGACAGCCGCGTGACCAGCTGGCCGCCGGGGGGGCCGACGGTCGCCTCCACCGACTCCGCGGGGTCGCTGCAGACACCGGTGACGGGCGCGTTGTTGGCGTCGCCGCTGTAGGCCGCGACCCACCGGTAGGTCCCGGCTTGGGTGGGCGTGAACGGCGCTGACGTGACCGGTCCGCCGGCCACGGGGTAGGAGACGACCGACTGGAACACCGGGGCCGTCGTGCAGGTGGCGTCGTTCGGTCCGTAGAGCCGGAACGTGATGGTCGCCCCGCCAGCCGGCGCGACCCGGCCCGACACCACCGCCGTGTCGGTCATCTGGCCCACCAGGACCTGAACGTCGGGAGAGGCGGTGGTGGCGATGGCCAGGGCTGGCGCCTGCACCGTCACCGTGCCACTGCCGACGCTGGTCGTCGCCGTGCCCGATGCCAGGTTGTGCTGGGTGTGGAACGCGAGCTGGGCCGTCTGGACTCCGGGCAGTCCGGGGTTGGCGTCGATTGTCGGCGCTTTGGCCACGCTGATGGCGAAGTTGATCCGACAGCTGATGCCGGAGCTGGCCAAGGCGACGTGGGAGTTCGCCGGCTGGGGGGTGAACCGGTACGTCCCCAGCACCGGGTCGATCAAGGCGACGCTGAAGAGCGCGTTGGGGCACCCGCCGCCCGGTGAACCGGTGGCCGTCGGGGAGAGCGTGAAGACTCCGGCGTCAGCCGATGCCGGCGGGCACGAGAACAGCGCCTGCTGGCCACACGACGGGGTCAGGGTGATGCCGGGGTCGCCAGCCGGGCACGGGGGCCCGTCGCCGAAGTTGCACACGATGTTCGGTGTCCCGTTGTCGGGCGGGGTGTTCTTGTTCTCGACCACGATGGACGCAGCCAGGCCGGTCTGGCCGACGGTGACCGTCGCTGGGAACTCGACCGTGGAAGAGGCGGCCACCCCGGCCTGGGCGACGCCCGGGACGAGGACGAGGACGGTCGCGGCGACCAGCATGGCCGCCCCGGCAAGGCAAGCCCTTCTCGCGAACATGACGCCTCCCGTTCGTGCCCACACCGAATCCCGAGCGGCCCGCGACGACGTCGGGGCCCCATCGGAGAACCGACGGGATCGTAGCGAGCAGAGCGATCGCGGGCAGGGACCAGCCCCGAGGACCATGCCGCTCCACACGTCACCTGTCGCCGTGGGTGCACACGGAACTGGGCCCACGACGAGACCGGGTGCCGGAGCGGGCCTGGCGCCGGATGGACCGGGCCGCTCAGCCGATCCCGAGCTGGCCGACCAGGAAGGCGAGAACGTCGGCGCTCTCGTCGGCCTGACGCGACGCCGGCTTGCCGGCGCCGTGGCCGGCGCGGGATTCGATGCGCACCAGCACCGGCCGGTCGTCGCCGCAGGCCGTCGCCGCCTGGAGCCGGGCGGCGAACTTGCGGGCGTGGGCGGGGTCGACCCGGGAGTCCTCCTCGCCGGTGAGCACCAGGGTCGCCGGGTAGCAGACACCGTCGACGACGTGGTGGTACGGCGAGTAGGCGTACAGCCAGGCGAACTCCTCGGCCACCTCGGGGTCGCCGTACTCGGGCACCCACAGCTTGGCGATCAGGAAGCGCGGGTAGCGGACCATGTCGGTCAAGGGCACCGCGCACACGACGGCCCGGCACAGGTCGGGCCGTTGCGTGGCCATGACCGCCACCAGCAGGCCGCCGTTCGACCCTCCCCGCACCGCCAACTGCGCCCGCGTGGTGAGCCCGCGGGCCACCAGCCAGTCGGCGGCGGCGGCGAAGTCGTCGAACACCTGCTGCTTGCGCTCACGCCGGCCGGCGTGGTGCCAGGACTCGCCCTTCTCGCTGCCACCCCGGATGCAGGCCACGGCGACCTGGCCCCCTTGTTCGAGCACGGCCACCGCCAGGGGGCTGTAGGCCGGCCCCATGGCGATGCCGAAGCCTCCGTAGCCGGTGAGCACTGTGGGGCGTGGGCTCGCCGGCACGCCCCTGGCGTCGGCGTCGGCGCCGGCCGGGCGCAGCAGATAGAGCGGGACCGAAGTGCCGTCGGTGGACGGGTACTCGAGGAGCTCCACCGAGCGCGCTGGGTGCACCGACGGACCGGGCAGGTCGCTCAACGGCGAGAGGCCGTCGCCGGCGCCGTGCCAGCGGAACAGCGCGCTGGGACGGGTGTAGCTGGTGAGGCCGACGACGGCCTCGTCGGCGTGGCGCGAACCGGCCAGCCCGGTTAGCGAGCACAGGTCAGGCAGGGGCACCGGTCGGCCCCCGGCGCCGTCCGGTGCGTGGCAGGCCACGGCGGCGGCACCGTCCCAGGCGGTGGCGATCAACAGCGACCCGGCGGTGACCGCCACCGCCTCGATCACCGCCTCCCCTTCGGGCACCAGGTCCCGCCAGCGGTCGGGGCCGATGGCGGCGTCGGCTCCACCCGGCAACCCGACCTCGACGACCCGGCCCCGGTTGGCGCCCAGGGTGGTGGTGCCCACCAGGCGGTGACGGGCCTCGTCCACCGAGAACCACGAACGGGCCTCGTGGCCGGCCACGACGGTGTGCCGGGTGCCGAGGTCGCGGTCGTAGAGGAAGACGTCGCTGCGGCTCCATCCCAACTCCACCTGCACCAGGGCCCAGCGGCCGTCCGCGGACAGGGACACCTCGGGCCAGGCGGTGGGTTCGTCCAGCTCGTCGAAGAGCACGTCGTCGTCGTGCCAGTCGGCGCCGAGCCGGTGCCAGAAGACGTGCCGGTCGTAGTCGCCCCCGGCGGCGTAGCGGGTGTACGCGAACCCCGAGGCGTCGGGCAGCCACCCGACAGACGCCGCCCGGGTATGGGGGACCACGTCGTCGAGGTCGTGACCGGTGCCGAGGTCGCGTACCCGCAGCGTCGAGCGTTCGTCCCCGCCGGCCGACAGCCCGTAGGCCACCAGGCGACCGTCCCAGCTCGGCTGGTACCAGTCGATGGCGGTGGTGGTGTCGCCGGCCGTCGCCGCCGGGTCGAGCACGACCGTCGGCGGGTGGGGACCGTCGGCCAGCGGCCGGGTCACCAGCACGGTCTGGTCGTGGTCGCCCCAGCGGTCGAGGGAGAACACCGTCGCCCCTCGTACCGTCGGCGCCCCCGCCGTGCCGGCCGCCCACAGCTCGGTCAGCCGGCGGTGGAGATGGTCGCGGGTGGGCGAGGCGAACTCGGCCCGTGCCCGCGCGTTCTGAGCCTCGGCCCATGCCCGGGTCTCAGGCGAGTCACCGTCTTCCAGCCACCGGTACGGGTCGTGGACCTCGGCACCGTGGATGACGTCGACGATGGCCTCGGCCGGCGCCGACGGGACCTGCTGGGGCGTCATCGCTGGTCCTGCTCAGCGATGTCGCGAGACCGGTCCGGCGCTAGCCGCGGCCGGCGTTGGGCTTGCGCCCGTGGTTGGCCTTGTTGCGGCGGGCCTTGATCTTGCGTTTGGTGGTCTTCTTCGACATGAGGGGAACGACCCTACTTGTCGTGGGGCTGCGCCCCACAACCCATCGCCGCCCGGCGAGCCGGGTCGCCCGGTCGGCCTGAAGGGCTCGCTGCGGTCGCCCTCAGTACCCCTCGTTGTGGCCGCCGGCCCAGGCGAGGAGCTCTTCCGCCGGCCACGTGTTGACGATCTCGTCGGGGCCGATGCCGTGGCGGGCGGCCTTGTCGCAGCCGTAGGCCTGCCATTCGAGGTGGCCGGGGGCGTGGGCGTCGGTATCGATCGAGACCTTGCAGCCCCACTCCAGGGCCACCTCGAGGAGGTCGTCGGGCGGGTCCTGGCGTTCGGGCCGGCAGTTGATCTCGACCGCGGTGTCGAAGCGGGCACAGGCGGCGAAGACCAGCTCGGCGTCGAACGTGCTCTGAGGACGGCCCCGGCCGCCGGGGCCGGGGACCTTGCGCCCGGTGCAGTGGCCGAGGATGTCGACGTGCGGGCTCGCCACCGCCCGCACCATGCGCACGGTCATGTCCCGCTCCGGCATCGACAGCTTCGAATGGACCGACCCCACTACGACGTCGAGGCCGGCGAGGAGGTCGTCGGCCAGGTCGAGCGTCCCGTCCTCGAGGATGTCGACCTCCATCCCCGTGAGCACTTGGAACGGGGCCAGCTCGTCGTTGACCCGGGCCACCTCGACCAGCTGATCGGCCAGTCGTTCGGGCGAGAGGCCGTGGGCCACCGTCAGCCGGGGCGAGTGGTCGGTCAGCACCATGTACTCGTGACCGAGCGACATCGCGGTGCGGGCCATCACCTCGATGGGGGCGCCGCCGTCGGACCACAACGAGTGGGTATGGCAGTCGCCTCGCAGGGCGGCCCGCACCGTCGCCCCCTCACCGACATCGATGACGGTGTCGGCCTCGAGCCGGGCCAGGTAGGCCGGGACCTTGCCCGCCAGCGCCTCGGCGATGGCCGCGCCGGTGGAGTCACCGACGCCGGGGAGGTCCTTCAGGCGGCCCTCGGCGTGCAGGGCGCGCAGCTCGTCGGGGCCCGTCGAGCGCACGACGTCGGCGGCCCGCAGGAAGGCCTTGGCCTTGGGGGCCGGGGCCAGTGAGCGGTCGAGGAGGTAGACGATGCGCTCGAGGGCGGCGAGGGGGTCCACCGGGCAAGCCTAGGCAACCGGTGGCAGCCGTCGTCCGAGGGCGCCGGGGCCAGCAGAGCCGGCTGGTCACAGTACCCTCGCGCCCGATGGAGCGGTTCGGTTTCGTCGGTCTCCCCAACGCCGGCAAGTCCTCGTTGTACAACGCGCTGGCTGGCGGCGGCGCGCTCGCCGCTCCCTACGCTTTCGCCACCACCGACCCCAACGTCGGCGTGGCCAAGGTGCCCGACGGGCGTCTCGACCGGCTGGCGGCGATGTCCAACAGCCGCAACGTCGTGCCCGCGAGCGTGCAGTTCGTCGACATCGGGGGACTGGTCGAAGGGGCGAGCAAGGGTGAGGGGCTGGGGAACCGCTTCCTGTCCCACATCCGCGAGGCCGACGCGGTGGTGTACGTGCTGCGGGCATTCGAGGACCCCGACGTGCCCGGCTTGTCCGACCCCCTCGAGCACCTGAGCGTGCTCGAGCTCGAGCTCAGCCTGGCCGATCTCGAGACCGTCGAGAGCCAGATCTACAAGCGGCGCAAAGTCGCTCGGGCCGACCGGTCGCTGGCGGGCGAGATCTCGGCCCTCGAAGCCGCCCATGCCACCCTGGCCGAGGGGACGCCGTTGTACCGCTCGTCATTGCCGGCCGAGGACCGGGCCCGGCTGCGGTCGTGGTTCCTGCTTACCAACCGGCCCGTCCTGGCCGTGGTCAACGTCGACGAGACCCAGGTGTCCGGCGACCTCGATGCGGTGCTGGGGCCCGTCGTGGCTGCCTTCGCCGACGGCTTGACCGGCTCGGGCGGCTCCGCCGCGGCGGTCGAGGTGATCGGGATGTGCGTCCAGCTCGAGGCCGAAGCAGCCCGGCTCGACGGCGACGACCGCGCCGAGCTGCTCGACGCCTACGGGCTGGGCGAGGGGGCGCTGCCCCGGTTCGTGCACGCCGCCTACGACCTGCTGGGGCTGCGCACGTTCCTCACCACCGGGGACAAGGAGTCACGGGCGTGGACCTTCCGGGCCGGATGGAAAGCGCCGCAGTGCGCTGGCGTCATCCATTCCGACTTCGAACGCGGCTTCATCCGAGCCGAGGTGATCCACTGGGACGAGCTACTCGACCTGGGCTCGTGGGCCAAGGCCCGGGAGGTGGGCAAGCTCCGGGTGGAGGGCAAGGACTACGTGGTGGCGGACGGCGACGTGCTCGAGATCCGCTTCAACGTCTAGTCGTCACCAAAGGGAGGTGCCGTGGCATGGCTGCTGCGTGACGGTGAGGTCCTGGCGGTGCTCGAAGAGGCCGGGACCGGCCCGGCGCGCCTTCGCGGCCTCCTAGGGCGCGACGGCATCGAAGGGGCGATGCTGATCCGGCCGACACGCTCGGTGCACACGATGTTCATGCGCTTCTCCATCGACGTCGCCTTCGTCGACCGTGACATGGTCGTGCTGCGCACCACCACCATGCGGCCGTGGCGGGTGAGCCCGCCGGTGGTCAAAGCCCACGGCGTCATCGAGGCGGAGGCCGGTACGTTCGCTCACTGGGGCCTCACCACCGGGGACCGCCTCGAGATAAAGGGATGACGCCGGCTCCGGGTGTCCTGGTCGTCGGCCGGTGAACCTGGGCGGGGTACTCGTCCTCGTTGCCACCCCGATCGGCAACCTGGGCGACCTGTCACCCCGGGCCGCCGCCGAGCTCGGCTCCGCCGACCTCATCTGCTGCGAGGACACCCGGCGCACGGGCAAGCTGTTGGAGCTGGGCGGCATCGTCCGCCGGGGGCCGTTGTGGCGGGTGGACGACCACACGGAAGCGGCCCAGATCCCCGCGATCGTGGCCCGGCTGGCCCAGGGTGCCCGGATCGTGGTGGTCACCGACGCCGGTACCCCGGCGATCTCCGACCCCGGCGAGCGGCTGGTGCGCGCCGCGCTGGACGCCGGCGCCCGGGTCGAGGCGGTGCCCGGCCCGTCGGCCGCCATCACCGCGCTGGTGTCCTCGGGCCTGCCCGCCGGCCGGTTCGTGTTCGAGGGGTTCCTGCCCCGGCGAGGCCCGGGCCGGGCCTCGCGCCTGGCCACGTTGGCCGACGAGGACCGGACGATGGTGCTCTACGAGGCGCCGCACCGGCTGGCCCGCACGGTGGCCGACCTGGCCGCCGCGTTCGGGCCCGACCGACAGGTGGCGGTGGCCCGGGAACTGACCAAGCTCCACGAGGAGGTGTGGCGGGGCACCTTGGCGGAGGCCGGCCGATGGGCTGACGAGAGCGCTCCCCGGGGCGAGATCGTGCTCGTCGTCGAAGGGGCGCCGGCCCCGGGCCCCAGCACCGACGACCAGGTCGTGGCCGCCCTGCGCGACGCCCTCGCTGATGGGCTGTCGGTGCGCGACGCCTCGGCCCTCGTCGCCACCTCGTTGGGCGTGGCCAAACGGCACGCCTACGCGTTGGCCACCGACCTGAAGCGGTAGCCGGCCGGCAACGCCGCGCCAGGCTCGCCGCCGCTGCCGCCCGTAGCCTCTCTACATGGCCGGTCCCGGGCGTCGCTGTGCTCCTGTTTCCGCCGGCGGCCGCCCGCGGTCTGGCGGCGGCGACGGCGAAGAGGGCCCCAACCCGTCCGGGAGTCGCGTCCCGAGCCTGCCCGAGGCTGACGGTACGGCGCCCGGACCGGCCCTCGACGGGTTCGCCGACGACCCCACCACGAGCCCGGCCGCGCTCGATCTCGACGACCTCTACGACCCCGTCACCCGTGCCCGACTGGCCCGCGGCGACGGCACCGGCGCCGAACGGCTCCGTAACGTGCCCGCCCAGCCCGCCGTCGCGGCGGCGCCGGGATGGCGCGGCGGCATGGGCGGGGCCGCCTTCCTCGGCGCCGCCATGTTGGGGGTGCGCGACATGCTCGAGGCCCCCCGGCGGGAACCGGTGGTCGAGGAGGTGGACCTCTATGCCCGAGGTCCCGGGCGGCCCCGGGCGGTGACGTTCTTCTACGTCCCCGGCGCGCCCCGGGCCAGCCGGGTGCTGGTGCGGCCCTGGCTGCTGGGCGAGGGCCCCGCCCGGTAGCGGACGGCCGTCGTGCCGGGGCCGCCGGCGCTCCTCCATCCCCACCGCTGTCACACCCCGTCGGCATACTCGCGCCATGGTCATCGTCGCCCTCGTAGCCGCCGTGGTGGTGGGCGCCGCCGTCAGCGCGCTGGTGGTGGCGCGCGTGGCCGGCACCCACCTGCGCCGTCACGCCGCCGCCGATCGGGACGCCACCGTGAGGGCTGCGGTCGACTCCGTCGTCGCCGTCGCCGGCGAACGCCTGAGCGCCCAGGTGCACGCCGGCGAGCGCGAGCTCGACCTGCGCAGCCGGGCCATCGAGGCCCGCATGGGCGACATGGCCGGGCACCTGCAACGGGTGGGCGACCTGGTCGCCCGCCTCCAACAGGACCGCAGCGAACAGCACGCCCAGTTCATGGGCCGCCTCGGCGAATCGGTGCGGGCCACCAGCCAGCTCACCGACACCGCCCAGGGCCTGCGCGACGCCCTGGCCAGCCCCCGGGCGCGGGGGCAGTGGGGCGAGCGCATGGCCGACGACGTGCTGCGCCTGGCGGGCCTGCTCGAAGGGGTCAACTACCGCAAGCAGACCGCGCTGCGGGGAGGCACCGTCCCCGACTTCACGTTCCTGCTGCCCCGTGACCTCGAGCTCCACATGGACGTGAAGTTCCCGGCCGACAACTACCTGCGCCACCTCGCCGCGGTCGACGACGCCCAACGGGAGGCGACCCGGACGGCCTTCCTCCGCGACGTCCGGGCCCGGGTCAAGGAGCTCTCGGGACGGGGCTACGCCGACCCCGCCACCACGCCGGGGTACCTGCTGTTGTTCATCCCCAACGAGTCGGTGTACGGCTTCATCCACGAGAACGACCCTGGCCTGGCCGACCTCGCCCTGCGCCAACGGGTCGTGCTGTGCTCGCCGTTCACGCTCTTCGCCGTGCTCGGGGTGATCCGCCAAGCCATCGACTGCTTCCTGCTCGACCGGGCCAGCGACGAGATCCTCCAGGCCCTCGGGGCCTTCGGCGAGCAATGGGAGAAGTTCTCCGAGCACGTCGACAAGCTGGGCAAGCAACTGGGGACGGTGCAGAGCACCTACGACGAGCTGGCCGGCACGCGGCGCCGTCAGCTCCAGAAGCGCCTCGACGCGGTCGAGGCCATCCGCCTCGAACGGGGGCTGGCGCCGGCCGGCGACGAAACCGACGGCGACCTCCGTGCATTGCGGGGGATGAGGGCGGGCTAACGCCGGCCGGCGCCGTGGTGGGCGCCCCTAAGGTTGGGGCCGTGGGCCGCTACTTCGTCACGACGCCGATCTACTACGTCAACGACGCCCCCCACATCGGCCACGCCTACACCACGGTCGTCGCCGACGCCCTGGCCCGCTGGCACCGGCTCCTGGGCGACGACGTCTTCTTCCTCACCGGCACCGACGAGCACGGCCTCAAGGTCCAGCGGGCGGCCGAGGCCAACGGCCTGTCGCCCAAGGAGATGGCCGACCGCACCAGCGACCGCTTCCGCCAGGCGTGGGCGCAGCTCGACATCAGCAACGACGACTTCATCCGCACCACCGAGCCCCGCCACTTCACCGCCGTGCAGACCCTGCTGCAGGCCGCCTACGACAACGGCTACATCCACAAGGGCGCCTACGAGGGCCTGTACTGCGTGCCGTGTGAGGCGTACTACGCCGAGGCCGACCTCCTGGCGGCCACACCGGGCAGCGGCGCCGCCGGCAACTGCCCGATCCACGACCGACCGGTCGAGGTGTTCACCGAGGAGAACTACTTCTTCGAGCTGTCCAAGTTCGAGCAACCGTTGCTCGACTGGTACGAGGCCGACCCCACCGCGGTACAGCCCGAGTCGAAGCGCAACGAGGCGTTGGGCTTCATCCGCCAGGGCCTGGACGACTTCTCGATCAGCCGGCGGTCGATCACCTGGGGCGTGCCCATCCCCTGGGACCCCGACCACGTCACCTACGTCTGGTTCGACGCCCTCACCAACTACGCCACCGCGGTCGGTTACGGGGACGACCCCGCACGCTTCGGTGAGTGGTGGCCGATCGTGCACCACCTCATCGGCAAGGACATCCTGCGGTTCCACTGCGTGTACTGGCCGGCGATGCTGATGGCCGCCGGGCTGGCGCCGCCGGCGCAGGTCAACGTGCACGGCTTCCTCCTGGTCGGCGGCGAGAAGATGAGCAAGACCCGCCTCAACCAGATCGCGCCGGCCGACTTGGTCGCCGACTTCGGCGTCGACGGCTTCCGGCACCACTTCTTGCGCGACACCCCCGTCGGGCCCGACGGCGACTTCAGCTACGAGCGGATGGTCGACCGCTACAACACCGACCTGGCCAACAACGTCGGCAACCTGCTCGCCCGGGTCGCCACCGTGGTGGCCAAGAAGTGCGGCGGCACCGGGCCCGCCCCCCGCCCCGACAGCCCCCTGGCCGCCGTCGCCGCCGCGGTCTACGCCGACGCCGCCCGGGCCTGGGCCGATGTGGCGCCGTCGGTCGCACTCGAGGCCAGCTGGCGGCTGGTGCGCGAGACCAACGCCTATCTCGAGGCCAACGAACCGTGGAAGGCTTCGCCCGGCCCCGCCGTCGACGCCGTCCTTGGCGACGCCCTCGAAGCGCTGCGAATCGTCGCCATCCTCGCCGTGCCGGCGATCCCGACGGCGGCGGCCACGCTGTGGGCACGCCTCGGCCTGGCGGGCTCGCCGGCCGACGAGCGCCTGCCCGAGGCGGCCCGATGGGGCCGTTACCCGGGTGGTCTGCCCGTCACCAAGGGCGAGCCGCTCTTCCCCCGGATCACCCCTGCCTGATCGAGCTGGCCGGTCGGCTGCGGGCGTCGCTCCGCTCGGTCTCCGCAGCCTGTCGCCGGCGGCGTGGCGGCCCTGACGGGACGTCTTCGTCCGCTCATCCCCGCGTCCTGGGACCCTCGCCGCTGGCTGCCGACCGGCGACGGGGCGGTAGCGTCGGGTCCCGATGCCGTCTGGAGCGAGAGCGCAGCGAGCGCTTCAGGCCGACGGCGCGAGCGCCAGCTCGCCCGGTGGCAAGCGCGGTGGGGCGCAGCCCCATGGCGGGAACGACGCGGTCCGTTGGACCGACGACCACTGCCACCTGCCCGACGATGTTGTCGAGGCCGACGCCGTCGTGGCCGACGCCGCCGGCGCCGGGGTGGCGCGGCTGGTCACGATCGGCACGGACGTGGCCTCGTCGGCGGCGGCCGTGGCCAACGCTCGCCGCCACCCGGACGCGGTCTGGGCCACCGCCGGGCTGCACCCCCACGACGCCCGTCACGGCGGCCTCGACGAGATCGAAGCGCTCCTGGCCGAACCCGAAGTGGTGGCCGTGGGCGAATGCGGTCTCGACTACCACTACGACCATTCGCCCCGACCCCGCCAACTCGAGGCCTTCGAGGCCCAGATTGCGTTGGCGCACCGCCACGACAAGGCGCTGGTCGTGCATACCCGTGAAGCGTGGGAGGACACGTTCGCCGTCCTCGACGCCGAGGGGCTTCCCCCGGCCACCGTGTTCCACTGTTTCACCGGCGGCCCCGACGAGGCTCGCCGCTGTCTCGACCGGGGCGGCTACCTGTCGTTCTCGGGGATCATCACCTTCCCGTCGGCCGACGACGTCCGCCGAGCGGCCGCCCTGTGCCCCATCGACCGGCTGCTGACCGAGACCGACGCGCCGTACCTGGCCCCCGTCCCGCACCGGGGCCGTCCCAACCGGCCGGCGCTGGTGACGGTGGTGGGCGCGGCGGTGGCCGAGGCCAAGGGGCTGGCCCCGGCCGAGGTGGCCGAAGCGAGCTGGGCCAACGCCACCCGCGTCTATCGCCTGTGAGCCCGCCGCCGGGCCGCGGGTTCGGCGGCGACCCCATCGCCCCCACCCCCGCCCGTCGCCACGACGAGAGTGCATCGCCGCCGACGCCAGCGGCGCCAAGGGGACTCACGGGCCTGGGGGCCAACCGCACGGGTCAGGGCCGTGGCTGACGGGATGACGCCGGCCGGGGCGGCCGAACTGTTGGCCCGTCACGGCATCGCGCCGAGCCGTGCCCTGGGCCAGAACTTCGTCGTCGACGCCAACACCGTGCACCGGATCGTGCGGGCCGCCGGCGTCGGGCCCGGCGACCACGTGGTCGAGGTCGGCGCCGGCCTGGGCTCGCTCACCCTGGCCCTCGCCGCCGCCGGCGCGCTGGTGACCGCGGTCGAGCTCGACCGGTACCTGCTGGTGGTGCTCGACGAGGTCCTGGCCGACGTCGACCCCCCGGTCCGGGTCGTGGCCGGCGACGCCATGGCGCTCGACTGGGACGGCCTGCTGGCCGGCGCCGAGCGGTGGCAGATGGTGGCCAACCTCCCCTACACCGTCGCCACCCCTCTCGTCCTCGACGTGCTCGACCGCGTGCCCCGCATCGAGCGGTTCCTGGTGATGGTGCAACGAGAGGCCGGCGAACGGTTGGCGGCCGGCCCTGGTCAGCGCGCTTACGGGATCCCGTCGGTGAAGGTCGCCTACCACGGCACGGCCCACGTGGTCGGCCGGGTCAGCCCGAACGTGTTCCTGCCCCGCCCCAACGTCGAATCGGTCCTGGTGCGCATCGAGCGCCACCGTTCGGGACCGGCCACGCCGGCCGACCCCGACCGTCTGTTCCGCCTGGTCCGGGCCGGGTTCGGTCAACGGCGCAAGATGCTGCGCCGGTCACTGGCGGGGCTGGTCCCGCCCGCCGCCTTCGGCGCCGCTGGCGTTCGCCCCGAGGCCCGGGCCGAGGAACTGGGGTTGCACGACTGGGGCCGTCTGGCCGAGGCCAGTCCGGCCATCGCCGAGCCGTGACGCGCACCGAGCGCCCCGTCGGGGGCGCTCGGGTGGGAACGGCGGAGCGGGTCTACTTGCCGGCGCGACGCTGCCAGCGTGTGCGCTTCAGCATCTTCTTGTGCTTCTTCTTGCGCATCCGCTTGCGCCGCTTCTTGATCAGCGAGCCCATGAGGGCGAAGACGCTACCGGTAGCCCGCGACCGGTGCGAATCGCCCGACGGCGGTACAGTTGGCCGTCGCGAGCCATCGATGCCTCGCCGAACCGGGTGGGTGACAACCGGGGAGGTCGGAACGATGGCTGCGAACCCGTGGGGATTCCTGCGCTTGGCTCGCGTCGACCCGCGCCGGCGGCCGGTGAGCGAACGCCTGCGGGACTGGCGCGTCGTGCTCGAAGCGCCGGGACCGGCGGCGGTGCAGGCCCAGGCCACCCGGTGCATGGACTGCGGGGTCGCCTTCTGCCACGCCGGCTGCCCGCTCGGGAACCTGATCCCCGACTGGGACGAGTTGGTGGCACGAGACCGGTGGCGGCCCGCCCTGGAGGCGTTGCACGCCACCAACAACTTCCCCGAGTTCACCGGATGGCTCTGCCCCGCCCCGTGCGAGTCGGCCTGCGTCCTGGGCATCGACGACGAGCCGGTGGCGATCAAGCAGATCGAGTTGGCCATCGTCGACCGAGGCTGGGCCGAGGGTTGGATCACGCCGATGCCGGCCCGAGCCCACACCGGCCGGCGGGTCGCGGTCGTGGGGTCGGGCCCGGCCGGGCTGGCCGGCGCCCAGCAACTGGCCCGGGGCGGGCACGACGTCACCGTGTTCGAGCGCGACGACCGGCCCGGTGGGCTCCTTCGCTACGGCATCCCCGACTTCAAGCTGCCCAAGGCAGCCCTGAACCGGCGGCTCGGACAGCTGGTGGACGAAGGCGTCGTCTTCCGGTGCGGTGTCGACGTCGGCCGCGACCTCGCCGGCGACGAGCTACGGGCGGAGTTCGACGCGGTCGTGCTGGCGTGCGGGGCACAGCAGGCGCGCCCACTGCCGGTCCCGGGACGGTGCCTGGCCGGTATCCATGACGCCATGGAGTACCTGGCCCTCGCCAACCGGGTGCAGCTCGGTGACCTGGCCGAGACGCCCGTCAGCGCCTCTGGCAAGCGTGTGGTCATCGTCGGCGGGGGCGACACCGCCGCCGACTGCCTCGGGACCGCCAACCGCCAGGGGGCGGCGTCGGTCACCCAGATCGACCACAACCCACGCCCGCCCGATGTTCGCGACGACGGGGAGCCGTGGCCGACCCCGCCGACCGTGCACAAGGTCTCGCCCGCTCACGAGGAAGGCATCACCGAGGAGTGGGGCACCGAGGTGGTGTCCTTCGTGGGCTGCCCCGACGACGAGGCCGTCACCGCCGTCCGCACCGTGCCGGTACGGGCCTACCTGGACGCACCCGGCCAGCGCCGCTTCCAGGTCGTGGACGGGCACGATGGGCCCGGGCCCCAGCCCCACGGGAGTGCCGAGGTGCCGGCCGAGCTGGTGCTGGTGGCCGCCGGTTTCATCGGCACCACCGGCGGGGTCGTCCTCGACCAGCTCGGGGTCACGGTGGCCGCGGCGCCGGGCACGATCGTGGTCGACGAGCGGTGGCAGGCAGCCGAGGGTGTCTTCGCCTGTGGCGACGCCACCCGGGGCGCCAGCTTGGTGGTGTGGGCCATCGCCGAGGGGCGGGCCTGCGCCGCCGCCGTCGACGCCTACCTCGCCGGCGTCACCCAACTGCCGGCGCCGGTAGTCCCCGGCGAGCGCCGGTTCGCGTCGGCGGCGTCACGTCCGACGTAGCGCCGGCGCCGGCGCCGGCGGCCGGCGTGGCCAGGGAGCCAGCCAGCACAGCCGGTCATGTCATGCTGGCGGCCTGGGCAACGGCTGGCCGCCGGGCCCGGACCTCGGTGCCGGGAGCCGGCGGCCGCGCTGCGCCCCTCTCGGGGGTAGTTCAACTGGCAGAACGTCGGCCTTTGGAGCCGAATGTTGCAGGTTCGAGCCCTGCCCCCCGAACGGCACCAGATCGAGGCCCGGGTGCAGCCGGAAGCACCTGCCGGTGCGGTAGAACGGGACCATGACAGCGCTGCCGGCGTCCGCCGGCCCGGTTGGCGGGAAGGCTCCCCGGTGATCTCCGGGGCACGACCGCCGGGCGCGGCGGCGGTCCGCTCGCCGGGCGAGCGGCGCCTGTCGGCCATGGTTCTCGCCGCCGGAGAGGGGACCCGCATGCGCTCGGCGCGGCCCAAGCCGCTGCACCTGCTGTGCGGGCGGGCCATGGTCCTCTACGTCCTCGACGCACTCGGCGACTGCGCCGTCGACCGTGCCGTCGTCGTCGTCGGCCATGGTGCCGACCGGGTGACCAAGAAGCTGCAGGAGCAGGCCGGTGACCTCGTCATCGAGTTCGTCGAGCAGGCCGTGCAGCGGGGAACGGGCGACGCCGTCAGCGTCGGGCTGACCGCCTTCGCCGGCGACCCCGACCTCGACGACGACGTCATCGTGATGCCGGGCGACACCCCCTTGCTGCGTCGCTCCACCATCGTCGCCCTGGTCCGCGAGCACCGGCTCTCGGGGGCGGCATGCACCGTGCTCACGGCCCGGTCCGACGACGCCACCGGCTACGGCCGGGTGCGGCGCAGCCGCGACGACCGGGTGGCGCGCATCGTGGAGGAGCGCGACTGCACGCTCGAGGAACGCGCCGTACAGGAGTGGAACACCGGGATCTACTGCTTCCGTCGCAGCCTGCTGGCGCCGGCGCTACGCCGGGTCCGGCCCGACAACGACCAGGGTGAGTACTACCTGACCGACGTCGTCGGTGTGCTCCACGACGCCGGCTACCCGGTGGTGGCGGTGAGCACCGCCGACGACCTCGAGCCTCAAGGCGTCAACGATCGCCGCCAGCTGGCCCGGGCCGAGGTTGTCCTGCGCCGCCGCACGAACGATGCCTGGCTGGGGTTGGGCGTGACCATGATCGATCCCGAGCGCACCTATGTCGACGCCACCGTGCGGCTCGCCCCCGACGTGACGTTGTTCCCGGGCACGTTGCTGCAGGGCCAGACCGAGGTGGGCGAGGGTGCCGAGATCGGGCCCGACTCCCGCCTGGTCGATTGTCGGGTCGGTGCCGGCGCGGTGGTCCACTACAGCGTTGGCCGCGATGCCGACATCGGCCGCGACGCGGTGGTCGGCCCGTTCGCCGTGCTCGAGCCCGGTTCGCGGGTCGCGAACGGGGCGAGGACGGGCCCGTACTTCACGGCGACAGGGGACGACGCCGGAACGTAGGCTGGCGGCCCGTAGCCCGTGGCCCCGGCTGCTCGCCGCACCGGGAACGGTTACGGCCTGAGGGAAAGGGCGTCGCCCGCGCATGGAACTCGTCGCCAAGAAGAAGCTGCGCTTGTATGCCGGTTCTTCGCACCCCGAGTTGGCCGACGACATCGCCCGGCACCTCGGCGTGCCGTTGGGGGAGCCGAACCTGCGCCGGTTCGCCAACGGCGAAGACCACGTCCGTTTCGACGAGTCGATCCGGGGCAACGACGTCTTCCTGATCCAGAGCCATGTGGCCGTCGGCGACCGGTCGGTCAACGACTCGATCATGGAGATGCTCATCATGGTCGACGCCGCCAAGCGGGCTTCGGCCAAGCGGATCACCGCCGTATGCCCCTATTTCGGCTACTCGCGCCAGGATCGCAAGGCCGAGGGCCGGGAGCCGATCGCGGCCAAGCTGCTCGCCGACCTGTTGACGGTGGCCGGCGTGAGCCGCATGGTCTCGGTCGACCTGCACTCGGGCCAGATCCAGGGCTTCTTCGACAAGCCCGTCGACCATCTCACCGCCACCCCGGTGCTGCTCGGCTACCTCCGGGCCGGGGCCGGCGACGACATCGTCGTAGTGGCCCCGGACGCCGGCCGGGTGAAGGTGGCCGAACGCTTCAGCCAGCAGCTCGGCGCCGACCTGGCCTTCGTGCACAAGCGCCACGTGAAGGGCCAGGTCAACGCGGTCGAGGCCCGGGGCGTCATCGGCGACGTGAAGGGCCGGCGCTGCGTGGTGATCGACGACATGATCGACACCGCCGGCACGATCGTCGCCGCCGCCGACATGCTCGTCGAGCACGGTGCGACCGATGTGTGGGCGATGGCGACCCACGCGGTGCTGTCCGACCCGGCCATCGACCGGTTGAAGAACTCGGTCATCAGCCGCGTCGCCGTCACCGACACCGTACCCCTCCCGCCGGACAAGCAACTCGACAAGATCGAGGTGCTGTCGGTGGCGCCGATCATCGCCGACGCCATCGACGCCGTGTTCGAGGACACCAGCGTCAGCGAGATCTTCGGCGGCGAGAACCAGAGCTGACCATTCGACGCTCGACCATTCCGACCGCGGATTGACCCGGGCGTCGCCGGGGTGGCCGCCAGGCCGCCCGCGACAGTCGGCGGAGGCAGGAGCGAAGCGACGCCCGCAGCAGACCAGCCAGCTACGCCAGTGCTGTGGCGAGGTCGATCGGTACGGCGTAGCTGGTGCCGGTGGGGATGTCGAGACCGAACAACGACGAGCCGGCGGTGTTGATGCCGATCACCTGGCCCGCGGTGTTGAGCAGCGGCCCGCCCGAGTACCCGGGTTCGAGGGGGACGTTCGTCTCGATGAGGCCGTTCAGCTCGTGCGGGACGCCATCGGAGGAGTCCGACGCGGTGATGGAGCGGCCCGTGCCCTGCACCGTGCCGGTCACGAGCCGGAACGGGCTCTCGGCGCCACCGGGGTCACCGATGGCGAGGACGGCGTCGGCCCGCCGGACCGACGACGCGTTGCCGGGCGTGATCGTGGGCAGGCCCGAGGCGCCGGCCAGGGCGAGGATGGCGATGTCGTGGTCGGGGTCGGTCCGCACCACGGTGGCGTCGAACTGCTGGCCCATGGCCGGGACCGTCACCAGGACCGAGGTCGTGCCGTCGATGACGTGATGGTTGGTGATGACGGTGCCGTCCGGGGTCAACAGCATCCCGGTCCCCTCGTTGGCGGTCAGGCCGTCCGGTTGCAGGGCAAGGACCTCGACCAGAGCAGGTTCGATCTGTGAGGCGACGAAGGTCGGGTCGGGATAGGGCGGGCCGGAGACCGGTCCCGAGCCGGGGCCGTACTGGCGCACGACGTCGAACGGGTTGATCCAGCCCGCGGAGAGGGACAGAACGAAGAAGATGCCTACGACGAAGACGACGAGCCCACTGGGTATGGCGATCGAATCGGAGGTGTCGTTGTCCATGTGGCAGTCGCAATCTGGGCCCGCTGGTGGCCAACTTCATGCCCGTCGGGGTCGGCGGTGAACCTTCATCCTTCGGCCGTCGCGGCGCTGATTGTTAATACGATCGGGACGGCAGAGCGGGATGACGCGGCGACGCCATTCCGGTCGATGTCGGAAATGTCATTGGGTGTCCGGACTGCCCGGTTGGTTGTGGGCACGAGCCGCCGGTAACCTCGCCCGCCGTCCCGATGCGCTCCGGCGCGATCCCAGAGGTAGGAGCCTTCCGATGGCTGAGATCACCCTTGCGGCCCAGACCGGCCGCGTCACCGGCTCCCGCGCCAGCGGCCGCCTACGGGCCGAGGGCAAGGTCCCCGGCACGGTCTACGGCCTCGGCCAGGACGCGGTGGCGGTCACGGTCGAATGGCGCGCGCTGCGCCACGCCCTCGTCGGCGACGCCGGCCTCAACGCGCTGATCAACCTCGACATCGGCGGCGATTCGATGCTGACGATCGTCAAGGAGCTCCAGCGCCACCCGACCAAGCGCCAGGTGCTGCACGTCGACTTCCTCCGGGTGGACCGTGACCAGGCCATCACCGTCGAGGTGCCGGTCGTGCTCAGCGGTGAAGCCGAAGCCGTCCTCAGAGGCGGCGGACTGGTCGAACAGGCCCTGTTCCACCTCGCCGTCGAGGCCAAGCCGGGCGACATCCCCGACGAGATCACCCTCGACATCAGCGCCCTCGAGCTCGGTGGTGTGATCCGGGTCGGCGACCTCGACCTGCCGGCCGGGGCGACGACCCACATCGACGACGAGGAACCTGTCGTCATGGCCGCCGTCCCACAGGCCGAGCCCGCCGAAGTCGAGGAGGGCGAGGAGGCTGCCGAGGGCGAGGACGACGACGCCGCCGCCGACGCGGCCGGCGACGACTGAACTTGCTGCTCAGCTCGGGCCGTCGCCTCGCTCCTGCCTCTCAGGCGTGTCGCCGGCGGCCTGGCGGCGGCGACGGCGACGTGCCGGCAAGCCCGTGCTGAGGGCTCACGCCAGGACTACTTGGGCGTCTCGCCGGCCGGATGACCGTCCTGGCGGCGTCCTCGGCCTCACCGCAGGTACCCGATTGCGCCTTCGGCCTGCGTCCTGGCCAGGACCGGCCCCAGCTCGGCGAGCCGCGCCCAACCAGTCCTGGCGTGAGCCCTAAGCGGTTGAGCGTCTTCCGTCGGGCGGGCGAGCGAAAGGGGAGCCCGGCCGACCTACTCGTGGTGGGGTTGGGCAACCCGGGCCCCGAGTACGAGCGGACGCGTCACAACTGCGGCGCCGACACCGTGGCGTCGCTGGCGCGGCGCCACGGTGCCGAGCTCAAGGCGGGCCGGGCCAACGCTCTGGCCACAGAGACGGTGGTGGGTGGCCGCCGGCTGGCGCTCGCCTTCCCGCTGACCTTCTACAACGAGTCGGGCATGGCCGTCGCCGCCCTGGTCCGCCGGCATGGGATCGAGGACGTCGGCCGGCTGGTGGTGGTGCACGACGAGCTCGACCTGCCGCCCGGCCGCATCAAGGTCAAGGTCGGTGGCGGACTGGCCGGCAACCGGGGCCTGCAGTCGGTGAAGGCCCATCTGCACGACGACGGCTTCGTGCGGGTCCGCATCGGCGTCGGGAAACCGCCGGGCCGTATGGAGGGCGCGGACCACGTGCTGCGCCGGCCCGGGAAAGCCGAGCGGGCCGAGCTCGACGTCGCCATCGAAGAGGCTGCCGACGCCGTCGAGATGATCCTCGACCAGGGTGTCGAAGCGGCCATGACCCGTTTCAACGCGCCCTGACGCCGGGGCGGGCGCCGCTTCGCTCCTGGCCCGTCGGACTGTGGGGCCGAGCTGCAAGCAGGCCCCGAGTGGGTGTTCGGCTACACCCGCGGGCAGGCTGGGCAGGGATGAACGCCGACCCATACGCGCAGATCCCCGACGGCTTCCTGCGGCGTGAGGACGAGGACGACGACCGCGAGTTCTACGGGCCGCCCCGGCTGTTGCTCCACATCGACGACGCCGCCATCGACTTCGTCGGCCGGGTCTATGAACGCGTCGGCGTCGGCGGACGGGTGCTCGACCTGTGCGCCTCGTGGGTCAGCCACCTCAAGACCAAGCCCGACCACCTGACCGTGCTGGGCATGAACGCGATCGAACTGGACGCCAACGAGGCGGCGGACGAGCGGGTGGTGCACGACCTGAACGCCGATCCCCGCCTGCCTCTGGCCGACGCCAGCTTCGAGCACGTCGTGTGCACGGTCTCGGTCGACTACCTGGTCCGGCCGGTCGAGGTGTTCCAGGAGGTCGCCCGGGTGCTGGTGGCCGGGGGCACGTTCTGCTGCACGTTCTCCAACCGCTGCTTCCCCACCAAGGCGGTGTACGGCTGGCTGGCAACCCCCGAGGACCAACGCCCCGGCATCGTCGCTTCCTACTTCCGCCTAGCCGGCGGATGGGGCGAGCCCCGCGCCGCCCGCGTGACGCCGGCCGATCACCCCGGCGACCCGGTGTGGGCGTGCTGGGCCCGGAGCGCCTAGTGTCCTGGAAGGCCGATCAGGTCGGTATTTCGACTCGGTCTGACCGCCGCTGGCTGCGTCCTCGGTCTCACCGCAGATGCCCGATTGCGCCTTCGACCTGCGTCCTTGCCCGCGACGCCCAGCCCGGCCGAAATATCCAACGGATCAACCTTCCAGGACACTAGCCGAGGAGCCCGGCCGGAAGGATGCCCGAAACCCGGCGGCGCCAGCCGGTGAGTGCCCGCCACGCGCCGGTCGTCCGCCTCCTCCCGGCCTCGCCGCCGGCCGGCTGAGCGTCGCCCCGTGAGTTCTGTAGTGTCGGAGTGGGCCCGGGGAAGACCGAACCGAACAGCCGGCGTTCGAGGGGTGCAAGCCGGCGGCCCTGGTTGGGGGTTCGCCCCCATAGGTGAGGTTCCCTCCTTGTCTCCCCGAGCCCACCACTCAGCCGCCACTGCCGCCGCGGTAGCGGGCACGGCGGCGCCGACCGGGTTCATGGTGGTGGGCGGCTGGTGGTGTGGTGACCGTCGGGGCGGGTGACCTCGACGGTGGCGTCGGGCAGCAATTTGAGGTGCCAGCCCGGTTGTCGGTGGATCCGGTGATGGTGCCGGGCGGCAGAGCAGGACGAGGTTGTCGAGACAGGTGGGGCCGCCGTCGGACCAGTACCGGAGATGGTGGCCGTCGCACCAAGCCGAGGGCCGGTCACAGCCCGGGACCCGGCAGTGCCGGTCCCGGAGGACCAGGGCGTTGTAGAGGGATGGGGGGATGGTGTGGGTGGTAGTACCGTAGTCGAGGATGGTGGACCGTCCGGTGGTGATGACCCGGTTGATGCCGGCGTCGCAGGCCACTCGGCGTACGCTCGGCCCGTCCAGGATCGGCCCGTGGGCGAGACGTCCGGGCTGGCCGACGACGAGGTCGTCGTAGTCGACGATCACGTTCAGGTGGGGCCGGTGGCGGCTGCTGGCGGGGTGGTCGCGGTGTTCGAGGTACCAGCGGCACACGTCGACGAGCGCGTCAGCCCGTCGCTGTGCCGGGCGGCGAGGCGGGTCGGCTTCACCGTCGGCAGTCATGGCGGAACGTAGGGCTCCGCCGACGATGGCGGCGTCCTCGGCATCGAGGTGCCCGGACAGCTCGCTACGCCCGTCGAGGGTCTCGGACAGGTACAACGCCCGCTCAGGCTCCGGGGCCGAGCCGGGTTCGGCGGCGGCGGCGGACCAGGCCCGCATGACTTGTGCCGTGTCGGCGACGTTGAGGGCGTTGAGGCTGGGGATGATCGCGCCCTCGCCTCCGGCGAAGCTGTCGATGGTGTGGGCCTTGAGGTTGGCGGTGATGGCGTGGACCTGGTCGCCGGTGAGGGCTCCTTCACACCAGGCTCGGGTGGTGACGGGCAGGCGTCGCAGTTTGCGCGCTCGGCCGCAGATCGCAGCAGCAGTGCGGGCGGAGAGCCCGCAGTTGTGTCGGAGCCAGGCGGCCATGGACACCGACCCGTCGAGGTCGTAGAGGCCGGCGTCGTCGCAGCGCCCGACGAGCTCGGTGAGTGCCGCGGTGACGCGGTCGAGGAGAGCGAACCCGGCCGCCACTTCGTCGAGGTCGCAGGCCACGTCGAGGCATTCGACAGCGTTGGCAAGTTCCCGGAACATCACCGTGATCGTACACCTGTTCGACCACCCATATCAACCGAGAACTGTTGCAGCACAAGGGGCCTTCGGGGGTGTCGACTGACTACCGACGCTTGCCCACCGACACCTCCTCGAGAGCCGCTGCTTGACATAGGGCGACTCATCGGTCCTCCTCGAAGAGCCGCTTGCTAGCAGGACCGTGACGAACCCGGTAGCGGCTTGACAACTATCGCCCATGATCCCGCCACCCGACCACCGACCGAGATAGCGACCAGAATACGATGAAGGGACGGCCATAACGTGGTCAGGCGGGGAATGAATCTCTCCGGCCACGCCGCCGCTTCGCCGCCGCCTACTCGATACGGCGCAGGTCGGCCGCGAGGTGGTGCGTCAGCGGCTGGCCCGCCGCCGCCATCCGCACCCGATAGCTCAAGTCGTCGCCGGCGAGCATGAAGTCGCGCTCGATGGTGACGACCTGCTTGGCGGTGGTGGTGCTGACGACGGCGGTCGACGTCAGCCGGATGACGCCGCCGTCGATCGTGCCTTCTTGGACCTCGACGATCCCGGTCGGATGGGACAGGACCGCTTCTACCAGTCCCGGGCCGGGGGCCCGCCAGTAGCCGGTCTCGGCGTGCAGGGGGCGGCCGTCGGCGGTGTGCCGGGTGCGCTGGGCGTAGGCCAGGAACGGCTTGCCGATGTGGGTGAACTGGACCGTCTCGTCGTAGTCGAACGGCTCGATGGTCGGGTACTCGCCTCGCCCGTGGCCCCGCCAGGAGCCGACCAGGGCGGCGAGGACCTCGATATCGAGGTGCAGCGGCACGGTCACTGGTGCATCATCGCTTGTCAGGGCCGTCCGGTCATCCGGCGGCGTTCGTTGGCGGCGTAAGCCCCGAGGTGTTCGAGGTAGGCCGAGCCTGCCGGCCGGCCCATCGCCACCACCACGTCGCCGGGTACGCCGGCGTCGATGGCGGCGACGGCGGCGGCGCCGTCGTCCCATTCTCCCGGGTGCACGAAGGCCTGGCCGCCGTCGGGGGCCCACAGCGTGCGGGCGCCGTCGGTCCACGCCTGCATGGCGGCGCACTCGGCGAAGGGGATCGAGACCCGATGGTCGTCGTCGAACACGAAGCTGATGCCGGCCCGGCCCACCACCAGCCGATGGTCACCGGTGAAGTCGGGGAGGTGATGGGACCTGGTCCGGACCGTGCCGATGACGGCCCGGCTCGAGAACGGCGACCACGGGGTGAAGCGGGGATCGTGGTTCGCGGTGCCCTGGGGCAGGTGTAGCAGGGCCGCGGCACCCATCCGCTCACCGGCGGCGGCGACATCGCCGGGCCCGAGGGCCCGGAGGGCGGCCACGACCTCGGTCGCGGTCCGGACCGGTCGGCCGGCAAGCTCGTTGGCGGCCAGGTTGGCGGCCGACGACGCCGCCGCAGCCGGCTCGGTCCAGGCCCGGCCCATGTCGTCGATCGCTTCGTCGAGCTCGGCCTGGCTCGGCCCCGGACGGGCGATGGCATCGAGCTCGGCCAGGAGCCCGTCGCACACCGGCCCCGCCTGTTCGGGGAGGCAGTCGGCGGCCACTATGCCGTGCGTCCAGCGGTCGGTCCACGTCTCCACCTCGCTGGCCACCTCGTAGCTGAGGGCCTCGGTCAACCGCAGCCGTTGCCGGGCCCGTCGCTCGAGGACGGCGACGGCCAGCGACACGGCGTCGTGGCGAGGGACGAGGAACGACGCCGCCACGACCCGGCTGCGTTCCTCGAAACGGCCCGGCAACGGCCGGTCGACCGGCACCGGCACCGGCGCCGGTGCTCGCCCACCGTCGGCCAGGTCGAGGCGCACCCCGTCGGGAAGTGGCCCGGTCGCCCACAGCGCGGCGTTGGCGGCGGTGAACCCGCGGGTGGCCCACGCCTGTACCGCTTCGGGCGAGGGCGCCACCAGTCCCATCTCGGGGTAGCCCTCGAGCCCATAGCCGGCGGGCCCGAAGCGCCGGCCGAGCAGGGTCGAGTGGGCATTGGGGCCCCGGCCGGCGCCTTCGGTGGCCAGCACCCGGGCTTCGCCCCCGAGGCGGTACAGGGGTAGGTCGCGCAGCGATGAGCACAGCGACGAGAAGAAGGCGGCGATCTCGGCCGCCGTGCCCCGCACGAAGAACGACGTGCGTTCGGGGCCGACGAAGCCGTCGCCCGGGCGCCGGCCGGCGCTGGTGGCGAACAGGGCCAGGTGCTCGACCAGATGGGTGAGGCCGTGGGTCGGGAGCGTCTCGTCGGCCCAGCCCACCCGGAACGTCAGCCCGACGACCAGCGGGCCGCCCCGGTCGTCGACGAAGCACGGCACCCCGTCGCGGGAGGACCGGGTCACCGTCACGAACGGGAGGGTACCGAGGGGCCCGTCGGTGGCGGCGTCAGCCCCGGCGCCGGGCTGACGCCGGCCCACCGGTAGCCTGAGCGGTCCCCGATGGCGCTCACCGACCTTCCCGCCCTCGTTCGCGACGACCCCGCCCTGCTGTCGGTGCGGGGGCGGTCGCGCGCCCTGCTGGCGGTGCCCGAGCCGGCCCGGGCCTACGTGCTGGCGGGGCTGATCGCCACCACCCAACGCCGGCCCTACCTCGTGGCCACGCCGACCACCGCCGACGCCGAACGCCTGGCCCACGACCTGGGCGCCTTCCTCGGCCCCGAGAGGGTCGACTACTTCCCGGCCTGGGAGACGCTGCCGTTCGAGCGCGTCAGCCCCGGTGTCGAGACGATGGGCCGGCGGCTGCGCACCATGTGGCGGCTGTGCCACGCTCCGGCGGCGGAGCGCCCGGCAGTGATCGTGGCCGCGGTGCGGGCACTGGTACAGCGCCTCGGACCTCACGTCAGCGACGTCGAGCCCATCACCGTGCGCCCGGGCGACACCATCGACCCGGCTAAGCTGGTCGAGACCTTGGTGGCCATGGGCTACCGGCGGGAGTACCAGGCCGAGCACCGCGGCGAGCTGGCGGTGCGGGGTTCGATCGTCGACGTCTTCCCGTCCACCGCCGACGCCCCGGTGCGCATCGACCTGTGGGGCGACGAGGTCGACCGGCTCACCCGGTACTCCGTCGCCGACCAGCGCAGCACGCACGACGTCGAAGTCGTCCGCATCTTCGCCGGCCGCGAGCTGCTGGCCACCGACGAGGTCCGGGAACGGGCCGGCAAGCTCCAGCGCCTCGAGCCTTGGGGCCGTGAGCAGTGGGAACGGTTGGCAGCGGGGATGACATTCGACGGCATGGAGTCGTGGCTGCCGTGGGTCACCGCCGGCGAGCAGCTATTGCCCGACCTGTTGCCGCCGGACGCCCAGCTGGTGGTGGTCGAACCGGGCCGCACCCGGGACCGGGCCGAGGACATCCGCGCCGAAGAGGCCGACCTGGCCCGCAGCCTGGCCCGGACCTGGGGTGCCGAAGAGCGCGAGTTCCCGCCCATGCACCTGCCCTATGACCGGCTGCTGGCCCGCACCACCGCACCGGTGTGGACGATGACGATGGCGCCCGAGGGGCCCGACGTGGCCACCGTGGGAGCCATGGGCTGGGACCCGGTCGTCGGTGGCGGCGAGCGCATCGTGGCCCAGATCACAAACCTCAGCCGTCAGGGCTACCGCATCGTGGTGGCTGCCGACGGCGAAGGCTCGGCCGCCCGCCTGCGCCGGCTGCTGGCCGACGAGCACGGCCTGCGGCCCGAGTTCGAGGCCGAGCCCCTCGACCGCGGCTTCATCCTGCCGTCGATCAAGCTGGCGGTGCTGACCGAGCCCGACCTGACCGGGCGCCGGCGGGCGCACCGGGCCGCTCGCAGCCGAGGGCGCAGCGACGCCGGACGGTTCTTCGACGACCTCGAGCCGGGCGACTTCGTCGTGCACCACCAGCACGGTGTGGCCCGCTACGCCGGCATGGTCCGCCGGGCCATCGGTGGCACCGAGCGCGACTACCTGCTGCTCGAGTACCGGGGCGACGACAAGCTCTACGTGCCGTCCGACCAGATCGACGCCGTGCGCCACTACACCGGCGGCGAGAGCCCGACGCTGCACAAGTTGGGCGGCAGCGACTGGGCCAAGACCAAGGCCCGGGTCCGCAACGAGGTCGACCAGGTCGCCCAGGAACTGGTGGTGCTGTACCAGAAGCGGGTGAACGTCCCCGGCCACGCCTTCCCCGAGGACTCACCGTGGCAGCGCGAGCTCGAGGACGCCTTCGCCTACACCGAGACCCCCGACCAGCTCAAGGCCATCGAGGACGTCAAGGCCGACATGGAGGCCGAGCACCCCATGGACCGCCTGGTGTGCGGGGACGTCGGGTTCGGCAAGACCGAGGTCGCCATCCGGGCCGTGTTCAAGGCCGTCCAGGACGGCACCCAGGCGGCGGTGCTGGTGCCCACCACGCTGTTGGCCCAGCAGCACTTCCAGACGTTCAGCGAACGGTTCTCGGGCTACCCCGTCCGGGTCGAGGTGCTGTCGCGGTTCCTGACCGCCAAGCAGGCCGACCAAGTCGTGGCCGGCGCCGCCGACGGGACCGTCGACGTGGTCATCGGCACCCACCGCCTGCTGTCGGGCGACGTGAAGTTCAAGCACCTGGGCCTGCTGGTGGTGGACGAGGAGCAGCGCTTCGGCGTGTCCCACAAGGAGAAGATCAAGGAGCTCAAGACCGACGTCGACGTGCTCACCCTGACGGCCACGCCCATCCCCCGCACGTTGGAGATGAGCCTGACCGGGATCCGCGACCTGACCCTGCTCAATACCGCGCCGGCCGACCGCCAGCCGATCCTCACCTACGTCGGGCCCTACGACGAACGGGCCGCGGCCGAGGCCATCCGCCGGGAGCTGTTGCGAGAAGGCCAGGTGTTCTTCGTCCACAACCGGGTCCTCGACATCGACATCGTCGCCACTCAACTGCGCGAGCTCGTCCCCGAAGCTCGCATCGCCGTGGCCCACGGCCAGATGGACGAGGGCTCCCTGGAGCGGGTCGTGCTCGACTTCTGGGAGGGCGACTACGACGTGCTGGTGTGCACCACGATCATCGAGTCCGGCATCGACATGCCGACGGTGAACACCCTCGTCGTCGACCGGGCCGACCTGCTCGGCCTGGGACAGCTGCACCAGCTCAGGGGCCGGGTCGGGCGGGCCGGGTCGCGGGCCTACGCCTATCTCTTCCATCCGCCCGAACGAGCCCTGACCGAGCAGGCCTACGAACGCCTCAAGACCATCGGCGAGACCACCGAGCTCGGCTCGGGCTTCAAGATCGCCATGCGCGACCTCGAGATCCGCGGCGCCGGGAACCTGCTCGGCACCGGCCAGTCGGGCCACATCGCCGCCGTCGGCTACGACCTGTACTGCCAGATGGTCAACGAGGCCGTCGCCGAGCTCGCCGGCACCCCGGTCCGGGAACCGGCCGAGATCCGTCTCGACCTACCTGTCGACGCCAACCTGCCCAAGGACTACGTGGTCCGGGAGGACCTGCGGCTCGAGGCCTATCGGCGCCTGGCGGCGGTCACCACCGAAGCCGAGGTCGACGACATCCGCCAGGAGTGGGAGGACCGCTACGGCCCGGTCCCGCCCTCGGCGCTGGCGTTGCTGGCGGTCGCCGGGCTCCGGGCCGAGTGCGTTCGCATCGGCGCCCGGGAGGTCAACGTGGCCAAGGGGCCCGGCTTCGGCGGGCCGGCTTACATCGTGCGCCTCAGCCCCATCGAGCTGAAGGTCTCCCAGGAGGTGCGGCTCAAGCGCCTGGTGCCCGACGCCGTGCACAAGCCCGACTCCGGCCAACTCCAGTTGCCGGTGCGCAAGGCCAGCGAGCTCGTGCCCGGCCTCGTCGCCTTCCTCCGCCAGCTCTTCCCCGTGGAGACGTGAGCCTCCGGCGCCCGCTGCGGGCGATGCTGGTGCCGGTGGTCGTCGCGCTGGTCGCGGCGGCGTGCGGTGAAACGGTGGAACGGCCGGCGGTGGCGATCAACGGGGAAGCCATCAGCCGAGCCGACCTGCTCTCGGAGCTGGCCGACATCGCCGTCAACTCCGACTTCCTGGCCACGATCGACCCCCGGCTGGCGGCGTCGAAGCTGCGGACCGGCGGTGACGCCAACGGCGGCTACGACCCAGCTTTCGTGGCCCAACTGCTGGGACGGCGCATCGTGCTGTCCCTGGTGCGGGCCGAGGTGGTGGCTCGTGGCCTGGTGGCCGACGCCGCTTGCCGCGAGGCCGCCGTGTTCAACACCCGGGCCCAGCTCGGTTCGGGCGACGCCGCCGCCGGCACCGCCCTGTTGGACAAGTTCCCCCCCGCCTACCGGGACCGGCTGGTGGGCTGGACCCTCGACCAGCAGTTGCTGGTGGCCGCTCTCTCGGCCCAGGCGTGCATCGTGGCCGACCCCGGCGCCGCCTACTACGCCGCTCACCCCGAGGCGTTCGAAGAGGCCTGCCTGTCGGTCATCGTGGTGGCCGACGGCGAGGCCGCCGAGCGCGTCGTCACCCAGCTCGGGCGGGGGTCCGGGTTCGCGTCGCTGGCCCGGCGCAGCTCGATCGACGCGCAGAGCGCCCCCGATGGCGGCGACATCGGCTGCAAAACCCGCGCCGAGCTACCGGCCGAACTGGCGCCAGCGGCCTTCGCGCTCGAGCCCGGCACGACCAGTGACCCCATCGCCGCCCCCGCCGGCGTCACCGTCCTGCGGGTGAGCGAGCGCCGGCTCCGGCCGTTGGAGGAGACCCGCGCCCAGGCCGACCAGCTGGCGGCCTCGTCATCGTCGGGGGCCTTCAATGAATGGCTGGGACGGGCGCTGGCGACGATGGAGATCGACCTCGACCCCCGCTACGGCGCGTGGAACGCCCAGTCCAACCGGATCGACCCGCCCCCCGATGCCAGTCCCACGACGGCGCCGCCGGCGCTGCCGCCCTCGCTGCCTTCGTCGCCGGCGCCCGACGGGTCGTCGCCGCCGGCGCCGGAGGGGGCCCCGGCACCGGCATCGGATCCCGCCGCGGCCGCCCACCTCGCCGGGCCTCGGCTACCGGTGGCCTGATGGGCACGCGGCGCGTCCTCGTCGTCGGTCTCGGTCCCGCCGGCGCCGACCTCATGCCCGAGGGCACCCGTCGGGTGCTCGAAGCCGTGCCGCCGGCGGCCCGGTTCCTGCGCACGGGCCGACACCCGGCGGCGTCGGCGGCGGGTGGGGCCGCCACCTTCGACGCGCTCTACGAGTCGGCACCCTCCCTCGAGGACGTGTATGTGGGCATCGTCGACGCGCTGATGGCGGCGGCGACCGCCCACGGCGAGGTCGTCTACGCCGTGCCCGGCTCGCCCGCGGTCGCCGAGCGCACGGTCGTGCTGCTGTTGGAGCGCGCCGCGGCCGGCGACGTCCGCGTCGATGTGGTGCCGGCGCTGTCGTTCCTCGACCTGGCCTGGGCCCGCCTCGGTGCCGACCCGGTGGCCGAGGGCGTGCGGGTCGTGGACGGGCACCGCTTCGCCGTCGCGGCGTCGGGTGAACGGGGCCCTCTTCTCGTCGCCCAGTGCGATACCCGGGCGGTGCTGTCGGAGATCAAGCTGGCCATCGACCTCGACGGCCCGCCCGTCACCGTGCTGCAGCGCCTCGGCCTGCCCGACGAGGCCGTGTTCGCCTGCGAACGGGCCGAGCTCGACCGCAGCTTCGAGCCCGACCATCTCACCTCGCTCTACCTGGCGACCGCGGCCCCGGCGGTGGCTGCTGCGGTGGCCCGCTTCGACGACCTCGTGCACCTGCTGCGGCAGCGCTGCCCGTGGGACCAGCGCCAGACCCATGCCTCGCTGACCCGGCACCTGCTGGAGGAGACGTACGAGGTGCTCGACGCCATCGGGCACCTCGACCCCGAGACCGGCGACGGCGACGACGACCTGCTGGAGGAGCTGGGCGACCTGCTCTTCCAGATCTGCTTCCACTCGACCCTGGCCGGGGAACGGGGGGCGTTCACGCTGGCCGACGTGGCTCAGGGGATCCACGACAAGCTGGTGCACCGCCATCCCCACGTGTTCGGTGACGGCGCCGTGCCCTGGGAGGAACTGAAGCAGGCGGAGAAGGCCCGGGCCAGCGTGTTCGACGGGATCCCGGCAGCGCTGCCGGCGCTGGCCTACGGGGCCAAGGTACTGGGCCGGGCCGCCTCTCTCGGGGTGACGCTGCCGGCGCCGGCGCCAGGGCTGGCCGACGCCGAGGCGGTCGGGGCCGCGCTGCTGGCAGTCGTGGCCGCCGCCCGCGTCCATGACGTCGACCCCGAAGCCGCCCTGCGGGCAGCCGTCGAGCGGGTACGCGACCATGCCCGGGTGAGCGAAGCCGGGCAGGGTTGACCGGCTTGCGGACGCCGGGCCGGGGCGGGCGCGCCCCCGCTCCTGAGCGCGCCGGGGCCCGTCGCAGGGCGTGGTCGGCCCGCCCCTTCGAGGTTGCCCTGGCGGTGGCTGGGTCACGGCTGATGCTGCTCGCTGCGGTGGTGGCCTTCACCAACAGCGAGGAGTTCACCGAGGACGCGCCGATGTTGGCGGGCCTGGCGTTGCATCCCTTCGACGTGCTCGCCGGCCACACCGCCACCTACGGCCAGCACCCGCCCTTCCTCGGGCTGCTCGTCGCTGTCGTGTTCGTGCCCGTCCGCGCCCTGACGTCGGACTTCGTCGCGCTGCGGCTGTCGTTCATCGTGTGGGAGGCGGTCGCCGCCGGGCTGGCGGTGGCCGCCGTCGATGCGGTCTTCGACGATCCCGGCCGGCGCCGATGGGCGCGCCTCGGGTTGCTGGTGCTGCCGATGGGCTGGGTCACGTCGACGGTCATGGCCCAGGACGAGGTCATTGCCGCCGCTTTCGTGGCCGCCGCGCTCTGGTTGGTCGCCATCGAACGGCCTCGGGCCGCCCTCGTCGTGGCCGGCGCCGGAGTCCTGGCCGGCAAGATCTTCCTGCTGGTGGTGGTGGCGGTGCTGGTGACGGGCCTGCGCTGCGCCACCGCCCGGCGCCGGGCGGCGCTGGCGCTGGCGCCGGTGGTCGTCCTGTACGGCGGGTGCGTGGCCGCCGCTGCGGCCCGCGACCAGCCGCTCCCGCTGGTCAGCTTCGACCCCGACCCCTTCTTCGGCGTCAACGCCTGGGTCGAGGCCCTGGCCCGCGACCTCGTCTCGCTGAGCACCGCCCGGGCATCGTCCGAGCTCTTGGTGGCGGCCGTCATCGGGTGGTTGGTGTGGGCAGCCCGTCGGCGTTCCCGGTCCCCGGAGCCCGCTGCGGCCCAGCTGGCGGCGGTGATGGCAGCCGGCCTGACGTGGTCATGGCTGTTGTTCTTCCACGTCAACCCGGAGTACTACGTGCTCCTGATGGTGCCGGCGCTGGCCGTCGCGTCCGGTCGGCGCCAGCGGACGGTGGTGGTGGCGCTGGCCACCGTGCCCTGGGCCGTCAACCTGTTCTACGCCGCCGACCACCGGGTCGACCAGGAGGGCGCCAAGGCCCGCATCAGCGACTTCGTCGCCCGAGCCGTGCCCGGTGACCCCCACTGGTGGTACCTGGCCAGCCTGGCTGCGTGCGTGGCGGTGACGGCGTGGGCCGCGGCCGTCTTCACCCGGGCCGGCTTGGCCCAGACGACACCTGGGCCCCGGGCTAACCCGCCGCCGGACTCGCCGCTCCGGGGCTGATCAGGGTGTCGAGCAGGGCGAACGCCTCGTGCTCGAGGTAGACGGCGGTGGGGGTGAGGGCAGCCACCGCCGCCTGGGCGGTGGCGTCGTCCTCGGCGCCGTTGGCGCGGGCCACCGCCGCGGCCCGAACGGCGATGCCGCGGGCGGCGGCACTGGCCGCCTCCCGGGCGACAGCCGCCACCACGACCCGGGCCACGGTGTCGGGGGCCGCCGCCAGCAGTGGCCCGGTGACATCGCGGGCTTCGGCCATCGCCTGGGCCAAGCCGTCGTCGCCCACCCGGAGGCGGGCCTCGTCGAGGATGATCGACCACTCCCGGCCGCCGGCCGAAGCGGCCGCCGCCTCGCACGCCGTGTCCCAGGGGTGTTCGCCCTCGTCGTGGCGGCCGGAGCGCAGCGCGGCGCGGGCCAGCGAGTCCCGCCCCGCCTGTTCCGCCTGGTCGAGGGCGATGAAGGTCTGCTCACCCTCGATGCCCCGCTCGAGCACCGACTTCGCCACCCGGCCCATCTCGATGCGCAACGTGAAGCCGGAGATGTCACGGGCCGCCTGGTCCGCCGCCCGCCAGCCCTGCTCCCAGGCGTCGTCGGCCACCGCGTGCAAGGCGGCCGCCCAGGCGACGTCTCCGATCGACTTCCCCGACTCGGCGATCTCGTCGCGGGCTCGGGGGTCACGCGAGCACTCGACCACCCGGAGGTCGGTGGCGTACACGAGGTCCTGGTCGGCGCCATGGACAGCGGCCTCACCGCTCGCCACCCAGGCGGCGCGTTCGCTCGAGCGTTCCCAGGCGGCCCAGATGAGGTCCTCGTCGGGGAGCGACTCGTCGGCCGCGTCACGGACGATCGAGCTGGTGATGGCGAGTCGCCGGCTGGCGACGGCCAGGGCGTTGCCGAGGGCGTCGACGGCCCGGACCAGGTCGAGCTCCTCGGTCAGGGGGCCGAGCGCCCGCAGCCGGGTGGCCGGCTCGGCCAGGCCGGCGTCGTCCAGCCAGGCGCAGGCGTGCACCTTGACCAGCCACTCGGTCGCCGCCCATCGCCGAGCCTGGTCGACGTCGTGACCGTCGTCATCGTCCGCACCGGTGCCGGCGGTGCCGACCATCCTGGCGGCGAAGGGCGCCAGCCGTTGGCGTACGTCGTCGGATAACCCCGCCGCCCACCACCGCACGAACGTCGCCACCACCGGCGACACCGACTCCGGCGCGTCCCGGTGCGGTTCGTGGGCCAACCAGCTGGCCAGCTCGAGCACGGTCAGGCGGGTGCTGCGCCGGGAGTGGGGCGTCGCTTCGAGGACGATCGATGCAAGGTCCGGGGCGTTATCGCCCTCGGCCAGGACCGGCTCCGGGGGGGGAGCGGGCCCGCCGGCCGGTACCCCCGCGGCGAACTCCTCGGCGGTGACCAGCAGCGGTCGCAAGAGGTCCCATCCCTCGGCCTGGGCATCGTCGCGGTAGACCGAACTCGGGCTCCAACTGGACGAGTGCTCGATGGAGAGCTCGACCATCCCGTGGCCGAGCTGCTCGACCGGTAGCTCCAGGCCGGCGAGGCGCCGCACGTGCAGCGGTCCCAGCACCTGGAAGGGGTAGGCGTCGGGCACCCGCTCGTCCAACATCTGGCCCGCGACCTGGTTGGGCGGCGCCCCTCCGTGGGTCTCCCAGCCTTCAGGCGCCAGCCCCAGGGCGAGCCCTTCGAAGGACGGTTCGAAGTCGATGCAGGCGTAAGTGAGCTCGGCCGTCAACGTGCGGGCCACGCTCTGCAGCAGGGCGTAGTGGGCCAGGAGGCTCACGCTGTCGGCGTTGGGCCCACCGGCCGACAACGCCAGATGGGGCATGCGGCCATAGGTCAGGCTGGCCGCTCGCACGACGTCGGAGAGGTCGCCGGCGACGGCGTCGGCCCAGGTCCGGGCCAGGCCGCACTCGTGGAGCACGGCCGACACGTCCGGTGCCGTGACCTCGTACTCGATGGAGAGCACCCGCACCCGGGCGGGAACATCGTCCGACCCGCCGACGACCCATTCGCCAGCGATGTCGAGCCAGCCGGTCGGGATACTGGGGCGGCCGAACGGCGCCGGGAAGAGCCGTAGCACCACGGCGTGGGGGGTGCGGTCGAGCCGGTCGAGGATCCCTCCCGGTGCCGGGATGTCGACGACGGCCGAGCCCACCTCCGCCCGCTCCAGACGCCCGACGACGACGTCGGGTACCCGCGCCAGCGCCTCGTCGTCGGCCCGCAGCCGTTCGACCAGGAACATCGGCCCTCGGGGGCCGTTGACCACCGGGGAGACCGACGGCCGGGCCCGTGGGTCATCGCCCCGCCGGAGCCGGGGGACGAGGCCGAGGATGTCGACCCGGGCCAGCTTCAGGGCGGCGATCGCGGCCCCGACGTCGGAGGCGTCCTCGGCCTGGACCACGAACCGCTCGCCCGCGGCCAGGAGCCGCAGGGACGCGCCCGTCGCCACCGTGATCGTCATGCGGGTCACAGCGTATGGCAAGTGAAGAGTTCCTGATCGGCCAGACATCACGAGTAACGTGCAGTCCCACCTGCAACATCATCAACATCAGCCACTGGTGTGGTTCCACCGGGGAGAAGACAGCGTGACCACCGGTACCGGGCAGCGGGGCGCCACCATCGAGCGGGTCCACGGGCGCCAGGTGCTCGACTCGCGGGGGAACCCGACCGTCGAGGTCGACGTCGCCCTGGCCTCGGGGGCCGGCGGGCGGGCGATGGTCCCCTCCGGCGCCTCCACCGGGGAGTTCGAGGCGGTCGAGCTGCGCGACGGGGGTGAGCGGTGGCGAGGCAAGGGCGTGGCCGGCGCGGTGGCCAACATCAACGGCGAGATCGCCGCCCTCCTGCGCGGTCGCGACGCCCTCGACCAGCGGGCGCTGGACTGGGCCATGGTCGATCTCGACGGCACCGAGCCCAAGAGCCGGCTCGGCGCCAACGCCATCCTGGGGGTATCCCTGGCCGTCGCCCGGGCCGCCGCCGCCCATGTCGGCCTCCCCTTGTTCCGCTACGTGGGGGGCGTCAACGCCCACGTGCTGCCGGTGCCGATGATGAACGTCATCAACGGCGGTGCCCACGCCGACAACAACGTCGACCTCCAGGAGTTCATGGTCATGCCGGTCGGCGCGGCCTCGTTCTCGGAGGCGATGCGGTGGGGAGTGGAGACCTACCACGCCCTCGGGGCGCTGCTGCACGACCGCGGCCTGTCGACCGGGTTGGGTGACGAGGGTGGCTACGCCCCCGACCTGGCCTCCAACGAGGCGGCAGTGCAGGTCCTGGTGGACGCCATCGAAGCGGCCGGCTACACGCCCGGCGACCAGGTGGCCATCGCTCTCGACCCCGCCGTCTCGGAGCTGTTCCGCGACGGCCGCTACGTGCTCGAGGGTGAAGGCCTGTCGTTCTCGGCCGACGACCTGGCCGGCTGGTTCGCCGACCTGTGCGACCGGTACCCGATCGTGTCGATCGAGGATGGCATGGACGAGGAGGACTGGGACGGGTGGTCCCGGCTCACGGATGCCCTCGGTGACCGGGTACAGCTGGTCGGCGACGACCTGTTCGTGACCAACGTCGAGCGGCTCAGCCGGGGCATCGCGGCAGGGGCCGCCAATGGCATCCTGGTCAAGGTCAACCAGATCGGTTCCCTCACCGAGATGCTCGACACGGTCTCGCTGGCCACCCGGAACTCCTATGCGACGGTGATGTCGCACCGCTCCGGTGAGACCGAGGACTCGACCATCGCCGACCTGGCCGTCGCCACCAACTGCGGCCAGATCAAGACCGGCGCTCCGGCCCGCTCCGACCGCGTCGCCAAGTACAACCAGCTCCTGCGCATCGAGGAGCAGCTCGGCGCGTCGGCCGCGTTCTGGGGCCGGAGCGCGCTGACGCCGCGACGAGAAGGTGGCGCGTGACCGTGCTAGCTCGGGGGCTGCGCCCCCGGGCCCCATCGTCGCCCGGGGCGCTGGCGCTCGCCGGGTCGACCGGTCACCGGGAGGACTTACCAGCGATGGCGGACGAGTGACCGGAGTCATGGCCGCCAGGGGCCGGCCTCGACCGGCCCGCGACCGCCGGCGCCGGCGCCGGGTAGCGCTGCCGGTGTTGGGGACCGTCGTGTTGACGGTCCTTTTCCTCGGCGTCTACCCGACCCGTAGCTGGCTGGCGCAACGGGCGTCGCTCGACCGGGCCGAGCACCAACTCGAAGCGCTGCAGACCGAGAACGCCCGCCTCGACCAGCAGGTACAGCGCCTGGACACCGACGCCGAAATCGAACGGCTGGCTCGGGAGCAGTACAACCTGGTGCGCCCGGGCGAGGAGGCGTACGCCCTCCTGCCCCCACCGCTGCCGCCCATCGTCGTACCGCCGGTCTGGCCCTTCACCGAGATCGCTCCCCGCCTGGTCCCGCCGCCCGGCTGACCCGCCGGCGCGGACCGGGCCCCGGAGTTTTTGCGCCGGCCGACCCCCTGCCGGCGGCGGAGCCGCGGCACACTCCGACGATGCACCGCCGGCCGGCGCCCGGGGAGACCCCGGCACGAAGATGCACTGCCGCGGCTGGAGCCGGTGGCGATGCACGACGGTGTCGTGGAACGGGACGGGTGGGCGTCGCCGCCGGCGCCAGCGGGCCGGTGGCGGCGGCGTGACCGTCCCGCCGCCGCACTGGTCCAGCCAACCGCCGCCGCCGGTCGCGCCACCTCCGCCGCCGCTGGGAGGCTACGGGGGGCCTTTCCCGGCACCCCCTCCGCCGCCGCCGCCCAGCCCGCTGGCGCCCGGTGCCGGGCACCGGGTGGCCCTCGCGGTGGCGGTGGTCGTGTCCCTCCTCGTCGGCGTCGCCCTCGGCGGCCCGCTCCTGTCACCCGAGGCCGGTCAGGGCTCACGCCCGCCGGTGGCGTCGGCCCCGATCCTGCCCTCGGCGACGGTCGCACCGGTTGCACCGGCCGAGCCCGCCCCGCCGGGCCAGCCCGGCGCGGTGGCGCCGGCACCGCTGCCCCCAGGTTCGAGCGCCGAGGCCGTCGCCGGCGTCGTGGCACCGTCGGTCGTCAACATCGACACCGAGCTGAGCTTCGGCGCCGGCGCCGGCGCCCGGACCGGCCTGGTGCTGAACGCGGTCGGTGACAACCTCACCAACAACCACGTCAACGAGGGCGCCACCGCCATCTCGGTGGTGACCGTCGACACCGGTGTCACCTACACCGCGGCAGTGGTGGGATCGGCGCCCGACCTCGACATCGCCGTCATCCGCATCGACGCCCCCGGGCTCACGCCCATCCCGGTCGGCGACTCGGCGGCGGTGGAGATCGGCGACCGGGTGGTGTCGCTCGGAAACGGCGGCGGCGACGGCGGCGATCCCCGGGTGGCCGAGGGGACGGTGCGCGACCTCGACCGCACCATCAGCGCCGGCGAGGTCACCGGCGGCGGCGCCGACACCCTCCGGGGCCTGATCGAGAGCGACACCCCTCTGCAGGCCGGCGACTCGGGGGGCGCGCTGGTAGACGACAGCGGCCGGGTCATCGGCATGAACGTCGCCGCTTCCCTCGGCGCCCGGTCCCGGGCCAGCGACCAGAGCTTCGCCATCCCCATCGCCCAGGCCCTCGACGTAGCCGCCCAGATGCAGGCGGGAGTGGAATCCGACATCGTGCGCGTGGGCGTACCCGGCTTCCTCGGGGTCTCGATCATCGCCGGCGAGGACGGGGCCCTGGTCACGTCGGTGCAGCCAGGATCGCCGGCCGCCGCCGTCGGGCTCGTCCCCGGCGACACGGTGACGACGGTCGACGGTGGCCCCGTCTCGTCTCCGGAGTCCCTGTCGGACGCGATCAAACGCCACGATCCCGGTGAAGCGGTCGCCCTCGAGTGGTTCGACCAGTCGGGCCAGCACCACGCCGGCAACGCCGTTCTCACCTCCGGCCCGGCCAGCTGAGCTGATCTCCTTTGCGGGATTGGTTGTCAAGCGGTTCGTCGGTTGACGGCGTCGTTGGCGGGCGGGGACGATGCCTGGTGGGGAAGGTCGCCTCGTTTGCCGGCGCCTCGAGCGCTTGGCTTCCCAT
>JBQTIQ010000084.1:0-57031 GCA_052387955.1 Acidimicrobiia bacterium | reverse complement strand
TTCCCCTCCCCGACGCTCTTCCGATCGCGCGCGCCTGCTTGCCGGGCCCCGATCTTGCTGGGGCGCGCCCCCGAGAATGAACGGCCACGGGGCCCAGGCGTCAGTTGTGGCTGCTGGCGTGCTGCGGCACGGCAGTCAGCCCGGGGGTGCCCGGCGCCTCCGCCGCGGGACGCGACGGTGCCGCCTCCTCGTCGTGGACGGCCTCGGCAGATTCTGCAGGCGCCGCCCGGGGCCGGGTGCGGTCCTCGATGCTGAGCCGCAGCGCGGTCCGGCGTTCGCCGTCGATGATGATGTCGGCGAAGGTCGGCACGCAGACCAGGTCGATCCCGGAGGCAGCGACGTAGCCGCGGGCGATGGCTACCGCCTTGATGGCCTGGTTGAGGGCGCCGGCCCCTACGACCTGGACCTCTACCGCACCGGCCTGCCGCACCGCGCCGGCCATGGCGCCTGCCACCGAGTTCGGGTTGGACCGAGTCGAAACCTTCAGCGTTTCCATGAAGCCCCTAGGCAGGCCGGAGCACGAAGAACGCGCGGGCGTGCGCCCGAATGGTTCGACATTGGCCGGCTTGGATCCTCCTGCACCTTCTGGGCCGAATGTGCCTACTTCGCCGGGCCTGTCGGCTACCAGCCGCCGGCACGACGCGTTGTCGCGCCGGCGGCCAGGGTCACCCGTCGAGGCGGATCGGCTCGTCGTCGGGGTCTGGGACGGGGACGGGGACGGGCACACTGTCAGGATCGGCGGTAGCGACCCCGACGGTGGCAAGGATCCGTTCGGAGATCTCGACCATGATCTCGGGATTCTCGGCCAGGAAGGCCTTGGCGTTCTCCCGCCCCTGTCCCAGCTGTTCGCCGTCGTAGGTGAACCATGCTCCCGACTTCTTCACCAGGCCAAGGTCGACACCAACATCGAGCAACGAGCCTTCTCGACTGATCCCCCGCCCATACATTATGTCAAACTCTGATTGTTTGAAAGGCGGGGCGCACTTATTCTTTACTACTTTTACTCGCGTACGGTTTCCTACTACTTCGGCACCATCTTTGATTGATTCAATTCGGCGGATATCGAGACGGACTGACGAATAGAACTTGAGTGCCCGCCCACCCGGAGTTGTCTCGGGCGAGTTGTGCACCATGACGCCGTCGACGAAATAATTGTGGGTCCCTTCGACCTCGACGTCGAAGCGGTGCATGCTGCGGGTCGGCGGTTTCGGATGGATCGACGTGATCGGGAACGGGACCAACCGCTGGCACACCGGCGTGAACACGGGCTCGACCTGGAAGCGACCCCGGTACCGGGGCAGCAGCTTGTAGTCCATCGTCGGGTGCACGAGGGGCGCTATCAGGGCGTGAAACTTGGCGGTTTCGTCCTTGGGAAAGACCAGGAAGCACTTCTGGCCCGCACCCTTGAGGGTGAGCGCCGGCCTGATGCCCCATGTATCGGCAAACCAGCAGGCCAGCCGAGTGCGCGTGGTCGTCTCCATGGCCTCGACGCAGATCTCGGAGCGGCCGCTACCGTCCCGGGTGCGCTCCTGCACACCTTTTGCCCGTAACGAGAACGACCCGTCGTCCATGTACCACAAGGCCAGGGACAGAGGGGTGAGCTGCTTCAGGTAGTCGTGGCCGAACACCTTCTTGCCATCGACGTAGACGGCGTGGCGCAGCTGGGCCAGCTCGGCCAAGGGCTGGACGTCATGGAACACCGCACCCTTGGCGTTGGTGGACCGGCTCACCGAAAGGTTCGAGAACAGCTGCGCCTTCCAGTCTGCATAGGGGGCCTGCTTCGCCCCATGGCCCCACCGGAACCGGGCGCCATGGCCGCTGCGGGAAGGAGACAAGGCCCCGTCGCCCATGAGCCCGCCCAAGACGACCTCCCACTGGAAGTCGGAGAGATGGTGGGGGACAGCTTGGAGTACCCGATCGCCGACGGCGAGCTCTTGAGCCTCCCGCCACCCGCCGGGAGCGCGGACCAAGTGGTTGGGTGTGCACCCGAACTGGGCCCGCCCGTTGCCGCCCGGCTTGGCCACGGTGAACTGCAGGAACTGCTCGGTCGGCCCGTTGTCGAACCAGTTGACGACCTTGCGGGGCACGACGGTATCGGTCTCGACATCGTAGGAGAGCACGTCGACCGGGAGCTTTTGGTTGACGATGGTCCCGATCATCTCCTGGGTGCCGTCGGCAAGGGTGACGCGGGTGCCATAGGAAAAGCAGCCGAACATAACGCCAATCTTTTCTCGCAACTGGTTGATGAAGATGCACACGGTGTTGGACCGGCTCAGGTTGGCGGTGAGCTTGCGCAGGGCCTGGGACATGAGCCGGGCCTGGAGGCCGACATGGGTGTCGCCCATCTCGCCTTCGATCTCGGCCCGGGGGGTGAGGGCGGCGACGGAGTCGATCACCACCACGTCGAGCGCTCCCGAGCGGATCAGCATGTCGGTGATCTCGAGGGCCTGCTCACCGGTGTCGGGCTGCGAGATGAGCAGTTCGTCGATGTCGACGCCGATGGCCCGGGCGTAGACCGGGTCCATGGCGTGCTCGGCGTCGATGTAGGCGCAGATGCCGCCGTTACGTTGGGCCTCGGCCACCACGTGCATGGCCAGCGTCGACTTGCCCGAAGATTCGGGGCCGTAGATCTCGACCACCCGGCCTCGGGGAAGACCACCGATGCCCAAGGCGAGGTCGAGGGCCAACGCCCCGGTCGGGATGGTCTCGATGGCCATCGAGCCCTTGTCGCCCATCTTCATGACCGCGCCCTTGCCGTACTGCTTTTCGATATTGGCCATCGCCATTTCGAGGGCCTTGTCTCGCTCCACAGCCGTTCCTTTCAGCTCTCGTCGCCCGGGATGTGGGGGCGCCACGCCACGTGCCTGGGGCTGCGGCCGGTGCAGAGCAGCGGGGCGCAGCGATCGATACGGGCCATCGTCCCCGGGGGGTGTGACAGTGCGGCGGAGAGGGCTCGGGCGGTCGGGGTCCGTTCCAGGCTGCATCTTGCCACCTGGATCACATCAGCGTAGTTACGAACGTCCGTTCGTTCAAGCACCTACTCGAGGCGACCGCCAGCGACCGGCCCGCCTGGCGCCGTCACTACCGTTCCGCTCGGTCCCGCAGCCGGCGCCGGAGCAGGTGCAGGGCGTTGACGACGGCGAGGTCGCGGACCCGGTCGCGGCCGCCGGGCAGGCGCAGTCGGGTGGCGAAGGCCTCGCCGTCGAGGGCGAGCCCGACGAAAACGGTCCCCACCGGTTGGCCCTCCTGCTCGGCGGGGCCAGCCACGCCGGTCACCGCCAGCCCCACGTCGGAGCCCAGGGCACGGGCGGCACCCTCGGCCATGGCTTCAGCCGCTCCCGGCCCCACCACCGGGCCAGCCGGAACCGCCAGCAGGTCGTGCTTCACGGCTGCGTCGTAAGCCACGATCGAGCCTCGAAAGTAGGCGCTGGCCCCCGCCACCGAGCTCAGCCGGGCGCCGAGCAGCCCGCCGGTCAACGACTCGGCCACACCCAGCGACAGGCCCTGGGCCTGGAGGTGGGCCCCCACAACCTGCTCGACGGTTTCCGAGTCGGTCCCGAACACCAGGTCGCCGAGCACGGCCCGGGCGCGGGCCTCCTCGAGATCGAGCACAGCGGCGGCGGCGAGGGCGTCGGGCGCCTTCACCGTGATGCGGACCTGAACGCCGTAGACGAAGTTGGCCAACAGGGCGATGGTGGCGGGACCAGCCGTGCCGGCGGTACCAGGCATACCGGCGGTGCCGGCGGTGTCGAGGGACCGGATCCGCTCCGCCAGCCGTTCGGCGATGGCCGACTCCCCTTCGCCCCACGTGCGCAACGTGCGGCTCACGATGACGCCGGGAGTGCTGTCGCGCCGACGCAGGTCGGCCAGCACGGCCCCGGCCACGATCGCCTCCATCTCGGCCGGCACCCCGGGCACGGCGTAGATCACCTTGTCGGTCCCCGGCACGGGGCAGACCAGACCGGGGGCGGTGCCGGGCTGGGGATCCCGGATGGCCGTGGCCCCTTCTGGCACCTCGGCCTGGCGGAGGTTGTTGGCCGGCATCGCCCGACCGCGAGCGACGAACATCGCCTCGATCCGCTCGGCCAGTTCGGGGGAGGGCACCAACGGCACACCGAGGACCGCCGCGATCGCGTCGCGGGTCAGGTCGTCGTGCGTCGGTCCCAGCCCCCCGCACACCACCACGGCATCGCTGCGGGCCAGCGCCGCCCGCAGCGCCTCGGCGATCCGGCCTACGTTGTCGCCCACCTTGACCTGGAAGGTGCAGTCGATCCCCGACCGCGCCAGCTGCTCGCCGATCCAGGCCGAGTTGGTATCGACGACCTGGCCCAGCAACAACTCGGTCCCGACGGCGACGACCTCACAGCGCACCGGGCCACGCTAGATCTGCTCGGTCCCGAGAAGGCTTGAAGTTGTGACAAGTTCCGGGACCGAGCAGATGCCGACCGAGCGACCGCCAGGGAGCCGGGCGGCGATGGGGGCCGGGGGGGCGCAGCCCCCCAGCTGTGGTCGGCCCGGTCGGGCCGCGCCTGTCAGTGCGAGCCGCCGAGCCTCGTCGCCCGCCGGCCCGCCACGAGGTACTGGGCGCCGGAGAAAAGGGTCAGGGCCACCGAGAACCACAGCAGCGACGTCGCCACCGATGGCGTGTCGACCGTGAGCGGCAGCAGGGCGGCACCGACGGCCAGCTCCTGGGCGACGGTCTTCACCTTGGCCACGGTGCTGGCAGGCACGGCCAGGCCACGGCGGCCCCAATACGACCGGAAGGCGAAGATCACCAACTCGCGCGCCGCCACCAGGCCGACCGGCAGCCACCAGAAGACGTCGGCCCGGACCAGCATGAACATCGCTCCCAGGACGAGCACCTTGTCGGCCAGCGGGTCGAGGAAGGCCCCCGAGCGGGTGGTGCCCTGGCGGCGGGCGAGGTAGCCGTCGATCCCGTCGGTGGCACACAGCACCGTCCACAGCGCCCACAGGCCCCAGGACGAGGGGTCGTCGGCGATCATCACCAGCACGGGGAACGACAGGAGCAGACGGCCCACCGTGATGGCGTTGGCCGGCGTGGCCAACGCTGACGGGCCGAAGCTGGGGGTGGAGGAGGCCGACGGGGTGGAGATGCTCATCACGCCGCCCGCAGGTCGGGGCCGGTGGCGGCGACGACCACCAGGCGGTGGAACGAGCCCACCTCGAGGTGGCGTGGGACGTCGATCACACCGTCGATCTCGGGTGCTTCCCGGTGGGACCGACCCACCCCGACGCCGTCCACGAGCACATCGACCTCCTGGCCCAGAAGATCGTCACGTTTGGATGCGGTGATGCGGTCCTGCAGCTCGCGCAGCTCACCCAGACGGTCGGCTACGAGGGCTGGCTCAACCCCGCCCCCGAGGGTGACGGCGTAGGTCCCCACCTCTTCGGAGTAGGCGAAGAACCCACACCAGTCGAGCTGCGCCTCCTCGACGAAGCGCAACAGGGCGTCATGGTCCTGCTCGATCTCGCCCGGGTAGCCGACGATGAAGTTCGAACGGAAGGCGGCCTGGGGTTCGCGGGCACGGATGTCGGCGATACGCCGCTGGAACCGCTCGCCGTCGCCCCAACGCCGCATCCGCCGCAGGAGCGGTGCCGACACGTGCTGCAGGGACAGATCGAAATAGGGGACCCCCGACCGGCACACGGCGTCCACCAGAGCGTCGGTCAGATCGGAGGGGTACAGGTAGAGCAACCGTACGCGTGCCACCCGGGCCGCGACCTGCTCGACGAGCGAGACGATACGGCGTCCGCCCTGGCCCTGGTCCCGCCCGAAGGCGGCCAGGTCCTGGGCCACCAGGACGACCTCGTGGACACCGAGGGCATCGACCTCGGCCAGCACCGAGTCGATCGTGCGTGACCGCTGCGGCCCCCGGAACGAGGGGATGGCGCAGAACCCGCACTTGCGGTCACAGCCCTCGGCAATCTTCACGTAGGCCCAGGGGACGGCACTGGGCGGGCGAGGCAGGTTGAGCAGGTCGAGCGCCGGTACGGTGGCGGCCTGGGACGGCGGGCGACCGATGGAGACGGGGACGGCATCGGCGAAACCCGCCACCGCGTCGGCTTCGGGCAGCGCCTCGGCCAGCTCGTCGCGGTAGCGCTCGGCCAGGCATCCCGTCACGACCAGACGAGCGCCGTCGCGGCGGGCGTCGGCGGCGGCGAGGACGGCCTCGATCGACTCGGTCCGGGCCTCCTCGATGAAGGCGCAGGTGTTCACGACCACCAGGTCGGCCTGGGACGCTTCAGCGACCGCCCGCATGCCGTCGGCATCGAGGGCGCCGGCCAGCTTGTCCGAATCGACCTGGTTCTTGGGGCAGCCCAGGGTCACGAGATGGTAGGACCGCTGAGCCATGGCCGCAGCAGGTTAGTCGGGCCCTCCCCCGACGGTCATGCTGGACGTTGCTGCCGGTGGGGCTGCGCCCGACACCCATCGATTCTTCGTTAGCTGGGGGGCTGCGCCCCCCCGGCCCCCATCGCCGCCCGGCTCCCTGGCGGTCGCTCGGTCGGCATCTGCTCGGCCCCGGAACTTGTCACAACGTCAAGCCTTCTCGGGACCGTCCAAATCTAGCTGGGGGGCTGCGCCCCCCTGGCCCCTATCGCCGCCCGGCTCCCTGGCGGTCGCTCGGTCGGCATCTGCTCGGTCCCGGAACTTGTCACAACGTCAAGCCTTCTCAGGACCGAGCAGATCTAGGGCCGGGGGTACTCGTAGAAGCCCCTACCGCTCTTGCGGCCCAACAGCCCGCCTTCGACCATGCGGGCCAGCAACGGGGGCGGGGCGTAGAGGGGCTCCTTGAACTCGTCGTAGAGCGACTCGGCCACCGCCATCGTCGTGTCGAGGCCGATGAGGTCGGTCACGGCGAGCGGCCCCATGGGGTGGGCGCAGCCCAGGACCATGCCCTCGTCGATGTGCTCACAAGTGGCGAAGCCCGACTCGACCATGCGGATGGCGGACAGCAGGTAGGGGACCAGCAGGGAGTTCACGACGAAGCCGGCCCGGTCCTGGGAACGGATCGATGTCTTGCCCAGTTGGTCGGTGGCGAAGCGCTCGGCGGTGGCGACCGTCTCCTCGGTGGTCAGCAGCGACGACACCAGCTCGACCAGCCTGAGCACCGGCACCGGGTTGAAGAAGTGCAGCCCGACGACCTGGGAGGGCCGCGCCGTCGCCATGCCCAGCTTCATGATCGGGATCGAGCTGGTGTTGGAGGCGAGCACAGCGTGGTCGTCCTTCACGACCTGGTCGAGCCAGCGGAACACGTCGAGCTTCTCGGACTCCTGTTCGATGACCGCTTCGATCACGATCTCGCGGTCGGCCAGCGCGTCCCGCTCGACGGTGACGTCGAGGTGCCCGAGGGCGATGTCGCGGTCGTGCTCGCTGAGCTTGCCGGCATGAAGGGCCCGGTCGAGCGACTTGACGATCCGGGCGCGGCCTCCCTCGGCCGCTTCCGGGCTCGCCTCGACGACCACGACGTCGACGCCGGCCCGGGCCGTGACCTCGGCGATCCCCGATCCCATGAGGCCGCAGCCGACCACTCCGACCCGGTTGACCTGGCCCACGTTTCGTCCCTTCCACGATGCCTACGTGGGGAGAAGCTTTACCGGATCCCGGCACCGGACCGCGAACCGGTGCTCGGGCCGAGGGGTCTACCGTTGCCCGGTGATGCCGTCCACGGAGCCTGCCGAGGCGCGAGCGCAGCGAGCGCCACAGCAAGCTGACGCGCCAGCGCAGCAAGCGCCACCGGCCGGAGGAGCGGGCGCCAGCCCGCCCGGAGGAGATCGGCGTGGGCCCCAGCCCCACCGGGAGGCACACTTGGCGGGAGGCGTCCTGGGCCACGCCCGCGCCGTCGGCTCAGCCCTGGTGGCCAACGTGGCCCGGGTGCTGTTGGGCAAGGACGACCACATCGGGATGGTGGTGTCCGGGCTGCTGGCTGGCGGCCACGTCCTGGTGCAGGACATCCCCGGCGTGGGCAAGACGGTGCTGGCCAAGGCCATGGCCCGTTCGATCGGCGGCAGCGTCGGCCGGGTCCAGGGAACAGCCGACCTCCTACCCTCCGACATCACCGGGGTGACCAGCTTCGATCAGGGCACCGGGGAGTGGCGCTTTCGTCCGGGTCCCCTGTTCCACAACGTCGTGTTGGTGGACGAGATCAACCGGGCCACACCCCGGGCGCAGTCGGCGCTCCTCGAAGCGATGGCCGAGGGCCATGCCACCGTCGACGGCACCGACCATCCGCTGCCCGAGCCGTTCTTCGTGATCGCCACCCAGAACCCCTACGGAGATGTCGGAACCTTTCCCCTGGTGGAGGGCCAGCTCGACCGTTTCGCGGTGGCCATCTCGCTGGGCCTGCCCGACCGGGCCATCGAGGGGGCGCTGCTACGGGGCGGGGGCGGCACCGCCGAGTTGGAACGGCTCGGACCGGTCGTCGACGGGACCGACCTGCTGGCGGCGGTGAGAGCCGTCGACCGCGACGTGTACGTCGCTGACGCCCTGGTCGAGTACGTGCTCGATGTGGCCACCGCGGTGCGGGCCCGCACCGCCGGCAACCACGGGATAAGCGGCCGGGCCACGCTGACCTTGATGCGGGTGGCCAAGGCCCATGCCGTCGTCGACGGCCGGGCCTTCGTCACCCCCGACGACGTCAAGACGGTGGCGGGACCGGTGCTGGCCCATCGGCTGGGCCCCACCTCGAACGCCGCCACCGCCGCGGTGGTGGCCGACGCCCTCGCGGCGACGCCCGTTCCGGTGGCGTGAAGCGGTCCCTCCAACTGACGCCCCAGGCGCTGTCGCTGCTCTTGACGGTGCTGCTCATCCATTCGGTGTGGCGCCAGTCGGGGGCGATCGTGGTGGTCATGGTCGAGGCGGGCCTGGTCGGCGCCCTGGTTGCCAACGCGGTGTGGGCTGCGGTCGTGACCGCCCGGGTGCAGGTTTCCGTGCTCGCCTGCCCCACCGAGGCCACCGTGGGCGAGCCGGTGGCGTGCGAGCTCGATGTCGGCGGCACCCACACCCCCGTAGAAGTGCGGATGATCTCGTCGTCCGAGCCGCGGTGGTTCCGGGTCGACCCGCCGGCCCGAGGGGTGCTGGCGGCCACAGCCGGGTCACGGGGCGTCGCCACCGCGGCGGTGTTCGAGGTGACCACGTCGGCGCCGCTCGGTCTGATCGGCTTCACCCGGCGGTTCCTGGCGCCCCTGCCCCTCCCCCTCTACATCGCCCCCCGGCCCGAGGTCGTGCCCGAGGCCCGGTTCCCCCGCCACGAACGGGCCTCGCTGATGGACGAGGTCGTCCGGGGCACCCGGCCGTACCTCAGCGGTGACCCGATGCGGCTGGTCCACTGGCCGTCGACGGCCCGTACCGGGACGCTGACGGTGCGCGAGCTCGAGCCGCCGGCTGCCGGCGCCGTGGTCGTGGCCGTAGCACTGGAGGGTGACCGGGCCGCCGCCGACGCCGCCGCCGGACGGGCGGCGTGGACGGCGTCGGAAGCGTTGCGCCGGGGACACCGGGTGACGCTGGCCACCGTCGAGGACGGAGTCACCGTGATCGCCCCGGTCGTCACCGTCGTCTCCGTCGCCCGACGGCTGGCGGCCGCCACCGACGGCACCCCGGTGCTCGAGCCGGCGGGCCAACCGACCATCTGGATCACGAGCTGGGGCGACTCGTGGCCGTGAGCGCCTCGAGGACGGCCGGGCCGGCTGTGTGCCTCGTCGGCCTCACCGCTGCGGTCGCGGTGGCGGCGTCGCTCACCGGCGAGGTGACGTTGTGGTCCGTCACCGTGCCGGGGCCGGCCATGGCGGCGATGTTCGCGGCCGGTGCCGGCTGCAGCGCCCGTCGTTGGCGCCCGGGCCGGGCCCGGCGGTCGCCGCTCAACCTGGCTGTCGTCGGCGCCGTCCTGCTGGCCGTCGTGCTCACCCGGGCCACGGTCGACGCCTCCGATGCGGCCGGGGGGTTGCACCCGCTGGCGGAGGTGTTCGTGCTCGTCCTCGTGCTCCGCAGCACGACGCTGACCGACCCCGACCGGGCCCGTGCCGCGCTGCTGGTGAGCTTGGGCGCGGTGACCGGCGCCGCCGCCGAGGCGCCCCTGGCCGACAGCGCCGGGCACCTCGTCCTCTGGCTGGCGGCGGCGCTGGCCACGCTGGTCGGGGCGAACGGGTTGTCGGGGCCCGACCGCCTCGGTACGCCGGTGACGAGACCGTCCCGTTCGGCCGGCTGGGGGCGCCGGGCTGTCGAAGCCGGGCTGATCGGCTTGGTCGTGATGGTGGTGGCCGCAGGCGTCCTGGTGGTCAACCCCGAGCCGGGCCGCACCGATCCCCGTCGGGGCGAGGAGCCCGGCCGACGCACCGCCGCCCCCTACCTGGGCGTCGACGACCGCCTCGACACCGCCGTGCGGGGCGAGCCCGGCAACGAGGTCGTCCTCCGGGTCAAGGCGCCGGGCCCCGACTTCTGGCGGGGCCAGACCTTCGACCGGTGGGACGGTCGGGCGTGGGCCCGATCTGCGCTGTTGCAGTCCTCGTACCCCGAGGCCGGAGTCGGCTCGATCAGCCCCGGGATCGGCGACGTCGAAGCCGGCGGCGAGACCTTCGTGCAGGAGTACACCGTGGTGGCGCCGTACATCCAGGCCCTGTTCGGCGCCAATCGCATCGACCAGGTCGACACCCCGGTCGGGGCGCTCGTCGCCCACGGCGACGGGACCGTCGAGCTGCGCCGCCCACTCGGCCGGGGGGCGCGCTACACGGTGGTGAGCCTGCGCCAACGGGTTACCGAAGCTTCGTTGCGGGCCCGGGGGCATGACCCACTGCGCACGGCCCTGCCGCCCTTCGTCACCCGGCCCTACCTGCAGCTGCCGACCGTGCCCGAGCGGGTCACGGCGTTGGCGGCCGCGGTCACCGGACCGGCGGCCACCACCTATGACAAGGTGCGAGCACTCGAGGCCTGGCTCGGCGCCAACACCGTCTACACCCGGGACATCCCTCCGCTGCCGACCGGCGCCGACGCCGTCGAGCAGTTCCTGTTCGAGGACCGTCGGGGCTACTGCGAACAGATCGCCTCGGCGCTGGCGGTGATGCTGCGATCGGTCGGCGTGCCCACCCGGGTAGCCGCCGGGTACGTCCCCGGTGACGCCTCGGCGGTGGGCGGCGAGTACACGTCGCGGGCCGGCGACGCCCACGCCTGGGTCGAGGTGTTCTTCCCCGGCGTCGGCTGGCAAGCCTTCGACCCCACGGCGTCGGTCCCGCTCTCGGGTGAGACGTCGACCACCGCGCTGCGACGCGCCGCCGACCTTCTCGCACGCCTGGCCCCGTGGTTGGCGGTGGTCGCCGGCTCCGCCGCCGTCGCCGTCCTCGCCCTCGTGGCCACTCGGGAGATCCTCCGCAGGCGCCGGAGGAGGTCACGCCCGTGGGCGGCGCGCTGCCTCGAACGGCTGGAGGATGCCGGGGCACAACGGGGCCGTCCCCGCCACCCCCCCGAGACGCCGGCCGAGTACGTCGCCGCCCTGGCCGGCAGCGTCATGCCCGACGACCGCCTCGTCGCGGTCGGCGCGGTCGTGACCAGGCAGGCCTACGGGGCCGCCGGCGACGGCGACCCCGGCACGGTGTGGGCCGAGCAGGTGCTGGCCGACATCGAGAGCCGGTTCCCCGCGCACCGACGCGCCATGGCCGGTCGCCGGCGCCGGGACACTCCGACGTAGAGGCCGCCACTGCGGTACCAGGCCGCCGGCGACACTCAGTGGACCAGGAGCCAAGCGACAGCCGCAGCAGACCAGCGAGCTCAGCCGGCTCAGCTCTCGAGTTCCTCGGCGGTCATCAGTACGTCGCGGGCCTTCGAGCCGGTGGACGGGCCGACCACTCCCCGTTGCTCGAGGAGGTCCATGAGCCGTCCCGCCCGGGCGAACCCCACCCGGAGCTTGCGCTGGAGCATCGACGTGGACCCCAGCTGCGAGCGCACGATCAGGACCATGGCCTCTTCGAGCAGATCCTCGTCGTCGCTTCCGCCCGAGCCGCTGGCGGCACCGGCACCGGTCGCCTCTTCAGTGCCTTGGACCTCGGCGTCGTAGCGCAGTTCGGGAGCCTGGCGCTTCCACTGGCTGGCGACCTTGCGGACCTCGTCCTCGCTGACCCAAGCGCCCTGGAGCCGCTGGGCCACCGACGACGCCGGCCCCAGCAACAACATGTCGCCCTTGCCGATCAGGCGTTCGGCGCCGGCCTGGTCGAGGATGACCCGGGAATCGGTGACCGAGGAGACGGCGAACGCCAGGCGGGCAGGGATGTTGGCCTTGATCACCCCGGTGATGACGTTGACCGACGGCCGCTGGGTGGCGATGACGAGATGGATGCCCACGGCCCGCGCCATCTGGGCGATACGGCAGATCGACTCTTCGACGTCGCGGGCCGCGACCATCATCAGGTCCGACAGCTCGTCGATGACGACCAGGATGTAGGGCAGCCGCACGTGTTCGCGTCCTGCCCCCGGCTCGGCACGTAGCTCGCCGCGGTCATAGGCGGCGTTGTAGCCGTCGAGGTCACGGAAGCCGACCTCGGCCAGCAGGTCATAGCGGCGCTCCATTTCCCGCACCGCCCAGGACAGGGCGTTGGCCGCCTTCTTGGGGTTGGTGACGACCTGGCTCAACAGGTGGGGAAGCCGGTCGTACTGGCCCATCTCGACCCGTTTGGGGTCGACCAGGATCATCCTGACCTGCTCGGGTGTCGATCGCATGAGGACCGAAGTGATCAACGAGTTGAGGCAGCTCGACTTGCCCGCGCCGGTGGCGCCGGCGATGAGGACGTGGGGCATCGTGGCCAGGTTCATCAGCACGGCCTTGCCGTTGATGTCACGCCCGACGGCCACCTCGAGCGGATGGGTCGCGGCCCGAGCCTCGGAGGACGACAGGATGTCGCCCAGAGCGACGATCTGCCGGCTGGCTTTGGGGACCTCGACGCCGATGGCCTGGCGTCCCGGGATGGGGGCCAGGATGCGTACGTCGGGCGACGCCATGGCGTAGGCGATGTCCTTGTGGAGGCTGGTGACCCGGGCCACCTTCACCCCCGGGGCGAGCTCGAGCTCGTAACGGGTCACCGACGGGCCGACCACCATCCCGACCAGCCGGGTCTGCACGCCGTGCTGGGCCAGGGCGCCTTCGAGCACCCGCCCCCGCTCCTCGACCGCGGCCCGGTCGACGGCCTGGGACTCGGTGCGGTCGAGCAGCGCCAGCGGCGGCAGCTTCCACGGCGAACGCACACCGGCCGGGCCGAGGTCGATGGCCAGCTGCTCGGGATCGGCCGGCTCGGTCCCGCCAAGGCGGTCGCCGGGTACCTCGACCTCGATCGTCGGCTGGGCCGGCGTCTTCGGCTCGCCCGCCCGTGCCCCTTGGGTGGGCGACGGCCCGGGCAGCGCACCGACGTCCTGGTCGTAGGGCTGGCCCCAGAGGCTCGGCCCGCCCGCCGGCAGGCTGGGGTCGCGCATCAACGCGCCGAAGCGCCGGCCCAGGCTGCGCAAGGGCCGGGCGCCGACGGCCGTCGTCGCCGCCAGAGCCCGTACCGACATCCGGGTGAGCACCACGACGCCGACGACGGCCACGGCCGTCAGCACCAGCACGGCGCCGACGGTGGCGCTCAGCGCCTGGAGCGGTCCGGCTACGGCCAGACCGACCAGGCCGCCGGCCTCACCGAGGGCCTCGATACCGTCGGAGACGCCCGGTGCGCCCCGGCTCACGTGCAGGAGACCGTCGAGGGCCAGCCCCACCAGGGCCGAGCCCAGAGCGGCGCGGCCGAGCAGGGGTACGCCGCCGGGCCCGGTGCTGTCGTCGTCACCAGCGCCGCGCAGGACCGTCACGCCAGCCGCCACCATCGCGATCGGGACCACCAGGCGCAGCACGCCGAACCCGGCCCCGAGGGCCAGGTCGAGGCCGCGCCCGGCCGGCCCGGCGCCGTCGAGGTAGGTGCCGAGAGCGGCCAGGAGCCCGGCCGCCACCAGCCCGACGCCCCAGGCGTCGCGGCCGTACCCCTCGAAAGCGGCGCTTCGGCGGCGGGCACCGGGCTCTGGACGAGTCGACGGCGCAGGGTTCCGCCCGGCCCGTCCCGATCGAGGGGCCGACCGCCGGCGGGCGTGCTCGGTCGTCGCCACAGTGGCCACAACCGTACCAGCAGCAACACCACCAACAGGAGTGTCTAGGAATCCTCGCGGCCATCGGCTCGGCCCTGGGCGTCGAGGCCAGCGGCGTTACCGTTCCGGCATCGACCTGGCCCGGTATCTCGAGGCCGTCCGCGACGGGGCCGCCGCGGTTACTGCCGCGATCGCACAGGACAACCACGCCCCGGTGGCGGCGTGCCCGGGCTGGCGCGTCGGCGACCTGGCCGCCCACGTGGGCCATGTGCACCGGTGGGCCACCGAGGTCGTGGGGAGCCGGTCGACAGAGCCGGTCAAGTTGGTCCCCACGGCCGTGCCATCGGACGAGAACCTCGCCGGTTGGGTCACCGAAGGCGCCGCCGACCTGGTGGCGCTGCTGGCCGCGGCCGATCTCGACGAGCCGGTGTGGACGTTCGGTCCACCGCCGACGGTCCGGTTCTGGCCTCGCCGCCAGGCGCACGAGACCACCATGCACGGCTGGGACGCCGGCACCGCCGTCGGCGCTGCGCCCTCGATCCCAGCCGACCTGGCCACTGACGGGATCGACGAGACCCTGTCCACCGTCGTCCCCATGGCCCATCGCCGGTCCCGGGTCTCGGGCACGGGCGAGTCGTTCCGGTTCGTGCAGAGCGACGGCGCCGGCGTGTGGGACCTGCGCTTCGATCCCGACGGCGTGTCGCGCTCGGCCCCCGAGTCCCCCGACATCGTCCTCACGGGAAGTGCTGAGGACCTGCTCCTGGTGCTGTGGCGGCGACGCCCGCTCGAGGCGGTCGACCTCGCCGGTGACCGGGGCCGCTGGGGGCGTTGGTCGGAGTTGGTCAGGGCGGTGTAGCGCCGGCGGTCTACGGTCGGCGGGCACATGGACCTATCGATCGATCCGCGCACCCGCGACCTGGCCGAGCGCACGGCGGCCTTCGTCCGCGACGAGGTCATACCGGTGGAGGAGCACCATCGGGGCGTGCTGCACCACGGGCCCGAGGAGGTCCGGGTGAAGCTGCAGGACGCGGCCCGGGCCGCCGGCGTATTCGGGCCCACCGTCGACCCCGAGTGGGGTGGCCTGGGGCTCGACCGCGGCGCTCAGGCCGTCGTGCTCGAAGAGGCCGGCTACTCGCTCTTCGGCCCCCTGGCGCTCAACTGCGCTGCCCCCGACGAGGGCAACATCCACCTCCTCGAGGTGGTTGCCAGCGAATACCAGAAGGAGCGCTACCTGGCCCCCCTGGCCCAGGGCGAGATCCGGTCGTGCTTCGCCATGACCGAGCCCGCCCCCGGCGCCGGCTCGGACCCGACCCTGCTGCGCACCCGGGCCGAACCGGTGGCCGGAGGGTGGCGCATCGACGGGCACAAGTGGTTCATCACCGGCGCCCGGGGCGCCGGCTTCGCCATCGTCATGGCCCGCACCAGCGGCGACGTCGGCGATCGGGGCGGCGCCACCATGTTCCTCGTCGACGCCGACAACCCGGGCATGCGCATCGTGCGCGACATCGGCACCCTCGACGAGAGCCTCTTCGGCGGCCACGCCGAGATCGCCTTCGAGGACTGCTTCGTGGCCGACAACGGCGACACCGTCCTGGGCGAGGTCGACCGCGGTTTCGAGTACGCCCAGGTGCGCCTGGCCCCGGCCCGTCTCACCCACTGCATGCGATGGCTGGGCCTCGCCCGCCGGGCGCACGACATCGGCCTACGCCGAGCGGCCGAACGCGAGATGTTCGGCCAGAAGCTCGGCTACCTCGGCATGGTGCAGCAGATGATCGCCGACTCCGAGATCGACCTCGCCGCCGGCCGGGCGCTCATCCGGGAGGCAGCCTGGGAGCTCGACCAGGGTGGCCACGCCTCCGACTCGACCTCGATCGCCAAGACCTTCGTGGCCGAGGCCGTCAACCGGGTGGTCGACCGTTCGCTGCAGATATGCGGCGCGCTGGGCATCTCCGACGACATCCTCCTGTCCCGCTTCCTCCGAGAGGTGCGCCCGTTCCGCATCTACGACGGCCCCTCCGAGACCCACCGTTGGGCCATCGCCCGCCGGGCGGTACGCAAGGCCCGAGAGCAGGCTTCGGCACGCACCATCGGCTGACCGTGACGGTCGGTTGTCGCCGGCCTGTCTCGGCGTAGCTCCGATCGTCCAGCACCCCGACGTCCCGCGGTCGAACACCGCACCCGGCCCCGGCACCACACCACCCAGCCCGCAGCGAACCAGAAATCACGCCCAGCGTGGCTCAACGCCGCCGGGTCGACCACCCGCAGCCGGCGCCTCTACCAGACCACCGCCGCCCAGCCCGGCCGGCGTCGCGACCGCCAGGGAGCAGCCGGCACGTGAGCGGAGGGCCCCAGACCGGAGCGAGCCAGAAGTCACGCCTCCATGACGACGGGGACGATCATGGGGCGCCGGCGGGTGCGTTCGCTCACGAAGCGGCCCGCCGCCTTGCGCACGGCGCGCTGGAGCGACTCGATGTCGGTCGGCTCGCCGGCGGCGAAGGCCTCCTGGACCACGGCCCGGACGGCGTCGGCGCACTCGTCGAGGAGGTCTTCGGCCTCGGGGGCGTAGACCCAGCCCCGGGTGATGATCTCGGGCCCGGTGAGCAACGCCCCGCTACGGGAATCGACGGTGACGACGACGACCACCACGCCCTCGTCGGCCAGCACCCGCCGGTCGCGGAGCACGCCCTGGCCCACGTCGCCGACGATGCCGTCGACGAACAGCAGGCCGGCCGGCACGGCCCTCTCCATGCGCATCACGCCCGAGTCGGTCAGCACCAGCTGGTCGCCGTCCTCGCACACGAGCACCCGTTCTTCGGCGACGCCCATCTCGGTGGCAAGGCGGGCGTGAGCGACCATGTGCCGGTACTCCCCGTGCACGGGGGTGAACCACTGCGGCCGCGCGATCGAGAGCATCGTCTTGAGCTCTTCCTGCTTGGCATGGCCGGTGGCGTGCACGTCCTCGATGCCGGAGTGCACGACCCGCGCCCCGAGCCGCACCATGCCGTCGATGACCTTCGAGACGTTGGACTCGTTGCCCGGGATCGGGTGCGACGACAGGATCACCGTGTCCTCGGAGCCGAGCTTGATCCACCGGTTGTCGGCCGACGCCATGAGCGCCAGCGCCGACAGCGGCTCCCCCTGGGAGCCGGTGGAGATCACGCACACCTGGCCGGGCTCGTAGTCGTCGATGGCGTCGATGTCGATGAGAGAGCGCTCGGGGAACTTCAGCAGGCCCATCTCACGGGCGAGCCGCGCGTTCTTCTTCATCGACAGCCCGAGCGTGGCGATCTTGCGGTCGAAGGCGATGGCGGCGTCGGCGATCTGCTGGATCCGGTGCACGTGGCTGGCGAAGCAGGCGGTGATGATGCGCCGGCCCTCGTTGGCGTGGAAGAGGTCGTAGAGCACCTTGCCGACCTCGCGCTCGCTGCGGGAGTGGCCGTGCTCCTCGGCGTTGGTCGAGTCCGACAGCAGCAGCCGGATGCCGGGCCAGGGCACGTCCTCGTCGGCCTGGGCACAGGCCATGGCCCCGATGGTGGCCAAGTCAGTCAGGCGGTGGTCGACCGGGGTGAGGTCGAGCTTGAAGTCGCCGGTGTGGAGGATCGTGCCTTGGCCCGTGTGGAAGGCGGTGGCGAAGCCGTAGGGCACCGAATGGGTGACGGGGAGGAACTCGACGTCGAACGGGCCGATGCGGCGCCGCTCGTTGTCGGCCACCGGGATCAGCTCGGTCCGGTCGAGCAGACCGGCCTCCTCGATCCGGTGGCGGGCGAGCCCGAGGGTCAGGGCCGAACCGAAGATCGGGAACGACAGCTCCCGCAGCAGGAAGGAAAGGCCCCCGACGTGGTCCTCGTGGCCGTGGGTGGCGATGCAGCCCACGATGCGATGACCGTTTTCGCGCAGCCAGGTGAAGTCGGGCAGCACCAGGTCGATCCCCAGCATGTCGCTGTCGGGGAACATGAGCCCGCAGTCGAGGAGCATGAGGCTGCCCTCGACGTCGATGGCGGCGCAGTTGCGCCCGATCTCGCCCAGGCCGCCGAGGAAGGTGATCGTTACGGGCTCAGCCATCGAGGTTGGCCAGGACCTCCCGGGCCCGGTCCTCGAGCCCTGGGGGCGTAGGTCCCATGGGCAGCCTGGGTTCGCCCGCCGGCAGCCCCATCACCCGCATCATGGCCTTGGTGGGCACCGGGTTGGGGGCGGCGTCGCCGGTCTCGAACTCGAACGATTCCAGCATGCCGGCGTTGATCTCCCGTGCCCGCGCCACGTCGCCCTTGGCGAAGGCGGCGAACATCTCCTGATGTTGGGGAGCCGTCCAGTGGGTCGCGACGCCGACCGTACCGCTGGCCCCCACCGCCAGCAGCGGCAGCGTCATGGTGTCGTCCCCCGAGTACAGGTCGAAATCGGGCCCGCAGGAGGCGATGAGGCCGGCGGTGTCACCGGGGTTCCCGGCCGCGTCCTTGACCGCCACGATGTTGGGCACCTCCCACCTCAGGCGGACCATGACCTCCCGGGCGATCTTGCGCCCGGTCCGTACCGGTATGTCATAGAGCATGACCGGGAGCGTGGTGGCCGCGGCACCCTGGCGGAAATGGGCCTCGATCCCGGCCTGCGAAGGCCGGTTGTAGTACGGCGTGACGAGCAGGACGCCGGCGGCCCCGGTACCGGCCGCCTTGGAGGTCAGGGCGACGGTGTGAGCGGTGTCGTTGGTGCCGGTGCCGGCGATGACCGGGACCGTGACCGCTTCGCTCACGGCCGTCCACAGGTCGAGCTTCTCGGTATCGCTCAGCGTGGGCGCCTCGCCGGTGGTGCCGGCCACCACCAACCCGTCGTTGCCGTGGTCGACGAGCCAGCGGGCCAGCGTCGCCGCCCCGTCGAGGTCGAGGGCGCCATCGGCGTCGAACGGCGTGACCATGGCCGTCAGCACGGTCCCCCACCTTGGGCTGGTCACGGCTCCTCCTCGTCGGCGCGGTCTCGGCCCAACGTGTTGAGCAGGTCCTCGTGGAGCTGGAACCAAACCGTGTGGTACGAGTCGATCATCGGCTTGGTGAACCAGTCGCCGCCGCCGGCCTGAAGACGGTCGAGCGCGGTCTCGAGCCGGGGCCGGTAGCACCGGTACCGGTCGAGGGCCCCTTCGAGCTCGGCGAGCAACGGCGTCAGCTGCTCGTGCACGTCGAGCAGGCGCTGCACCACGGTCTTGTCGTAGGTGCCGTCGGTATGGTCGTTCACGACGCCGTCGCGCAACTGCCAGTCGGTGCAGGCTTCGAGCAGGGCACGGTTGAGGCCCACGAAGCGCCCGTAGACGGACTCGATGACGGGCTGGGCGCCGGCACCCGAGACCTCCTCGGCCAACAGCCGCTCCTGTTCGTCGCGACCTGCGGGCGTCACCGTCCAGCCCGAGGGCCGACCCCCACGCCACGTCACCTCACCCGTGCTGCGGAGCTTTTCGAGCTCGCCGGCCACGACATCGGCACCGAGGCCGACCACGGCGCTCACGGCCTCGGGATCGGCGAACCCCCGGAGCCGCACGCCGTGCAGTACCAGCAGGCGATTGCCGGACGGTGAAGGCACGTCGACAACCGTACCCGGCCTGGGGTCGGCGTCCGGCGGAGGCTCACGCGAGGAGGCCCTCCAGCAGGGCGGGCACGTCGCGGAGCGAGCCGACGTCGCGAAATCGAGGATGGCTCCGGAGCGCACCCTCTTCGTCGGGGCGGTCGAGCTCCCACTCGATGGGATAGGGGACGTGCACGGCCCATCCGCCGATCTCCAGCACCGGCGCGGCGTCGGACCGCAACGAGTTGCCGATCATGGCAAGGCGGGTCGGCTCGGCGCGGTGACGACGGCAGAGGTTGAGGTACGCCCCGGGGTGCTTCTCCGAGACGACCTCGACGCCGGCGAGGCGGTCGCCCAAGCCCGACCGGGCCACCTTCGACTCCTGGTGGAAGAGCTCGCCCTTGGTCACCACCACCACCGGCCACCGTTCGGCCGCCCATGCGACCGCGGACGCCGCCCCCTCGCACAGGGCAACGGGGTGGGCATGGAGGTCCTTGCCGGCATCGAGGATGGCTTGCACGTCGGCGCTGGTGAGCCGGTCGCCGGCGAGCTCGACGGCGGTCTCGATGATCGACAGCGTGAACGCCTTCACCCCGTAGCCGTACACCTCGAGGTTGCGGCGCTCGACCGCCGGGAGGCGCTCGTCGAGCGCGGCCGGCGTGCAGTGCGGGGCCAGGATCGACCGTACCCGTTGGTGGGTGACGGCGAACTCGCTCTCGCTGTGCCAGAGCGTGTCGTCCCCGTCGAATGCCACCAGATCGATCACGGCCCCGCCGCCGGTCAGATCAGCCGGAGACCTCACCGGCCGCCAACTGGAACATCTCGTACTCCTCGCCGGTGTCCTTCCAGTGCTCGAACTGGAGGACGTTGAGCTCGCCGAAGCGTTGCCGCAACCAGCCGTCGTTGGCGTCGAGCAGGCCGAGCTTCTTGCAGTTGGGCACGATCTTCGAGAACAGCATCTGTTGGAACATGATGCGCTGGGGCGACGCCAGCACGAGGGGCAGGACCTCCTTCACGTCGAGGCCCATCCGGTCCCAGACCTCCTGCTGCAGGAAGCGGTCACGCATGCGCACGGCCGCCTCCCAGGCGAACTCCTGGCGCTCCTTCATCTCGGCGTCGCTGAGCTCGGCGTAGTACTCCTTCAAGGAGAGCACGCCGAAGGCGACGTGCCGGGCCTCGTCGCTCATCACGTAGCGCAGCAGCTGCTTGAGCAGGGGCTCGGTCGAGATCGTGTGGATGAACCCGAAGGCGGCGAGGGCCAAGCCTTCCACCATGATCTGCATGCCCAGGTAGGTCATGTCCCAGCGGCTGTCGGCGATGATGTCGTCGAGCAACATCCGCAGGTGGGCGTTGATCGGGTAGTGCCCCGACAGCTTCTCGTCGAGGTACTTGGCGAACACCTCCACGTGGCGGGCCTCGTCCATCACCTGTGTCGCCGCGTAGTACTTGGCGTCGACCCATGGCACCGTCTCGACGATCTTGGCCGTGCACATCAGCGCGCCCTGCTCGCCGTGCATGAACTGGCTCAGCGTCCAGTTCTGCGACTCGATGCCGAGCTCGATCCAGTTCCGCTCGTTGAACTTCTCGAACGGCGTCCCGATCAGCACGCCGGGCTGGGCCCCGACGTAGAAGGCCGGGCTGTTCATGTTGGAGGCGATCGTCTCCTTCTCCTGGTCGACGTCGAGCTCCCAGGGAAGGTCGGTCTGGGCGTTCCACATCGACGTCTTGGCCTTCTCGTAGAGCCGGTTCAGCGCCGGACGAGCCCCCTTTTCGTAGTCCCACGTGAAGATCGCGGCGGCTTCGTCCTTGACGGCGTGTTCGGTCTCGTCGAGGTCCTTGTTGCTGATCGCGAGGATGGCCTCGAGATCGTCGACCTCGGACCGGCCGATCAGCTCTTCGTTGAGGGTCATGTCAAACCTCTCCGTTCACGGTCGAATCCGACCGGGCCAGTGGGATGGGATCAGGGCCGCTCACGGCCGGCAGCAGGAACAAGCGCACCAGCCGGCGGGCGTCGGCGTCGTCACCGGGATCGAGGGTGGACGAGGGGACCATGGCGTAGGACAGCACGACCCGGGCCACCCATTCGGCAGCCCGCCCGACGCGCTCGGTGGGCAGGAACCGGGCCAGGTGAGGCCCGGCGAAGCGCGCGGTGGCGTCGAAGAGGTTCTCGAGGGCACCGAAGGCCACAGAGGGAAGCACCACGTCGGGTTCATGGGCCACCAGGAACTGCAACACCCGGTGCCCGGCGATGACCCGGGAGGCGCTGGTGACGCCGGCGACCAGCAGTCCTTCGAGGCTGGTGGCACCGGCGACGGCGACGTCGATCTGCGCCCACGCCCGGGCGATCTCACGATCGCCGACGGCGGCGATGAGCGCAGCCTTGCCACCGGGGACGGTGCGGTAGATGGTGGCCCGGCTGCACCCGGCCTCGCGGGCGACGTCCTCGAGGGTGGTCTTGGCCACACCCCAACGCCCGAGGCACGTCAGGGCGGCGTCGAGGATGCGCTCCTCGGGCCCCTGCTCGGTCACTGGTGCACCATCGCTCGCGATCCCCCCGGGTGACCGGTCGACCGGGCGAGCGCCAGCGAGCCGGGCGACGACGGGGCCCGGGGGCGCAGCCCCCGAGCATCAACGGTCATGCCGGCGTCCCTCATCGCCTGAGACAATAAGAACGAATCTGTCTCACCGTCAATGGCTGAGCTGGGTGAAGTAGGTCACTCCCGTTCGAGGACCCCGGCCAGGAGGTGGTCGCGGACGAGCGCTCGTACCTCGGCGGGATCGTCGAGCGACCACCGTCCGGGGGTGCCGATGAACGACACGAACAGCCGAGCGATGTGATCGGCCGCCTCGTCACGGTCGACTCCCGGCCGTAGCCGCTCGTCGTCGAGGTGACGGGCCACGTCGGCCCGGACGATCTCGACCACGAGCGGGAGCGTGGGTTGCAACTGGGGCAGCAGACCGCCCGGCTCGGTGGCCAGGAGACGTTGGAGGACGTGATGGTCGGCGATGGCCCGGTGGGCGAAGAGCAGGCCCCGCTCGAGCCGAGTGGGGAAGTCGGAGGCATCGGCGACGGCATCGTTGAGCCGGGTGAGGAACTGGCCCACCTCCCACGCCACCGCCTCCTCGACCAGTTGGTCCCGCCCGCCGGGGAACCACCGGTACACGCTGGCCCGGGAGACATCGGCTTCGCGTGCGACCTCTTCGACGGTGAGCCGGGCCAGCCCGTCACGCCCCGCGACCCGGACCGTGGCCGCCAGCACCGCGTCACGGGCCGGCAGTTCGGCCGAGCTCATGGCTTGCTCCGGGCGTCGCTCGGCTCGCGCCGCGCACCACCACCACCACCGCTGGGGGGCCGAGCCCGCCGGCGCAGGGCCAACGGGTAGCCGACCACGGCGATGGCACTGAAGGCGAACCACTGCACGGCGTAGGCCAGGTGCGGCCCGTCGGTCGTGCCAGGCACGGGGACCGGTTCGGGGAACGGCCCGCCGGCGGGACTGCTCTGGGCCAGCTGCACGAACCCAGGTAACAGCGGATAGTCGAGCTGACGCTCGACGCGTTCGACATCGACCCGGGCCAGGCTGCCCAGCCGGCCCTCGGAGGGTTCGGCGGGGCCGAACCGGTCCCGCGCCTGGGTGCCCTGGACGTAGCCGGTGACCATCACGGTCCCGGCCGGCGGCCCCGCCCCCTCAGGGACCTCGTCCAGGCCACCCGGGGAGGGGACGAAGCCGCGCACCACCAGCACTGCGTTCCCGTCCTGGAGCCGCAGCGGTGTGGCCACCCAGACACCGGCACGACCGGTGAGGCTGCGGTTGCGGATGATGACCTCGTCGCCGACGACGTAGGTGCCGACGGCGGTGACGGTCCGGGCGATCGGCCCTCGGCAATCGAAGTCGTCGTTGTCGATCAGGTCGACGCCGGCGCCGGGTACCAGTACCTCGGCCACCGGCACCGGAGCGGCCCCGGCATTGTCCCGGCGCAGGTCGTTGCAGGCTTGGCGGTCGTGCATGCGCCGCAGTTGCCACGCGCCGAGGTTGACCATGACCACGACGCCAGCCAGGACGAGGACGTGCGACAAGAGCCACTGCGGCCGCAGCACGAACTGGTAGCGACCCGGTCCCGGCCGGCGCATGGCCGCCCTGGGCCCTACGCGGACGGGGGGCAGCCGATGATCATCTGGCGATACTCCCGCAGACGGCTACCGCCATGCGAAACCGGGCCCACCGTCCCGGGCGCCGGGGGTCAGCCCCCTTGACCGCCCATCGGTGGGCTCCCGGTGACAGGCTCCTGGGGGTCGATGGAAGTCGTGTCTCGGGCCGTCGAGGTCCCATCCTCGTTGCGCCCGGCCTCCTTGCCATCTTCTTTCACGACATCCTCGCCGGAGCGCTGGACGCTCTCGCCCACGTCGTCGGCTGGGGTCTCTTTGTCGGGCACGTGCGCCTCCAGTTGTTGGCTCGCGTCCTGTAGGCCTTCCCGGTACGGCAGGATCCGAGCCGCGGCCGTCGCCCTTCGCTTGGCGCGCCGCGGTACCGGCGCCGGCGTCCACCAGCGGCTGTCCCGGTTGACTGCCAGGCGGTCCCCCGGTCGCTCAAGCCTCGGCCAGTTGGCGCCGCAGGAGGACGCCGGCGAGGAGTAGGAGCGCCGCCGCAAAGGCGACGAGCGCCAGCAGGTCGCCGGCTATCGAGCCGATGTCCCCGCCTTCGAGCACCAGGGACTCCCAGCCCTGTACCGCCCAGTAGTGGGGCACGCCGTGGGCGATCGACTGCATCACCGGCGGGAACAGCTCGAGGGGCACCATGCAACCGCCCAGCGCCGCCAGTACCAGGCCGATGGAGGGCGTGAGCGAGGACACCTTGTCGGCGTCGCGGCCGATGGTGCCGACCAGCAGCCCGGCGCCGGCACCGACGAGCGCGAAGGTCACCACCAGCGCGGCCGCCGCCGCCGGCTGGCCCCAGCTCACGCCGAAGGCGAGCGCACCGATCACCACGATGATGAGGGACTGGGCCAAAGCGAACGCGAACCAGCCGACCCCCAGGCCGGCCACGATCGTCCCGGTCGGGGTGGGGGTGGCGCGCGCCCGGCGTAACACGCCCGACCGCCGGACCGTGACCAGGAACCCGGCCGCGCCCATGGCGTTGATGAACACGAAGAGCACGAGGTTGAGCGGCGCGGTGAGCGAGAACCGGTTCAACGACCCTTCGGCGGTACCGCCGACATCTTCCACGGCAATGGTCACCGCGTCGCCGGCGCCATCTTCGCCTGCCTCCCGTCGGTAGTCATCGAAGTCGCCGCCGAGCACGGTGGTGGCGATCTGGGCGGCGCCGACCTGGGCGCCGATCCGGCCCACGGTGCCTCCCACGATCGTGCGGGCGGTGAATGACGCCGGGCTCGTAGAAACGGCCACCACCTGCACCTCCGCCGGGGTGCCGCCACGCACGTCGGCTTCGAAGCCGACGGGCAGGACCACGCCGGCCGCCACCGTCGAGCGCCGCACGGCGGCGGCGAGCTCGTCGAACGACTCGAAGGTGTCGACCGAGACCCCTTCTTGCAGGCGGAGCTCGGCCACGATGGCCCGGGCCGTGGGGCCACCGTCCTGGTCGACGACGCCGATCTCCACGCGCTGCTGCCCGCCGAACGTCGACCCGACGATCACGATGACCGCCACCGGCAATGCGATGACGAAGAAGAGCGCGGTGCGGTCCCGGAAGATGCTGCGCATGACGGCGTCGACGAAGGCGAACACCCTCATTGCCGCCCCTCCCGCGGTCGGCTACCCACGTTGGGTACCCGGCGACCTGGTCCCGACAAGCGACTGATGCGAGCGCCGGAGCGCCAACGGAGGCGCGGCCGAACGCGGCCTGCGGGGCCGGGCAACGCCGCCGACAAGCCTGCGGGCCCAGGGGACGCCGACATCACGACCGGACCAGTTGATCGATGCGGGTCACGGCCACCGTCCCGGTGAGGACGCCGATGCCCAACAGGACCCCTATGCAGAGCAGCACCGACCCGGCAGAGGCGGCGTCGGCGCCGAGGTCGGTGAACGCCCGCAACGACCATCCGTTGGGCGTGAACAGCGACAACCGGCGCAACAGGTCAGGGGCTGGTCCCGGCCCGATGAAGTTGCCGCCCAACAGCGCCAGCACGAACGTCACCGCCGACGCGTAGGCCTCGGCCTGGCGTTCGGTACGGGCGAGGGCGGTGACCATCATGCTCACGCCGGCAACGGCGACGACGGTCGCCACCATCACCGCCAGCACCACTGCCGGCGGCCCCCACCGGGCCCCGAACACGACCGAGGTGGCCGCCCAAACCGTGACGAACCCCCCCAGCCCCAGCGCCGAGACCGCCAGCGTCTTGCCCGCGATCAGCGCGCCCGGCGGGGTTGGCGTCGCCAGGATGCGGCTGACCGTGCCCGTGCGGCGCTCGCCGACGAGCGATTGCCCGGCGAAGCCGACGGTGAAGAACAAGAACAGCAACGACATCGAGGCGCCGAAGAACGCCGCCGGGCTGAGCTCCTCGCCGCCCGGTGGGACGCCCACCACCGCAAGGGCGGGGTCGGCCCGTTCGGCGGCTGCGACCACCGCGTCGGAAGGGACCCCGCCAGCCTCGCCGGCCGCCAACCGGGCGGCGGCGGCGACCGTGTCGAATCGGCGGGCGATGTCCTGGGCTACCGACGCCGCGATCTGCCCGCTCACCAACCGGCCCGGAGTGCGAAGCACCGTGAGCGACACCGGGCTCCCGGCGGCCACCTCGTCGCCGAAGCCAGCAGGGACGACCAGGGCGGCGTCGACATTGCCCTCGTCGACCGATCGCCGGGCCGACTCCTCATCCGGCGCCGCTTCGAAATCGACCGGGTCGTCGGGGTCAACGGTCCGGGTAGGATCGACGAGGCCCCCCACGATCGAGCGCGACAGCGGCGACTGGTCAGCGTCGACCACAGCGATGCTGAACGACTGCGAGCCGCCTCCGACGAGGACGCTGAAGACCGCCGCCATGGCCAGGGGGGCAGCGAACGCGGTGATCAAGGCCGAGCGATTTCGTACCCGACGCACGAGATCGACCCGGGCGATCAGCAACGCCCTGCGCACCGGGGAGACGGAGCGACGTCGGGAGGTCAATCGCGCAAGGCCTTGCCGGTGTGGTGCAGGAAAACCGCCTCCAGGTCGGGCTCGCGGACGTCGACGGCGACGATCGACAGACCGAGCGCCTGGGCGGTAGCGACGACCGGAGCGATGACCTCGCCGGCCGAGTCGGCGAGCACGGTCACCGAGCCGTCGACGGCGGTGGACCCCGACACACCCGGCAACATGCGGACGCGTTCGGCCAGGGCGATGACGTCGCCGGTCACCTGGACCCGGACCCGGCTGTGTTGGCCGATGCTGCGCACTAGGTCGGGCCGGGTCCCCTCGGCGACGATGCGGCCGTCGTCGATGATGCCGACCCGGTCGCAGAGCCGTTCGGCTTCTTCCATGTAGTGGGTGGTGTAGAGCACCGACAGGCCTTCGCCGCCGAGGCGTTCGATGCTCTCGAGGATCTGGTTGCGGCTCTGGGGGTCGACGCCGACGGTGGGTTCGTCGAGGATGAGGAGCCGGGGCCGGTGCAACAGCCCGGCAGCGATGTTGGCCCGGCGCTTCATGCCGCCGGAGTAGGTCTCGACCCGGTCGTCGGCGCGGTCGTCGAGACCGACCACGCCGAGGACCTCGTCGATGGCGGCGCCGAGCTCGGCGCCGGCCATGCCCTGCAGCCGCCCGAAGAAGACCAGGTTCTCGCGGCCGGTCAGGTCGTCGTAGAGGGCGACCTCCTGGGGTACCAGCCCGATGCCGTGCTTGGCCGCCGACGCGTTGGTGCTGACCGGCTCGCCGGCGACGGTGACAGAGCCGGCGTCGGCCCGAAGGACGCCGGCCACTATCGAGATGGTGGTGGTCTTGCCGGCACCGTTGGGGCCGAGCAGGCCGTAGGTCTCGCCGGCGCCGATCTCGAACGACACGCCGTCGACCGCCACCCGGTCACCGAAACGCCGTTCGAGACCTTCGCAGCGCAACACCGGACCGGGCCCGTCGATGCCTCGACCCTACCCCGGGCCCCGGAGGCGGCCGCATAGCGTGGGCCGATGACCTCCGTCCCCGAACGTTTCCTGGTCGCCCCCGGGAGCCGGGCCCGCGTTGGCGAGGTCGACCCGCGCTCATCCGAGGGAGCGCCGGGCGACAAGGACGCCACGGCGGCGGTGTCAGCGGTACTCCAGGCCCGGTTCGGTGCTCTCCAGGGCCGGCTATGGGCCGAGGACCGCCGATCGCTGCTGATCGTGCTGCAGGGGATCGACACCAGCGGCAAGGACGGCGTGATAAGGCACGTGTTCAATGCCGTCAACCCCCAGGCCTCGGAGGTGACGGCGTTTAAGGCGCCGACGGAGGACGAGCTCGCCCACGACTTCCTGTGGCGGGCACACCGCCACACCCCCCGCACCGGCGAGATCGGCGTCTTCAACCGGTCGTACTACGAGGACGTCCTCGTGGTGAGGGTGCACGAGCTCGTCCCCGAGGCGACCTGGCGGGAGCGGTTCGGCCTCATCAACCAGTTCGAGGAGCTCCTTGCCCACGGGGGGACGACGACGGTCAAGCTGCTCCTGCACATCTCCAAGGACGAGCAGGCCCGCCGCCTCCGGGAGCGGATCGAGCGACCGGACAAGCGCTGGAAGTTCCAGCTCGCAGACCTCGCCGAGCGCCGCCACTGGGACGACTACCAGGAGGCCTTCGAGGACGCCCTCACCCGGACCTCCACCGAAGTGGCGCCGTGGTACATCGTACCCGCCGACCGCAAGTGGTACCGCAACTGGCTGGTGAGCACGATCCTGGTCGAGACCCTCGAGCGGCTCGACCCCCAGTACCCCGCCGGAGCCGACCTGTCCGGCGTCGTCGTCGAGTAGGGGGCCGATGCCTACGTCGTCGGCAGCTCGTAGCCGGCGAACTTGTCGCGGAGGTCCTTCTTGGAGAACTTGCCGACGCTGGTCTTCGGCACCTCCTCGATGAAGGCGACGTCGTCGGGCAACCACCACTTGGCCACCCGCGGTGCCAGCCAGCCGAGGAGCTCGTCCTTGCCCAGCTGCTCCCCTGGCTTGAGCACGACGCAAGCGAGCGGGCGCTCCTGCCACTTGGGGTGGGCGATGGCAATGACGGCGGCCTCGGCCACCTGGGGGTGGCCCATGATGGCGTTCTCGAGGTCGACGGAGGAGATCCATTCGCCGCCCGACTTGATGACGTCCTTGGTGCGGTCGACGAGGCGGACGTAGCCGTCGGGGTCGACGGTGGCCATGTCGCCGGTCTTGAGCCAGCCGTCGGGGGTGAACGACTCGGACGAGCGCGGGTCGTCGTAGTAGCTGCGCGCCACCCATGAGCCCGTCACCTGGAGCTCGCCGCTGCTGTGGCCGTCCCACGGTTGGGGTTCGAGCGTGCCCGGGTCGACGACCCGGAAGTCGACACCCACCGTCAGCTGGCCGACCGTGCACCGAAGCGAGGCCAACCCCTCGGCGTCGACGTCGGCCAGAGAGGACTTCAGCCGGAACACCGAGCAAACGGGGCTGGTCTCGGTCATGCCCCAGGCCTGGGTGATGGGCATCCCCAGTTTGGCTTCGTAGCCCTCGGACATGGCCCGGGGGACGGCGGAGCCGCCACAGGCGATCATCCGCAGCGCCGAGAGATCACGCCCGTCGAGCTCGTCGAGGACGCCCATCCAGATGGTGGGCACGCCAGCAGTGACCGTGACCCGTTCCTGCTCCATGAGCTCGGCCAGGGTGCGGGGCGACAGGTCGGGACCGGGCATGACCAAGGCGGCGCCCGATGCCACGGCCACGTGGGCCAGGCCCCAGGCGCCGGCATGGAACATGGGCACGACCGGCATCACCACGTCGCATTCACGGGCACCGAGGCCGTCGGCGAAGAGATGCGAGATCGTGTGCATGTACATCGAGCGGTGCGAGTACACGACCCCTTTGGGATTGCCGGTGGTACCGCTCGTGTAACACATCGACGCAGCCCGGGTCTCGTCGTCGATGCGGAAGGACACCGGGTCGGCGGCGGCCAGGAGGTCCTCGTAGTCGTGCAGGGCGCGGCCACCGTCGGGCGACGGCACCTCGCCGGCGCCGTCGTCCATGACCACGATGTGGCGGACGGTCCGAAAGGTGTCGAGCAGCGGCCACAGCAGCTTCAACAACGACCGGTCGACGAAGATGACCTCGTCCTCGGCGTGGTTGACGATGTAGGTGAGCTGCTCGGGGAAGAGGCGGACGTTGAGGGTGTGCAGGACGCGGCCGCTGCAGGGGGCGGCGAAGTACAGCTCGAGATGGCGGGCGCTGTTCCAGGCGAACGTGCCCACCCGGCCGTCCTCGGAGATGCCGAGGTCGTCGAGCACCCCGCCCAACAACCGGGCCCGGGCGGCCCACTCCCCGTAGTTGGTGCGGTGGCGCACGCCGGTAGCGGTGTTGGTGACGATCGGCCGTTCGGCGTGGAGCTTCTCGGCCCGGTGGAACAGGTGGGGCAACGCCAGCGGGAAGTCCTGCATCAAGCCCTGCATTCGGTCCCCCTCGCGTCGTCCGGTTCGGCGCCGGCCCGAACGCCACCACCGGGCCGGCGCCGACCGTACTGCAAGAATGGACCGCCTTGGACGCCGCCGAACCCGTCGAGCCCACCGAGCCGGCTGCCCGCGACTATCCCTCCGGGCCCCGCACGCCCAGCCGGGGCACGCTGGTCCTGCTGGTCGTGCCCATCGTCGCCCTGGTGGTCGCCAGCAACGTGGGCGACGCCCTGACCACGACGTGGGCCGAGGACCACCCGCTGGCGCTGCTGGCGCTGAACGCCCGCAACCGGATCCTGGTGCTCACCACCAACCAGCTCGACGCCGGTTCGTACTACCTGGTGGGCACGCTCCGGCTGTTGCTGTCCGATCCGCTCTTCTACATCCTCGGCGTGCTCTACGGGGACAGCGCGGTGGCGTGGCTCGAGCGCAAGAGCCCCTCCTTCGGCGAACAGGTCCGCGTCTACGAGCGCTTGTTCCGCAAGGCGTCCTATCCGCTCGTCTTCCTGATGCCCAACAACATCATCTGCCTCTTCGCCGGGGCCTCGGGCATGCCCGTCCCCGCCTTCGCCGTGCTCAACGTCGTCGGCACCGTCGCCCGCCTTTACTTGCTACGGGAGGTGGGCGAGACGTTCGAGAACCCGATCGGCTCGGTCCTCGACTTCTTCGCCGCCTACCGCTGGCCGCTGCTGGCCCTGTCCGTGCTCGTCGTGGTGGCCACGTTGTGGGGCGACAAGCGCCGCGGCCGTTCGGAGGTCGGCGGCCTGATGGACCTCGACAAGGATGGCGACGACGCTCCCCGGCGCCGGCCCGACCGGGACGTCGGGGAATGAAGCGCCGTACAGCCAGCGTTCACCGGCCACGCAGGCCGCTCACTACCGCGCCTGCGCTGGCGCTCCGGCGCTCGCATCGCACCGCCCGCGTTCCCCGGCCACGCAGGCCGCTCACTACCGCGCCTGCCCTGGCGCTCCGGCGCTCGCATCGCACAGCCAGCGTTCCCCGGCCACTCAGGCCGCCTACCACCGCGCCTGCGCTGGCACTCCGGCGCTCGCACCGAATGAGAGCGTGACCGTGTCCGTGACCGCCGGCGTCGCCGTCGTCACCGGCGCCTCCAGCGGCATCGGCGCCGCCGCTGCGCACCGGCTGGCGGCGGCCGGGTTCGAGGTGGTGCTGGGCGCCCGGCGGGCGGACCGGTTGGCCGAGGTGGCGACGGCCATAGCTGAAGCCGGGGGCTCGGCCCGCTGGACTGTGCTCGATGTGGCCGACCCGGGCTCGGTCACCGACTTCTGTGCCGGCGTCGGCGTCTGCCGCCTACTGGTCAACAGCGCCGGGGGCGCGCTCGGCCTCGACCCGGTCGCCGAGGCCGACGAGGACGATTGGCGGTGGATGTACGAGGCCAACGTCATGGGGGTGGTCCGCATGACCAAGGCGCTGCTGCCCCTGCTCATCGCCTCCGGCGATGGGCACGTAGTGACGATCGGGTCGATCGCCGCCATCGAGCCCTACCCCGGGGGCGCCGGCTACAACGCGGCCAAGCATGCCGCCCGGGCGGTGATGGAAGTGCTCCGGATGGAGCTGCTGGGCCAGCCGGTGCGGGTCAGCGAGATCGATCCCGGCATGGTCGACACCGAGTTCTCACGGGTTCGCTTCGGCGGAGACGCCGAGCGGGCGGCGTCGGTCTACGCCGGCATGACCCCGCTCACGGCCGAAGACATCGCCGACTGCGTCGTGTGGGCCGCCACCCGTCCGGCCCACGTCAACATCGACCAGATCGTGGTGCGCCCCCGGGACCAGGCCCGGGCGACCATGGTCCATCGTGTGCATCATCCCACCTAGCGTGCGCCTCGGCTAGTTCGCGTTGCCGCCGACCGCTCGAGAAGGCCGCGTACATGTCCTTGACTGCTTTCGGATCAAGCGCGACGGTTCCCCCAAACAATTGACGCTGTCAGGCGAGACAGGAGCGGCGGATGCGAAAGGCGCATCTGGCAATGGCGGCAGCGGCGGCCGCACTGTTGGTCTCTGGTCGACAAGTCCAGGACGTCGCCGCACAAGACACCTCCTCCGTATCCGCGACTGAATCGAATCTGGTAACCGCGCAGAGTCGCGATCGATACCGATAGGAGCGAATGTAGCCGTCTGGGGAATCGACGATGGCGGAGAGCGATTTAGCTACACGTACACGCACACCAGCGACTCGCCTTCGAACGGCCCTTCTCTTGAACATCCGGTTGTACCTGGCGCCGTCTTTCAGTCACCACTACCAGATCCTTCTGCTATTGCAAACAAAACCGAACCTGTCACAGACGGTTTTTCCTCACCACTTTCGGATTCGATTCGATAGAGGTAACCGCGGCGTCGGCCCTCTGTACTGTAAACATCTCTGATATCTATATCTATTACAACCATGACTTTCGGTGGAGCACCGATCAGATCTGTTCGGGCGCGTTCAGCGTCATCGAACACAATTGTGGCGCAGCAGCTGGAGTGGTCCCCGCGGATACGGTGGCTGGTCGTACACTGAGTGGACCTCTGACAGCCATCAATCACGCACCTGGAATATTCGCTGCGGAAGAGGGGGTACTTACACATACTTTCCTAATATCCAGGGCGAAGCAACTGCAATAGGTGCTAGTCCGATCGTGCGGTCCCAAAATGAACTCAGGCGAACGTGCGGAACGTCACCTTGAAATTGGAGTCGTACGCGTTCAAGATGGATACCTGAATGGGTGATGTGAGTTGAGGATACGTCGAATGCCGCGACGAACCGCAACCTACCAGTCATCGCGTTCTCGGGCCGTCGCCTGGCTGCGGAAGACAGTATGGCGGATTCGCAGGAGAACTTAGCTTAGAGGGTTGGCATCTAGGTAGCGGCCATGGGGACAAACTGCGAGGACTACGCGAGGCGGGTTCGGTTCGCGTTTAAAGCATGTGTCCTGTCTCAGAACGATTTCGTTCTCATAGGCCGAGCAGGGTGTCCAGACCTACCATGAGACCTGGGAGTTCGGCGACCCGCTTGCAGGCCAGGATGACGCCGGGCATGAAGCTCGAACGGTCGTAGCTGTCGTGGCGGATGGTCAGGCTCTGGCCGGCGGTGCCGAGGATCACTTCCTGGTGGGCCACCGTGCCCCGGACCCTGAGGGAGTGGACATGGATGCCGCCGGGGGCGACGCCCCCCCGGGCACAGTCGGCGACCACCAACTCGGTGGGGTCGGGCGCCCAGTCGGCCGAGGCCGCGGCCAGGCGTTGGGCGGTGATCATGGCCGTCCCCGAGGGCGCATCGCGCTTGGCGTCGTGGTGCATCTCGACGATCTCGGCGGTCTCGAACCACGGAGCCGCCAGCTCGGCGAAGCGCATCATCAGCACCGCGCCGATGGCGAAGTTGGGAGCGATCAGACAGCCCCGGTGGGCGGCTTCGAAGCGGCGCCGGAGGTGGTCGAGGTCGTCGGCCGAGAAGCCGGTGGTGCCGACGACGGCGTGCACCCCGTTGTCAACGGCCCACTCGAGGTTGAGGCGGGCGGCGCCGAGATGGGTGAAGTCGACCACCACCTCGGCCCCGGCCGCGGCCAGGTCGTCGGGGCCGGTGGCGACGGTGATCCCGGCGACGACTTGTCCGGCCCCACCGGGATCGACGCCGGCCACCAGCTCCAGGTCGGGGTCGGCGGCGACGGCGGCGCACACCGTGGCCCCCATCCGACCGGCCGCCCCGAACACCCCGACCCTCACCATGGCGGCAAGGTAGCCGCCCGCCGGGCCGCGTCCGGAGGGATCACCGTCGGGGTTGCTACCCGGCCCGAACCCCCGGGCGGCGTAGGGAGGGATCGTCGTCGGGGTTGCTGCCCGGACCGGACCGCCGGCCGGCGGGCTCAAGATCGGGGCGGCGACGGTCGATCAGGTGCACGTGAATGCTGCCGAGACGGCCACCGACCAACAGCTGCGATGGGTCCTCGGGATGGCCCGCGACGCCGCCGGCCGGCACGCGGCCGAGATCGGGGGCCGCATCGGCGAGCGGATCCGCGCCGCTCGCCGCACCGCCGGCCTGAAGATCGCCGAAGTGGCCATCCGTGCCGGCGTCCCCCGGCGAACGCTCCACGGCTGGGAACGAGGCACCGGGCGGGCGTCGTCGGCCCAGCTGGCGGCGGTGGCCGAGGCCGTGGGACTGCGCCTCGACCAGCTCGTCCCCGCACGCCGGCCGGTGCGCTTCGATCCCGTCGAGCGCACGCTGCGCATCGGTGACCGAACCGAGGTGGCGGACCCCGCCCTGGGCAACGACGGCGTGCTGCCGGCCTACGCCGCCCTGGTGCGCCGGGCACGGAGGGCAGCGGCGGACACCCCGATCGCCATCCGCCGCTGCGACGTCGAGTTGCTGGCCCACGCCCTCGACCTCGACGACGCCGACCTCGCCACCCAGCTGGCCCGACACCTGCGAGTGCCGGCGCCGCACGCCGCCAGCCTCGGCGACCGGCTGCGCCACCACCGCTTCGCCGCCGTCACCGTCACCCTGGCGGTCGGCACCCTGGCGTCGGCGCCGCTACGGGCCGGCGCCGAGCCGGCCCCCGTGGCCCCGCCGCCGGCGGGAGCGGTCAGCGAGTTCGCCCCTCCCCTCGACGCACCGGTCGCCGCCGGCCCGGCCGGAGAAGCCGGCGTGGCGACGGTGGTCCCCGCGGCGGCGCAGCCGACGGCCGTACCCACTGCCGCCACTGGCTCCGACGGGCTCCCATCGGCCGGCGCCGACGCCGCCGAGACCGAGACCCGAATCGGCGAGACGATCGTCTACGAACGCGACCCCGACTTCGTCCCGCCCCCAGGTGTGGACATCGGCGACGCCCTCGTCATCGAACGGTAGTGCTCACGCCTCAGCCCCCCAGGGGGCCGACCACCGCCATCGACCGGGGGCCGGTCAGGACCCGGGTGAGCACCCGGTGGACGTCGTCGAGGGTGACGGCCCGGATGTGGCTGATCTCCTCGTCGACGGGCGGGACCCGCCCCCGGGTGAGCTCGGCCCGGCCGATGCGGCCCATGCGGCTGCCGCTGTCCTCCAGGCCGAGGACCAGCGATCCTTCGAGGTACCCGGTCGCCACCGCCCGCTCGAGCTCGGTGACGCCGGCCTCGAGCATCGCCGCCACGACGTCTTCGATGACGGAGAGGACTTCGGCCAGCTTGGCCGGGAACGTGCCGGCGTAGACCATGAGCAGGCCGCTGTCGCTGTACGTCGACGTTGCCGAGTACACGCTGTAGGCGAGGCCCCGTTCCTCGCGAACTTCCTGGAACAGGCGGCTGGCCATGCCCCCACCCAGCACCTGGTTGGCGACCGCCAGGGCGTAGCGGTCGGCGTCGTGGTGATCGAAGGCCCGCCAACCGAGGGCCACGTGGGCCTGTTCGGTGGGACGGGCCAGGTGTGAGCTCGCCTCAGGAGGGCCCTCGGGCGGCTGGCGGTCGAGGCCGCCGGCCGAGGGACCGGCACCGGCGAGGAAGGACCGGACCCCGTCGAGGACGTCGTCGTGGTCGAGATCGCCGGCGGCAGCAACCACCAGCCGATCGGGGGTGTAGCGCTCGGCGAAGAAGCCGGCGATGTCGTCGCGGCTCATGTCGGCCACGGTGTCCTCGTCGCCCAGCACCTCGCGGCCCAGGGGGTGCCCGGGGAAGACCGCCTCCCCGAGCATGGTGAGCACCTTGTCGTCGGGCGTGTCCTCGGAGAGGGCGAGCTCCTCGAGGATCACCTCGCGCTCGGCGTCGACCTCGTGGGCGCGCAGGGCGGGGTCGCCCAGCACGTCGGTGAGCAGGTCGAGGCCGAACCCGAGCGCGGATGAAGGCAGACGGGCGTAGTACGACGTGTACTCCCGGCCGGTGAAGGCATTCATCTCGCCGCCGACGGCGTCGACGGACTGGGCGATCTCCTTGGCTGAGCGCCGGGCCGTGCCCTTGAACACGAGGTGCTCCAGGAAGTGGGACGCGCCGGCCAAGACCGACGGCTCGTCACGGCCACCGACGCCGGCCCACACGCCGACCGTCACCGAACGGGCCTCAGGCATCCGTTCGGTGACGACCCGCAGGCCGTTGTCGAGGACCGTCCGTTGGACCTCGTCGCTCAAAGGGCCTCTGTCCCTCGGCCTAACGCCGCCGGCGGCGGTCGCCGCCGCCGGCCCCTCGGCCCCCACCGCCGGCGCCCCGGCCGCCACCGCCACTGCGGCCGCCCCGTTCGCCGCTACCCGATGCCGCCTCGACCGGCCCGAGATCCCCGATCTCCTCGCGGAGCTCGGCGTCGAAGGCCTCTTCGAAGGACACGTACTCCCGGTCGCCGCCGGAGCCGGCCGCGGCCGGGCCGGCGTCGTCGCCGCTCCCGCCGGCCTCGCCGGCACGGCCCGAGACGGCCGTCCCGGTGCCGTCACCGCCGAGCGCGGTCACCGGTGACAGCGACACCTTTCCGCTGGGGTCGACGTCGTCGACCTTGACCTCGATCTCGGCCCCCAGCTCGAGCACGTCCTCGACCTGGTTGATGCGCTTGCCGCCACCCATCGTGGAGATGTGCAGCAGCCCGTCGCGCCCGGGGAGGATGTTCACGAACGCACCGAACTTGGTGATGTTGACGACCCGGCCGGTGTACACCGCGCCGATCTCGGCGGTAGGCGGGTGCAGGATCAAGTGGATCTGGCGCTTGGCCTCTTCGACCGAGCTGCCGTCCACCGACCCGATGGTGACGGTGCCCACGGCGCCGTCGTCGTCGACGGAGATGTCGGCACCGGTCTCCTGCTGGATGGCGTTGATCACCTTGCCCTTGGGACCGATGACCTCGCCGATCTTGTCGATCGGGATCTCGAAGCTGACGATCTTGGGCGCGGTCTCTCCCACTTCGGAGCGAGGCTCGGCGATGGTGGCGTTCATCACCTCGAGGATCTGGAGGCGGGCGTCGCGGGCCTGGTGCAGCGCCTTGGCCAGCACGTCAGCGGGCAGGCCGGCGATCTTGGTGTCGAGCTGCAGCGCGGTGACAGCGTCGGCTGTGCCCGCCACCTTGAAGTCCATGTCGCCGAACGCGTCCTCGGCACCGAGGATGTCGGTGAGGGTCGTGTACTTGCCCTCGGCGAAGACCAGGCCCATGGCGATGCCGGCCACCGGGGCCTTGATGGGCACGCCGGCGTCCATCAACGACAACGACGAGGCGCACACCGAGCCCATCGACGTCGACCCGTTGGAAGCCAGCACCTCGGACACCAGCCGAAGCGTGTAGGGGAATTCTTCCTTGCTCGGCACCACCGGCAGCAGAGCCCGCTCGGCCAACAGCCCGTGGCCGATCTCACGGCGCTTGGGGCTGCCCACCCGGCCGGTCTCGCCGTTGGCGTGAGGCGGCATGTTGTAGTGGTGCATGTAACGCTTCTTGTCCTCGGGAGCGAGGGTGTCGAGCATCTGGTCCATCTTCGGCATGCCGAGGGTCACGACGTCGAGCACCTGGGTCTCGCCCCGTTGGAAAAGGCCCGAGCCGTGCGCGGTCCGCAGCACGCCGACCTCGGCCGACAGCGACCGGATCTCGGTCGGGCCCCGACCGTCGATGCGCACGCCCTCCTCCACGATCCGCCGGCGGATGAGCTGCTTCTGGAGTGCCTTGGCCGCCGCCTTGACCTGCTTGTCGAGGCCGGCGAACTCGGCGCCGTCGGCACACAGTTCGGCGATCAGGCCGGCAACGGCAGCCTCGGTGGCTTCGTTGCGGTCGGCCTTCAGGCTGATCCGCGACGCCTCGTCGATGGGGCCTTCGCCCTGGGCGCGGACACGCTCGAAGACCTCGTCGCTGTAGTCGGCCTGGGCGTCGAAGGTCAACGCCGGCCGGGTGCCGGCGGCGTCGACCAACCGGCGTTGGAGCTCGACCGCCTCGGCGATCCAAGTCTTGGACGCCTCGAGGCCCTCGGCCAGGACGTCCTCGGTGACCCTGGGGGCACCGGACTCGTAGTACGACCACGAGCGTTCGGTGCCGCCGGCCTCGACCATCATGATGGCGACGTCGCCGTCGGGGAGCGCTCGGCCGGCGACGATCAGCTCGAAGGTGGCGTCGTCGCCCTCCTGGTAGGTCGGGTGCGGGACCCACGTGCCGTCCTGGGTGAAGGCGATCCGGACGGCGCCGATGGGGCCGTCGAAGGGGATCCCCGAGAGCATCAGCGCGGCCGAAGCGGCGTTGATGCCGAGGACGTCCTGGGGGTTCTCCATGTCGGCACCCATGACGGTGATCACGACCTGGGTCTCGTTGCGGAACCCGGCCGGGAACGACGGCCGCAGGGGCCGGTCGATGAGCCGACAGTTCAGGATGGCCGAGTCGCTGGGACGGCCCTCCCGGCGGAAGAACGAGCCCGGGATGCGCCCGGCGGCGTACATCCGCTCCTCGACGTCGACGGTGAGGGGGAAGAAGTCGATGCCTTCGCGCACGCCCTTGGCGGCGTTGGCGGTGGCGAGGAGGACGGTCCCTCCCAGCCGGGCGACGACCGCCCCCTGGGACTGCTGGGCGAGCTTGCCGGTCTCGAGGGACATGGTCTTGTCGGTCCCGCTGATGGGACCGGAAACGGAAATGGCCTCAGCCATAGATGGGCTCCTGACGGGGCCGGTGGCCCCGGTCGAGCCGCCACGGCCAGGCCAGTTCCCAGTTGTCGCCGTCCCGGTCTCGACGCCACCCGGGCGGCGGCAACTGGCAGCTGACCCTCGCCCGTGGCGGCGAGTTCAGTTGTGCCGGCGGCGGGTCCCGCCGCCGGGATAGCGGTGATTACCGGCGCAGGCCGAGCTTGGCGATGATCGCCCGGTACCGCTCGACGTCGTTCTTGCGCACGTAGTCGAGCAACCGCCGCCGGCGGCCGACGAGCATCAACAGGCCGCGCCGGCTGTGGTGGTCCTTCTTGTGGAACTTGAAGTGCTCGGTGAGGTGATTGATGCGCTCGGTGAGGAGCGCGATCTGGACCTCGGGTGAGCCGGTGTCGGTCTCGTGCAGGCGGTGCTCGGCGATGATGCCGGGCTTGGCCAGGTCGATCTTTTCGGACATGGAGGGTTCCTGAGGGTGTGTCGGGCGTGGGGCCCAGCCGCCTGGCCCGCCATGCGTGGCCGGCAGCTGAAGACGTCTCTCGGTGAACCTCGTCACCTGAGCGTCAGGGCAGGCTACCAGGAGGCGTGCCCGGCCCGCCCATGCGCAGCGCGGCGCGGGCGTCGTCGCAGTCGCGGCCGATCTGCTCCACCAGGGCGTCGACGGAGGCGAACTTGACCTCGTCCCGCAGCCGGCGCACGAAACGGGCCCGGCCCAGCTCCCCGTAGAGGTCGCCGTCGAAATCGAGCAGGTGGGCTTCGAGCAGCGAGTAGGGCTGGGCCTCGTGCACGGTGGGCCGACGGCCCAACGAGATGGCGCTCGGGTGCACCGCTCCCGACGGACGGACGTACCAGCCGGCGTAGATGCCGTCGGCCGGGAGCTGGATCTCCTCGGGCACGTCGAGGTTGGCGGTGCGGAAACCGAACTCGCCGCCCCGGCCGTCGCCGCGGCCCACCCGGCCCCGCACCTCGTGCGCCCGGCCCAGAAGGGCGCCGGCGCGCTCCACGTCGCCGGCAGCCAGGGCACGGCGGACCGCCGTCGACGACACGTTCTCCCCGGCCGTGGCCGGCTGGCCGGAAAGCCCGACGAGATCGAGGCCCAGCACCTCGAAACCGTGCACCGCACCCAGTGCCCGGAGGCGGGCAACGGTGCCCTGCCGGCGGGACCCGAAATGGAAGTCGGCGCCGACCACGACCAACTTGGCCTGCAGACAGCCCACCAGCACCCGTTCCACGAACCTGTCGGCGGGCTCCGTCGAGCTGGCCTCGTCGAAGTGCACAACGACGGCATGGTCGAGGCCGGTGGCGTCGAGCAGTTCGAGCTTCTGGTCGAGATCGGTCAGCAGCTTGGGAGCGGAATCGGGCCGCACCACCGACGCCGGGTGGCGGTCGAAGGTGACCACCGCGGTCTCGAGGTGCCGGGCCCGGGCCAGCTCGGCCGCCGACGCGATGACCGCCTGGTGGCCCCGGTGGACGCCGTCGAAGGCCCCGATAGTGACGGCTGTCCCTCCCGGCGGGCGGGGACAACTCTCCTCGTCGAAGACCACCCGCATCGGCCGCTGAGGTTACTTTGCTAGCTGCGTTCCCCGGCCCCGCAGGCCGCGCCCGACCGCACCTGCGCTCGCGCTCCGGTGCTCGCATCGGCGAACAACCACGCACGCAGTGCGCCCGCGTTCCCCGGCCCCGCAGGCCGCGCCCGACCGCACCTGCGCCGGCGCTCCGGTGCTCGCATCGGCGACGTGTTCTGGCGACCGTCCGGGTCACGCCAGCCGTCAGCAGCCGACGGAGTCCAGGGCGGTCTCGAGGTCGTTGACGAGGTCGGCGACTGCTTCGATGCCGACCGACAGGCGGACCAGGGCGGGGTCGACGGCCAGGGGGGAACCAGTGGCCGAAGCGTGGGTCATGCGGGCGGGGTGCTCGATCAGCGACTCGACCGCTCCCAGCGACTCCGCCAGCGTGAACAGGCGCGTCCGGCCGGCGACCTCGAGGGCAGCGGCTTCGCCACCCTTCATCGTGAACGACACCATCCCGCCGAAGCCCCCCATCTGGCGCCGGGCCACGTCGTGACCAGGGTGGGAGGCCAGGCCGGGCCACGCCACCACGTCAACGCTCGGGTGCCGGACGAGCATGTCGGCCACCGCGGCGGCATTGGCGCAATGCCGGTCCATGCGCACGGCCAACGTCTTGATCCCTCGCAGGACCAGGTAGCAGTCCACCGGTGACGGCACCGCGCCGGCGGCGTTCTGCACGAAGCCGACCCCCTCGGCCAGGGCGCCGTCGTTGGTGGCCACGAAGCCGCCGACGACGTCGGAATGACCGCCGAGGTACTTGGTGGACGAATGCACGACGACGTCGGCACCCAGGGCCAGTGGCAGCTGCAGGTAGGGGGTGGCGAACGTGTTGTCCACGACCACCCAGGCGCCCCGGGCATGGGCCGCGGCCGCCACTGCGGCAATGTCGACGACCCGCAGGGCGGGGTTCGTGGGGGTCTCGACCCACACCATCGAGACACGGTCGGGCCAGGACTCGCCCATCGTCGCCGGGTCAGCCAGGTCGGCAGCCGACCACGACCAGCCTGCGGGACGGTAGAGGTGATCGAGCAGCCGGAACGTGCCCCCATAGGCGTCGTTGCCGAGCACGATGTGACCGCCGTGGGGTACCTGGCGGAGCACGGCGTCCTCGGCGGCCAGGCCCGAGGCGAAGGCGAATCCGTAGGCCGCTCCCTCGAGCGATGCCAGGCACCGTTCGAGCACGTTGCGGGTCGGGTTGGCGGAGCGCGAGTACTCATAGCCCAGGTGCTCGCCGACAGCCGACTGGGCGAATGTCGTCGCCAACGAGATGGGCGGCACCACCGCCCCGGTCACGGGATCGGGTGCCTGGCCGGCGTGGACCGCCCTGGTCTCGAAGCCCATCTGCCGGTCATCGGTCACTGGTGCACCATCGTCTGCGATCTCCCCGGATGACCGGTCGACGGCGCGAGCGCCAGCGAGCCCGGCGACGATGGGGCCCGGGGGCGCAGCCCCCGAGGATGAACGGTCATCGCTCCTCCCAACTGAGTCGGCCGCTCTGCTGTGGGAGTCGCTTCACTCCGGGCTCCCCAGAGGTGCCGCCACCGATCCGTCCGCATGTCATGACGTTTCTCCGGACAGGTACCGGAGGGCGTCGGTGCGCGACAGCACCGCTCGGGGCCGGCCGCCGGCCAGGACGACGAGCGCCGGCGCCCGGTCGAGCAGTTCGACGGCCAGGCCGATGGGCTCGCCGATGCCGATGGTCGGCAGCCGTGGGCCCATCACCGAGCCGACCGGGGAGTCCAGAACCGCGGGGTCGTGGAACACCCTCTCCATGAGCGCGAGCTCGTCAACCGCCCCCACCACCTCGGCGGCCGCCAACGGCATCTCGCCCTTGGCCACCGGGAGCTGGGAAACGTTGTGGCCTCGCATCAGGTTGACGGCGCGACGCACCGAGTCGTCGGGGTGCACGTAGACCAGCGGCGGCACATCCCCACCGCGGGCGCCGAGCAATTCGGCCACCGTCGGACCGGGGGCGCCCAGGAACCCGTAGCCGGCCATCCACCGCTCGTCGAACACCCGGGAGAGGTAGCCCCGACCGCTGTCGGGGAGCAGCACCACCACCAGTCCGTCCGGCCCCGCCTGGCGGCCGACCGCGAGCGCCGCCGCCACCGCGGTACCGCCGGAGCCGCCGATGAGGATGCCCTCCTCGGCGGTGACCCGCCGGGCCATGAGGAAGCTGTCCTCGTCGCTGACGGCGATGACCTGGTCCACCAGCGACGGGTCGTAGGTGCTGGGCCAGAAGTCCTCGCCGATGCCCTCGACCAGGTAGGGCCGGCCCGAGCCGCCCGAATAGACCGAACCGGCCGGGTCGGCGCCCACGATCCGGACGTCGGGGTTGCGGGCCTTGAGGGCCCGGGCCACGCCGGTGATGGTCCCTCCGGTGCCGACGCCGGCGACGAAGTGGGTGATGCGCCCGGCCGTCTGGCGCCAGATCTCGGGGCCGGTGCTCTGCTCGTGGGCCCAGGGGTTCCACTGGTTGGCGTACTGGTTGGGGCGGAAGGCTCCGGGGATCTCCTGCACCAGCCGCTCGGCCACCGAGTAGTACGACTCGGGGTCGCCCGGCTCGACCGCCACCGGGCACACCACCACCTCGGCGCCGTAGGCCTCGAGCAGGCGGACCTTCTCGGGGGCGACCTTGTCGGTGCAGACGAACACGCACCGGTACCCCCGCTGGGCGGCGACGATGGCCAGGCCGACGCCCGTGTTGCCCGACGTCGGTTCGACGATGGTGCCGCCCGCCAGCAGCTGGCCGTCGCGCTCGGCGGCGTCGATCATGGCTACCGCCGGCCGGTCCTTCACCGAGCCCCCCGGGTTGAGCATCTCGAGCTTGGCGGCGACGGTGCCGGCAATCCCCTCGGCGGCGCAGATCCGCCCGAGGCGCACCAGGGGCGTGTTCCCCACCAGGTCGAGGGGCGACCCCGCGATCTCGGGAGCGCCCGCCGTCGCGTCGTCGTCCACGGTCCTCACCCTACGGGCGGGCCTGCTCGACTGCCGGCCTGGCCATGGGCTGTCTGGGCCACCGCCGCCCCGTGCCGTCACGTTGAGTGGCGGGGCATCACGACGGCCGGCTTGACCCGGGAGCCGCGGGACTCGTACACCGCGAGCAGGGCGCCGCCGCTGCCGACAACGGCCCACGGCCCGTCGCCCGCCACACCGAGATCGGCCCGGTCGAGCATGCGGCCGTAGCCTATGGCGATCTCGAGATCGGGACCGGCCTCAACGAAGGGCAGGTCGCGCAGGGCCGTTGCCGCTGACAACAGGTCCCCCGCCCCGACGGCGCCGACCACGCTGGCCTCATCAACCGTGAAGGAGCCCGATGCGACGCGGCGCAGCGACCGCAGATGGGCACCGCCGCCGAGGGCAGCACCGAGATCTGCGGCCAGGCTGCGGACGTAGGTCCCCGACGAGCAGCGGACATGGAGCCGATAGACGAGGGGATCGGCGGTCTCGGTGACGTCGAAGGCGTGGATGGTGACGGGGCGGGCGTTGCGCTCCACCTCGATACCGGCCCGGGCCAGTTCGTGGAGGCGCCGGCCGCCGACCTGGACGGCCGAGACCATCGGTGGGACCTGCTCGATGGCGCCGACGAAACCAGCAGCGGCGGCGTTCACGGCCTCGGGTTGCAGCCCGTCCATACGATGGATGGCGGTGACGGCCCCCGACGAGTCGAGGCTCGAAGTCTCGGTCCCGAACACGACCTCGCCGGTGTAGGTCTTCGCCGTGCCCCCGACGAAACGGAGCAGGCGGGTGACCCCGCCGACCCCGACCAACAGGACGCCGGTGGCATCGGGGTCGAGGGTGCCGGCGTGGCCCACCTTGCGGGTGCCCAGGATCCCGCGGAGCTTGGCCACCACATCGTGGGAGGTCCACCCCGGTTCCTTGTCCACGACGACCAGGCCCTCGGGCGCAGAGCGGTCTCGCTCAGTCATCGGCACCGAGGTCTCGGAGCATCGCCTCGACCCGGGCGGCCGCCCGCTCGACGTCGTCGGGCCGGAAGGTCAGCGTCGGCGTGCGCCTCATGCGGGCCTGCTTGGCCAGCGCGGCCTGGAGCCGGGCCCTCTGCCCCTCGAGGGCGGCAACGACCTCGGCGTCACGAGCATCGCCTTCGGGGGTGTCCACGTACACGGTGGCCCGGCCCAGGTCGGCCTCGACGACCACGTCCATGACGGTCACCAGGTCGAGAGCGTCGTCGTTGATGCGTTCCAGCTCGTCGGCCAGGATCTGGCGCACCAGCTGGTTGAGCCGGTCGGTGCGGGTGTAGCGCGACGGCCGGCCCCGCCGGCCGGTCACGTCTCCTCCATCCAGGCGCGCCCAGCCTCGAGGACGTCGATTTCCGGGAACGACCAGACGAAGCGCTCGACCTCGTCGAGCACCGCGCCCACGTGGCCCACCGTCGAGGCCACCGCGGCGAACCCCAGCACCGTCCGCTGACGGAGGTCCTGAAGTTCGATCTCGGCGGCCGCGACCCGGAAACGGTGCTGCGCCCCTTCGATGATGGGGCGGATCACCGCCCGCTTCTCCTTCAGCGAGTGCACGTCGGGAAGGTGGAGCTCGACGGTGAGCGCGGCCGCGGGCATCAGAGCCCCATTCTGGCCTGACCGATCCCGGTCCGGCCGTGCGGGTTGGTCGACCGAAGAGTCAGCCGACTCAGGTCCGAGGTATCTCCCGCTCCTCGAAGGTCTCGATGGTGTCGCCCTGCTTGAGGTCCTGGAAGTCCGACAGGCCGATGCCGCACTCGTAGCCGGCCTGCACCTCACGGGCGTCGTCCTTGAACCGCTTCAGCGAGCTGATCGTGCCCTTCCAGATGATCGCGCCGTCGCGCAGGAAGCGGACCTTCGAGCCTCGGGTGATGGTGCCGCTCTGCACGTAGCAGCCGGCGACACGCCCCACCCGGGGCACGCTGAAGATCTCCCGGACCTCGGCTTCGCCGGTGACCACCTCTTCGAACTCGGGGGCGAGAAGGCCCAACATCGCGTTCTCGATGTCCTCGAGCACCTGGTAGATGATCTCGTAGGTCCGGATCTCGACGCCCTCGTGGTCGGCGATCTCACGGGCCTTGCGGTCGGGCCGGACGTTGAAGCCGATGATGGTGGCGTTGGCGGCCGCCGCCAGCTGCACGTCGTACTGGGTGATACCGCCCACCGCCCGGTGGACGAAGGAGAGCCGGACGTCGTCACGTTCGAGCTTCTGCAGGCTCTGGGTCAGGGCTTCGAGCGAGCCGGTTACGTCGGCCTTGACGATGAGGTTGAGGGTGGCCAGTTCGCCGGCCTGGATCTGCTCGAAGATGTCCTCGAGCTTGGCGCCGGCGGTCGACACCTTGGCGTCCCGGCCGAGGCCGGCCACACGCTGCCAGTGGCTGCGGGTATCAGCGACGTTGCGGGCGATCTTCTCGTCGGGGGCGACGACGAAGTCGTCACCGGCATCGGCAACGTCGGACAGGCCGAGGACCTCGACCGGCGTCGACGGGCCGGCTTCCCGGACCGGGTTGCCCTTGTCGTCGATGAGCGCCCGCACCCGGCCCCACGCCGGGCCGGCCACCAACGGGTCGCCGACCTTGAGCGTGCCCCGTTGCACGAGCACGGTGGCGACCGGGCCTCGCCCGGTGTCGAGATGGGCTTCGAGGACCACGCCGGCCGCCCGGCCGTCGGGGTTGGCCACGAGCTCTTCGAGGTCGGCCACCAGCAGCAGGGTGTCGAGCAGGTCGTCGATGCCCAGGCCCTGGAGGGCCGACACCTGGACCATCTCGGTGTCGCCGCCCCACTGGGTGGGGATGAGGCCGAGCTCGGAGAGCTGCTGCATGACCCGGTTGGGGTCGGCCGACTCGCGGTCGATCTTGTTCACCGCCACCACGATCGGCACGTCCGCCGCCCGGGCGTGGTTGAACGCCTCGATGGTCTGGGGCATGACGCCGTCGTCGGCTGCCACCACCAGCACGACGATGTCGGTGGCCTCCGCCCCCCGGGCGCGCATGGCCGTGAAGGCGGCGTGGCCCGGGGTGTCGATAAAGGTGATCCGCCGGCCATTCTTCTCGGCCTGGTAGGCGCCGATGTGCTGTGTGATGCCCCCGGCCTCGCCGGCGACCACGTTGGCGTCACGGATCCGGTCGAGCAGTTTGGTCTTGCCGTGGTCGACGTGGCCCATCACGGTGATCACCGGCGGGCGGGCCACGGCCGCCTCCGCCGCACCCTCGACCTCGGGTAGCACGAGCAGCTTCTGGAGTTCGACCTCCTGCTCCTCGCCGGGGTCGACGAGACGGATGGCGGCGCCGACCTCGGCCGCGAACAGCTCGATCATGTCGTCACTCAGCGACTGGGTGGCGGTCACCATCTCGCCCTGCTGCATGAGGAAGCGCACCACGTCGGCGGCGGTGCGGTTCAGCTTGGGGCCGAGCTCCTGGGGAGTCGACGCCCGCTCGACCACGACCAGCCCCACGGGGACCGGCGTGCTCTGAGGCGTGTAAGTGGTGAGCTCGAGCGGCTGGAGCTCCTCACGGCTGCGCCGTCGGCGGCCGCCACCGCGGCGCGGTTGACGGCGACCACCGGGACCGCCGCCGGGACCACCGCGGTTCGGACCGCCAGGACGGCCACCGGGGGCACCAGCGGGCGCACCGGCCCCGAAACCACCCCGCATGCCGCCACCGGGCGGGCCGCCGGGGCCGCCGCCGGGACGGGCAGCGCCGGTCGAGGGACGGCTCGGGCCGCTGCTCGTGCGCGGGCCACTGGGGGGGCCACCGGGACGCTGACCGCCAGGGCCGGTGGGACGGCCGGGAGCGGGCGCTCGCCCACCCTGGCCGGGAGGGGGCGGGATCGGCTTGCCCGACGGGGACAAGGGACGGCCCCCGGGGGGCGGCGGGATGGCCTTGCCGGAGGGCGAGGTGGGGCCGCCGAGCTGGGCTGCCGGCGCCGGGGCGCCGGGCGCGGCCGGAGGCGGGACTCGGCGGGCAGCGTCATCGGGACGGGCAGCCGGCCGCGGCGGCGGCTGCGTAGTGGCGCGCGGCGGCCCGCTGAAGGCAGGACGTTCGGCCCGCTCGCTGGCCGGCGGGGGCATGGTGGGCGAAGGGGCACCAGCCGGCGCCGGGGGCCGGGGCGGGTGCTGGCTGCCCGAGGATGTGATCGCGCCGGGACGGGGCGCCGGACGGACAGGAGGGTCTTCGGGGCGGCGCGGCGCGGGGAGGACAGGCTCGGTGGCGGCGGCCGGGCGCTCGGGGGCGGGGGGCGGGGCGGGGCTGTCGGCCGGCGCCGAAGCGGCCGGTCGAAGGTCCGGGTCAGCCGGCCGCTCAGGCGCAGCCGGACGCTCCGAGGGGAGCGGGAGCGGGGCGGGACGGCTGGCGGGCATGCCCGGAGCCGTAGACGCCGGTCGAGGCGGCGGGGTCTTGGGCGTGGGCCGGGCCGGCGCCTGATGGGCAGCCCGCGAGCCGTTGTCGGGGACCGGCGGGGGCGGGGACGGCGCCGGCGCGGCCTCGGGCTCGTGGGCCAGGCCCAATGACTTGGCCTTGCGCCGGACGCGGTCGGCTTGCGCCTCCTGGACGCTCGACGAATGGCTCTTCACACCAATGCCCAAGTCCGCGCAGAGGTCGAGCAGTTGTTTGTTGCTCACACCGAGCTCTTTGGCTAGCTCGTGCACTCGCGGGTTTCTGGGCAAAGAGGTCCCCTCATTTCGTCGTTTGGTGGAGGCGCCACCCCGTCGCCCGGGCAACGCTTCTCACGATGTGCTCGCGGCCATTGCTGACCCTGCTGTAGAGCACGCCACCGGGGCTACTGATGACGACCTACAACGGACAACGTCGTGTCGTGCCACGGCACAGCTCTTCGTAGTCGCCAGGCAAGTCTACCCTGAGTGTCGCGCAGCCCGGCCCGGACCGGCGACTTCGGTCGTTCTGAGGGGCTGCGCCCCGACCCCATCTCCGCCGGGCGAGCTGGCGCTCCCACCGGCGGCCGGAAGCGCTCGCTGCGCTCGCACGTCAGCCCCTCCCGGGCTCACCGGGCCCCGCAGCGCCCAGCTGAACCGGTCGCGGCGCAGACCGACGTCGAGGCAGGCCGCCGACTCCGAGCACAACCACGCCCCCCGGCCCGGCAGGGCCCGGCCGAAAGCCAGCGTGCCGTCGGCGGCTCGCACCACCCGGACCAGTTCGGACTGAGGGCGGCGGCTCCGACAGCCGACGCAGGTCCGGACCGCAGCGCCCGTCCCGGCCCCTACGGCTCCTCCTCGACGTGCACCGCAGCTTCCTCGGCCGGCGGCGCCAGTTCGACCTCGGCCACGTCGACGGGCCCGCCGGCTTCGGTGCCATCGTCGGCCATGGCCAGCTCGGCAGCTTCGATCTCGTCGGCCGGAGCGTCCTCGCCGGCCGGGGTGTCCGCATCGCCCAGATGCGACCACTCCTCGACCGACACCGCGGCACCGCCCTCGGCGGGGTGCCACTCCATCTCGCCGGTCTCGGCGTTGGCGATCCACTCGCCGGCGGCGTACTCCTCGGTGGCGTACGCCTGCTCCTCGGCCAGCTGGGTCTCGCTCTTGATGTCGACCCGCCAGCCCGTGAGCCGGGCGGCCAGCCGGGCGTTCTGGCCTTCCTTGCCGATGGCCAGCGAGAGCTGGTAGTCGGGCACGATCACCTCGGCCCCGCCGGTCTCGACATCGATGCGCACTTCTTTGACCTTGGCCGGCGAGAGCGCCTTCATCACGAAATCGCTGGGCTCGTCGGAGAACGGGACGATGTCGATCTTCTCGCCCCGCAGCTCGTTGACGACCATGCGCACCCGGGCGCCCCGGGCGCCGACACAAGCGCCGACGGGGTCGACGTTGGAGTCGTTGGAGTACACCGCGATCTTGGTGCGGTGCCCCGGTTCGCGGGCGCAGGCGCGGATCTCGACGATGCCGTCGGCAATCTCGGGCACCTCGAGCTCGAAGAGCCGCTTGATCAGGCCGGGGTGGGTGCGGCTGACCACGATCTGGGGGCCCTTCGAGGTCTTGCGGACCTCGACGATGTAGGCCTTGACCCGAGCGCCGGGCTCCGGGCGCTCGTAGGGGACCTGTTCGGCCTGAGGCAACAGGGCTTCGACCCGGCCCAGGTCGAGCAGCGTGTAGCGGCTGTCGTTCTGCTGGATGATGCCGGTGACGATGTCGCCCTCGCGGCCGGCGTACTCCTCGTACTTCTGCTCGCGATCGATCTCGCGCAGGCGCTGGGTCATCACCTGCTTGGCCGTCTGGGCGGCGATGCGGCCGAAATCCTCGGGGGTGACGTCGAGGTCCTCCCCGTGGGGTTCTCCGTCCTCGTCGAGCTCCTGGGCGAAGACCCGGAACTCGCCGGTCCCGGGGTCGATCGTCACCCAGGCGTACTCGAAGGCGTCGGGCCGGCGCTTGTAAGCGGTCTCGAGCGCGTCGGCGAGGGCTCCCATGAGTGTCTCGGGGGTGATACCCCGTTCCGCGGCGAGCGCCTGGAGCGCTTCCATCATGTCGAGGTTCATGCCGTGGCCTTCTTCTTGCCGGGTCGGGGCGCCGGGCCCCAGTCGAACACCGTACGGGCGCGCTCGACCTCGTGGTAGGCGACCGTGCGTTCGGACTGGGTGGCGTCATCCCGCAGGACGAAACCGCTCTCGTCGGCCGAGACCAGCGTGCCGGTGATGCGCCGGTCGCCGTCGGAGCCGGGCACCGTCTTCACGCTCACCCGCTCGCCGAGCGCTCGGGTGAACTGGTCGGGCCGGCGGAGGGTGCGTTCGAGCCCAGGGCTCGACACCTCGAGCGTGTAGCGCGACGGGATCGGGTCGTCCTCATCGAGGGCACGGGAGACGGCTCGGGTGGCGGACCCGATGGCGTCGAGGTCGACACCGCCGGGCCGATCGACGGTGATGCGCAGGTGACCGCCGTCGATCTCGATGTCGAGGACCTCCAGGGACTGGCTCTCGAGCAGGGGTTCGACGACCTTGCGCACGCGCTCGACCATGCCCACGTGCTGTCACCTCCTCCTCGCTAGGGCCCGACCAGGACCTCCGTCGCAGACGAAAGGCGTGGGCCGCGGCCCACGCCTAATGGGTGAGGGAGTGTACCAGAGGGTCTTCGAAGCGGGCCGTGGCCGCCAGCGCTCCGTCGGCGAAGACCCAGAGACCGTCCCCGGTCGGTTCGACGCCCACCGTGACCTCCTGGTCGCGGGCGACGCCGTGGCGGTACTCGACGGCAACGGCACAGGGTGCCGTGACCCGGGGACCGAGGTGCTCCTCGACGATCTCCCACGCAACGGCGTTGTTGACGTGCCCGAGGGCGTCGAAGTCGGCGAACCGTGACGGCCACCGGAACCGGTTGCAGCTGTCCTCGGCCGGAGGTCCGGGATGACGGAGCCGGACCGATACGACCCGGCCGCCGATGGCTTCGGCGAAGGGGTCCTCGAAGCCGGCCGGAAGCTGTCGGGGCCGTCCGGTGGCGGCGTCGACGAAGACCCACAGGGTCGAGGCCTCGACGTGGCCGCCCTGCTCTCCGGTGATCGACGTGCGCCGTTCGGCCCACCGGCTCCCCGAGCCCGACGCCCAGGTGACCAGCTCGACCTGTTCGCGGAACACCGGGAAGCGCTCGACGCGGATGTCGGTCCGGCGCACGACCCACGCTGCGGCGGCATCGCCGAGCGCGTCGATGACGTCGTCGTTGGCGATGTCCTGCAGATAGCAGGCGATGGCGTCGAGCCGGGCACGGCCCCTCGGGGTCACGTCGCCCAGCCGCACTCGGCGGCGGTCGGTGAACAGCCGCCCCCGCGCCGGTCGAGGGGACAGTCCTTCCGGGGCGTCCACCCGCTCTAGATCTGCTCGGTACTAAGAATGCTTGACATTGTGACAAGTTCCAGGACCGAGCAGATGCCGACCGAGCGACCGCCAGGGAGCCGGGCGGCGATGGGGGCCGGGGGGGCGCAGCCCCCCAGCTAGTAGGCCCGGGCGCAGTACGCCACCAGGTCGGGCTCGTCCTCTGCGAGAGGGAGGGAGCCGTCGGGGCGCTGGAGGCAGCGGACGCTGACGGCCGAGGTGGCCAGCGTCGCCTCACCCTCGGTACCGACGACCGACCACGGCACCCGGGCGAAGCCGCTCTCGGCGGCGTCGAGGACCTCGGCCAGGCTCGTGCAGTCGGCGGTCCGCTCGTCGCGGCGAGCGGTGGCGGCGGCAAGGATGTCGGCCTGCTGGGACGTCACCAGTGCCTGCACCCGGGCCCCGACCTCGGCGAGGGGCACGGCCAGCTTCTCGCCGCTGTCGCGCCGGACCACGGTCGCGTTCCCGGCGGCCAGGTCGCGAGGGCCCACCTCGAGACGCAGGGGGACCCCCTTCAGCTCCCAGTCGGTGACCCGGCGCCCGAACCCGGTGTCGGTGCGGGCGTCGAGCCGAGCCCGCACGCCGAGGTCCCCCAGCTCCTCGACCAGCGCGGCCGCCGTCGCGCCGGCGCCCGAGCCGTCGTCCTTGACCACCACGACGACGCATTGCACGGGCGCCAGCCGGGGCGGGACCACCAGGCCGGCATCGTCTCCGTGGGCCATGATCAATCCGCCCACCATCCTCGTCGACGATCCCCACGACGTCGTCCAGCACGTCTGGCGGCTGCCATGGTCGTCGAGGTAGCCGATGTCGAAAACCCGGGCAAAGTTCTGACCGAGCTCGTGCGACGTGCCCATCTGCAGGGACTTGCCGTCGCCCATCATGGCCTCGCAGGTCATGGTGTTGGTGGCGCCGGCGAAACGCTCCTTGGCCGTCTTGCGGCCGACGAGGACCGGGATGGCGAGGATGTCGACCATGAACTCGCGGTACACCGTGTCGAGGATCTGGGCCGCGTAGGCGGCGGCGTCGGCCTCGGAGGCGTGGGCGGTGTGGCCTTCCTGCCAGAGGAACTCCGACGTGCGCAGGAAGATCCGGGGCCGGAGCTCCCAGCGCACGACGTTGGCCCACTGGTTCAGGAGCAGGGGCAGGTCCCGGTAGCTCTGGACCCATTTGCCCATGTACTCGCCGATGACGGTCTCGCTCGTCGGCCGCACCGCGACGGGCTCTTCCAGTTCCTTGCCGCCGCCGATGGTCACGACCGCGAGCTCGGGGCTGAAGCCCTCGACGTGGGTGGCCTCCCGCTCGAAGTAGCTCATGGGGATGAAGAGCGGGAAGTAGGCGTTCTCGGCGCCGGCCCGCTTGATGCGGGCGTCGACCTCGGACTGCATGCGCTCCCACAGCGACCACCCGTAGGGCCGGATAACCATCGTCCCCCGCACCGGGCCGTTGTCGGCGAGCTCGGCTTTGGCCAGGACATCCTGGTACCAACGGGGAAAGTCCTCGGCCTGGGGTGTGAGCACGCGCGCCATGGGAAGCGAGATGCTACCGATCGAGCCCCGGCGCCGAGACGGCCTTGGCAGCCGTTCCGTTGACACCCACGGAACGAACATGGGGATCGCCTGATCGAGCCGTCCCCGTCGGCCACAGCCTGCGGAGGCTGGAGCCAGGCGACGCCCAGAGCGGACCAGCAATTCACCGAAACGGAACGGGCTGGGGGATCGGCCGATCGAGCCGTCGCCGTCGCGGCCGCCAGGCCGCCGGCGACAGTCTGCGGAGGCAGGAGCGAAGCGACGCCCGCAGCAGACCAGCAACTAACGAGTGCGGCGCTCGATCAGCTCGATCTTGTGCTCGCTGGCGTTGGCGTCGTCGCCCTGGGCGTCGAGCAGGGCTCGCCGGTCGCGGGACGCTTCGCGCTCGGCCAGCGCGAGGTCGGCCCGGGCGAGGGCGGCGTCCACCCCTTCGTCGTTGATCAGGGTGGCCCAGTCGAGGAGGGCTTCGACCATCTCGTCCTCGGGGACGACAGCGACGTTGCGGCCCTTCACGAAGAGGTGGCCTCGCTTGTTGCCGGCGGCGATGCCGATGTCGGCGTCGCGGGCCTCCCCCGGGCCGTTGACCACGCAGCCCATCACCGCAACCTGGAGCGGCAAGTGCTTGCCGGCGAAGGCTTCCTGGGCTCGGCGGGCGACGTCGATCACGTCGATCTCGGCCCGGCCGCACGATGGGCAGGCGATGAGGTCGACGTCCTTGCGCTCGCGCAGGCCCATCGACTCGAGCAGCTGGCGGCCGGCCCGGGCCTCTTCGACCGGGTCGGCAGTGAGCGAGTAGCGGATCGTGTCACCGATGCCCTCGGCCAACAGTGTGGCCATGCCGGCGGTGGCCTTGACCAGGCCGGCCGGCGGCGGCCCGGCCTCGGTGAGCCCGAGGTGCAGCGGGTGGTCGGTGACGTCCGCCAGCATCCGGTAGGCCTCGATCATCAGCGGCACCGATGAAGCCTTGACCGAGATCTTGACGTCGTCGAAGCCGACCTCGTCGAAGTACGCCAGCTCCTTCTGGGCCGATTCGACCATGGCCTCGGGGGTGACCCGGCCCCCGTACTTCTCGTAGAGCGCCGGGTCGAGAGAACCGCCGTTGACCCCGATGCGGATCGGTACACCGCGGTCACGGCATTCCGACGCCACCGTCTTGATGTGCTCGGGGCGGCGGATGTTCCCGGGGTTGAGCCGCAGGCAGTGCACGCCGGCGTCGAGCGCGGCCAGGGCCATCTTGTACTGGTGGTGGATGTCGGCGACGATCGGCACCGGGCTGCGGGGCAAGATCTGGGCGAGGCCCACCGCCGCCGCGGTGTCGTTGCAGGTGCAGCGCACGATGTCGGCGCCGGCCGCCGCCAGCGCGTAGATCTGAGCCAGAGTGCCGTCGACATCGGCCGTCTTGGTGATCGTCATGGACTGCACCGAGATGGGAGCGTCGCCACCGACCGTCACCGGGTTGGCCGGGTGCCGGAGGACGACCTGGCGGGTCTGCCGACGGGGGAATCGGCTCATCTGTTGCTCTGGCCCCGGGCGCAGTCCGGGCCGTTCAGCGCGCTCGCCATTCATCGCGACGGAGCGAGCCAAGCGATCGATGCAGTTGTGCGGGTGCCCCACCAGCCCTGCCCACGGCCGAGCCAGCACGAGGCGAACTGCGTCGACCAGAGTGAGGGTGACACTCAGTCCAGCGAGACGGGGTTGACGATGTCGAGGTAGATCGACGACAGGCCGATGAAGGCCAACAGCGCGATCACGCCGTACGTGAGGGGCATGAGCTTGCTCACATCGGCGTGGTACGGCACACCCCGGCGCAGCAGCGAGCGCACCTTCTCGTAGCCAGCCACGGCGATGTGGCCGCCGTCGAAGGGCAGCAGAGGCACCAGGTTGATCAACGCCAGGAAGACGTTTATCAAGGCCAGGAAGAACACCAGCGGCACCCAGCCGGCCCGGGCGAAATCGGCGCCGATCCCTACCGCACCGACGATCGACAACAGTCGGTTCTCGTCCTCGGCCGGGGCGGACGAGCCCGGGTCGGAGCCCGGCGGCGGGGCCTGCTCGTTGCCGTTCCCGACGGTCGGGCCCGGATCGGCGTCGCCGGCGCTCACGACGTCGTTGGCGAGGTTGGCCAGCCCGGAGGGCGAGAAGGCGTCGGCGGCGCCGATGATCGACAGCCGCGACGCGGTGCCGAGCTCACCGAACGCCCTGGGGAGGGCCCCCACCGGGTTGACGGTGTCGACCTCGGCCACGCTCGGGTCGGCCTTAATGCCGAGCAGGCCTTGCCCGTTCTCGCGGACGCCGATCGTGGCCGGAAGCGTGATCTCCTGACCGTCGCGTCGCACGGTCAGGACGGTCTCCTGCCCGCCAATGGCCCGGATGTAGCCGCTGACGTCGGTGTACAGCTCGGAGCGCTGGTCCCCGATGGCGACCACCTTGTCGCCGGCCTGGAGGCCGGCCCGGGCCGCCGCGCTGTCGGGGACGACCTCGGCCACGGTCCAGTCGGGCGACTCAGGGGCGGGGTTGAAGAGGCCGGCGTCATGGACGCCGTTGAACACGATCAGGGACCAGATGCACACGAACGCGATCAGCAGGTTCATGAACGGCCCACCGAACGCGACCGAGAACCGCCGCCAGAACGGCTGCTGCCGGTAGGTGCGGGCCTCGTCCTCGGGCGGCACCTCCTCGAGGTTGTTCATGCCGATGATGCGTACGTAGGCGAGTACCGGTACTGCCTTGAGGCCGTATTCGGTCTCGCCCCGGCGGAACGACCACAGGCGAGGGCCGGCGCCGAGAAAGAACTCGGTCACCTTCATGCCGGCCCGCTTGGCCGTGAAGTAGTGGCCGAACTCGTGCAAGGTGACGCTCACGACCAACGCCCCGACGACCACGAGAAGGGCCCAACCGCCGCTGCGGTACATGAGGCCGAGCACCGCGGCGACAGCCACGAGGCCGAGCGGATTGGCCTTGGTCGGCCGATCGGCGGGGCTGGAGATGTACTTCTTGGCGAAGCGCCCCGTCGGCCGAGCCCCAGGAGGAGGCGGCGGAGTGGACCGATTGTGCTCGGTCAGGTCGTTGTGGGTCTTCACGTCAGGCAGGCAGTCCTCGTCTGGATGAACCGGCGGGCCTCGGCGCGGGCCCTGTGATCGGCGTCGATCACGGCGTCGATCCCGTCGGCCGCCGCCCCATCATGCCGGTCGAGCGTGCCGTTCAATACATCGGCAATCGCATTCCAGGAAATAAGCCCATCGAGGAACGCGGCCACTGCGATCTCGTTGGCGGCGTTGAGCCAGGCCGGCGCGGTGCCCCCCCGACGGCCGGCGGCGTAGGCCAGAGCGAGGCAGGGAAAGGTGTCGTAGTCGGGGAGCTCGAAGTCGAGCCGGCCCACCGTGGCCCAGTCCACCCGCCCGAAACCGGTACCGGCCCGCCGGGGGTAGGCGAGGGCGTAGCCGATGGGCAGGCGCATGTCGGGCAGAGACAGCTGAGCGACGGTGGCGGCGTCGGTGAACTCGACCATCGAATGGACCACCGACTGAGGGTGCACGACCACCTCGATGCGGCCGTAGTCGATCCCGAAGAGCTCGTGGGCCTCGATGACCTCGAGGCCCTTGTTCATGAGGGTGGACGAGTCGACCGTGATCTTGGGCCCCATCGACCACGTCGGATGGGCCAAGGCGTCGTCGATCGTCACGTGGGCCAGGTCGGCCCGGCGACGGCCCCGGAACGGCCCGCCGCTGGCGGTCAGCACGAGCCGGGCGACCTCGGCTTCGGGCCGGCTCGAGGACCGCAGGCACTGGTGGATGGCGCAGTGCTCGCTGTCGATGGGGATCAGTTCGGCCCCCGGCGTGGCACGGGCCTTGGCCACCACCGGCCCGCCGGCGATCAGCGACTCCTTGTTGGCCAACGCCAGCCGCCGGCCCGCTTCGAGGGCCGCCATCGTCACGGTCAGCCCGGCGAAGCCGACCACGCCGTTGACGACGATGTCGGCTGTGACCGCCGCAGTGGCCAGGGCGTCGGGGCCTGCGACCAACTCGGTCCCGGCCGGCAGGAGAGGTCCCAGCTCGGCGGCCCGGGAGGCGTCGGCAAGGGCGACGACCCGGGGCCGCAATCGTCGGGCCTGGGCGGCGAGCAACTCGAGGTTGGAGCCACCGGCGCCGAGGGCTACCACCTCGTAGGCGCCGGCCTCGGCCTCCACCACCTCGATGGTCTGGCGCCCGATCGAGCCGGTGGCCCCGAGAATGGCGACCGAACGCACGGCCGTCACGCTACTGGCCGGCTGTCGTCCACAGGCATCGGAAGTGCCGGGCCTAGTCCTGCACGGCGCAGCCGCAGGGGGTGGGGGGGGGGGCGCCCCCCCCCCCCCCGGGGGGGGGGGCGCCCCGCGGGGGGCGGGGCCGC
>JBQTIQ010000083.1:0-22196 GCA_052387955.1 Acidimicrobiia bacterium | reverse complement strand
GGTCGGTGTCCGAGGTACTGCGGTTGGGCGAGGCCGCAATGGAGCCCGACCTGATCGGCCGGGAGGACGCGGAGCGCTCGACGAGCCGCCGACGGCTTTCCGGGGTGCCGCAATGGAGCCCGACCTGATCGGCCGGGAGGACCCGGCATAGAGCCTCTACCCACACGGATCGTCGACCTCGCCGCAATGGAGCCCGACCTGATCGGCCGGGAGGACCCATCAGCGTGGACGGCTACGACCGGTCCCGACGGGTCGCCGCAATGGAGCCCGACCTGATCGGCCGGGAGGACGCCTCGGCGCCGACGGCCTCGCCCGTGACGATGACACCGCCGCAATGGAGCCCGACCTGATCGGCCGGGAGGACCAGGACCGCGATCCACAGCCACCGGTCCGTCGCCTTCGCCGCAATGGAGCCCGACCTGATCGGCCGGGAGGACTAGGTGACCCCGTTCAACCATCCGCCCGTGGAAGCAGCGCCGCAATGGAGCCCGACCTGATCGGCCGGGAGGACCGCTCGCATGAGATGAGCGCTGTGACCTGGGACAACGGCGCCACGTGCGAGCGGTCGCGTGGGGCGAACCGCATTCTGTTGCTAGATCGGTTGTCAAGGTCCGAATCACCGCGGCTGCCTGCGAGCGAGCGCTCGCCGGCCTACGGAGGTCCACTCCAGCGCTCGCCAGGTCTCAGACGATCGTAGGGCCATCCCGGGGCAGCACAGGGGTCACGCCCATGAAGTCGAAAGCGTAGGTTCCTCCGCGATCCGGCGCTCCCAGATCGACAAACATTACTTTGTCCTGAGATTGAAGCATCGCCTGTCTCAGTGCGGTCTTGAGGTCCAGCTTCTCGATATCCGTGAGGTCGCACAAGAAAACCGAATACTGCAGGCGTGAGCCGAAACTGCGGACAATCCCGTACACACGACGCAGTCTCGCCTCATCACAGATATCGTATGCGACGATATAGCGGCGCCGCGCACTCACCGAGTCACAACCGGCTTGTACTCCGGCACCTCATCGAGCAAGTGTGCGGCCAGCAGACGCGCCTGCACCTCCAGAGTACGTCGATAGCTAACTTTGTAGCGAAAGATAGGATGTGTGAGCACTGTCGAGAGCCGCCTCTCGTATGCACTCAAGACGGACTTGCGGCCCGACGCGGTCAAGGTAACTCCGCCGGCCCGAACGAGGAAGTCGCGCGATCCCACCTCGCCGTTGTTGATGAGGTTGATGACGACGGAATCGGCAATGAGCGGACGGAACTCCTCGGCCAGGTCAAGAGCCAACGCAGGTCGTCCGAATCTCGGGCGATGGTAGAAGCCTAGGTACGGGTCGAAGCCGACTGCGAGGGCTACTACTGTCAGCTCCTTGACGAGTAGCGAGTACACATACGACAGGAGACAGTTGACCGCATCGGGTGGCGGGCGCCGATTACGGCCCTCGAAGCTGAACGGCATACCAGGTAATCGCTTGTCCGGCCTGATCATGGAAGGGAATGACTCAAAGTACAGTCGTGCAGCAGCACCTTCAAGTCCAAGCAGCGACGCAACAGAAGTGGCTACGGCCGCCGATTCGGCGATTTGCTTCAGCGATGCAATAGTAGTCTCCGGCCGTTCGCGGGCGTTCCTGCGCAGCAGTGTCCGACTGTTGCGAACCTTGCCCTCAACAATGTGACGGGCGATAGCGAGACCACCCTGATGTGCCGTGATCACCTGCCGGCGCCGCAGCTCGACGTTCTTTGACGGGAGGCCCTCGGCGATTCCAGAGAACCAGCCACCATAGGAGAAGTAGCACACCGAGATCTCACGAGCGAACAGTTCGCGCAGCAGCTGTGTGCTCAGCTGGGCATTTCCGTAGAGGTTCACTTGAGAGATGTCAATCATCCGGACGCTCGCCAACTTCTCGCCGTCTTTCACGACATCGACCCTGCCCCTATCACGCCGCAGGTAGGCGCCCTGCTCGGTGACGTAGAGCGGCTGAGGGACATCGTCACGGGGGATCAGCCGCCGAGGTGGCAGCACCGAGCGAGCGGCCAAGGCGTTGGTCTCGTCGGGGAGGCAGATCCCGACGAGAGAGCAACGTGGGCACTTGGGCGAGTCGACCAGCGGCGGAGGCGGCACATCGGTTGAAGCCACCTCTCGCAACTCCCCGACAAGGGCGAGCGTACGGTCGATGAGCGCCTTGTCGAACGGCACCGCCACTCGCTGGCGGGAACCGGCAAAATAGAGCACACCTTCGTCGCACCGGTACCCGGCCTCGCGAAGCAGGAGCCCCTGAACACACACCTGTACTCGTTCTGGCTCCCAAGAACGTTCGGGGTTGTCGGGCGGGCTCCCTCGTTTGGTGTCGACGGGGATCACGGATCCATCGCGCCCGTCGAGAAGGTCTACCTTGGCGACGAGCCCGAGGCGCTCGGAGGACAGCATCACCGAACGGGCAGCGACGAGTTCGCCTTCGCCGGCGCCTGCCAGCGGTGCTGCCCCGCTCGGATGATCGACTACCCGGTGGTGCCATCGGCCCTCGACCGTGTCGGTGTTGTCGGCAAACTGCACGTGCACCCATTCGAGGAAGAACAGCCGAGGGCAATAGGTGAACTCGTTGACCATCCGGGCCGGCACCAGTTCGGGAACCTCTATGTCCGCCATCGCAACCCCCGTGGCCGTCGCAACTACTACCCCGAATGGACGAACTGCCCCATTCCAAAGTGTGACAGTGAACCAATGGCGATCGGCCCGCCGACCGGTCGATCGAATCGCAGCCACAAGCCGAACCCGGGCCGGGCCTGCGCCAACCGCTCAGCCCTACGGTGGCGGCGGAACGAGCCCCAACTCGTCTCCGACTCCTGCTCGATCTCGAAGGGGGAATCGAAACCACGGGCCGTCAACTCACGACAGACGCAATCGAGCAGGAACACCAGCCGATCCTGACCCTTCGGATGGCGTTGTGGAAGGAACGGCGTGGACGATCGCCAGCCGGAGGAGGCTCCACCCAATCGCTCCAGCCCGACCGCGACCAATTGATCGAGCCCAACCGTGGCTTCAAGCGCTACGGCGAGCCTGTCCGCTGAGCCCAGGCGGTCGCCACCGTGGAACCGGACCTGCCGGACCGCACCGAGGGCGGCGAGGTCGGCGTCATCAAAGCCGGCGCGCGCCCATACCAGGATCGTGTCGAGCAACCCGTCGCCGTCGACATCGAGGGGCGACCAATGCGCATGCCGATTGCCCAGCAGTGGCGTGCCATCCGGGCGCTTTCCCGCCAGCGTCTCACTGGCACCTCCTCCGTTCAGCCGGCCGTACTGCGACATGGCCGCCACCCGCATGGCTTCGGCAACCACCAAGGTATGGCGAATCGAGACCGGCGCCGCGCCATTGAGCGCGAACCGGACCACCTCGGCCGGTGGTGGGGCGTTACGGCGCGACCGCGGTTGACCGGGGACCACCGGTTCGGGTACTCGGTAGCGAACCCACCGTGAGCCCGGGGCGTGGAGGGCGCCGCCCTTGCGCATCCGACGGATCGAGACGCACAAGCCGTCGAGGTCGAGGGGAGTGGTCGGTACGAGAACCCTGGCCCCGTCGCCGCTGTCATCGGTGTGGACCTCTTCCCATCCTTCGGCCCCGTCATCGTCGAAGCGGGCTGACGCCTCACACACGCTCTCTGCCCGTCCGAGGTAGGGCAGGGCTTCCACGATGCGCTCGAGCGCCCGCCGCTGGACCGGGTCGAAGTCGATCGCCCACCGGTACGACACGCCGGATCCCGGGGCAACGGCGGCGAACGCGTCGACCATCAGGTCGGTGTCGGGAGCACTCATGCCCCGCCGATGCGCCTCGGACGGGATGTAGCTGCGAATGGACGCCTCAGACCGGGCGGCAACCCTGATTGCGGGAGGCTCAGCCAACACCCCGAGTACGGGCCGCACCACGTCGCCGGCCAGGTCTTCGCAACGGGTCAGCCAGGTGCCGACTAGGCCTCGCAGGAGCCTCCACGGCGACGGCGGCCACTCGACGCCACCTTCGTTGACGTGGGTTCCCCAAGGAGTCGCGTGCACGTACCCGAAGGGGTACGTCACGTCGACGATCGTGGTCACGACTTGGCCCCCTTGGGTCGGGCCCACTTCACCTCGAGCGCACCACCCGGGGCCAGACCGTCGGAACACTGACCGATGCCGGCCCGAACGCGGGCCGCAAGCTCGTCGGCCGCGGGAAGCTCCGCCGGCAAGCCAATCGGGTCTAGGTCGCACGCGGTACGGAGCCGCAGCCCCTGGTCGAGAAGGGTACGCACCTCCCACAGGGCAATCGCCTCGAGCAGGTCGGCGGCGACGTCACCCAGGCCGTACGAGCGGAACTGGAGACGGTCGATCGACACGTGCAATGTGATGGAAAGGGCCGTGAACTCCTGGCGATGAAACGGGATCGACCCGTACCCGGACTCGGCCCTGGTCCCTTCACCGGCGCTGTGCAGCACCATGTCGCGCTTCACTCCGCCGCTGTTGACGACCCCGACGTCGGTGGCCTCGACGAGTGCTGTGATGGCGCGGGCGATCTTCGGCTGTCCTGGCCATACCGTGGCCGCTTCGGCGAAGAACACGCCGTGCACGAGGCAGAGGGGATCGAGGGCGAACACTCCCTTGGCGATGGCCCGATGGTCGAGGGGGGTGTCCTCTCGGAGCGCCAGCCGTTCTCGGAGAACCGTCTTCATCGACGCCCCGTCCAACATCGAATCCTTGACGAAGGCCGAAGCGAGACGATGCGACTCCAAGCGGCTCGACGTGAGGAAGCGCCCGTCGTCGGCCGACACCACCCGAACCCAGGGCAGGCCATCGAGGACGGAGACCGGGGCCTGAGCCGCCGCGTCCCAGCCCACTGCCTCCAAGTGGTTGGCCATCGATTGGGCCGACTCGACCAGCAGGCATTCGGTTGTCTTCCCGTCTTCGCCGGTCGGCCGGCTGAACGTCGCTGCGCCGACGTCGGGGAATCCGGTCGGCTGGAACATCGATCCGGTGGCCGGCACGAGCGGGACGCGGAAACGGATGCGGTTCGGGTTCATGCGTGGTCTCCTTCGGAGGGTTCTTCGCTCTCGGGCTGCACCACCGCGCCAGCGGCCATGCGAACGTCGGACCGGGTGGCGCCACAGAGCAACGCGGCCGCGAGCCGCCGACCGTCGATGCCGACGGCTAGCGCCTCGACCGCCCGCCGCCGATAGACAGGCTTGAAACCGGCCTGCTCCCAGCGCAGGAGCGCGTCGGCGAGCACACCCGCGCAGTTGTCGGCGACGAGACGGCGTGCCCATCCTGACCGGGGCCGCAGCGGGATCGGCTGCCCCAGCCGGCCGACCCGGTTCGAGGAGTAGAACGGCGCGAGAACCCGCCAGGCCGGCACCGCCAACGCTGGGAGCGGCCCGGGCGTCGTCCAGCGATGTCCGGCGAAGCGAGGCTCGGGGGAGAGCAGGAGCAACGCGCAGACAAGGTCGCTGATCCTGGCCAGGTCGACGCGACCTGCGGCCAACGCCTCTGCGTCGCCCGTTGCGGCTGGCACGGCGGCCGGGAACCAGGGCTCGCACCAGCCCGACGCAGGTTCCTCGTCGTCTGGTGCGGCTCGCTCGGCCTCACTGCGTACGACGAGCGCGTCGGCGAGCACCTCCGCGATGGGCCGGCGGCCCAGCCCGGGCACTATGGCCTCGCCATACGACCACTCGACATCGGCGAAGCGGTCGCCATGCCGTTCGATCGCACTGATCGGCCGCACGATCGAACGGAGCAGCCCGGCCGCAACCGACTGCGGACGCACGGCACCGTCGCGGGCAATGGCGAGCGACGCCGCCAGCCGGAGTTCCGGGCTGCCGTCGTCCAAGGCCGGCAACCATTCGGACACCGGCAGCCATCGCACCGGTGGCACGGTGCCGTCGGCGCGAGCTCGCTGCGTCTGGCCGGCCACGGACTCGGCGGCCGCGAGCTCGATGAGCACCTCCTGAAGGTGACGAGGCTTACCCGAAGCGGCGGTGAAGACCGCCCGTTCCAACCGCGTCGCGGCCCTCTTCCAGGACGTCGGCGCCGACGGCGTGGCAGCGGCTCGCCCGAACCGCTCGGCCCAGCGGTCGACGGTGGAAAGCACCGCGACCGAAGGCCGAGGTCGCACTTCGAAACGCCCGACGGGCACCGCCAGCGGCGACTGGCCCATCCGGTCGGCGACGAGATGACGGACGAAGGACCCGATGCCGGCATCGACCCCCAGCGTGCACATCGCCCGTACCGCGTCGAGTCCGGATCTCGCCTGGCGCGCCGACCATGAGATGCGACCTTCGGCGAAGAGCCGGCCGAGCGCCGGCATCCCCAACGGGCGCGACCACAAGGGCGCCCACAACTCGGCCCTTGCCTTCTCGACGGGCGACAGGCTTGCATAGCCAACCGCGGTCGGGACGACCGTGAACGGGATCGAGGCCAGAGAGGTGGTGCCACCGAGCCGGCGGGCCACTCCGCCGGCCCACACCATCGTCCCCTCGATCACCAGCACCAGGTCCCACGGGTTGGTGACCGCCTTGCCGGCACCGACCGCGTCGGCCCTGATGCCGCCGGCCGAACCGGGGTCGAACTGTCCGACGGGGTCGGAGCGCAATGCCGGCGACCCCGTCTCGAACAACGCCGCCGTGATCCATGCCCGGCTGGCCGCGACCGACTTCGGTGCCGGGTCGAGCACCTGTAACAGCCGGGCCATGAACGTCGGGCTCAGCTCCAGGCGTCCAAGATTGCCGCCCGAGCCCAGCAAGGCCGGGAACGCCGGCTTCTCCGGACGCAACACGATGGCAGCGTCGAGCCAGTCCAAGGCGTCGTCGGGCAAGTGGTTGCGCAGCAGGCTGACCTGTTCGTGCTTCGGGCGGTCGCCCCACCTCGGATCGGCCCGGAGCCCGCGCACAACCCCGATCGCGGCCCGATAGGTGGCGAAGCGGGGATCGCTGCTGCCTTCGACCTCGAGCAGTGTCTTGGTTGCGGTCGATCCTGCCTCCTTGAAGCCGGTGTCCCTGTTCCACGGCGACAACACCGGAGTCGGCCGGTACTGCTCGACCAGGAAATCGACGAGCCCGTCGGCGTCGAGCGCGCTCTCGAGCCGGAACGTGTCGCCCTCCCACCAGCCGGCCGCCGCCGTGTCTGCCTGCCCGTGAACGAGCCGGAGAACGCCGAGCGCCTTCAGGTATGCGGCAAGGGGCTCGGGCCGGCATCCTGCCAGCGCGACGGTGGTCATCGACCGATCTCCCCGCCCGGATCGAGTGCGACGGTGGTCGGCGCTGCGCTGGCCCGCCAGTCGGCCAGGCGCACCAGCGCCTCGAGCGTGGCCAGCCGGAAGGGCCCCAGATCGGCTCGGTCACGAAGGCCGAGCGCCATGGCGGTCCATGAGCCGCCTCCCCCCAGTTCCATGGCGTCGAGCACGATCGAGGTGGGATCGACGTGGGTACCGGCAACGGTAAATGCCGGTACGACGTCGCCGTCGGCTACGCCAAGGGCGACGCGGGCGTCAGGACGATCACGGGGCGGGCTCTCACCCGGCATCGACCGGATCGCCAGCCGGACCCGACCGTGATGCGCCGCGACCAGGTAGCGGACCAGGTCTGGGTCGGCCCCGGTATGTTCGGCGAGTTCTGCGTGGCCGGCCGCCAGGACGAGGGCCGAGACGAGCTCGTGACGGAAGTGCGGTCGCTCGTGGCGCACCCGCCGGTTACCCCCCGACTTCGCCAGAGGAACCAGCCTTCGAGCGTGGGCCTGCGACCGATCGTCGGCCGAACGGACCAGCGTGTCCTGGAAGACCTCGTGGACTTTGCCGACGTCATGCAGGGCCGCGGCCCGGACGACGGCATCGAGATGCGACGCTGACAGGCCGGTCACGGCGACCTCGTCGATCAGCAGCCGAGCCGCCATCTCGGTGTCGGCGAGGTGATCGTCCAGGCGCACCCAGGTGCCGGTGAAGGTGGCCGGGTCGTCGGCGGTGCCCTCTTCGATCGGCGTCACCTCGGTGCCAAGGTCTTCCTGGCTGTCGAGCAGGAGCACCGGGCCCTTGGCAACGCCGTCCCATCCGGTCACCGGGTCGTACCCGCCGGCATCCGCCGAGACGACGACCACCGACCCCGGCCGCACGGACATCACGTCGACCCTCCGCCACCGCCGCCTGGGATCGAGGTGATCGGGCGTCCAAGCAACAGCGGACTTGAGCCATGTGCGAGCCTCACCGATGGCAACTCGGCACAGCTCGTCGGAACGGACCCGGCCACCGGCGAACGGAGCTTCCTCGCTGGTGGTGCCCGTGGGAAGCCTCCAAGCGACCTGAACATCGGTGTCGTCGTCGGCACGAATGAAGCGGGCTACATCGACGTCGTTGCCGATCAGGTCGGGCGCGGTATCGAAGAGGTCGACCAAGTCGCGGCGACGCAATACCGGGACGACGGGTTGCTCTTCGCTTACCTCGCGTCCGAGTTCCCGAAGGCGCGTCGAGGTGACGAGACCTCCTTCCAGCTGCCGGAGCGCCTCGATCGACGCAGCCACGTCACCGTCGCGATACGGCGCTGGCCTTGGTGGGACAAGCCAGAGCAGCCGGGCATCGTCGAAGATGCCTTCCCGATTACAGCGGCCGCCGCGCTGGACGATCGACGACCACGGTGCCGCATCAGTGACGAGCGTCCGCGCCGAGATGTCTATTCCGGCCTCGACCACTTGTGTCGCTACCAGGACTCGACCCGGACCCCGGTCGTCCACGGGATCGAGCACGGCTCGCTTCGCGATCGCTGCTCGGTCGGCCGGCCTGTACCGGCTGTGAAGCAACTCGAGGACCGGCCCTTCCGAACCAGAGATCCTGCCCAGTCTGGCGAAAACCTCCTGCGCTCGCTTCACCGTGTTCACCACCACCAGCGTGAGCGACCCGGTGCGGTGCTCAGCCATGACGACGTCGGCCACCGACCGGACGTCGCTCGCCGGTCGCTCGCTGATCAGTCGCGTCGCATTCAATCGCTGGGCCAGGCTCTCCGAACGATCGGCCGCGTCAAGGACGACAGGCGCGGCAACGGCCGGATTGTCGATCGTACGAAGCCGGTCGACGTCGAGCGTTGCGGACATCCACGTCGACGAGCACGGAGCGCCGGTGCCGAAAATCTGGCGCAAGCCTTCGAGTTGGCGGCTCGTCGACAACGCCGGTCCCATCAGTTGCACCTCGTCGAAAACCCAGTGGGTGCCGGCGTGCAGGACCCCGAACTCGACCGGCCAGACCCAACGGCTCGAGCCGTATCCCCGCATCAGCGCTCGGGACAACAGCATGTCGATGGTGCCGACGATGACCGTGGGACGACCGAGGCGCTCCCGCCACCCGCTTTCGACCCGACCTTCGCCGCCCAGCAGCCGGTAGCAAACCGCGGCCGGTTCGCCCAATCGGGAGAGCCAGCCTTGTACCGACCACGCAGTCTGGTCGACCAGGGAGCGCATCGGTAGAGCGAACGCCAACCAGGTCGGCGTCGATGCCCGAACCGCTGGGTCGGGGTGATGCAGCAGCCGGAACAACCAGGCCCCGACGACCCCAGCAGTCTTGCCGGCACCGGTCTCGATGTCGATGACCTCCGGCAAGCCACTCACCGCAAGCCGCTGCTGCCACGGGTACGGCGGGCTACCCGTCGCTTGCAGGAAGAACTCCTCGAAGGTCACCGCCAGCCCCTCCTATCACCACTACGGGGCCCGGCAGAGCGAATCGCTCCACCGGGCCAGTCGGCCCTCTCGCCGATCGTCCAACGTTCCGCCCAAGCCCGAAATAGAGCCGCTCCTCCTGAGAGCCGTGCACGGGCCACGGTCCATCTCACCACAGCATCCCTCGGCTCGCATGGGCCTGGGCGATCGGCACGCCACGTTCGTTCCGGCTGGGCTGGGGCGGCCGTCGGCCGACGGGGCGGTTGCTCTCTGGGCCAACCCATTGTCTTCCGCCGGAGGGCGGGCGGCGGTCGGCACTCGCTCGCTCACCCTCGTTCTCGCCCGCGGCTCGCAGGTTCGCACGACGACGGTGCCGGCCGAACTGGTGCCGCTGACGGAAGCCATTCCGATCTTGGCCGACCTGCCCGCCGACGCGCCGGTGACCGGGTCGGTGGCGGCCTGGGCTACCGCGGCCAAGGTCGCCGTCGACCTGGTGGCCCGGGGGCGACTGTTCCCGGGGTCGTCGCCCGGCGGGCTGGCGGCCTGGCAGGGTCGGCCCGCTCGACCCCGACGACCATCGCCGCCTCGACCTGCTCGCGGCCGCCATGCCTCCCGAGGCGCACGCTCTGCCTATCGCCGGGGCCAAGCCGTTGCGGGTGCGGTCGGCCCGGCACCTGCTGGGCGAGTTCGTCGACGCGGTGGCGGACCGGCTGGTGCGTACCACCGCGGCCGCGGTGGCCGGCGGCGGCCCGTACGGCGACGAGACGTCCACGGCGCTCGACCCCGGGTGGGCCGCGTGGGCGGCCGACACCGGCTCCGGCTTCGCCGGCTCGGACCGTGCCCAACCCGGCCTCCGGCTACAACTGCCCGACGGGCCCCAAGGCGACTTTGTTGCCATAGTTCAACTTCGCAGTCAGGTCGATCCCAGCTTGGTGGTCGACGCCCGCGATCTGTGGGACGCCCCTGGCCCCGTGCTGGCCCGCCTCGGCGACGACGCCGACGCCGATCTGCTGGTGTCGCTGCGGCGGGCGGCGCGGGCGTGGCCGCCCGCCGGGCGCTTGTTGGCCGAAGCCCGTCCCGAAGTGCTGGCCCTCGACAACCGTGAGGTCGGCGACCTGCTGGGCGATGCCGCTGCTTCGCTGGCCGCGGCGGGTGTCGAGGTGCTATGGCCCACCGAGCTGGTCACGGGCGGCGTGCAGCTGCGAGCCGTGGTCGGCACCCCGGCGCCGGCGCCGGTCACCGAGGCCGGGTTCACGCTCGACCGACTGGTCGAGTTCCGGTGGCAGGCCACCGTCGGCAACCAGGCCCTGACCGACACCGAACTGGCCGAACTGGCAGAGGCCAAGCGGCCGCTGGTGCGGCTGAGGGGCCGATGGGTGCTGGCCGACCCGGCCCTGGCCGAACGGCTCCGGTGCCGGCCCCGGCGGCTCACCGCGGCCGACGGGCTGGCGGCGGCGCTGTCGGGACAGCTGGTGGTCGACGGCGAGCCCGTCGAGGCCGTCGCCGAAGGCACGTTGGCCGGGCTGGCCGGGCGGCTCCGTGACGGCGGTGCCCGCGAGCTGGGCGAGCCTGACGGCCTCGACGGGGTGCTTCGCCCGTACCAGCGGCGGGGCCTGGCCTGGCTGGCCGAGATGACCGCGCTCGGCCTCGGCGGTTGCCTGGCCGACGACATGGGACTGGGCAAGACCATCACCGTCATCGCCCTGCACCTTCATCGGCACCGGCTCGAGGGCAGCGACCACGACGACGGTCACGACCATGCGGCCCCGACCAGCGGCCCGACTCTGGTCGTGTGCCCGGCGTCGGTGCTGGGCAACTGGGAACGCGAGGTCCATCGCTTCGCCCCCAAGGTGCCGGTGCGGCGCTACCACGGCGGCGATCGCCACCTCGACGACGTCGCCGACGACGAGATCGTTCTCGCCACCTATGGCCTGGTCCGCCGCGACCGGGCCGCGCTGGCCAAATGGCGATGGGGCCTGGTGGTGGCCGACGAGGCCCAGCAGGTGAAGAACCCCTTGTCGCGCACGGCCCGCGAGCTGCGGGCCATTCCCGCCGACGCCCGGGTGGCACTCACCGGCACTCCCGTCGAGAACCGGCTCAGCGACCTGTGGGTCATTCTCGACTGGACGACGCCGGGCCTGCTGGGCTCGCTCGACGGGTTCCGCCAGCGGGTGGCGATCCCCGTCGAACGCCACCGAGACGACGCCGCCGCCGAGCGCTTCCGCACCCTCGTCCGTCCCTTCCTCTTGCGCCGACGCAAAGTCGACCCGGGTATCGCACCCGACCTGCCGCCCAAGACCGAGACCGACGAGATCCTGCCGCTGACGTCCGAGCAGGCGACGCTGTACGAGGCCACCGTCCGGGAGGCGCTGGCCGAGATCGCCGCAGCCGAAGGCATGGCCCGCCGGGGCCTGGTGCTCAAGCTGCTGACCCGCCTCAAGCAGGTGTGCAACCACCCGGCCCAGTTCCTCCACCAGCCCGGCCCGTTGGCCGGCCGGTCGGGCAAGCTCGACGCCCTCGACGACCTGCTCGACGTGATCGTGGACGGCGGCGAGTCGGCGCTGGTGTTCACCCAGTACGTGGCGATGGCCCGGCTGATCGAACGGCACCTGGCCGACCGGCAGGTTCCGACCCTGTTCTTGCACGGCGGCGTCGCCGCCCGCCGCCGCGACGCCATGGTCGACCGGTTCCAGGCCGGCGAGGTTCCCGTGTTCCTGCTGTCGCTCAAGGCGGGTGGCACCGGGCTCAACCTCACCCGGGTGACCCACGTCGTGCACTACGACCGGTGGTGGAACCCGGCGGTCGAGGACCAGGCCAGCGACCGGGCCTGGCGCATCGGCCAGGACCGCCCGGTACAGGTGCACCGGCTGGTGACCGAGGGCACCGTCGAGGACCGGGTGGCCGGGATGCTGGCGGCAAAACGGGCGCTGGCCGACTCGGTCGTCGGCACCGGCGAGGCCTGGCTGAGCGAGCTGACCGACGCCGAACTAGCCGACCTCGTGTCGCTCCGGGACGCCAACTGATGCCATCGCGCAAAGCCGGCACCCGGCAGTTCGGGGCGACGTGGTGGGGCCAGGCCTGGATCGAGGCCCTCGAACAGCGGGCCCGGCTCGACCCCAACCGCCTACCCCGGGGCCGCACCTACGCCCGCCATGACCGGGTCGGACCGCTCACCGCCGAGACGGGCGAGGTCCGAACGTCGGTGCGGGGATCACGGGCCGCCGCGTATCGAGTTCGGGTGCGGGTCCGCGCCTTCACCGACGCCGAATGGGCGGTCGCCCTCGACGCGATCGCGGCCCCGGCCAACCACGCCGCCGCCCTGCTCGACGGCGAGCTCGATCCCGCGGTGGTCGACGATCTGGCTGGCGCCGGGATCGATCTGCTGCCGGTGGCCGGCGAAGTGGACACATCGTGCTCGTGCCCCGACTGGGCCAACCCGTGCAAGCACGCCGCCGCCGCCTGCTACCTGGTGGCGGACCTGCTCGACGACGACCCCTTCACGCTGCTGCTCCTGCGGGGCAAGCACCGTGACGACGTGCTCGCCGGGTTGCGGGCGCGACGGGCCAACCCCACCAACCCGCCGCCCGGGACCGGGCGCGCGCTCGGCCGGGTCGATTCCGGAGAGGCCGCCCGCGACGTGTTCTCCGACGCCTCCGCCCGGCCGCCGCTACCGGCTCCGCCGCTGCCCTCGGCCCACCCCGGGCGGCCGGGCCCGGTGACGGTCGGGCCGCCGGCGAACTCGGGGGTCACCACCGACGAACTGGCTGCGCTGGCCGCCGACGCCGCCGCCCGGGCGTGGCAACTGGCCGCCGGGGCCGGCGACGGCGACCTCGGCCTCGACTTCCGGACCGACCTCGCCCGCCGGGCCGCCGGTGACCTCGGCCGGCCCGGCTTCCCGGTCCTGGCGGCTCGAGCGAGGATGCCGGCCAACGACGTCGCCCGCCTCGGCATCGCGTGGCAGCACGGTGGCATCGGCGCACTCGACGTGCAGGACGACCGCTGGGAGCCCCCGACCGACGTCATGGCCGAGGCCCGGCATCTGCTGGCACCGCTCGGCCGGGTGCGGATCGAAGCAAACCGAGTTTCGCTGTCGACTGGCCGTCAGGTTCGCTACGGACGCGACGGCTGATGGTACCCGCTGGCCAGGCGGCGGGACCGATGGGAAGTGATCGGCCCACCCGACCTCGACCCCTACGTCGCGGCGGCCGAAACACCATAAGGGTCCGCCGGGCCAGGCGAGAGACCCGGTCCACCCGAGCCCGACCCCGGGCTCCGTCGGCGGTGTCGGCGAACATCGACCCGATGTCCGCCAGCCGGGCCTCCAGCGCCTCCACCACCGCTCAGCTCCGGCAACCCGGCGCCGGCAGCCCGTCCCTGGCGGCACCCCCCTGAGTAGACTAACGAGATGACCAAGTCGGTTGGGGTCCACGAAGCCAAGACCCACCTCTCACGGCTGCTCGACGAGGTCGCAGCCGGCGACGAGGTCGTCATCACCCGCCGCGGCATCGAGGTGGCGCGGTTGGTGCCAGCCCGACGCCCATCACGGCACCGGTTCGGCATGGACGAAGGCTTGTTCACGGTTCCCGAGGACTTCGACGATCCCCTCCCCGACGAGGTGCTCGCCCGATTCGAGCAGTGAGGTACCTGCTCGACACCCACGTGTTCCTGTGGCTCAACACCGATCCGGGCCGTCTCGGCGCCCACCTCGAACGGCTAGCGAGTCCCACCGCCGAACTCCTCGTCTCGGCCGCCAGCTCGTGGGAGATTGCCATCAAGTACGGGGTTGGTCGGCTCCAGCTACCGGAACCACCCGCTCGGTATGTGCCCAGCCGGTTGCGCGCCATCGGGGCTCGGCCGCTTCCCGTCGACCACGGTCACGCCCTCGCGGTCACGGCCCTTCCGGCAGTGCACCGCGACCCGTTCGACCGGATGCTCGTCGTCCAGGCCATGGCGGAGCAGGCCGTCCTGGTGACGGCCGATCCGGTATTGGCCCGCTATGACGCCGAGGTGCTGATGGTCGCGGGACGCTGACGCGACCCGGCGCGAGACACGAGGCTGGCGAGATAGTCGCCGGTCATCGGCTCACCCATCCGCGACGTAGTAGTCAGCTCGTGACCGCACGAGGACGGACTTCGCCGCCGACGGCCACGGACAGTCGCGTTCGTCGTACCGATCAGTACGGCGGCCGCAGGCCTCGGAACATCGGGAAGTGGCCGACGTTCTGGGTGGCTACCGGGAGGCCGAGGTCGGTGGCGGTCGCCGCGATCACCAGGTCTACCGTCGAGATGCCCGTGTGGCTGCGACGGAAACGGCGACCGAGTTCGCCCGCGGCCCGAGCGAGCCGTTCGGTGACGGGCATCCATCCGAGTTGGGCGAAGAGCCGTTCGGCATCGGCGCGCTCGGCCGACCGAAGGCCACGCGTCACCTCGACACGAGTGAGCTCGGAACACCACGGCACTGCCGAAAGGGCCACCAGGAACTGCGTCGCCGCACGGTCACGGCGCAGGTGGTCGATCAGGACGGTGGTGTCGAGCACATAGCTCAATGCCCCCTCCGCTGATCGGCCTGCTGCTCTCGATCACGGTCCGCGGCCCGCAGCCGGGTGACGTACTCGACCCCCGACGGCAAGTCCGGAGCGATTCCCGCGGTTGCCTCGAGCGCGTCGCGCCAATGGGCCAGCCGATCGTCGTCCCTGACGGCATCGCGGCCCGAGAACCGGTCGATGGCTTCTCGGATGAGGTCGGACTTGGTGCGGCCGGTCAGTTCGGCTCGCTCACCCAGCCAGCGATCCTGCTCGTCGTCGAGATAGATCTGCGTCCTGCGCACGATGTATGACCATACATCGTCACCGGAAGTCACGGCTGCGGGTGGGGGCGGGCAACGGCAGCGGCTCGAGGTGTTCGGCGACCACGTTGATGACCCCCTCGACCTTCTCCAGGCGGCCCCGGACCAGCAGCGCCGGCGACGAGCGCGCCGCCTGGCGGTAGCGGGCCCAACAGCCCTTCGAGCACACGACATTGATGAGCCCGGTCTCGTCCTCGAGGTTGATGAACGTGATGCCCGCGGCGGTGGCGGGGCGTTGGCGGTGGGTCACCACGCCGCCCACCAGGACCTTGGTGCCGGCCGGCCGGTCGGCCAACTCGGCCGCCGGCACCACGCCCAGCGAATGGAGGTGGTCACGGACGAACCGGGTGGGGTGGCCGTCGGGGCTGACCCCGGTGGCCCACAGGTCGGCCCGGGCCTCCTCGGCCGGCGACATGCCCGGCAGCATGGGGGCGACGGTGCCGGTGACGATCCCGCCGAGGCGCCCGGGACGCGACTGCACCACTGCGCCGGCCGCCCACAACGCCTCCCGGCGGCCCCGCGGTGCCGACGGGGCCGGGCCGGTGGCCGAAGCGAACACCCCTGCGACGGCCATGGCTTCGAGCTGGGGCTGCGTGAGCTCGCTCACCCGGCCCACGAGGTCTTCCATCGACTGGTACGGGCCGGCCCCGTCCCGCTCGGCGACGATGCGCCCCGCCAACGCGTCGCCGATACCGCGGACCGACCCCAAGCCGAGCCGGACCACCGGGCCTCCGTCGCCCCACCCCGACCAGGGCCCGTCGGCCGACGCCCGTCCCGGCCGGGCCTCTCCCCCGGCCGCCGGGCCCGGGCCGGCCGGGCCCTCCAACGAGGCGCCGGCCCCGGAGGCGTTGAGGTCGGGGGTACGGACCTCGACGCCGTGGCGGCGGGCGTCCTGCACCAACGAGTGCGGCGAGTAGAAACCCATGGGCTGGGCGTCGAGCAGCCCGGCGCAGAAGGCGGCGGGGTACCACCGTTTGAACCAGGCCGAGGCGTACACCAGGTAGGCGAAAGACACCGAGTGGCTCTCGGGGAACCCGTAGTTGGCGAACGCGGCCAGCTTCTCCCAGATCTCGTCGGCCACCGGGCCGGTGACGCCCCGCTCGGCCATGCCGTCGTAGAGCCGCTGGCGTAGTTCCTCCATCCGTTCCCGGCTGCGCTTGGCCGCCATGGCCTGGCGGAGCCGGTCGGCCTCGCCGGGCGTGAACCCGGCCACCTCGATGGCCATCTGCATCATCTGCTCCTGGAACAGGGGCACGCCCAGCGTCTTCTCCAGGGCCGGTTCGAGCAGCGGGTGCAGATAGGTGACCGGCTCGGTGCCGTTGCGCCGGCGGATGTAGGGGTGCACCGACCCTCCCTGGATCGGGCCGGGACGGATGAGGGCCACCTCGACCACCAGGTCGTAGAAGGTGCGGGGCTTGAGCCGGGGCAGCGTGGCCATCTGGGCCCGGCTCTCGACCTGGAACACACCCACCGAGTCGGCCCGGCACAACATGTCGTAGACGGCAGGTTCCTGGGGGATGGTGGCCAGTTCGAGCTCGTCGACGGCCCGATGCTGCGCCCGGACCAGGTCGACGGTGCGGTGCAGGGCCGACAGCATCCCCAGCCCGAGCAGGTCGAACTTCACCAGGCCGGCGGCGGCGCAGTCGTCCTTGTCCCACTGCAGCACCGAGCGGATGGGCTCGTCGCTGGCGCCGTCGCGCCCGGTGAAACGGCCCCATTCGACCGGGCACACCTCGACCACCGGCCGGTCGCAGATGACCATTCCGCCCGAATGGATGCCGAGATGGCGGGGGAAGTGCTCGACCTCGGCCGCCAGCGCCAGCACCGCGGCGGGGATCTCGTGGTCGGCCAGCGCGGCCGTGCCCGACACCGGGCCCCAGGCGTCGACCTGCTTCGACCATGCGTCCTGCTGGCCGGTGGAGTGGCCCAGAGCCTTGGCCATGTCACGGATGGCCGACTTGGCCCGGTACGTGATCACGTTGGCCACCTGGGCCGCGCACTCCCGCCCGTAGCGTTGGTACACGTACTGGATGACCTCCTCCCGCCTCCCGCTCTCGATGTCGACGTCGATGTCAGGGGGGCCGTCGCGCTCGGAGGACAGGAACCGCTCGAAGAGCAGGCCCAACGCCACCGCGTCGGCGTTGGTGATGCCGAGGGCGTAACAGACGGCGCTGTTGGCGGCCGAACCCCGGCCCTGGCAGTAGATCGAGGACCGCCGGCAGAACTCGACGATGTCCCACACGATGAGGAAGTAGCCGGGGAACCCCAGCGTCCCGATGAGGTCGAGTTCGTGGGCGAGCTGGGCGTAGGCCTTGGCCGTCGTGCCGGAGCCGGACGGGCCGTAGCGACGGGCCGCCCCCTCGTCGACCAGCCGGCGCAGGAAGCCCATCTCGTCGAGGCCGTCGGGACAGGGGTAGGGCGGCAGCGCCGGCGCCACCAGCCGTAGGTCGAAGGCGCAGGCGCGGCCCAGCTCGGCCGCCCGCTCGACCACGCCCGGGTAGCGCCGGGACCAGCGGGCCTGTTCGCCCCCGCTGCGCAGGTGGGCGCCGGCCGCTGCCGGCAGCCAGCCGTCGATCTCGTCGAGGCTGCGCCGGGCCCGCACCGCGGCCAGCGCGGTGGCCAGCCGGCGCCGGCCGGGCGTGGCGTAGTGCACGTTGTTGGTGGCCACGCACTCGACCCCGGCCCGCGCCGCCACCTCGGCCAGAGCGTCGTTACGGGCCGAGTCGAGCGGGCCGCCGTGGTCCCACAGCTCGACGGCCACGTTGTGACGGCCCCCGGCCAGCTCCACCACCTCGGCCAACGCCCGGCCGGCGGCGGCAGGGCCGTCGCGTACCAGGGCCGCCGCCACCGCCCCCTTCCGGCACCCGGTGAGCACCTGCCAATGGCCGGCGCCGGCGGCCGCCGCCAGTTCGGCCCGGTCGTAGACCGGCCTGCCCTTCTCGCCTCCCCGGAGCTGGGCGGCGCTGAGCGCCCGGGCCAGGCGGGCGTATCCCGGCGGGTCGCGGGCGAGCACGACGAGGTGGTCGCCCTCGGGGTCGGCCCGCCCGTTCTGGGCACCGGTCAGCCCGAGGGACAGCTCGGCCCCGAACACGGTGGGCACCCCCACCACCCGGGCGGCCTCGGCGAAGCGGACCACCCCGTAGAAACCGTCATGGTCGGTGAGGGCCAGCGCCTCGAGGCCCAGCCGGGCCGCCTCCTCGACCAGTTCCTCGGGATGGGAAGCCCCGTCGAGGAACGAGAAGTTGGAGTGGCAGTGCAGCTCGGCGTAGGGCACCGCGCCCCGGGGCGGGGCCGGCACCGCCAGCTCGGCCGGGCGCTCGTAGGGCTGACGTTTGCGGGACCAGGCCGGGCTGTCGCCACCGTTGGCCCGGCCAGGGACGTTGGTCCGCCGGCCGTCGCCCCGTCGCCCTCCCTCGAAGGCCCCGTGGTCGCTCGCCTCGTGCCCGGGACCGGGCCGTCCCGACAACCGCCGCTCCAGCTCGCCCCACGGCATCGGCGGGTTGTCGAACCCCATGGCCCGACGTTATCGAACAAACGTTCGATCGACAAGGGCGTCGACGGCCGGCGGTTGGGAGGGCCCTTCAGGCCGCGAGCAGGTCGCGGTACGCAGGGTTGTCCTCGATGAAGCGGGCCACGAACGGGCACCGGGGCCGAACGCTCAGGCCGCGGCGGCGTAGGTCTTCGAGCGCCTCGCGGACCAGCAGCGCCCCCAGGCCCCGGCCTCGGTGGCACGGGGCGACCTCGGTGTGGGAGATCGTCGCCACCGTGCCCGTCAGGTGGTAGTCGACGACCCCGGCCCGCTCGCCGTCGACGTAAAGGTCGTAGCTCGAGCGGTCGGCGTCGTGACGGACGTCGGTCTCCATGTCGCCTGCCCGCAACCGCGCCCACCCCGGTTCCATTTCCCCCGGTGGGCTCATCCGTCGGGGCCGCACGCCGAGCGGGGCGCCGGCTCGTAGGCGGGGGCCAAAGGCTCGACATGGAGGGCGGCGCAAGCCAGCTCCCAGGGCCGGGGCCACGGGTTGGGGAGGCAGCCGGCGAGCGAGGTGCTCTGCTGGGCCATGACCGGCGCCGGCTCACCCGGGACCGGGCAGGGCGCCTCGGGATGGTGCTGGCCCAACAGGTGCCCGACCTCGTGGTTGACCAGCATCTCGCGGTAGCCGTCGAGGTCACCGGGCCACTCCGGGGTGGCCTGCCGCCACCGGTCGGCGTTGAGGGCAACCACCGGCCGTTCTGGCAGCTGTAGCGGCGGCCGACGTCGTAGGGGCGGCACAGGCCCTCGACCACGTCACCCTCGGCCAGGACCACGACATAGGGCGCGTCGTCGGCGAACGTGAACACGAAACCCGCCGACTGCCACCCCCGAGGGTCGGTGAGGCTCGTCCGCACGGCCTCCTCGAACCCCGCGGTGGCTACATCGGTGACCCGCCGCTCGAGGCGCAGGGCGATCGCCACCCGGCCGGCGGTGGCGGTCGCCGGGGCGGGGGACGACGACGCCGATGTCGTCGGCGCCGGCACACCCGGCGAGGAGCATCCGCTCGCCAGCACAACCAGCACCGCCACGGCCGGCGCCCATCGGGGGACGGACCGAGCGGGCGGGGTGCCGGTTCCGTCCGTCCCCGGACCGTAGCCGGGCCGAGGCCGTCTCGTCCGGTGCACCGGCCGGCGCCACGGGCTCGCCGCTACTCGTCGTCGGCACATCCCGGTTCTCAGTCATAGAGCGCCTCCAGCCACCACCTCCCGCCTTCCAGGACCAGGAGCCGGGCCTGGCCGTCGCCGGTCACCACCTGGAACCGGGCCCGGCGGCGGTGGGCGGGCGGGTCCCACCACCGTTCTTCGGCCGGCCACGGTCCCGCCCACGCGGTCACGGGCAGCCACCGGCCGCCGGCAGCCAGGCGGACCCGGTCGGGGGCGGCCGTTGCCGCCCCCCGGCCGCTGACCCCGATGGTCACGCCACCGGCGTCGACGACCTCGACCGGCTGACGGTCTTCGCCCTGGACGATGGCCGGCGACGGCGACGGCAACCGCCCGGGCCAGGGCGGATGGTCGGGGTCACGCTCCTCGGTGGGAGGACCGGCCGCCACCCGCTCGGCGGCCAGATCGACCGCTCCCGCCGCCACCCGCGCCACCCGGGTGGCGGCATCGCGGCCGCCCCGCCACTCGGGCACGGTGACCGCTTCGGGACCGAAAAGCCCCTCCAGCCGGGCCAGCGCCCGCAGCGCACGCTCGTCGGCCCCGCCGGCGGTACCCCAGAAGCCGAGTTGGCGACCGGTGGCCGCCACCACCTCCTCGGGCACCAGGCGCAGGCGGGCGATGCCGGCGGTGGGCCGCACCGCCGGCGGGCCGTTGAGCCACCCGTCGAGCTGCCACCGGGCACGCGCCGCGATGGCGCCGGCGGTCAGGGCGCCCTCGTCGCGCCACCGTCTCTCCAGGACCTCGCCGTGCTCGGTCTCGGCCCCGACCAGCAACCGGGTGCAGGCCTGGCCCCGGCGGGCCAGCCTGGTGTGGAGCTGTTCGGCCAGGGACCGGGCGACGAAGGCGGCGGCGTCGACGCGTTCCGCGGGCGGGTCGAGCTCGGCCTCGACGGCCAGGTCGGGCGCGGGGCGGCGGGTGGCGGGCGGACGGCGGTCGAGGCCGGCGGCCAACCGGTGGGCGGTGGCCCCGTCGAGGCCGAACCGGCCGAGGACGTCACCGGCGGGCACGGCGGCAAGGTCGCCCAGCGTGCGCCAGCCCAGGCGGCCGAACACGTCGATCAGCTCGGGGGGAGCGGGCCCGGAGGGAGGAAGGAGGACGGCGAGGGGGAAGGGGGCGAGGAAGCCCGGGCTGGCGCCGGGCGGGATGACGAGGGAACGGTCGGTCATCCCGTGGGACTGCGGGCCCCGCCCCCCGCCGCCGGGCGCGCTGGTGCTCGAGCCGTCGGCCGCGCTCCGGCCCGGGCCCGCTGTCCCCCGAGGGCGCAGAGGGGATGCGCCGGCGCCGGCAGAGAGCGCGGCGAGCCCGGCGGCGAAGGGGCCGTCGGCGACGCCGACCCCGGTGACGGCCCGGTCGCCGAGGGCCTCCTGCACCAGCGCCCGGGCCCGTCCCGCCAGCGCCTCGTCGCCGCCGGCCCACCGGGACGGCCCCCGGGTCGGGAACGCACACCGTCCCGGCTCGGTGACCTCGACCCGGGGGGTGAGCGGGTCGAGGGCGGCGACGACCGGTTCGAAGGCCCGGGCGTCCCGGGCGGGGTCGTGGCCCAGCACCGCCAGCCCGGGGCATCGGCCCTGAGCGTCACGCCGGCGCATCCCCGACGCCACCCCCTCGGCCCTGGCCGCCCCGTTGGCGGCCATCACCCGGTTGGCCACGAAGACTGCCGCGGGCTCGGCCGGCGCCACCCCCGCCGCCACCACGGGCCAGTCGGGGACGAGAGCCACCAACGTCCGCACCGCCTCGTCACGCACCGGCATCCCGGGCCGAGGCTCAACCACCGTGCCCCCAGACGCGCTCACCGCGCGCCACCGCACAGCAGACCAGCGCCACCAATGTCCGCACCGCCTCGTCACGCGCCGGCATCCCGGGCCGGGCCTCGACCACCGTGCCCCCAGGCGCGCTCAGCGCGCGCCACCGCACCGTGGACCAGGACGGCCGGCTCACGACGCCTCCCGGCGCCGGCCGAGAGGACGCACCGCCGGCGCCGGCGCCGGGCCCGCCGCCGCCACGCCCCCGTCGGCCGC
>JBQTIQ010000082.1:0-28082 GCA_052387955.1 Acidimicrobiia bacterium | reverse complement strand
GCCCATCACAACGACGACCCGAAGCCATTCGTGTGGACCAAGACCGCGGATGAGATCCTCACCAAGGTCCGCCGAGGACGCGTCGCACTCGAACAAGCGCGCGTCATTTGAAGGACACACCACTAGCGACGGGGCCGGCCGCCGTCCCCGGCCCGTCGGCCGCTATCGGCAGCGTCGTCGGGCGCCCCGACATCGGCGAGCACGTCGGTCACACCGTGCTCGATGTGGTAAGGCACCGACACCACCACGGTGTTGCGACGGAAGAGCAGACGGGCCTTCAACAGCAACGCGCTCTGGTTGTGCAAGATCTGCTGCCACCACCGGTTCAACACGAACTCGGGCAGGATGACCGTCACGATGTCGTTCTCGTAGGCCTCGTCGAGCTCGTCGATGAAGTCCATCACCGGCCCCGTGAGCTCCCGGTACGGCGACAGCTTGATCTCGAGGGGGATGTCGAGGCCGTAGGCGGCCCACTGGGCCTGGATGTCCTCGGCCTGCTGGCCGTCGCTTACCACCGACATCGCCAACAACCGGTCCGGTGCCAGCGACTTGGCGTACGTCAGCGCGGCCAGCGTCGCCCGGTGGACCCGGCCCACCAGGACCACGATGGTGTGGGTGTGGCGGGGGACGCGGTAGTCGGTCGGCACCGCCAGGGCGTCCTCAACCTGTCGGTAGTGCCGCTTTATGGCGCGGAAGAGGACCACGATCAGCGGGATGATCACGGTCGGGATCCAGGCACCGACTGCGAACTTGGACACGATGACCACCACGACGACGATCCCGGTGGCCACCGCCCCGAGGGAGTTGATGGCCAGGCCTCGTTTCCAACGTGGCTCCCGGACCCGGAGATGGTGACGGACCATGCCGGTCTGCGACATCGTGAAGCTGAGGAACACACCGACGGCGTAGAGATGGATCAGCTGGGTCGTCCTGCCCCCGAACCCGATGATGAGTAGCGCCGCGCCCACGGCCAGCACAACGATGCCGTTGGAGAACACCAGCCGGTCGCCCCGGTTGGCCAGCTGGCGAGGGAGAAAGCCGTCACGGGCGATGATCGAGGCCACCCCCGGGAACCCGTTGTAGGCGGTGTTGGCGGCCAGGATCAGGATGGCGAACGTCGCCAACTGCAGCACGAGATAGAGCGGGCTGCCGTCGCCGAACACGGCCCGGCCCATCGATGAAAGGACGGTCTCCTCGTGCGACGGGGTAGGACGGAGCCGGTGGGCCAGGACCGAGATGCCGAGGAAGGCCGATCCGAGGATCGCCCCCATCAACACCAGCGTGGTAGCCGCGTTGCGGGCCTCGGGCGGCTTGAAAGCGGGGACCCCGTTGGAAATGGCCTCCGTGCCCGAGAGGGCGATGGCACCCGACGAGAACGCCCGCAGGATGATGAAGAGGGACAACCCGCCCAGGGCCGCGCCCTCGGGCACGATCTCCCTGAGCGCGGCTTCGTCGGCGGGCAGGGGTGACAGATCACCGGTGAAGGACCGGTACAGGCCCCACGCCAACAGCGACGCGAGTGCCACCAGGTAGAGGTAGGTGGGCGGGGCGAAAAGCTTCCCGGACTCCTTGAGGCCGCGCAGGTTGGCGATGGTCATCAACACGATGAGCCCGATGCACATCGGCACCCGGTACTGGTTCAGCGTGTCGCTGCGGGCCGCCGAAAGGATCGCGGCCACGCCGGCCGAGATCGACACCGCGACGGTCAGGGTGTAGTCGACCATCAGGGCCGACCCGGCGACCAGCGCCGGTGTCTCCCCCAGGTTCTCCCGCGACACCACATAGGAGCCCCCGCCCCCCGGGTAGGCGTGCACCACCTGGCGGTAGGAGGTGACCACGATCGTCAGCAGCACCAGCACCACGATGGCAATGGGGGCGAGACGGGACAGGGCGATCTCGAGACCGGCGGCAGGGACGAGGACGAAGAGCATCTCCTCGGTGGCATAGGCCGTGGAGGAGAGGGCGTCAGAGGCGAATATCGGCAGCGCCACCAGCTTGGGGAGACGCTGGGACGACTCTTCCTCGCTGGCCAGCGGCTTGCCGACCAGGAACCGCTTCAGGAACGACGCCACCGGTCGAGAGCTCAGTCGATCCTGTGGGGCTGCGCCCCACACCCATCGCCGCCGGGCGAGCTGGCGCTCCCCCCGTCGGCCTGAAGCGCTCGTTGCACTCGCACTCCAGCCGTCAGCTTCCGACGAGGAGGCGGCGCACCGCGTCCTCGCTCTCCGGCGTCACCAGTACCAGGACCTCGTCGCCCGCCAGCAGCGGTGTGTCACCGCGGGGCACCACCACGTGGTCCTGGCGCAGGATGGCCACGACGGTGCAGTCACGGGGAAAGCCCAGCTCCACGATCTCGCGGTCGGCGGCCGGAGAGTCCTCGGCCAGGGTCACCTCGACGAGACGGGCGCGTCCGCCCTCGAAGCTCAAGAGCCGTACGAGGCTGCCCACCGACACCGCCTCCTCGACCAGCGCGGTCAGCAAATGGGGCGTCGAGACCGAGACGTCGACGCCCCACATCTCGTTGAACATCCACTCGTTCTTGGGGTTGTTGACCCGGGCCACCACCCGGGGCACCCCGAACTCCTGTTTGGCCAGTAGTGAGATGACCAGGTTGTCCTCGTCGTCGCCGGTGACGGCGGCCACCACGTCGGCGGTGTCGGGCTGCGCCCGAGCCAGCTCGGTGACCTCGCAGGCGTCGCCCCCCAACCACTCGACGCCGGCCGGCTCGTCGTTGGCGCGGGCCTGGGCGACCCGGGCGGGATCGACTTCGATGATCAGCACCTGGTGGCCGGCGGCGGCCAGCTCCGAGGCGATGAACGTGCCCACGTTGCCGCCGCCGGCGATGACCACCCGCATGTCAGGCTCCCCCGGTGGGGGCGGTGGCGAGGTGCTGGTCGAAGTCACCGATGCGGTCGCCGGCCACGGCCGCGTAGACGACGTCGCCGTCCTGGAGCACGGTGCCGGGCTGAGGAAGCTGGGACTGGCCCAGCCGGCTGACGGCCACGATGCGGGCCACATCGTCGAGCTCGGCCTCCCTGATCTCACGCCCGGCCCAACCTGCGGGCACCAGGCGTTCGAGCAGGCACACCTTGGCGCTGGGATCGATCCACTCGACCGCCGGCGACTCGGGCAGGATGCGGCGCAACACCCGTTCGGTGGCCCATCGCACGGTGGCCACCGTGGGTATACCGAGACGCTCGTAGATGGCGGCCCGGCGGGGATCGTAGATACGGGCGACCACCCTCGGGATGCCGTAGGTCTCCTTGGCCACCCGGGCGATCATGATGTTCGAGTTGTCACCGTTGGTGACGGCCGCCACCGCCCCGGCCCGCTCGATGCCAGCCTCGGCCAAGCGGTCGCGGTCGAAGCCCACTCCCACGATGCGAGGGCCCTGCACCTCGGGCGACAGACGGGTGAACGCCTCCTCGCGACGGTCGATGATGGCCACCGAATGGCCCGCCGCCTCGACGGCGGCTGCCAGTCCCGAGCCGACCCGGCCGCACCCGACCACCACGACGTGCACGTTCACCTGCCTCCCGTGCCCCAGGGGCGGGCACCGGCGGCATGGTACTGACCCGCCTGGCGCCGACGGCAAGGGCGCCGGCCCGGGGAAACGCCGCGTCGGCACCGTAGGGTCGGCCCATGAAGGTTGCTATCACCGGCTCCCACGGTCTCATCGGCTCCGCTCTGGCGACGTCCCTGACCGCCGAAGGACACCAGGTCCTCCCCGTGGTGCGGCCCGGTTCACCCCGCAATGGGCACGGTTCGGTCACGTGGGACGTGGAGGCCGGCACCATCGATGCCGCCGCCCTCGAAGGCGTCGACGCGGTGGTCAACCTGGCCGGCGCCGGGATCGGCGACCGGCGCCTGACCGACGAGCGCAAGCAGCTCGTCGTGGACAGCCGGATCGACGGCACCACGTTGCTGTCACAGGCCCTCGCCGGCCTCGACCAACCGCCGCGGGCGTTGGTGTCGGGCTCGGCCATCGGGTACTACGGCGATCGGGGCGACGAGGTGCTCACCGAGTCGTCGGTCCCCCAGCCCGGCAATTTCCTCTCCGACCTGTGCGTCGGCTGGGAGCAGGCGACGGCGGCGGCGGGCGCCGCCGGTATCCGGGTGGCCCACCTGCGCAGCGCCATGGTCCTCTCCGCCAAGGGCGGGGCGCTGGCGAAGATGCTGCCCGTGTTCAAGCTCGGTGCCGGGGCCAAGATGGGCGCCGGCCGGCAATGGTGGAGCTGGGTGTCGATCGATGACGAGGTCGCCGCCATCCGTTTCCTGCTCAACAACGACATCGCCGGCCCTGTCAACCTCAGCGCCCCCGAGCCGGTCACCAACGCCGAGTTCACCAAGGCGCTGGGGAAGGTCCTGCACCGGCCGACGAAGCTACCGGTGCCCTCCTTCGGCCCCCGGCTCCTGCTGGGCGGCGACCGGGCCGACATGTTGTTGTTCACCAGCGCCCGGGTCCTGCCCGAGAAGCTGGAGGCCAGCGGCTTCAAGTTCCGTCACGGCGACGTCGAATCGGCCTTCCGGGCGGCGACTTCTCGGACCTGACTCGAGCGCTCCGAGCCGCCGACGGCGCTGCACTCGCTCACCGATGCGAGCACCGGAGCGCCAGCGCAGGTGCGGCCCAGCCCGGCCTGCGTGGCCAGGGAACGCCAGCCAGCACAGCCTTATTTCGGGGGCATGCGCAGGCCGCCGTCGAGGCGGACCGTCTCGCCGTTCATGTAGCCGTTGGTGACGAGTTCGAGGGCAAGGCGGGCGAACTCGTCGGGGGTGCCGAAACGGCGGGGGAACAGCACACCGGGCGAGATCCGCTCCTTGAACTGCTCGGCCTGTTCGCCCTCGCCGTAGATCGGTGTGTCGATGAGCCCGGGAGCGATGGTGTTGACCCGGATCCCGACCACGGCCAGGTCGCGGGCGGCGGGCAGCGTCATACCGACCACGCCCCCCTTGGAGGAGGCGTACGCCACCTGTCCGATCTGGCCCTCGAAGGCGGCGGCCGACGCGGTGTTGACCACCGCGCCCCGCTCGCCCGACCCGTCAACGGGTTCGAGCCGGCTCATTGCCGTGGCGGCGAGCCGGAGGCAGTTGAACGTCCCGATCAGGTTCACGCGGACGATGTGGGCGAACGCCTCGAGGTCATGAGCCGAGCCGTAGTCGCCGTCGCGCCCGATCGTGCGCTGAGCCCAGCCGATGCCGGCACAGCAGATCAGCACCCGCAGTGGTCCGAGGTCGGCGGCGGCATCGATCGCGGCGATGACCTGATCGGGCTGGGTCACGTCGGTCCGGACGAAGACACCGTCGATGTCGGCCGCCACCTGTGCCCCCCGCGCCGGTGCCACGTCAGCGACCACCACCCGCATGCCCCGGTCGGCCAGGCACCTTGCCGTGGCCTCGCCCAGACCGGACGCCGCACCGGTGACGATCGCGGCTGCACCCTCGATGTCCATCCTCCGACTCTACGGACGCGACCACGCCCGCTACCGCCCCGGGACCACCCTCATTGGCTACCGGTCCGGCGCGGTGCTGAACTATCGTCCCGAGCACCGATGTCGGCTTCATGGCAGTAGAGACGCAATGGGAGCGGTAGCCGACCTGCATTTCGACCTTCCTGCCGAGAAGGGGACTCCCCGGGAGGCCCGGAGACGGGTGGCGGCGTGGCTCGACGATTATTCGTCGCTCGACGAGCTCCTGGTGGCGCTGTCCGAGGTCGTTACCAACGCCGTCCTCCACGCCGGCACACCGGTCAAGGTGCGCCTCCAGCGCCGCGCCGACGGACGGTTGCGGGTCGAGGTCGAAGACGGGTCGCCCCTGGTGCCGATGCGGCGCCGCTTCTCGCCCGATTCGGTGACCGGCCGAGGGCTGTTCCTGCTCGACCGTCTCACCCTTGTGTGGGGAGTCGAACCGGTGGGAGAAGGCAAGATGGTCTGGTTCGAGGTCGGGGGGGACGCGTGAGCGAGGACGTCATCGACGTCAGGATCGTCGGGATCCCGGTCGCCCTGCACCGGGACGTGCAGGAGCATGCCCAGGCCCTCTTCCGGGAGTTCCAGTTGATCCTGGCCCGTGAACCGGACGCCGCCGTGCCGGCGCGGCTGCTCGGGCTGATCGACGAGCTGACGGCGCGCTACGGCAACGACAACGAGGCCCAGAGCCAGGCTGTCGCCGACGCCGCCGAGGCCGGCGTGGATTCGATCGATCTGGTCTACTCGGTCCCGGTGGCCGTGGCCGAAGCCGTCGAGCAGCTGTCGGCGCTCATGGACGAGGCCGACCAGTACTGCCGCAACGGAGAGCTGCTCACGCTCGTCTCGGCGCCGCTCGACCTCGCCTATCGGCGGTGGTTCCTGGACGAGTTCGTTGGCCAGATCCGCCACGGCCGTGTTCCTCAGGCATGGTCCGACCCCGGCCCGGGGACCGAAGCGGCGGCTGGTAGCGGGAGCGTCGGCCGTACCGGCCGGGTCGTGATCGACCAGGACCTCGACTACGAGGGCGCCGCCTCGGTGCGCGCCCAGCTCCTGGCCCACGTCGAGGAGGGCGCCACCGAACTCGAAGTCGACCTACGGGACTGCACGTTCGTCGACTCGATGGGCATCAGCCTGCTGGTCACGGTGCATCGTCGGGCTCGGGCCGGCGGCGGGCGCCTCACGCTCTCGAACATGACGCCGGCGGTCCGAAAGACGCTCGACATCGCCGGTCTCCTGTCGGTGCTCGACGTCGCCGGCTAAGAGCTCTGGCGGACGCCCGGGGCCGGCCACCGGGCGCTCACCAGAGACCGGCCGCCTTGCAGCCGACGCACACGGTGGTGGTGGGCAGGGCTTCGAGCCGCGGCGCTCCGATGGGCCCGCCGCACTTGGTGCACGTCGACCAGTCGCGGCCGGCGGAGCGCTCGACCGCGTCCTCGACCTGGCGCAGCAGCTCGCTGTCCTCGGCGATCATCGATCGCAGCCGGTCGCGCTCGACCAGCGTGCCGTCGTTCTCGGCCCCGCCCTCGTCGTCGCCGGCACCGACGTCATCAGCGGTGAGCGTGAGCTCGTCGATCTCGGCCCGGGCCCGCGCCAGGCGGGCCGTCACCTCCTCGCGCATGGTGACGAGGTTGGCCTTGTGAGCGGCTAGTGCCTTGGTGGTGCGGGGGGCGGTCTTCGGCATCGGCTGAGCTCCGGGGCAGAGAGAGGGGTGCGCACCATACCGGCGCCGACGGTCATCCGATGCCTTCCCGTACTCGGGGCTCGGACCGGGGGCGAAGTCCTCACGGGTGGCGAGGACGCCGTTGCCAACGCAGGCCGTGCACTTCGACGGTGTGGTGTTCGGGGCCGTCCCAGCGGACCTCGAGGCGGCCTCGGTGTAGTTCCTCCACGATGATCTCGCCCAACCTCTTCCAGTCCTGCTCCTCTGACACGTCGATGGGCGCGAACGCGACCGCCAGCACGCCGTACTCCATGGCCTGGTCGACCTCCTCGGAGGAGAAGCCGCACCATCCCCGGATGTGCCGGCCTCCCTGGCGAAGGTCGAGGACCCGGTCGAGCATGTCGTCTCGGAGGTCGCTGGCGCTGGCCCCGTCGTTCTCCACCGCCAGCACGCCTCGTCCCCGGAGCCGGGCGAAGGCCGCGGTGATCTGGTCGCAGTCGGTGACCTCGGGCCAACCCCGCTGTTCGTCCTCCAGCGCGACCACGATCGAGTCGACGATCGCCCATAGCTCCGACGCGGCCTCGTCCCGCTGGCCGTCCACGGCGGCGCTCGTCTGCGGGTCGCCCTCGATGAAATCGAAGAGATCGTAGAAGACCTGTCCGGGAGTGCCGTACCCGGCGCGAATGGCATGGGTCGCCCGGTCCGCCAGGTCCTCTATGACCTCGACTGGAAACACCTCGTGATGGTACTGCGCATGCCTTAATGGAGTTCTGAGCGTCTTCCGAATTGTCCGCTGATGCACACTAGATCCGGATTGTGAACGTTTGCGGTCAACCCTGGCTGGGCGCGGTCAACTGTTGCCGGAGGCGTGCCTTTTCGACCTTGCCCATGGCGTTCCGGGGCAGGGAGGTGACCACATGGACCTGCCGGGGCACCTTGAACGGCGCCAGCCGCTGCCGGGCCGCCTCCCGCACGACGGCGGGGGCCAGCAGCCGGCCGGGCTCACCCACCACGGCCGCCACGACGATCTCCCCGAGGTCGGCGTCGGCCAAGCCCACGACGGCACTCTCGTACACCCCGTCGATGGCGTCGAGCACGTCCTCGACCTCCTTGGGGTACACGTTCTCACCCCCGCTGATGATGAGGTCCTTGGCGCGGCCGACGATGCGCAGGTAGCCGTCGGCGTCGGCGGACCCGAGGTCGCCGGTGCGAAAGAACCCGTCGACGGTCATGTCGGCCTCGGCCTGGCCCGGCCGGCGCCAGTAGCCGCCGAACACGTTCGGGCCCCGGGCCTCGATGCCACCGACCTCGCCGGGCCCGACCGGTCGTCCCCGGGCGTCAGCGACCCGGACCTCGACGCCGGGCAGGGCGGGACCGACGGTGCCGGGACGGCGGTCGCCGTCGAGGGGAATGGAGGTCAGGATCGACGTCTCGGTCAGGCCGTAGCGCTCGAGGATGGCGTGGCCGGTACGAGCCTCGAAAGCAGCATGGGTGGACGGCGATAGTGGTGCCGAGCCCGATACGAACAGGCGCACGCGGCGACAGGCGGCGGGGCCGAACGCCGGCTGGGCGAGCAGCCGGGTGTAGAAGGTCGGCACGCCCATCATCACCGTGCACCGGGGCAGGTGCTCGATGACCGAGGCCACGTCGAACCGGGGCAGGAACACCATGCTGGCACCAGCCGCCAGCACGCAGTTCATGGCCACGAACAACCCGTGGACGTGGAACACCGGCAGCGCGTGCAACAGGACATCGCCGGTACCGAACCCCCAGAACCTCTGCAGGACGGCACCGTTGGAGGCCAGGTTGCGCTGGGACAGCATCGCTCCCTTGGGGGTGCCGGTGGTCCCGCTGGTGTAGAGGATGGCAGCGAGGTCATCGGGGCCGGGGGCACGACCGTCGGCGGTGACGCTCTCGGCGTCGGCGGCGGCCGACAGCGTCCCGGTCCCGTCCTCGTCGGCGGTGAACCCCAGCGGGACGCGACCGCCTCCCTCGGTCGGGGCCCGCCCCGGCGCGTGGACCCACACCCGGGGCTCGGCGTCACCGGCGACATGGGCCACTTCGTCAGCGGACAAGGCCGGGTTCAGGGGCAACAGCACCGCCCCCGAGCGGGCACAGGCCAGGTACAGCAGGACGGCCAGCGGAGACTTGTCGATCTGCACCGCCACCCGGTCGCCCGGTACCACCCCGGCCGTGCGCAGGGCGTTGGCTATCTGGGCCGACCGTTCCCATGCACCGCCGTAGGTGACCGGAGCCGAGCCGGGGACCTCCAAGAGGACGGCGTCAGGATCCTCGAAGCGATCGGCGAACAGTCCCAGCAACGTCACCGGGCGCACCGCGGCGACCCTACCGGGAGCCGTCGGTGGGCGCCGCCGGGTCGTAGGAACGGAACGTCAGGCTGGCGTACAGGTTGGCGCCGACGGCGGTCAGCGTGACGCGGTAGCGCTCGGACAGCAGCGCGCCCATCTGTTCGACCACCGCTGGTCGTCCGCCGCCTTCGAGACGGGCCGAGAGCCGGGGTTGGGCGACCATCCGCTCGTACATGGGCACGACCTGGCCCCGCCATTGGAGCGAGACGACGAGCTCGGCCAACAGGTGGTCGGCCCCGGCCGGCCACCCGGGACCGAAGTCGACCCAGGCGTCGGCATCGGCATCGAGGGGACGGCGGCGCACGGTGGCGAAACCGGCGTCGGGCACGGGGCCGTCGCCGGTCCACGGCAGCGACCCCTGCCAAGCCCCGATTCATGGCCTGCTCACCCCGTCAGCCTAGACCGAACGTGGGTTCGATCCCGAGGGGCCGGGGACAGCCGTCCGATCAGCGGGGGGCCAGGTCGCGGACCGCCTGGCGGGGATCGTCGGCCGCCACCACCAGCGGGGCGAGCGTCGTGACCCCGGCCTCGAAGTACACCTGGAGCCGCTCCCGACAGGCCGCGGGCGGACCGTGCACGACGAGGTCGTCGACCACGGTGTCGGGAATGGCGGCGAGTGCCGCCTTGCGGTCACCGTCACGCCACGCCGACCACATCGGTGCCAACAGGTCACCCCGGCCGCGCCACCGGTGGAAGGCGGCGTACACCGGGACGTTGAGGTACGCCGCGATCATCGCTCGGGCCACGGCCCGGGCCTCGTCCCGGTCGGCCTTGGCGACCACGAACACCCTGGCCACGATCTCGCGCCCGGGACCGCCGGCGTGCACGTGGCCCACCACCGAGCGAACGTCGGCCGGCGACAACCAGTTGATGACGGCGCCGTCCGCTTCCCGCCCCGCCAGCTCCAGCATTCCGGGGCGCAGGGCACCGACCAGCACCGGCAGCGGCGCGGTCGGGGGCAGGGCCAGCCGGAACCCCCGTACCGAGAACGTCTCGTAGTCGGCGGTCACCTTCTGGCCGTCCAGGGCGGCCTTGAGGAACCGGACGGTGTCGCGGACGCGTTGATAGGGCCGGTCGAAGTCGAGCCCGTTCCAGCCCCGCACGATCGCGTCGGACGACGTACCCACCCCGAGCGCGACCCGGCCCGGCGCCAGGTTGGCCAGGGCGGCGGCGCTCTGGGCGATCAGGGCCGGGCCCCGGGTGAAGACGGGCACGACGGCGGTGCCCAGCCGTAGCGTCGGCGCCCATTGCGACGCCAACACCAGGGGCGTGAAGGCATCGGTGCCGTCGACCTCCGACGACCAGGCGTCGGTGTAGCCGAGATCGGCCAGCTCGCCCATCCACTCCCGTTGCTCGGCCAGGGGGAGCCCGGTGAGGGGCACCGTGATCCCGTAGCGCACCGGCGCCAGGCCAGGGTGCCTGGGGTCGCCCGCGGCCAAGTGCATCGGCCCGGAGCGTAGGCGGGGTCGCCGCTCGCGGTGCTGGTTCCCATCCGGTTCGCGCCTGCCGGCGCGGTGCCCACAGGGCCCGCCGCCGGTTCGCTGTCACACCCCCTGGGGATGATGCCTACATGGAACGACAGCTTGCGCTGATCGAGGAACCCAGCGACTGGCGTCTCGACGAGCACACCCGACAGGCAGGACGCGAGGGCGTGGCCAAGGCGCGAGAGGCGCTGCGCCAGGCCCGCCAGCACCAACCCCAAGGCGGGGCCCAGCGTCCCAGCGCAGCCTGAGAGTCACCTCGACGGTAACGAGGGCATCGATGGCAGGGACGCGGTCGATGGGACTACCGACCGGGCCGCACCACAGGTAGCGTCCGGTAACCGCTCGGGGGCCGGCGTGACGGTTCTCCTCCCAGCTGATCTCAGCGAAGGAGGACGGCGTGGGCTGTCCCGGGTGGCCGGTGCCGGGTCGACCAGCGTGCAGGTCGATGATGGTCGTCGTCGTGCTCATGGGTACCGCTGCCTGCGGGCCGTCGGGCAGGCCCGGCCCCGCTGCGGGAAGCGGGGAAGCCACGGTGGTGCGCGTCGTCGACGGCGACACCGTCGTGGTCCGACTAGCTGGCACCGACGAGACCGTCCGTCTCATCGGGATCGACACACCCGAGACGAAGGACCCGGGGGCTCCGGTCGAATGCTTCGGGCCCGAGGCTGCCGCGGGCCTCGAACGCCTCCTACCCCCGGGTGCCGCCGTCCGGCTCGAACGCGACGCCGAGGCCCGCGACCGCTTCGGCCGGCTATTGGCCTACGCCTTCCGGGCCCACGACGGGGCCTTCGTCGAAGAGGCCATGCTCACCCAAGGGCTGGCCGCAGTGCTCGACATCGACCCGAACAACAGCTACCGCGCCCGACTCCACGTCGCTGCCCGCTCGGCGCGCGACGCCGGCCGAGGGCTGTGGTCGGCGTGCGGCGGGCCTCATGTGCCGGCGGTCGGGGGCCAGCCGCCCCCGTCACCAAGGGGGGTGGGGCCGGGTGGCGGATAGCGTGCCGCCCGTGGCGACGCTTGCCGAACGGCTGGGCTACGAGCCCGACGACCGGCTGCTCATCATCAACTGCGACGACCTCGGTTCGAGCAACGCCGCCAACCTGGGCTGCTTCGAAGCGCTCCGGGTGGGCATCGCCACCAGCGCTTCGCTCATGGTCCCCTGCCCGTGGAGCCGCGAGGCCAGCGCCCGCTACCGGGGCGAGGACGTAGGCGTCCACCTCACGCTCAACGCCCAGCACGACCTCTACCGGTGGGGCCCGATCACCCACGCCCCTTCCCTGCTCGACGGCGACGGTGGGTTCCCCCGTACCCGTGCCGACGTATGGGACCACGCCGACCTGGACGAGGTCCACCGCGAACTGCGCGCCCAGATCGAGCGGGCGATCCTGTGGGGCTTCGACGTCAGCCACCTCGACTCGCATCTCGGGACGTTGTGCCTCAGGCCCGAGTTCTTCGACGTGTACCTCAACCTCGCACTCGAGTTCGCGCTCCCGCTACGCCTCCCCGACGGCTCCGTCGAACGAGCGGTCGGCTTCCCCTTCCGGCGCCTGGCCCAGGAAGAAGGCGTCGTCGTGCCCGACCACCTGGTGCCGGTGCCCGCCGTCGGCAGCCGACGGGCCCTCGAACGGGCGATGCTCGACCTCCAGCCGGGGGTCACCGAGATCTGCGTGCACCCTGCGGTCGACACCCTCGAGCTGCGGAGCGCCACCGCCGACTGGCCGGGACGGGTCGATGACCACGACCTCGTGGTCCACGACAGCACGTTGCGCACGATGCTCGAGCGCGGCGGCGTACAGCTGATCGGCTACCGACCGCTCCGCCGCCTCCAACGCGCCGGCGGCTGAGCGCTGGTCTTCGATACGACGGTCACACGTCGGGATAGTCGGTCTGGGAGTGGAGATCTTCCTGGATGGCGATGTACTCGGGGCTCTGGGTCACCGGCATGAGCGCCATCAGCTTGCCCGAGTTGCCCCCGACCAGGAGCCGGCCCTGCATGAAGGCAGTGGTGGCGTCGAGGTTGCCCCGGCAGGACTCCTCGAAGTCCTCGTAGGCGACCGTCAGGCTGAAGTCGGCGTCGGGGTCCTCGCCCATCTCGTTCTTCAGCATCTTGCCGTCCTCGACGACACACACGAAGTTGACGTCCCCGTCGGGACCGCCGGTGATCGTGTACTGCATCGCCGCGCTGGCGCCCGGGGTCTCGGGGAACTCCTGGGCGAGCTCCCTCTGCCGGTCCAGCCAGTCCTGGGTGAGGAACGTCACGTTCGCCATCGGGTCCCCTTGTCGAGATCGTCGCTATGCGGATGGGCGATCGTAGACAACCGGTCGGACTCCCATGAAAAGGTCGTCCTCGATACCGGTCGCAACGGCGGCCCCACCGACCAAGCTCCGGGCCAGGTGGTACTCCTCCCACGGGTGCAGGGACATGGCCACGTCGTCGGGGAGGGCGAACCAGAACGGCGACGCCGGGTCGATCTGGGTGGCGTGGGCCAACAGGGCTCGCTTGGTCCGGTCGTACCACTGGCTCACCTCGACGGCCGTGGTGATGCGGTCGTCCTGGGACGGTCGCTCGAACCACTCCTCGCTGAACGGCGACTCGATGCCCAGCTCGATGAGCTTGTCGTGCATCGCCCGGACCCGAGCCCGCGACCAGATCGAGTAGTAGAGCTTCAGCGCCTGCCAAGGCTCGCCCGCGCCCGGGTAGCGGTCCGGGTCGGCGGCGGCGTCGAAGGCGGCGACCGAGATGTCGTGCACCCGCAAGTGATCGGGGTGGGGGTACGTGTCCTGTCGGTCGTGGTAGGTGACGATCACCTGGGGCCGGGTGCGCCGGATCACCGCCACCAACCGGCCGACGGCCTCGTCGAAGTCGGCCTGGGCGAAACAACGGGGGTCGAGGTTGGCCTCGGTGTCGGGCATCCCCGAGTCGAGGTACCCCAGCCAGACGACCTCGTCGTAGCCGATGATGCCGGCGGCCCGCACCAGCTCCTGACGGCGGACCTCGGCCAGGTTGCCTCGGACCTCGGGGGTGTCCATGGCCGGGTTCAGGATGTCGCCCGCTTCTCCGCCGGTGCAGCACACCAGCACGCACCACGCCCCCTGGTCGTGGTAGCGGGCAACGGTGCCGGCGCCCTTCGACGACTCGTCGTCAGGATGGGCGTGGACGCTGAGCAGGCGCAACCCGTGTTCTTCAGCAGCCATTGGCGGAACGGTACCGGGACCAGGGCTCGCTCCGAACGGCGCCGAAGGACCGGCGGCCGAGGCCGTGACATCGGATAGGCCAACTGCTATGCCGCCGCCGCCGAGCCGGAGGAGACCGGCCCGTGGCTGGCGCTGGGGCCTCCCCCATGCCGGCCCGGGCCTCGCCCTCAGCGGTGCTCGGGGTTGGGGAAGTCGAAGCGGCAACCGGCATCCCATTCGGAGCGCTGGTTGCCGTGGACGGGGACGCCGCCGGCATCCTTCAGCATGCGGGCCAGGTGCAGCAGGTTCCAGGTCATGAACGTCGTGTTGCGGTTGGTGAAGTCGTTCTCGGGACCGCCCGAACCGGGGTCGAGGTACGACGGCCCCGGCCCGGCCTCACCGATCCAGCCGGCGTCGGCCTGGGGCGGTATGACGTAGCCGAGGTGCTGCAGCGAGTAGAGGATGTTCATGGCGCAGTGCTTGACGCCGTCCTCGTTGCCGGTGACCAGGCATCCGCCGACGCGCCCGTAGTAGGCGTACTGGCCGTGCTCGTTGAGCAGGTGCGAGTTGCCGTAGAGGCGCTCGACCACCTGCGTGCACACCGACGACTTCTCGCCCAGCCAGATCGGGGTGCACAGCACCAGGATGTCGGCCGCCATCACCTGATCGAAGATCGAGGGCCACGCGTCGCGGTCCCATCCGTGCTCGGCCATGTCGGGCCAGACGCCGGTGGCGATTGGATGGTCGACGGCGCGCACCACGTCGACGGTCACGTCCTGGCGCCGCATGATCTCGATGGCGATGTCGGCCAGCCCCTGGGTGTTGGACACCTCCGGTGATCGCTTCAAGGTGCAGTTGACGAACAGCGCTCGAAGGTCGCCGAAGTCCCACTGCTGTTGGCGGCACAGCTCTTCCTGTTGCGGTGTGAGCCCGGCCATGTCCTCAGGCCTCGTCGTCCGCGACGACGTCAAGGTTCGACGTGTGGACGTCGACGATCTGGGTGAACGACATCAGGTCCCCTTTTCCGGCCGGACTCGGGACCGACCCCACCTGGGCCGGCGCCCTCTTGGCTGTCCGGCTGCTGTCGGGCAATGGTCCCATCCCGGTCGGGACGTGTCACAGAGGACGGCGACCGACCTCACCGCACCCGGTAGGGCTGCGGCCCGGAGCCGTCAGGGCACGGTGGCGGGCGGAGGCCGGTAGCAGCCGACGAAGCGGGAGTGGGCCCAGAGAGGTTTCCCGCTCGCCCCGTGCACCTTGACCAGACCGAAGCCCTCGGGCGCAGAACGACGGAGAACGGCGTGGAGCTCCAGCAGGGCCGCCCCGTAGGACTCGCTCGCCCGAGGCCCGATCCCCGGCCCGTGAGCGGCGCCGCCGACCCAGTCGACGCCGCCGGCGATCTCACCGACCATCACCGACAGGGAGGTCACGGCGCCGACGATTTCGGCGTCGAGCGGGTCCCAGAGGTCGACGCCCGGCCCGGTGGTCAACGCCGCCACCGCCGTCGGCAACGCCAGCCGAAGGACCCGTGACACCAGCACCGCGAGCGGCGCGACCGTTGCTGCCCAGCGCTGGGGCACCTCGATCTCGTAGACGCCTTCGTCCTCGTCGCCGTTCGACAACAGGTTGACGGGCACCGGCTGTGCTCGCAGAACAAGGTGAGCCGGAACCGTTGGTCGGCGCCAACGTGGCGCCACCCACCGCTCAGGGGCAGCAAGGTGAACAGGCGGGGGCCGCTGTCGGCTTGGCCCTCGAGGGCGTCGAGGGTGGACAGGACCACCTCCTCGGCCTGGCTGAGGACCAGCTGCTCGCCCGGGCCGATCGTCCTGCCGCCGCCCCCCAGGTCGCGTCCCAGCGCTTCGACCTGCCCACCGACGGCGGTGACCTCAGCTTCGAGGCCTGTCGGCGCCGACCGATGCGCCAGACGACCGGCGAGCATCCCGTCGATCGCCTTCCACTCGTCGCAGGAGGAGCACGGGAACTCGCGGCGCCCCCGGTCGCGCTCACGGACCAGCCGCTCGATGTCGAAGAGCCCCGATCCGGGGGCGCCTCGCCCGCACGGCGCGGTGCACGGTATGCCCCGCACGGTCGTCAGGCCGCGGAACTGGCCCTGGACGGTCCGATGCACCTCGTCGACGATCCGCCCCAGCAGCAGCCGGGGATAGGCGGCCCGCACCGATACCCGCAGCCGGCTGTCGGCCACGGTCAACAGGGCGCGCCCGTGGCCGCCGTCGTCGAGCACGATCCCGCTCTGCCAGTGGACGGCCCGCCGGTAGTCGCGGCGCCCGAGGGAGAGCCGGTTGAACCGCGCGATCAGCTGGTGGAGCAGTCCCTCGGCGACGGCCGGCCGCCCGCTGGGCACCTCCACGGATTCGATCTCCTCGACCAGTTCGTGCAGCCCGGTCGGGACCTCGTCGTCCCACACGCCCTCGATCGAGGCCTCGGCCGGCACGATCTGGGCGATCAGGCTGACGCCCGAGCTGCGATCGACGAGCGCTGCGCCGGCGACGCGGTAGGAGATCCCGAAGCGCTCCATCAACCGCAGCAGCGGCGAATGGGTGTCGGCCGGGTAACGCTCGTCGGCCGGGCGGGCGGCGTCGTCCCAGACGGAGGCGAGCCGTCGGTGGGTGATCAGGCCTCCAGCGGCGGCGGTGGCGTCGTCGTCGAGCACCAGGCTCACGGCCTTGGTGAACCAGTCAGGGCGCAGGACGACCAGGTCGGCGAGACCCGGGTCGTCGTCGAAGTGCATCAGCAGCCCGAGCTGGTGGCAGTGGCCCGTGAACGACCGGGCGGCGTCCACGGGGACTCCGGCGCGCTCGATGCCGGCGAGGAACTCGACGTAGGACAGATAGGGCGTGGCCGCCGCGGTCTGGGCGATCCAGGCCCGCGCCCGCCGCCACGAGCGCGGGTAGGCCCGAGCGACGGGATAGAGCTCGACGACCGCCGCCGCCAGCGCCGCTCGGAGCTCGTCGATCCCCTCACCGCTGCGGCTGTCCACGTGGAAGAAGCCGGCGATGAGATCGCCGTGGGCGGCGCGCAAGGTCCCCTCGGCCAGACGGGCCAGTCGGGCGTCGGCCCGGTGGGTGGCGACCACCAGGACCCGCACACCGGTCCCCGCCCGGTACCTGACCAGTCGGCACCATCGGTCCACCGCGCCTGGTTCCGGCCCGCCCCGCGGCGCCCACACCACGACGTACACGGCCGGCGCGGTGTAGAAGCGCAGGTTCGTGGGCCGGTCGCGCGGGTCGCCACCCAGCTCCCACACCCGTAGCTCGAGGTCGACGGGCTCGGTCGGGTGGGGCAGGCGAAGGACGCGGACGTCGACGCCCCGGGTGGGCGCCGGCTCAGGGCCGTCCCGTTCGCCGGCCAGGGCCGAGAGCAGCAGGGTCTTGCCCGCGCCCTGGGCGCCGACCAGCACGACCTTTCCCCGGTGGAACACCTCGCCCTCGCTGGCGAGGCGGCGGAGATAGGACCGCAGCTCGTCGAGCCCGAGCGCGGCGGCCGCCTCGAGGGAGGGCTCGAGCGGGTTTTGGCCCAGCTCCAGGGACTCGAGGGCCGACAGCCGGGCCAGGCTGGCGGGCAGCTCGGTGAGGCGGTTGCCGGTCAGGTCGAGACGGCGCAGTCGGTCCAGTCGGTCGAGGGCGGCGGGTACCTGCCGGAGGCCACAGTGGGCCAACGTCAGGATCCGCAGCGTGCCCATGCGGGTGAGCACCGCCGGGAACCGGGCCAGCGGGCACCCGCCGTGAGAGTCCCCGACATAGAGCTCCTCCAGGGCCGGGAGGCCTGCCAACGCCGCCGGCAGGTCTTGGAGCCGGTTGCCCGACAGCGACAGCGTGCGCAACTTGGCCGCCTTGCCGATCCAGGCCGGTAGTTCCGCCAGGTCGCAGTGGTCGAGGCGCAAGGTGTGCAGTGCCGGCAGCCGATCGATCGCGGGGGGCGCCACGCCGAGGGGGTTGTCGCCGAGGTGGAGGTACCGCAACCGGGCCACGCCCCCGAACGACGACGGCAGCTCGGTCAGCTGATTGCTGGCCACGTTGAGGCTGGTCAGGGCGACGAGCCCATCGATCGAGCCCGGCAGCCGGTCCAGCCGGTTGCGGCCCGCGTCGAGCCTCGTCAGGCGGGCGAGCCGGCCCAGGCTCCCGGGGAGCTCGGTCAGCTCGTTGCCGCCGATGTCGAGGTTCCGGAGTCCGGCCAGGTCTCCCATCGAGTGGGGCAGCGAACGCAAGTGGTTGAACCGAAGGCGCAGGTGGACCAGCCCCTGCAGGCGCCCGATCGTGCCGGGGAGAGCGGTGAGCCGGTTGAAGCCCAGCCGCAACGACGCCAGGTTGGCCAACCGGCCGATCGACTCGGGCAGCTGGGACAGCTCGTTGCCGCCGGCGTCGAGCTGGGTGAGCGCGGCGAGCTCACCGATGGAGTCGGGTAACGACGTGAGCCGGTTGAAGCGCACGCTCAGAGTGGCCAGGCTCCGCAGACGGCCGACCGAGGAGGGCAGCGCCACCAAGCGGTTCCCTCCGAGGGCGAGCGTGGTCAACGCGGCCAACCCCCCGATCCCTTCGGGCAGCTCTTCCAGCCGGTTGTCGGCGACGTAGAGGCGTTCGAGACCGGACAGGGCACACACGCCCGGGGGTAGACGTTCGAGTTCGTTGCCCGACAGGTACAGGCTCCGCAGGCTGGCCAGGTCCCCGATGCTCGACGGCAGCGCCGCCAGACGGTTGTGGCTGAGGTCGACCGCGGTCAGCCGGCCCAACCGGCCGACGGAGGCGGGCAGCTCTCGGACCCGGTTGCCGCCGGCGTCGAGGGACACCAGGCCGGCCAGGTCACCGAGGGACTCGGGGAGCCGCTCCAGGACGTTGCGACCGAGGTCGAGCGTGGCCAGGTGCACGAGCGCGCCGATCGACTCCGGGAGCGAGCTCAGCTGGTTGCCACCGAGGTACAGGCCCGTGAGGTTGGTCAGGGCGCCGATCCAGGTCGGCAGCTCTAGAAGCCGGTTGCCACCGGCGAAGAGCCCGGTGAGCCTGCCGAGGCCGGCCAGGGCGTCGGGAAGTTCGGCGAACCGGTTGGACGTCAGCCGGATCGTGCGGAGGCGCGACAACGCAGCCATCGTCGCCGGGAGGGTGTCGAGTTGGTTGCGGTCGAGGTCGAGCCGCGTCAGGCGGGCGAGCTCTCCGATCGGCGCCGGGACCGACCGCAGCTGGTTCCCGGCGAGGCGCAGCCGAGTGAGCTTCGTCAGGCCGCCGATCGCATCGGGCAGCGCCGTGAGCTCGTTGCCGGACAGGTCGAGGTCGACGATGTCGGTGCGCTCGCACACCCACTCGGGGACCGATGTGAGACCTCGACGCGACAGGTCGACCCGGTCCGATGTGCCCGAGGGGTGGTCGAACGCTCCCGCTACCGGGTGGCTCGGCACGACGCCCAACGTAGTGACGACGATGCGCCCGAGAGCAGCCGAGCTGGCTGGCACCCCCGGCTTGTCGAACCTGGCCTCGACCCCGGTCCCGCAGCTCGGCCTGGGCCCCTTCGGAGGTCGCGCCGGGGACTGCGCCGGTGTCAAGGCGTGCTGTCCTCCGCGAGCACCATCGGACCGCGGCCGTGGTCGAACTGCAGACCCCAAGCGCCTGCTCAGCCGGGGGGGCCGTCGTGCGGCGTAGCGGGTGCCGCTTCCATCACGCTCGGTACGTCGGCGATGGTCCCGTCGATGATGTACGGGACTGAGGTCACGATCGTGTTGCGCCGGAACAGCAATCGCGTCTTGAGCCGCAGCGCGGACTGGTTGTGTAGGAGCTGCTGCCACCATCTGGTGAGCACGAATTCGGGCAGGACGACGGTGATGATGTCATTTTCGTACTGGGCGTCGAGTTCGTCGAGCTCGGCGATGACTGGGCCGGTCAGTTCCCGATAGGGCGAGGAGAGGATCCGCAGGGGGATGTCGATCTCGTGCGTTTTCCACTGGTCTTGAATGCGTCGGCTCTCCTCCTCGTCGGTGACGACGCTGAGGGCGACGAGCCGGTCGGGCGCCAGTGATTTGGAGTAGGCCAGGGCGGCGAGCGTGGCTCGGTGTACGGAGCCGACGAGCACGACGACGGTGTGGGTATGACGTCTGACCCGGAACCCTTCCGGCATCTGGAGTGCCGCCGCCACCCGGTCGTAGTGGCGCTTGATCCTTGTGAGCCCAAGTGCGATGCATGGGATGAGCACGACGGGTACCCATGCACCGATGGTGAACTTCGAGACCACCACCACTATGAGCACGATGGCGGTGGCCACCGCGCCGATGCCGTTCACGACGGCGTTCTTGCGCCAGCCTTCCTCGCGTAACCGTTGGTGGTGCTTGACCATGCCGTACTGGCTGAGGGTGAACCCACAGAAGACTCCTACCGCGTAGAGCGGGATCAGTGCCGTGGTGATGCCGCCGAAGATGACGATCAGGAGGCCGGCGACGGCAGCGAGGGCAACGATGCCATTGGAGAACACAAGTCTGTCGCCCCGGTTGTGGAGCTGACGGGGCAGGTACCCATCCCGGGCAAGGATCGACGCGATGCGGGGGAAGTCGGCGAAGGCGGTGTTGGCCGCCAGGACGAGGATCGCCATCGTTGCGATCTGAAGGACGAAGTACATGATGGTCGCGTCACCGAAGACGGCGCCGCCGAGGAGGGAGAGGATTGTCTCGTCCTCCGACAGCACCGGCTGGACTCGGTGTGCGAGCACGGAGATACAGAAGAAGTACACGCCCAGGATCATGGCCATCGCCACGAGTGTCTTGGCCGCATTCTTCGACTCCGGGCGCTTGAAGGCCGGCACGCCGTTCGAGATCGCCTCGATACCAGTGAGAGCGACTGCGCCCGAAGAGAACGCCCGAGCGAACAAGTAGGCAGTTACGCCGGTGACGGTCGCGCCGCCTTGCGTGAAGTCGTCGAGGCGTTCGCGCTCGAGCTCCCCGACAGGCAGCGAATCGAGGCTCCCCAGTACGAACATCTGCCAGAACCCCCAGACGATCAGGGCAGCAACAGAGAAGATGTAGATGTATGTCGGGAGGGCGAAAGCCCGGCCGGACTCCTTCAGGCCACGTAGGTTCGCGAGCATCAAGATGACGATGAACATGAGACAGAGTTCGATACGGTTGTCGCGAAGGCTTTCTACTGCAGACGTGATGGCCGCGACACCGGCAGAGATCGATACGGCCACGGTCAGTACGTAGTCGACCAGGAGCGAGGCGCCGGCAACTAGTGCCGGCCGTTCCCCGAGGTTGTCCTTGGACACCACGTAGGAACCGCCGCCGTTCGGGTAAGCGAAGATCGTCTGGCGGTAGCTGAACGAGACTACGGCGAGTAGCACCATGACGATCAGCGAGATCGGCATGAGGAAGTCGAGAGCGTCCTGGGCGGCGACCGGTACGAGGACGTGAAGGATCTCTTCGGTCGCGTACGCCGTGGAGGAGATGGCGTCGGACGCGAACACCGCGAGCGCAACGATCTTCGGGACCCGAGTGCTGTGCTCGTCGGCCGACGCCAAGGGCCGGCCCACGACGAATCGTTTGACGAACGACGTCACGTGCGCCTCTCGACCGTCCGCTGCGCCCGGCGGGACCGAGCCGCGCCGCCGCCCCTGCCACGGCGAGCACGAAGGCCGCTATGGGGTCGAGCCGGGCGCCGGGCCGGTCGCAGCATGCTGTCGGGCGCGATCCCGACGGCCAACAGGTCACCGAGCAGCCTGGCCTGTTCTATGTGGGTCGGCGTCAGGAGCGTGCCGGGCGTCGTCTCCAGGACGTAGACCCCGAGAGCGTGGGCGCCGGCACGGACCGGCAACTCGAGCCGCACCGCCAGTTGCGACAGGTCCCCCCCGCTCGGGACGTCCAGCTCGGGCAGGCTCCCGGGGACCTGGCCGGAGTAGTAGCGGCAGCCCTGTAGGACGAGCAGCGACGTGAGCTCGGCCTGGACCGCCAGGACCAGGTCCCGCGGGTCCACCTCGTCGGCGATCAGTCCCAGGACACGCCGGACCGGGCCGGGCTCGGCCCGCCGCGGCGCGCCCGCCACAATGGCCGACGCATCGAAGCCTCGGCTCCGGCGAGCTGCCGTGGCGCCGGCCAAGGCCGCGACGACGAACACCAGCAATGACCGCCCGTTGTCGTGCCAGTCCAGGTCGAGCACCAGATAGGGGCGGGAGAAGTAGAAGTCGAACGACAGCGTCGCAGTGAAGGCACCCACGGCGCCGCCGGCGCGGGCAAGCCCCGCGGCTGCGAACACGGTCACGGCGAGAACGGCGAAGGCGGCCGTGGTCCCGCCGGGAAGGCTTCGCAGCGGCACGAACGCGCTGGCCAGCGCGACCGGGCCGAAGGAGCCGAGCGCGAGGCCGGCGACCGGGGCAGGACCTGCGCCGCGCACGACACCTGAACTTAGGGTGACCCCGGACGCGGCCCGAGGGTCTTGACTACTTCTTTATGCCGACGACTCGTCTCTTGACGGGATCTTGAGGTCGGCACCACATCGGTCGTCACCCACGCCCGGCCATCACGCTCGTATTTCGGGACGGCCCGTCCGAGAGCCCGTCGACGGCTCGAGGCCCTCGCCCCTTCGACCGGCGGCGCAGAATGGCAGCTGTGCCGTCGACCTTGCTCTCTGCTCGACGGTCGGTCGCCGGCGCCACGGCGGGAGCCGCCGTCGCCCTTGTGGTCACGGGCGCGCTGTTACCTGTCCGAGACGACGTCACCTCAGCGACGCCGGCTTTGGCTCTCGTGGTGCCCTGCGTGGTCGCCGCCCTCTGCGGCGGGCACCTCGCCGGCCTTGCCATCGCGGTGCTGGCTGCCGGATCGTTCAACCTGTTCTTCCTCGAGCCTTACGGCACCCTGAAGGTGGGCTCCGTCGACGACCTCGTCGCCTTCGCCGTGTTTGCCCTGGTCGGCCTGACCGTGGCGACCCTCGTGGCCCGTGAGGGCGACAGGCGACGTGCAGCCCTGCAGAGGGCGGCGGAAGTGGAGGCCTTGTGGCAGGCCAACGCGGCCATGCGCGCCGAACAGGACCGCCTGGCCGACGAGAAGCAGGTCCTCAAGGCAGTCGACGTCCAGCGGACAGCGCTCCTTCGGTCGGTGTCGCACGATCTGCGCACCCCGCTCGCGGCGATACGAGCAGTGGCATCGGACCTGCGCGACGGCACGGCGTACGAGCCGTCCACCCGCCAGGACCTGCTCGACCTCGTCGCCGACGAAGCCGAACGCCTCGACCGCCTGGTGGGGAACCTCCTGTCGATGAGCCGTATCGAGGCCGGCTCGCTTCAGCCGGAACGACAAGCGATCCCGATCGACGAGCTCCTCACCAATACGGTGCAGCGCCTCGAGCGGCTCCTGAGCACGGTCAGGGTCTCGCTCGCGCTGGGGTTCGGGCTCCCCCTCGTCGAGGGCGACTACACCCTGCTCGACCAGGTTGTCCAGAACCTGATCGAGAACGCGGTACGACATTCGCCTGCAGGGGCCAGGATCGTTGTCGGCGCCCGCGTCGCCGGCGACTTCGTCGCGGTATCGGTCACCGATCAAGGCCCTGGCATCGACCCTGCCGAGATCGACCGGTTGTTCCAGCCTTTCGAGCGGGGCACCCACAGCCGCTCCAGTGGCCTGGGCCTGGCGATCTGCCGTGCCCTCGTCGAAGCACACGGCGGCGCCATCACCATCGAGAACGTCGACTGCTCCACCGGGGGAAGCCGGTCCACCTTCACCGTCCCGCTGCACCATGGATGAGCCTGAGCTGGTCCTCGTCGTCGACGACGAACCCGCCATCGCCCGTGCCCTGGCCGCCGCGCTCCATGCCCGGGGCTACGGCGTCGCCATCGCCACCACCGGACAGGCTGCCATCGATGCTATCGCGCTGGCGCACCCCGCCGCGGTGATCCTCGATCTCGGCTTGCCCGATCTCGACGGGGTGGAGGTGTGCCGCCGTCTGCGCACCTGGTCGGATGTCCCCATCATCGTGCTCACCGCCGACGGCACCGAGCACCGCAAAGTCGAAGCCCTCGACGACGGCGCCGACGACTACGTCACCAAACCCTTCTCGACCCCGGAGCTCCTTGCCCGGCTCCGTACCGCCCTGCGCCACCGCCCCAGCACCGACAACCGCCAGACCGACGCGGTCACGGGCATCGGTCAGCTGCAGATCGACCGGGCCCGGTACCGGGTCGAGGTCAACGGCGAGCCGATCGGGCTCACCCCCAAGGAGTTCGCCTTCCTGGCTCTCCTCGGTAGCCATCCAGGGCGGATCTTCACCCACCGGATGATCCTCCAGCAGGTCTGGGGCCCCGAGTACCAGAGCGAGACCCACTACCTGCGGGTGTACGCCAGCCAGATCCGCAAGAAGCTCGGCGACGACCCGGCCCGTCCCCGCCTCGTCACCGAACCGGGGGTCGGCTACCGGCTCGTCGACCCTGATGGCCCCACCACGAGGCTGCCCACGGCGCCCGCCGTCCCCATCGCCGGTGACGCCGCCGTCGATCCCGGGCGCCGGCGCACCGCCGGCGACGAGCGAGCCACGTAGTCGAGGCAGGTGCACCTGGATGGTTTTGCCCGCCGCCGGCGGCGGATCGACTACAACGAGCAACGACCCCACAGCGCCGCCAACGACCTCACACCCAACGAGTTCGCCCAGGCCTGGACCACACGACACCAACCAGCACTCGCATAACGCCTGGACCACCCAACGTGTCGCCCGCCAGCCGCATGGGCCCACTTGGGTGGGTTGAGCGCCAGGAGCATGGGACCACCCCAGCGCCAGTGATGGGACCACCCCGCCGCCAGTGATGGGACCACTCGGGGTCCACCACCGTCGGTCCTGTTGACGGTCCAGTCGCCGCCGTCCGATCAGCAGGCCGGAGGGCGGCGATGGCGTTCAGGGAGGTCCGAGTGTTCGAGGTTCGAGAGGTGCTGCGGCTGTGGTTGGCCGGTGAGGGCATACGTGCGACGGAACGGCTGGTCGGCTTCGACCGCAAGACGGTGCGCCGCTACGTGGAGGCGGCGGTGGGGCTCGGTCTGGTCGGCGATGGCGGCGACGAGCAGCTGACCGACGGGTTCATCGGTGCGGTGGTCGAGGCGGTGCGCCCGCACCGCAGCGACGGGCACGGGGAGGCGTGGCGGCTGCTGCAGGCCAACCATGGCGAGATCGCCGCGTGGGTCAAGGACGATCTGACCGGCGTGAAGATCGCCGAGCTGCTCGAGCGGCGGGGCGTGGAGGTGCCGTCTCGGACGGTGCAGCGCTACGTCGCTGAGGTGCTGGGCCGCCGGCGGGGCCGGGCCGCGACGGTCCGGGTCGCCGATGGGGAGCCGGGCGACGAGCTCCAGGTCGACTTCGGCCGGATGGGGCTGGTGTTCGACCCGGCGACGGGCCGGGACCGGGTGGTGCACGCGCTGATCTTCACCGCCTGTGTCTCCCGGCACTGCTTCGTGTGGCTCACGCACCGTCAGACCACCGAGGCGGTGATCGCCGGCTGCGAGGCGGCGTGGGCGTTCTTCGACGGGGTGTTCAAGACCCTGATCCCCGACAACCTCTCGGCGGTCGTCGACGGCGCCGACCCGCTGGAGCCCCGGCTGAACCAGGCGTTCGTCGAGTATGCGCAGACCCGCGGGTTCAAGATCGACCCGGCCCGGGTGCGGTCCCCGCAGGACAAGCCCCGGGTGGAGCGGCAGGTGCAGTTCGTGCGGGGCTCGTTCTTCGCCGGAGAGACCTTCATCGATCTCGCCGATGCCCAACGCCGGGCCGAGGTCTGGTGCCGGGAGCGGGCCGGGCTGCGGGTGCATGGCACCACCCAGCAGCGGCCCGCCGAGACCTTCGCCGCCGAGGAGCAACCGCGGCTGGGGTCGGCGCCGACGGCCCCCTACGACGTGCCGATCTACGCCACGGCCAAGGTGCACCGGGACCACCACATCGAGGTCGCCCGGTCGCTCTACTCGGTGCCCGGCGCGCTGATCGGCGCCCGGGTCGACGTGCGCGCCGACCGCAGCCTGGTGCGGATCTTCCACCGGGGCCAGCTCATCAAGGTTCATCCCCGCCAGCAGCCAGGCCGCCGCTCGACCGACCCCGAAGACCTGCCGTCGACCAAGACCGTCTACGCCATGCGCGACCTCGACAAGCTGCAGCGGATGGCCGCCGAGCACGGCCCGGCCGTCGGTGCCTACGCGGCAGCGCTGCTCGACATCCCGCTGCCCTGGACCAAGATGCGTCAGGTCTACGCCCTGCTCGGGCTGGTCAGGAAGTGGGGCGCCGACCGTGTCGATGTGGCGTGCGCGTCGGCGCTGGCCCACGAACAGGTCAACGTCGGGCTCATCGGTCGCATGCTCGAACGCGGCACCGAGCACACAACGACGATCACGCAGCCGGCGTTGCCCGGCGTGGTCCTCCCCGGCCGGTTCGCCCGTGACCCCGGCCACTTCGCCGTCGCCCGCCCCGGCGAGGAGGCCCTCCGATGAGCGCCCCGACGGTCACCCCCGAGCTGCGAGCCCTGCTGCGCCGGGTCAAGCTCGGCCGCTGCCTCGACACCCTCCCCGAACGGCTCGCGCTCGCCCACACCGGCGGGATGGGACACGCCGAGTTCCTCGAACTCGTCCTCGCCGACGAAGTCACCCGACGCGAGACCACCTCAGCCGACCGGCGGGCCCGAGCCGCTGGGCTCGACCCGACGATGACCCTGGACCGGTGGGATCCCACCGCCAACATCACCTACGACCGGGCCATCTGGAACGAGCTGTGCTCACTGCGGTTCGTCGACGGCGGACACAACGCCGTCATCATGGGTCCCGTCGGGGTCGGCAAGACCTTCCTCGCCACCGCCCTCGGCCACGCCGCGGTCCGCCGCCGCTACAGCGTGCACTTCGAACGCTGCGACCGGCTCCTCAAACGCCTACGAGCGTCACGGCTCGACAACAGCCACGAGGTCGAGATGCGCAAGCTGCTGCGCGTCGACCTGCTCGTCATCGATGACTTCGCCCTCCAAGCGCTCGACGCCCTCGACACCGCCGACATCTACGAGCTCATCGTGGAACGCCACCGCAGCGCCGCCACCGTGGTCACCTCCAACCGGGAGCCAGTCGAGTGGCTCGCATGCATGGCCGACCCGCTCCTCGCCCAGTCCGCCATCGACCGGCTCCAGTCCGCCGCCCACGAACTCGTCCTCGACGGCGAGTCCTACCGGCAACGCCAGAAGCCCCGACTCGATGCGGAGACCCCCAGCCCCCGACGGCCCCGGCGGTCACCGGCATGAACATCACCTTCCACACACGCGTCAGCTGGCTGCCGCCGACACCCCTCGGCCTGCTCCCAGGACGCTGGCATCTCGAGCACTGCTGCGCTGCCTGCCGCAACGTCGTCGCCACCGACGACCTCATCGACCACGCACAAGCCCACACCGCCACCGAACCAGCAGCACCGCCCCCACCGGTCCTTGACCGCTGACCAACCGACCAGCATCATCACCACGCCGACGTTGACACCCCGACGAAGTGGTCCCATGCCACTGACGCTCAGGTGGTCCCATCAAGCTGGCGCACGACAACGCACGGGAAGGTGCCGATCAGCTTCGCACCACACTCGCCGTTGGTTAGCGCTGTCGAGCTGCTGCAGCAAGGCTCTGCCTGTGGGCGTACGCAACGGAATGATCGGCCTACGGTCGAGTTCATGTGCGCGGTCTGCGCTGTTCAAGGCGTGACCTACATGGGGGCTGCCGTGGGCGCGCTCCAGGTCATGGCGATCCGCACCCGCCGACGAGCCGGCGCTGACCGTCTTGGTCGCGGAGGTCTGGCGGGTCAGGAACCCGGGCTCGTTATCAACGGCGGGTTTCGGATCCGTAGGTCTTGGCCACTCCTCGGGAGCACCTCCTCGAGCGCCGAGACCAACAGTGTCAACGCTGCGCGGTATTTGTGGCCGAACGGGCGGGCGAAGTTGACGACCAGCACCGGCGCGAGGAG
>JBQTIQ010000081.1:0-21671 GCA_052387955.1 Acidimicrobiia bacterium | reverse complement strand
GGGGCGGTGGGGGCTCGGGGCGGGGGGGGCGGGGCCCGGCGCCGCCCGGGGGCGGGCGGGGGGCCCGCCCCGGCTGCGGCCCCGGCCCCGGCCCCGGCCCCGCCCACCCCGCCGGGAGCGGACCGTGCCGCGGCGCCGGCCGGCCCGGCCGGGCCGGCGCAGGTGGTCGTCCACGCCGCCGGCGCGCTGAACCGTCCCGGCGTGTACCGGCTCGATGCCGGTGCGCGGGTCGACGACGTGGTGGCCGCCGCCGGCGGGCTGGCGCCCGGCGCCGACGCCGACCGGCTCAACCTCGCCTCGCCGGTGGCCGACGGTGAGCGCGTCTACGTGCCCCGATTAGGCCAGGAGGCGCCGGCGACGGTCGGCAACGGGCCCAGCGCCAGTTCGGGCAGGCCGGCGCCGGCGGTCGCGCTCAACACTGCCACCGTGGGGGAGCTCGACGCGCTGCCCGGGATCGGCCCGACCACCGCCGCCGCCATCGTCGCCTTCCGCGACCAGCACGGGCCGTTCGGGTCCGTCGACGAACTGCTCGACGTCAGGGGCATCGGCCCGGCGAAGCTCGACCAGCTGCGTCCGCTGGTCGGGCTGTGAAGGTCCTCGTCGTCCCGGCTGGCGCCGGTCAAAGATGCACCATCGCGAGCGTTCCCATCCGTGACCGGTCGACCGAGTGAGCGCCAGCGAGCCGGGCGACGATGGGGACCGAGGGCGCAGCCCCCGAGCATGAACGGTCACTCCCTGACTTCGACGACCCCTCGCATGCCGTAGGCGAAATGGCGGGGGAGGTGACAGGCGTACAGCACGTCGCCGGGCTCGTCGAAGCGGAACTCGGTCGTGGCCCGCCCCGTGGCCGGCACCGAGACCTCGCCCGGCCGAGGGGCGTGGGCGGGCTCGGTGCCGGTCTCATGACGGCGGTGCACTTCGGCGTCGCCGACGATCAGCTCGTGGTTGATGGGGTCGCGGTTGTCGACCACGAATCGCACGGTCGTCCCTGGGCGCACGCCGATGCGGTCGGGGATGAACCGGCTGTACTTCACGTCCAGCACCACGGTGACCTCACCGGGGCCGAGGACGTCCTCGGCCCCGGAGCCGTCGATGGCGTAGGCCCCGACGGCCAGCGATGTGCCGGCGACCAGTGCGACCAGGGCCACCGGTAGGGCCCGGCGGATCACCGTGACGCCCCGGCCGACCGTCGCCGGCCAAGGGCGAGGACGGCCACAGCGGCGACGCCGGCGGCACTCAGGGCGGCCCACACCAGCACGGAGGACGAACTGTCGTCAGCGGTCGCACCCAGCGGTCCGAAGGTCGAGATGGCGACGCCGTCGTTGACCACCAGGCCGAACCGGGGCGCGGTCGTCTCGGTGGTCGTGTCGTCCGGCTCGGTGTCCGGGGTGGTCGGCGGGACCGTCTGGGCGACCGTTTCCTCGGTGGCCACGGTGGGCGCCTCGATGCCGGCGTCGACGAGGGAGGGCTCGACCTCGTCGCGGAGCGACGTGGCGAGGTCGTAGTCGAGCGACCCGGCGTCGGTGTCGAGGGACAGGTAGGTGAACCACGCCTTGGCCGGCACCCAGCTCGTGCCGGTGTCACTGCGCAGGTCGTCGAGGAGCAGCCGGGAGGCCGGTTCGCTGCGCTCCAGGGTGAGGCCATTGCCGCCGGCCAGGAGCTTAGGCCGCTCGTCGGTCAGGAGGAAGACGTCGGCCACGATCCGGCTGCCGGCGTCCTGGCCCAGGCTCAGGATCCGCAGCGGCACCCAGGGCTGGGCCAGGGGCATGGCCAGGTGGATCGGGGTCCCGTCGCCGGCCTGCTGGCCCCGGGCCTTGGCCGCGCCGGCATCGAAGCGTGCTGCCATGAAGATCTGGCTGCGGGCCGAATAGGCGTCGAGCACCTCGGGCGCGTCGGGGCTGAGGAAGAAGCCGTGCTCGAGCGCCCAGGTCCCGACCTCGGTGCCCCCGCCCCGCAGGATCGTGATGTCGAGGGCGTCGATCTTCGTCTCGAGCAGGACCTCGGCGGTGTCGGCGGAGGAGCCGGCGGCGGAGAGCACCTCGCCCCGGAACTCGGGCGGCGGGGCGACCTCGCGCCGTAGACGCTGCAGCGTCCAGTCACCGCCGCGCTCGACCAGGGTGGGCACTGCCGGCAACGGGATGATCGAGCCGACTTCCTCGCCCTCGCCGGTGAACTCGAAGGAGGTCACGTAGTGCTCGACCCCGTCGGACCACGCCGCCAGCGTGGTGGTCCGCTGCAGCTGGATCGTGCCGTTCTCGCCCACCACCCCGCCGCAGGCGGCGGCCGGTCCGGCCAAGGTGCCGGCGACAACCACGGACGCGGCGGCCACGGCGGCGGCCCGGGCGAGAAGTCGGCGGTGACGGGGTGTCCTCATTGCGTGGGCCTCCACTGCGGTCGAGTACGGGAACGCTCGAATGGGACGACCGCAAGGCCCTGCCCGGTTCCCGCGTTGCTGGCTGCGTTCCCCGGCCACGCAGGCCGCGCTGGGCCGCGCCTGCGCGGGCGCTCCGGCGTTCGCGGCGGTGGATGCGGGCCGTGCCTGTGCTGGTGCTCCCGCGCTCGCGTTGTCGAGGGCTGCTTGATCGGGTTGCCGGACGCCGGTACCGGCGTCCGGCCGCCGGCGTGTGTCACAGAGGTCGTCTAGGGTGCGAGCGTACGTCGTCGTCGGCGACGTTCTCGGCGTTCGAACGCCCTTCGGCTTCCCCGCTCCGACCGCTCTCGTTCGTTGCGGAGGCTGCCGTGCCCTCTCTCCCAGTGCTCACTCGAGGCGCGCCCCGGCGCATCTCGCCCGTCCCGTCGGACCGTGGTGCCCGGGTTCGGTCTCCGATGACCGTTCATGCTCGGGGGCTGCGCCCCCGGGCCCCATCGTCGTCCGGCTCGCTGGCGCTCGCGCCGTCGACCGGTCACCCGGGGGGATCGCAAGCGATGGTGCCCCGGTGACCGACCGTCAGGTCGTGGCCCTGGCGGCCTGCGCCGCACTCGGGGCATGGTGGGCCGGCGGCCCCCATCCCTGGCTCGGGGTGGCGGCAGTGTTGTGCGCGCTGGCCCTGCACCGGCCCTGGATGCTGTGCGTCGGCGCGGCACTGCTCTCGGCTGGGCTGGCGCTGCGGGCCGCCGACGGCCTCGACCCGCTGCCTCCGGGGCCGGCGGTCGGGACCGCCGTCCTGCTGACCGACCCCCGGGAAGAGCCTGGCGACCGGGTCTCGGCCGAGATGCGATGGCGCGGTCACCATGTCGAAGCCCGGGCCGAAGGTGTCGCCGGAAGGGCATTGCTCGAGCGTCTGGCCGGAGAGCAGGTCGGCCTGTCCGGTCGGGTCGAGCGGTCCCCACCGAGCACGCCGTGGCGCCGTTCCCGGCACCTGGTCGGGCGGATCGTGATCGAGCGCGTCGAGGGCTGGAGCGCCGGCTCGCCCGCTCATCGCCTGGCCAACGGCCTGCGACGCGTCCTCGATCGGGGCGCCCATTCGGTCCCCGACCGTCCCCGGGCGGTGCTCTTCGGCTTCGTCCTGGGCGATGATCGCCATCAACCACCGGAACTGGTCGACGACTTCCGGGGCAGCGGCTTGTCGCACCTGCTCGTGGTGTCGGGCCAGAACGTCGCCTTCGTGCTGCTCGTCGCCAGCCCGCTGCTCGGGCGGGTGGCCTACCGGGCCCGCCTGCTACTGACGCTGGCGCTCATCGCGGCCTTCGCGTTGGCGACCCGGCTGGAGCCGTCGGTGTTGCGGGCGGCGGCCATGGCCGGCGTGGCCGCGGCCGCAGCCGCCGCCGGCCGAGAGGCATCCGGGTGGCGGTGCCTCTCGCTCGCCGTCACCGGGCTGGTCCTCGTCGACCCGCTGCTGGTCCATTCGCTCGGGTTCCGGCTATCGGTGGCGGCCTCGGTCGGGATCCTCGGGCTGTCGCGCCCACTGGCCCGTTCGCTGCCCGGCCCCCGTCTCCTGGCCGAGGCCGCCGCCGTGACGATCGCCGCCCAGCTGGCGGTGGCGCCGTTGCTGATCGGCGCCTTCGGGGGTGTGCCGATGGCTGCGCTACCAGCCAACCTGCTGGCAGCCCCGGCGGCTGGGCTGATCATGACCTGGGGCCTGGTGGGAGGCCTCGTCGCCGGTGCCGCGGCGGCCTGGGGCGGCGGGCCCGGTGAAGTGCTCGCCGGCGCCTTGCACCTGCCGACGCGGCTGCTCGTGGGCTGGGTGACCGCGGTGGCCCACCTCGGCGCCCGGCTGCCCCTGGGCGAAGTCGGATGGGCTGGCCTGGTCGCGATAGGCGGCGGCCTGGGCGCGATCATGGCGGCGGCGCGAGCGGGCGGAGCCGTCCGCACGGTCCGGGCCGCAGGGTTTGCCCTGACGCTGGTATCGGTGGTCGCGGTCGGCGCCGCGGCCCGGGCCCGCCCTCCGATGGTGGCCGAGGTGGCCGACGGTGCGGTGCTGTGGCGGGCGGACGGCTCAGCTGTCCTCGTCGTCGACCGGCCGGTCGACGCTCGTCGCCTCCTCGACGGTCTACGAAGGTCGGGCGCCGGCGGGCTCGACGTGATCGCCGTGCGGCCGGCCGACCCCCGCACGAGGGAGGCGGTCGGCGCCGTCGTGCGGGGGCGGTCGGTCGGGCTCGTGGTGTCCACCGACCCCCGGGGCATCACCGGAGCTCGACGGCCGACCGGCGGCTCGTCCATCGCTCTGCCGGGCCTCGAGGTCGAGATCACCGCCGAGGCTGGTTCGTTCCGGGCCCGTGTTCGCCCGGCCCGCCCGCCGCCGGTTACCTTCGCCGGCCGTGGAGCTGTGCCTGGGCGAACGGCGCTTCGACATCAGCACCCGCAGCGTCGTCATGGGGATCCTCAACCGGACCCCCGACTCGTTCTTCGACCGCGGCGCCTACTACGACTTCGACGCCTTCCTGTCCAAGGCGGCGAAGCTCGTGGCCGAGGGCGCCGACGTGCTCGACGTGGGCGGGGTGAAGGCCGGGCCGGGACCAGAGGTGACCGAGGCCGAAGAACTCGACCGGGTCGTCCCCGCCGTGGCCGCACTTCGCGACCGTTTCGACATCGCCCTGTCGGTGGACACCTGGCGGGGCTCGGTCGCGGCCGCCGCCTTCGCCGCCGGAGCCTGTGTCGGCAACGACATCAGCGGGTTCGCCGATCCCACCTATCTCGCTGTCTGCGCCGCCGCCGGCGCTTCGGTGGTCGCCACCCACATCCGCCTACGGCCCCGCGTACCCGATCCCGATCCCGTCTACGACCGCCCGGTCGCCGATGCCGTGGTCGCCTTCCTCTCCGACCGTGGCCGCCAGGCCGAGCAGGCGGGCATCCCTCGCGACCGCATCATGGTTGATGCTGGCCTCGACCTGGGCAAGACCGAGGCTCAGTCGCTGGCGCTGCTCCGGGCCAGCGCCACGTTGGTGGCGCTGGGGTACCCGGTCTTCCTGTCGGCGTCCAACAAGCGGTTCCTCGGTCACCTGCTCGGCGTCGAGGTGGGCGACCGGAACCAAGCAAGCATGGCCGCCCATGCCCTGGGCATCGCACTCGGTTGCCGCGTCCTGCGCGCCCACGACGTACGGGGGGCCCGGCGGGTGGCCGACACCGTCGCCGCCATCCTCGAAGCAGCCTGAGGTGGCGCCGCCGGGCCGGGACTCGTTCCGGCGACCCCGATCGCGCCCCACGGGGCCGACGGACGATCCGCGGTACCGGCGTTGGGCCGACGGGCGGTGAGTGCGGTGGTCCGCCTGGTCAGGGGCGACGAGCCATCGCTCGTGCGTGACGCGGTGTCGGTGCTCGTCGACGAGCTGGTGGGCGACCTCGACCGTTCGCTCACGGTGGAGGACGTCGTCATCGACGGCGCCACCGCCGCCGACCGCTCCCCCCAGTTGGCCGCGCTCGTCGACGCGGCCCAGACCCCTCCGTTCCTCACCGACCGTCGGGTCGTGGTCGGCCGGGGCGTCCACCTGGCCCGGGCCGACGAGCTCGACGGCCTCACCGGCGCGGTCCGGGACCTGCTCCCGACCACCCGGCTGGTGCTGGTGTGGGAGAGCGGTGCGGTACCCAAACGGCTGACCGACGCCCTCAAGTCCGCCGGGGCCGAGACCCTCGACGCCTCCCCGGGACGGGGTGCCAAGGCCCAGCGCCAATGGGCCAGTGCCCAGGCGTCAGCAGCGGGCGTGCGCTTCGATGCCGCTGCCCTCGATCTCGTCGTCGAGCAGCTGGGGGAGGACCTGGCCCGACTCCAGGCCCTGTTGGCCACCGTCGCCTCGGTCTTCGGCCCTGGCGCGACGGTCGGCGCCGAGGACGTCAGGCCCTATCTGGGCCACGCCGGTCCGGTGGCCCCGTGGGAGCTCACCGACGCCATCGACCGGGGCCACATCGGGCCCGCTCTCGATCGGCTGCACCGGTTGATGGGTGCCGGGCAGCGTCACCCCTTGCAGCTGTTGGCCACGCTGCACGGCCACTACGGGCGGATCCTCGCCCTCGAAGGCGCCGACGTGCGAGGCGAGCGCGATGCCGCCGCCCTCCTCGGCTTGCGAGGCTCGACCTTCCCGGCCAGCAAGGCGCTCGACCAGGCCCACCGGCTCGGGCCCCGACGGGTGGCACATGCCATCGAACTCCTGGCCCAAGCCGACCTCGACCTACGGGGCGCCAAGGCCTGGCCCGACGAGCTGGTGATGGAGGTGCTGGTCGCCCGCTTGTCCAACCTCAGCGCCGCCGTTCGATAAGCGAGCCGGCGACGGCTGGTCCGCTCCGGGCGTCGCTTCGGTCCGCTCGGCGGACGATCGCCGGTGGCCGGGCGGGCGCGACGGCAATGCCCGATCACTCCGTCCCCAGGTCCCGACGACAGCGCGGCACCGCGCCGGCTGGATCAGTCCGGAGACCCGCCCTGGTGGGCGTTGACCTGTCGCATCAGTCGCGACTTGCGCCGAGCGGCGGCGTTCTTGTGGATCACGCCCTTGGCAGCAGCCTTGTCGATGCGCTTGGTTGCCAACCGGGCGGCGGCGCCGGCCCCTTCGTCGCCGGCTTCGGCGGCACCGACGGCGTTCTTGACCCGGGTCTTCAGCTCGGAACGGACGGCCTTGTTGCGGGCGTGGCGCTTCTCGTTCTGGCGATTGCGCTTGATCTGGCTCTTGATGTTGGCCACAACGAGTCCTCGGTCGCTTCGGACGGTAGCCGGGTGACGGTAGCGGGCCCGCCGGCGCGCTGTCACACCGGCTCCGGCGATGGCGTCCCTGGGCTCGGCTGGGCCTCCTGTCCGTCGAGTGGTCTCTGCCCTACGCGCCCGGCGCCGATGCAGCGCCGCCCAGCCAGGTCGGCGTCGCGACCGCCAGGGAGCAGCCGACACGTGAGCGGAGGGCCCCAGCCCGGAGCGAACCGGCCGACACGGTACCGTCGTGACCCACCATGGACCTGTCCCGGCTGCGCAACATCAGCGTGATCGCCCACATCGATCATGGCAAGACCACGCTGTCGGACCGCGTGCTGGAACTGTGTGGCGCGGTCGACCCTCGCGACATGCGGGCGCAGTACCTCGATTCGATGGACCTCGAACGCGAGCGGGGCATCACGATCAAGCTCCAGTCGGTGCGCCTGGACTGGCGGGGCCACGTCCTCAACCTCATCGACACGCCCGGTCATGTGGACTTCGGCTACGAGGTGTCCCGGTCCCTGGTCGCCTGTGAGGGGGTCGTCCTGCTGGTCGACGCGGCGCAGGGCATCGAGGCCCAGACCCTGGCGAACTGCTACTTGGCCCTCGAGAACGACCTCGAGATCGTCGCCGCCCTCAACAAGATCGACCTTCCCGCCGCCGAACCCGACCGCTACGCCGAGGAGATCGAGCGGGTGCTGGGCATCCCGGCCACCGAGATCCTGCGCATCAGCGCCAAGACGGGCGAGGGCGTGCCGGCGCTGCTCGACGCCGTGGTCGAGCGGGTCCCGGCGCCGGTGGGCGATCCCACCGCCCCGCTCCAAGCCCTCATCTTCGACTCGCACTTCGACCAGTACCGCGGCGTGGTGTCCTCGCTACGGGTGATGAACGGCACGCTGCCGTCGGGCGCCAAGGTCCGCTTCATGCAGGCCGGCGCGACCTATGAGGCCGACGAGGTCGGGGTGCGGAACCCGGCGATCACACCGGTCGCCAGCCTCGGCCCGGGCGAGGTCGGCTACCTCATGGCCGGCATCAAGGACGTGGGCGAGGCTCGCTCGGGCGAAACGGTCACCATGGCGGCCAAGCCGGCGGCCGAGCCCCTCCACGGCTACCGCGAGCCCAAACCGATGGTGTTCTGCGGCCTGTACCCGGTGGACGGCGACGACTTCGCCGATCTCCGGGAGGCCCTGGAGCGGCTCCGCCTCAACGACAGCAGCTTCACGTACGAGCCCGAGACGTCCCAGGCCCTCGGTTTCGGCTTCCGGTGCGGCTTCCTCGGGCTGTTGCACATGGAGATCGTGCGGGAGCGGCTCGAGCGCGAGTTCGACCTCAGCCTCATCGCCACCGCCCCGTCGGTGGAGTACCAGGTCCACACGACCAACGGCCAAGTGCTGTCGGTGCACAGCCCGGCGGAGATGCCTCCCGCCCAGGAGGTCGACCACGTCGACGAACCCAACCTCACCGTGACGATCCTCACGCCGACCACCTACACCGGCACGCTCATGGAGTTGTGCCAGGCCCGTCGGGGCGAGATGAAGAAGCTCGAGTACCTCTCCCCCGAGCGGGTGGAGCTCGTCTACCGCATCCCCCTGGCCGAGGTCGTCATCGACCTCTTCGATCAGCTCAAGAGCCGGACGCAGGGCTACGCCAGCCTCGACTACGAGGCGTCGGGCTACGAACGGGCCAACTTGGTCAAGGTCGACATCCTCCTGAACGGGATGCCCGCCGACGCCTTCAGCATGATCGTGCACCGGGAGAAGGCGTACGACTACGGGAAGAAGATGGCGGAGAAGCTGCGCCAGCTGATCCCCCGACAGCTGTTCGACGTGCCCATCCAGGCCGCCATCGGGGGGAAGGTCATCGCCCGCGAGACCGTGAAGGCCAAGCGCAAGGACGTGCTGGCCAAGTGCTACGGCGGTGACATCACCCGCAAGCGCAAGCTCCTCGAACGCCAGAAGGAGGGCAAGAAGCGGATGAAGTCGATCGGCCGGGTCGAGGTCCCCCAGGAAGCGTTCATCTCCGCCCTCCGCCTCGACGAGTGACGACCGGCCTACCTGCACGCCCGGTGCCTTCGCCACCGACACCCGCGTCGGGGCGACAGCGCAGGCGCGGCCGCGAGCGGCCGGCGTGGCCGGGGAACGCCAAGTAGCTCCTATCATGCGCAGGACCGGCCGGCCGGACGATCCTGGCCGTAGGGGCGATCCGAGATGCTCGAAGAACGCAAGGCCGCCATCCTCCGGGCCGTTGTGGAGGAGTACATCGAGACCGCCCAACCGGTCGGCTCGGGGCACGTCGCGCCTGGGGTCAACGTGTCGTCCGCCACCGTCCGCAACGACATGGCCGCCCTCGAGCAGGAGGGCTACCTGCTCCAGCCCCACACCAGCGCCGGCCGCATCCCCACCGACAAGGGCTACCGGTACTTCGTCGACACGCTGCGGGGCCCCGGTCATCTCGACGCCAGCGGTACGCAACGGGTCAAGACGTTCTTCGCCAAAGCCCACGGCGAGCTCGAGCAGATGCTCTACGACACCAGCCGACTGCTCTCCGACCTCACCGCACATACTGCGGTCGTCATCGCCCCGCTGCACGAGGCGGCCCGGGTCCGGTCGGTGCAGCTGGTCGGCCTCGCCCCCGGCGTGGCCCTGGTGGTCGCGGTGCTGTCCAACGGGTCGGTGGAGAAGCGGACCATCGAGGTCGCCGACGAGACCGGCGACGAAACCCTGGGGGCGGCGACCGCCCGGCTGTCGAGCGCCCTCGTCGGTGCCCCGATGGCAGGGGCCAACCCGCCCGCCGCCTCGGGCCACGCCCGCACCGACTTCCTGGTGCGGGCCGCTTTCGACGCGCTCGTCGGTATCGAAGGCGATTCCGAGCATCTCTTCGTGGGCGGCGCGTCCCGCATGGCCGAGGCGTTCGACGCTGTCGGCACCGTGCGCCGAGTGCTCGGCATCCTCGAGCAGCAGTACCTGGTGGTGACCGTGCTGCGCGACGTGCTCGACCGCGGCCTGCAGGTTGCCATCGGGACCGAGACCGGCCTCGAGCCGCTGGCCGAATGCTCGCTGGTGGTGGCGCCCTACGATGTCGACGGCGAGCAGGCGGGCACGATCGGCGTGCTCGGGCCGACCCGGATGAACTACCCCCAGGCCCTGGCCGCGGTGGCCGTAGTCAGCAAGCGGCTGTCGCACCGTCTGCGAGAGGGGTAGCGGCCATGGCCGCCGACTACTACGAGTTGCTGGGCGTGCGGCGCGACGCCTCCCCCGACGAGATCAAGCGGGCCTACCGCCAGCGCGCCCGTCAGCTCCACCCCGACGCCAACCCCGACGACCCCGAGGCCGAGGGCCGCTTCAAGGAGGTGGCGCTGGCCTACGAGGTGCTCTCCGACGCCGACCGCCGCTCCCGCTACGACCGCTTCGGCCCCGAGGGGGCGGCGGCGAACGCCGGCGGCGATTTCGGCTTCGGCGGTGGGCTGGGCGATATCTTCGACGCCTTCTTCGGCGGCAACAGCCCCTTCGGCGGGGGCCGGGGGGGACAGGCGGGCCCACCCCGGGGCACCGACCTGGAGGCGGTGGCCGAGATCGACTTCGAGGTCGCGGTGTTCGGGGGCCAGCACGAGGTGACGGTGCGCACCGCCATCGCCTGCGACACCTGCCAGGCCACCGGGGCGGCGGCGGGGACGCGGCCGAGCACGTGCGGCGACTGCGGCGGTGCGGGCCAGGTGCGACGGGTGCGGCAGTCGATCCTGGGCCAGATCGTCACCGCCGGGCCCTGCCCGACGTGCGGGGGAGCCGGACAGATCATCGAGCAGCCCTGTGCCGAATGTCGCGGTGAGGGCCGCCAGCTCCAGGAGAAGACCTACACGGTCGACATCCCGGCCGGCGTCGACACCGGTTCCACGCTCCGCCTGGGCGGACGAGGGGCCGCGGGCGTGCGGGGCGGCGGCTACGGCGACCTGTACGTGCACGTGCAGGTGCGGGCACACCCCCGGTTCACCCGTCACGGTTCCGACGTGCTGCACGATCTGCACGTCCCGGTCACCCAGGCCACCCTGGGCGCTCACATCCCCTTCGAGACCCTCGACGGCGTCGAGGACCTGGTCATCCCCCGGTCGACCCAGACCGGTCGGGTGTTCCGGCTCCGGGGCCGCGGTGTCCCCCACGTCCAGGGCCGGGGCCGGGGCGACCTGGTGGTCCAGGTCGTGGTCGACACCCCTGCCGACCTCGGGGGCGAGGCCGAGGACCTCATGCGCCGGCTGGCCGCCGTGCTCGGCGACGAGGTGGCGCCGGCCGATGGTGGCCTCTTCTCGAAGATCCGCTCCGCGTTCAAGTAGCCGTCGTGGTGAACGACGCCGACGGGCTCACGGGGGGCCGGGCGCACGCCTTCGTGAGCGACCTCGAACGCCCCGTCCTGGACGACGACGACCGCCATCACCTGGAGCGGGTGCTGCGACTGGGGCGGGCCGAGGTCATCACGGTGTCGGACGGCCAAGGCCGGTGGCGGCCGTGCCGGTTCGGCCCCGAGCTGGAGCCGACCGGCGCGGTCGGCTTCGTCGCCCCGCCCGCGCCCGAGCTGGCGGTCGGGTTCGCCCTGGTGAAGGGCGACCGGCCCGAATGGATCGTGCAGAAGCTCACCGAGGTCGGGATCGACCGGATCATCCCGTACCACGCCGCCCGCTCCGTCGTGCGCTGGGACCCGGCCCGCTCGGCCCGTCGTCGTGCCCGCCTCGAGACCGTCGCCCGGGAAGCGGCCATGCAGAGCCGTCGGGCCTGGCTGCCGGTGGTCGAGGAGGTGGCCGAGTTCGGCGAGCTGGCCGAGCGGCCAGGGGCGGCGCGTGCCGACCGCTCCGGGTCGGCGCCGCTGGGGCCCGGGCATCGGCTCGTGCTGGTCGGGCCCGAAGGGGGTTGGGGCCCCGACGAGTGCCGTGCCCCGCTGCCCACGATCGTGCTGGGGACCCACGTCCTGCGGTCCGAGACGGCGGCCGTTGTCGCTGGGGTGTTGTTGAATGCGCTCCGCACCGGTGTGGTCTCCCCGGTCGCCCACTGACAGTGATTGCGGTCGACCACGCTGAGCGATAGCATCCGCTCGGTCCGGGGAACCGGGATGGCGGTCGTCGGTGCGGCAGCGCCCGAGGCCACCGGGCAGGACGAGGAGGCCGTTGTGGACGAGGAATTCGAGGACCCGACGGGCTACGGGCGCCGGGTCGGCGAGCGACTACGGGCCATCCGCCGCCAGAAGGGGCTGTCGCTCCAGGACGTGGAAGCGGCCTCCACCCAGCAGTTCAAGGCTTCCGTGCTGGGGGCCTACGAGCGGGGCGAGCGGGCCATCTCGGTTCCCCGTCTCGAGCGGCTGGCGAAGTTCTACGCCGTGCCCGTCGACCAGCTCCTGCCCCGCGAGCCCGACTCGTCCCGGGATGTGCTCGACCTGGCCGACGAGCTCGGACGGGAGCGCGAGGGCAGCGTCACCATCGACCTGGCCCGGCTGCGTGAGCTCGACTCCGAGGCCAGCCAGATGCTGGTCCGGTACCTGCAGATGATCCAGGTCCAACGCCAGGACTTCAACGGCCGGGTGCTCACCGTGCGCCGGGACGACCTGCGGGCGATCGCCTGCATCCTCGACACGACCCTCGACCGGGCCGTGGAACAACTCGACGATCTCGGCCTCTGTCTCGCCAGCTGAGTCGTGCCAGCTGCGTTCCCCGGCCCCGCAGGCCGCGCCTCCGCTGGCGCTCCGGCGCTCGTATCAATCAACGGGCGGCCATCGGATGCTCCTTCACGCGGCCCAGCCCTCGCATGAGTAGCCATCGAGCGGGTTGCCCGGGTTCGCCAATCGTTGGACCGTGTCGTGGCGCGCTCACGAAGGCGATCGACCCGTCCGAGTGACCGGGGGTGAGGGCTTCGGCGTCTACCTGCACATACCGTTCTGTGCCCAACGGTGTGACTACTGCGCCTTCGCCACCTGGACCGACCGTCATCACCTCATCGACCAGTACCTGAGGGCATGCCGGGCCGACATCGAGGCTCGGGCGGTGGCGGGCATGCGCCGCGCCGGCTCTGTCTTCGTCGGCGGCGGAACCCCATCGCTGGTACCGGCGCCGGCATTGGCCGAGGTCCTCGCCGTCGTGCCGATGGCAGCGGGCGCCGAGGTCACGGTCGAGTGCAACCCCGACTCGGTCTCGGGGGGACTGTTCGACGCCTACCGGGCCGCCGGCGTCAACCGGTTGTCGTTCGGCGTCCAGTCGATGGTCCCCTCCGTGCTGGCGACGCTGGGCCGGACCCATGACCCGGGCAACGTCCATCGAGCAGTGGCAGGGGCCCGCTCGGCGGGCTTCGAAACCTTCAACGTCGACGTCATCTACGGAGGTGCCGGCGAGTCCCTCGACGACTGGCGCCGCACCCTCGACGCCGTCCTGGCCCTCGAGCCGCCCCATGTCAGTGCCTACGGGCTGACCGTCGAACCCGGCACGGCCCTGGCCGACGATGTCGCCCGCCATCCCGACGACGACGACCAGGCCGACAAGTACCTGCTGGCCACCGAGGCGCTGGCGGCCGCCGGGCTCGAATGGTACGAGATCTCGAACTGGTCCCGGCCGGGCCACACGTGCCGCCACAACCTCCTGTACTGGACCGGCGGCGACTACGACGGGTTCGGGTGTGCCGCCCATTCCCATCGACGGGGCCGGCGATCGTGGAACGTGCGCACGCCCGAGCGCTACATCGCCGCCGTCGCCGAGGGCCGCTCACCGGAGGCCGGCAGCGAGGACCTCGACTCGGGCACCCGAGAGCTGGAGAGGTTGCAGCTCTCGCTCCGCACCCGCGCCGGGGTGCCGGCGACGGCGCTGCCCGATGACGACGACCTGTCCGGGCTGATCGAGCCGACCGGGGACGGCCGTTCGGTCCTCACCGTGCGTGGACGCCTGCTGGCCAACGAGGTCGCCCTCCGACTCCGGGCCCCGAGCACGTAGCCGACATCGTCCCACCACGAGCTGCGCCGAGGTCCGGCGCGTAGGGGAGCCAGGCGTCGCGCCGCCGAGCGATGCTCGGGGTCGGGCCCGCGAGCCCGGTTCAGCCGACGGGCGGAAGGACGAGCGCCTGGCCGACGAACAACAGGTCGGGGTTGGAGCGGTCATGCAGGATCGCTCGGTTGGCGTCGATGAGCCGGGCCCAGTAGCGGGCCACGGCCGCTTCATCGGGTGCCGTCGCCGTCACCTCACCGAGATGGTCGACGGCGATGGACCAGAAGCTGTCACCGGCCTCGACGACGTAGCGCTCGGTGTCGTCGTCCGAGGGAGCGGCCGGCGTGGGGCCGACGACCGGGTCGGTGGGGGCGGCCGGGAGCAAGCGCAGCACCGCAGGCGGGCCGATGGCCGCGGTCGTCGCCGGTGGCCCGGGCCGGTCCCCTTCGCTCGGGACCGTCCCCGCCTCGTCGATCGGCAGCCGACGTAGTACGGCGAGCCCGGCCGGCGCGTCGCCGGCAGGCTCGGGGCCGGTGGCCCAGCCGTGTGACCACGCGGCGGGCGTGCCCGGTGCCGTCGCCGTGTACGCCATCGCGGCCGTGGCCCCGGGAGCGGTCAGAAGGGTGACCGATGCCGTGCTGGCGCCGGCCATGCCGACGAGCAGGCGGCGGAGGGACGCCGGCATGGCTCGTTCGGCCAGGAGGGCCAGCGGCCGGCAACGGGTCATCGAGGCGATGGCACCGGCGAGGGTCAGGGCGAGCACGTACCAACCGAGCCCGATGGCGATGAGGCGCAGGCCGGCCATGGCCGCCGCCGCTCCGCCGCGTTGGCTCGTCCATGCCCGGATCCCGTCGACGGACCAGGCATCGGGTGGGGCCAGTAGCCCACGGCCGGCTGCCTGGAGTCCGACGAGCAGGACAGCGGTGACAGCCACGGTCGCCAATGGCCGGGGACCGGGCCCGGTCCCGTCGGGGATGCTCACGGCGCAGCGACCAGCGAGCCGTCGGGCAGCTGGGCCTGGGGCGGACCGCAGGCTCCACTGGGGGCCGTGACGAGAAGGACGGCACCGGGCACGACCGCGACCGCCCTGGCCGTGAGGTCCCCGGCCGGGCTGGCCCAGGAATCGAAACGGAAGACCTCACCCGTCCCCGGGCGCAGCAGCGCCGGCGTGGGGACCCCGTCGCAGTCCCAGTCGCCGATGGTGGCGGCGTCCCCGGGCTCGCCGACCGAGAAGCGAGCGGCGCCTGCGGTGATCAATCCACCGGGGCCGACGACGACCGGTTCGGCGCAGCCGTCCCCGTCGACGTCAGCGGCCGGGCCGTCGACCGCGGCCTCGCAGGGCGCGGCGGCGCTGGCCTCGGGGGAGACCGGGCCCGGGGTGCCCACCGGGGCCGTCACCGCCGGGTATCCGGGACGGCCCGGCCGGAGCCCGAAGTAGCCGACTGCCATCAGCGCTACCGACGCCACCACCAACGCCGCGGCCCGCGGCCGCCCGGCGAGCCAGGCCCCGGCCCACGGGCCCGGGGCCGAGCCGACGGACCGGCCCGATCGTCGGTCTGCATCGTTCATCTCGGGGCGCTGCGCCCCGCTCCGGTCGCCGCCGGGCGAGCTGGCGCTCGCCCCGCCGGCCGGATGCGGCCGCCGCGACCGGGCCGCCGTGGGAGCGACCGGGGGACCGTCATCGCCGAGACGGGCGGTCGGCGCCGCCTCGCCGATGGCAGCGGCCAAGCGTCGGGCCGAGGGCCGCCGGGTGACCTGGTCGTCCATGGCGCCAGCGGCGATCTCCAGCAACGCCCGGCGTTGCCGTCCCGGGCTGGGGCCGCGGGCGAGGGCGAGCCAACGCCGACGTCCGGGGCTGGGGACCGCCTCCTCGACCACCATCCGGAGCAGGGCGCCGAGGGCGAACACGTCGGTCGCCGGAGTAAGCGGTGAACCTGGTGGGGCAGCAGGGTCACAGCAGTCGGGCAGTACCGGAGGATTGCCGGGGGGAATGGAGCCGGCCGGCCCGCCGCCGCCAAGACCGCACAGCACGGGCCGCCCTCCCGGCCCGAACAGGACATGGGTCGGGTCGAGCCGACCGTGGCAGAGACCGGCGTCGTGGAGGTCGGCGAGGATGTCGGTCAGGGCCGACATGACCCCGGCCGCCCTGCCCAGCGTGAGCGGCGCCGCGGTGTCGAGCGAGTGGGGGCCAGCGAAGACAGTGACCAACTGGACCGTGCCCGATTCGTCGCGGTCGCAGTCGACCACCTCCACCACTCCGGGATGACCAGCTCCTCGCAACACCTCGGCTTCGTGGGCGAGCCGGTACTCGTCGGCTGCGGACCGTGCTCTCTTCATGGCCAGGAGACGGCCGTCGGGCCCGAGACCGGTGACGACGCGAGAGCTCATACATGGAAACTACAGGAAATGACTAGAAGTCATCAAGGAGGATTGAGAAGTCCTCGCGTATTCGGGCTGGCGGTGGCGATGGCGTCGATGGAGGCAGACCGCGGGCCGCCGGGTATCGCCTTGACGAACACGTAGTCGACCCGGGCGCTGGCGGTGACGCGCACGGTCAGGCCGCCGTCTATGACCTCGGCGGTCGCCACCAGGCCCGGGAGATTGCCGGCATGGGCCCGAACCGATTGCGCCACGACCCGGTCGACCGCCACCGGGTCGAGACGGACCCCGGCGCCCGCCCGTAACCGGTCGCTGTCGATGGCGGCGGCGGCGTCGTTGGCCGCTGCCTCGGCCGCATCGACCAGCTCCCGCTGACGGAGGTGAAGGTGGGCGTAGTCGAAGGTCACCGCCGCCAGTACCAGCAGGATCAGGAACCCAGCGGGCACCATCAAGACCACGGTGCCGGCGTCGCTCGGCGCACGGCGTCGCTTCGCTCGCGTCGCCGGTGGCAACTCGGGATCCCCAGAGGGATCGACCTGGACGCGGCCGTCGCCACCGCCAGGCCGCCGGCGACCGTCGGCGGAGGCAAGAAGGCAGCGACTTCCGCGGCTGACCAGCACGCTCGGCTCAGCCACAGCGGGCCTCGCGTCCGCTCGTCCCGACCGAGTTCCGGTACGGGTCGATCAGCTCGCTGTGCGACGCCTTCACCGTGAACCCGGTGCCGAAGCCGCCGGCGAGGGGCAGGCTGATGGCCGGGACCGGGTACGACGCCGTGAAGGTCACCCGGACGCAGCGTTCGAACAGTTGTCCCTCGGGATGGCCGTCGGCTGTCGGCGGAGGCAGCGCCAGCTTGTCGGGGTCACGGTTGTAGTCCCGGATCACATCGGCAGCCATGCCCGCCACCGCAGCCATGCCGCGGGCATGGTCGGGCGACTCCACGTAGGCGCGGGCCGCCTCCCGGGCCACCGCCGCGACCGCCATCTTGGTGTCGATCACGGCCCAGGCGTTGGCGATCATCAACGAACCGATGGCGAAGAGGAGCAGCCCGAAGGGGATGGCCTCGATCCCGGCCACCTGGCCCCGGTCGTCGTGCCAGTCGAACCGCTCCCGCCCCGGCCCGGGGATCATCGCCCGGTAGCGGCGCCGACGAACTGCTCGACGCGAACGGTGGCCGTGCGTTCGATCACGTCGAACGCTTGCAGTTGGTCGAGCGGTGCCGGCAGCAGTCGCGGGTTCTCGGCGTGGACGCGGACCCGCACCCGTTGCGGGCTGAGCGGGGGATCGAGGCTGACTTCGAAGCGGACCTTGTCGGGATCGCGGCCGTACGCCCCCAGGAGCTGCCGGGCGCGGCGGGTCTCGGCCTCGACGTCGGACGGGGTGATGCCCGGCCCGAGAGCGGCCAGTCTCCGGGCGGCGTCATGGGTGACGGAGGTGACCACCGATGTGGCGTAGAGGTTGAACAGCAGCTGCACCGCGAAGAAGAGGAAGCCGAGGAACATGGTGATGCCGAAGACCGTCCCGAACAGCCCCGAACCGGTCTCGGACCGCCACCCGGCGCTCGCTTCGTCGGGCGAGCTGGTGCTCGCGCCGTCGGGCGGAAGTGCTCGCACTGCTCGCACGTGAGCTCAGTTTCCCGGGGTCATGCTCCCGCCCGGGAGGCCGGGGCTGCCGCCCCCGGAGCCCCCGATGTTGCTCACCTGGGTGCTCGCCTTGGTGCCGGCGTCGTTGATGAGGTTGCTGAAGATGAGGTAGGCGCCGGCGCCGAGGAAGGCGACCACCAGGACGGCGATGGCCGTGGAGATCACGCCTTCGGCCCGGTCGCCGGAAGCCCGTTCGCCGAGCGCGGCTCGGGCGGCCTGGCCGGCCTTCCACAGGACGAGGGCGAAGTAGTCGAGCATCGGGAAGCCTCCTCGGAGGGGTGTCATGGCTGGGAGAACAGGCGTAGGGCTTCGACGAAGGGGACGAGCAGGAAGACCACGCCGGGCAAGAGGGTGGCGACCGTGACGGGGATCCACACCTGCTGTCCGCGCCGCTCGACCCGCTCGACGAGGCGACGGTGCACGTCTCGCCGGATCGAGCGGGCTTCGTCACCGATGAGCCGACCAAGGTCTCCGGCGTCGCGGTTGAGGCTGAGGATGGCCACCAGACGGTCGACGGCATCGACCCGCGCCACCGTCGCCCACTCGCGCAAGGCATCGACCTCGCCCAGTCCCTGGCGGATGCGCCCGGTGACCCGGGCGAGGTCGCGCCCGGTGCAGCCCTTGCCTCGCGACGCCACCCGGGCCAGTGCGGCGCCGAGGGAGTAGCCGGCGGAGATCAGCATCCCGATCTGCTCGGCGACCACGGGCAGCTCGAGGAACAGGTTTTCCTGCCACCGGGCCGACTCGGTCGCCAACTGTTGTTCGGGTACCAGGAAGCCGAGCAGCGGCAGCCCTGCGACGAAGAGCGCAGCGCCCGTCGGAGGCAGCCCGGCACCGACCGAAAGGGTGAGCCCCACGACGAGGCCGGCGACGCTCCATCCCATCTGGCGCACCCGGAACGTGGTGGCGTCGAGAGGCGAATGGACCCTTGCCAGGCGGGTACCGAGGTCTTCGTCGACTCCGAAGGCGCGGGCGACGGTGGCGCCCAACTGACGGGACAGCGGCCCGATCACGTCACGGAACGACTCGACCGAGAAGGCTCCGCTACGGCTGCTGGCCTCGGGCCCACCGACGGCATAGGGCCGGAGGCGTTCGGCCAGCGGGCGACGCCCGAACCAGCGCAGCTCGGCGAGCAGGAGCGTCGAGCCCGCCCACAGCCCCAAAGCGCACGCCACGAGCGACCTCATTCGTAGAAGACCCTTCGCTCCTGGGGCAGTCTCATGAGCCGGCCGGCCCAGGCCCAGCACCCCGCCACCATGGCGAGGCCGCAGATGACCAACAGCTGACCGGTGGCGGTGCCGTAGGCACGGCGGCCCTCGCCGATCGACATCCCTGCCAGAGCCATGCCGAGCGGCACCAATAGCACGAACCGTCTCGCGAATCGGGCGCCGGCCTGTCGGGCCCGAGCGTCCTTGCGGCCCTGCACGTCGACGATGCGGTCCTCGACCAGGGCGTCCAGTCGCCGGTCGAGATCGCTGCCGCCGAGGTCGTGGGCGACAAGGAGCGTCTCGCAGGTGGCGTCGGCGGTGGGGTCGGCCAGCCGTGCCTTGAGCACCCCGACGGTCCGCTCGAAGTCGGTGGTGATCAACCACTCGCGATGGGCGGCCGAGAACGCACCCCGCATCTCCTCGGGCCCGCGCCGGCCGACGTCGAACAGAGCCTGCGGGATGGAGCGGCCGAGCGACCCCGTCTGGATGCGGATCTCCTCGATGAGACGAGGCCATGCCTCCTGGGAAACCGCACTGCGGGTGTCGCGCCGGCGGTGGTACGAGCCCACCGGGGCGGTGGCGGCGAAGCCGCCCACCACGAGAGCCGGCACCGCCCCTCCGAAGACGGCGAAGCCCAGGGCCGAGCCGGCGACGAACAGGGCCGCCATCACACCGGCGAACTCGCCGAGGCGGACCTCGCCCAGGCCGGCTTGCACCAGCCAGTCCCGGCGTCCTGGCTTGCTCGGGCCGGCGCCGGCCAGGACCGGTCCCGGCCGCAGCCCACGCCAGCCGAGAGCCACCGCGCTGTAGAGGTACCAGGTGCCGAGAGCGGCGAGGGCGCCGACCAGCGCGGCCATCAGGTCACCCGGGCCCGGTCGTCGAGCACCGAGCGCACGTCGACGCCGGCGTGGCGCAAGGCCCGGCCGGCCCGCACCGGCAGGTTGCCGGTCCACTGCAGGGGAAGCTCGGTCCCCGACCGGTTGAACAGCTCGGTGACCGTGAACTGAGTCGACTCCGGCCCGGTCACCAGGTCTTCGACGGCCACGATCTCGCTGACCCGTACGCCGTGCCGTTGCCGCTCGAGGTGCACGATGACGTCGATGGCCTCGGATACCAGGCTGCTGAGGGCCGACATGGGCAACTCGTTGGAGGTGTCGGCCAGCTGGCAGATGAACCGCAGTCGGGTCAGCGCCTGACGGGCCGAGCCGGCGTGGATGGTCGTGAACCCCTTGACCCCGGAGCTCAGCGTCAACAGCAGGGGCAAGGCCTCGCGGTCACGGACCTCGCCGACGATGGCGACGTCGGGGGCCATGCGGAGGAAGCCGGCGACGAGGCGGCGGAGGTCGATGGCAGGCCGGTCGGCTCGAGCGGGCCGGGTTTGCATGGAGGCGACGTTGGAGATCGGGATGTCGCATTCGAAGACCTCCTCGGCGATGACGACGCGCAGGGTTGGGTCGAGCTCGGCGGCGCAGCACGAGAGCATGGTGGTCTTGCCCGAGCCTGGAGGGCCGGCGAAGAGGATGGTGAGCCGGGCGCGGACGCAGGCGCGCAGGAAGGTGGCGGCGTTGGCGGTGAGGGTCTGCTGCTGGACGAGTTCGTCGAGGCGTCGGAACGCGAGCCCGGTGAATTTGCGGATGTTGACGATTGTGTGGCCGCCGCGGGCGACGTCGCGGTGAACGATGTGGAGGCGGGCGCCGTCGTCGAGCTGGGCGTCCTGGAGGCCCTCGGCGGGGTCGAGCTTGCGGTGGCTGGTGGAGGAGTCGTCGAGGATCTTGGTGAGGGTGCGCAATACGTGGTCGTCGTCGTGGAAGACCTCACCGTGGTAGCCGGACTCGCCGTGGTGGCGTTTGACGAAGACCTGCGAGGGGGTGTTGATCTCGATCTCCCAGACGTCGTCGTCGGCCAGGAGAGGGTCGAGGGGCCCGTAGCCGACGAGGTTGCGCAGCGCCCGTTCCGTCACCAGGGCTGGGTCGGCCAGGGGGTAGTCGCGCCGGCCGTGAGCGTGGTCGTCGTTCCAGCGGGCGACTTCGGCCTCGACGAGGGCTCGCAGCTTCGGGTTGCCGTCAGGGCTGGCGACGTCCAGGGCGAGGTCTTTGGCCCGCTCCTGCACCGACCGTTCGATCTCGACCAGGGGTGACGTCTCACCCGCCACGCTGGCTTACCCCGCCGGCCGTCCGCCCCGCACGTTGCAGAAGGTAATCAAATGCCATGTTGCTGGCAAGGCCCATCTCACATGGCGCGCTCCTCGCGCCACCCTGAGCGGGCCGCCACCCGGGTCAGCGTGGTGAAGGTCTGGTAGCACCGGTCGAACCGAGACGGCGACTTCGTCGAACAGCGCGGCCGCTCACACATGCTGATCGTCGGCAAGCCGTTGACGCACGCAGGG
>JBQTIQ010000080.1:0-30887 GCA_052387955.1 Acidimicrobiia bacterium | reverse complement strand
CCGGCCGAACGGACGCACGCCTGCGGCGCCGTAGCGCGAGTGCCCAGAGACGGAATCGAACCGCCGGAAGGCGCGCTCCGGCCAGTTCTCTCTTGCGCCGCTCGGGTCACCGGCGCGGGGCCTTCGGGGGCGTCCAGGGCTCGCCCGGCACCAGCGCGATGACGCGCTCGAGGAGCTGCGCGAACGCGCGCTCACGATCGAACGCCGCGCCCTCCACCAGCAGCGCGCGGGCCGCCCCCCCCCACCCCGGGGCGCGCCCCAGTGCGGCCCGGGTCGCCGCCAGCGCGGCGCGCGCGACGCGGGGGGCGCCGCGCCCCCCGGCGGGGCCGCGGCCCCCCCCGCCCTGGGTGGCGGGGCACGGCCCCCCCCCCCCCCCGCGGGGGGGCGCCCCGGGGCGCCCGCGCCGGCGCGGCCACGCCCGGCCTGCGTGGCCGGGGAACGCCGACAGAGCAGTACCTTGGAGGGCAGTGGCCTTCCCCGAGAAGCACGGCAAGGACCTCACCGACCGGGAGAAGCTCCCGGTCAAGATGCTCAACGACCGGGTGCTGGTCCAGCTGGGCACCAGTGAGGGGGAGCGCCGTTCCTCGGGCGGCATCCTCATCCCGGCCACTGCCCAGATGTCCAAGCGGCTCTCGTGGGCCGAGGTCGTCGCCGTCGGGCCCAACGTTCGGGCCATGGAGCCGGGCGACCAGGTGCTGTTCAACCCCGAGGACCGCTACGAGGTCGAGGTGCGGGGCGACGATTACATCATCCTGCGCGAACGCGACGTCCACGCCGTCGCGTCCAAGCGCCTCGAGGAGGGGTCGACCGGCCTCTACCTGTGACGGGCGGGACCGGGGCCGACGAGTGGGGACGCGTAGGCTCTGGGCTCATGGCGCCGGTCGTCTTCCCCATCGTGGCCTCCGACGAGCAGCTCACGACGGTCCGCTACGACGCTGACGGGCTCGTGCCGGCGATCGTCCAGGAGGCCGGCAGCGGCCAGGTGTTGATGATGGCGTGGATGAACGAGCACACGCTGCGGCGCACCCTGGAAGAGGGCCGGACCGTCTTCTGGTCGCGCAGCCGCCGGGAGGAGTGGCGCAAGGGCGACACGTCGGGGGACCGCCAGTTCGTGCGCAACGCCTACTACGACTGCGACGGCGACACCTTGCTGTTCGTGGTCGAGCAGGAGGGCCGAGGGGCCTGCCACACCGGCGAGCGTTCGTGCTTCTTCCGGGCCTTCGGTGCCGTCGAGCCGGGCTGACTTCCACGCCCTCGCCCGCCACCACACGGTGGTGCCGGTGTGGCGGGATGTGCTGGCGGACCTGACGACCCCGGTCGCCGGGTTCCTCCGGGTCGTCGGCGACGAACCCGGGTTCCTGCTCGAATCGGTCGAACAGGAACGCTGGAGCCGGTGGTCGTTCGTCGGCCGCCAGCCGTCGGCGACGATGGTCCTGCGTCGCGGCCACCTCGAAGTCGACGGCGACCTGCCGGCGGGCGTGCCGACCGACCGGGGCGTGCTCGCCGCCGTCGAGCCCATCCTGGCCGCCTACCGCTCCCCCGCCCTGCCCGAGCTGCCGCCGCTGCACGGCGGCCTCGTCGGCTACCTCGGCTACGACGTGGTGCGCGAGGTCGAGCGCCTTCCCCACGTACCGCTCGACGATCTCGGCAGCCCCGACGCCGTGCTCATGGTCATCGGCGAGCTCGCCGCCTACGACCACTGGCGCCAGCGGGTCACGCTCGTGGCCAACGCCGTGGTCTCGCCCGACCTCGACGAGGCCGAGCTCGACCGCCGCTACGACGAGGCTCTGGCCCGGGTGGACCAGCTGGCCGTCGACGGCGCCCGGGTGCTCGACGAGCCCCTGGTCGACCCCCCCGATCCCGACGGCCCGCTGCCCGACGTGCGCTCGACCATGGGCGCCGCCAACTACGCCGCCGCGGTGGGCGCGGCACGCGAGCTCATCCTGGCCGGCGACATCTTCCAGGTGGTCCTGGCCCAGCGCTTCGACCTCGACCTGGACGCCGACCCGTTCGACATCTACCGGGTGTTGCGCCAGGTCAACCCGAGCCCCTACATGTACTTCTTCCGCCATCCCGACGTGACCCTGGTCGGTTCGTCGCCCGAGCCCATGGTGCAGTTGCTCGACGGGAAGGTCATCTCCCGGCCCATCGCCGGCACCCGCCGCCGGGGCCGTACCGCCGAGGACGACAAGCGGTTGGCGGCCGAGCTGATCGAGCACCCCAAGGAGATCGCCGAGCACGTGATGCTCGTCGACCTGGCCCGCAACGACGTGGGCCGGGTGGTGGACTTCGGCACGTGCGTGCTCGACGAGCTGATGACGCTCGAGCGCTACTCCCACGTTATGCACCTCACGTCGCAGGTCTCCGGTGCGCTGCGGCCCGGCCTCGGCCCCATCGACGTGCTGCGGGCCACGTTGCCCGCCGGCACCGTGTCGGGCGCCCCCAAGGTGCGGGCCATGGAGGTGATCGACGAGCTCGAACCGGTGAAGCGCGGCCCCTACGCCGGTGTCGTCGGCTACCTCGACTTCTCGGGCAACCTCGACACCGCCATCGCCATCCGCACGATGGTGTGCCACCCCGACGGGCGGGCGTCGGTACAGGCCGGCGCCGGCATCGTGGCCGACTCGGTGCCCGAGCACGAAGACCTCGAGTGCCACAACAAGGCCCGGGCACTACTGTCCACGGTCCCCGCCGCCCGCCGGATGACGGCGGCCCGCTCCCGGGTGCGGGCCGGGCGATGACGGCTGACGCGCCGCTCCTGGTCGACAACGCGGGCGCCAGTCCGCCCGGCGGCAACGAGTGCGGGGCACACACCACGGGCGGGACTGAGCAGGAATGAGCCTGTCGAAGGGAACCGACATCTGGTGGGCGCCGATCACCCGCGACGTGGTCCGGGTCACCGGCGTCGACGCCACCGCGTTCCTGCAGGGCCAGCTGAGCCAGGACGTCGTGGCCCTCGACGTCGGCGCCGGCGCATGGTCGTTGCTGTTGCAGCCCAACGGGAAGATCGATGCCTGGTTGCGGATCGTCCGCGCCGCCGAGGACGAATGGGCCCTCGACGTCGACACCGACTGGGGCGAGGCGGTGGCGGCCCGGCTCGACCGGTTCAAGCTCCGCACCAAGGCCGACCTCGTGGTGGCCAGGGCGGTGCCCTTCGTCGCCGTGCGGGGCCGCCGGCCCGAGGGGTCGTTGCCCATCGTGTGGCCCGGCGTGGTCGGCGGTGACATCGCCGGGCCTCTTGCGCCCGACGACATGCCGGTGGCGGAGGCCCACGCTTTCGAGCTGCTCCGCATCGGCTCGGGCGTGCCCGCACTCGGTCGCGAGCTCACCGAGGCCACCATTCCCGCCGAAGCGGGCGACTGGCTGATCGACGCCTCGGTGTCGTTCACCAAGGGCTGCTACACCGGCCAGGAGCTGGTGGCCCGGGTCGACAGCCGGGGCAGCAACGTGCCCCGTCCGCTCCGGGTCCTGGAGATCGACGGGATCGAGCCGGTGGCGGTCGGTTCCGAGGTCCTCGACAGCGATGGGAAGGCCGTGGGCCGGGTCACCAGCGCCGCCCCTGACCCGGTGCGCAGGGCGGCCATCGCCCTCGGGCCCCTCTCCCGTCGAGTCGAGCCCGGCGCTTCCGTGACCGTCGACGGCCGCACTGCCACGGTCAAGCGGCCGCCGACGGCGAAGGCCTGATCAGACCGGTGGGCAGAGCGGACCGGATCAAGGTCGCAGGCGACCGTGTGCGTCGGCGCCTGGGGTTGCACACGATGGGCGAACTGGTCCTGGTCGGCGTGCTGGCCCTCGGCCTGCTGTTCATGGCCCGCACCATGATCCGGGGGTACCGGACGGCGTCGATCCCCGATCTCGAAGCGCCGACCGGTGTCACGCTGGCCCCCTCGTCGGGGACGTCGACCACCACCGTCGACCTCAGCGCCCTCGACCTCGTCGCCGTCGACGGCACGACCACGTCGGTGCCGCCCCTCGAGGCCGGCACGTCCCGGTTGGTAGGCCTCGTCACCGGCGGCGGGTTGCCGGTCGGGGGGGCCACCGTGCGTTTCGAGCGGATCCTTTCGAACGGCGAGCTCCAGCCCTTCGACGTGCTCACCGACGGCGAGGGCCGCTACGACCTCGCCAACATCCCCGGCGGCCGGTACCGCGCCCGCGGCTTCCTCGCCCCCCGCCTGTCGAGCGCGAGGAGCGAGGCGTTCTTCCTGCTGGCCGGGGAGGTCCGGGAGTTCCCGCTGCTCCTCGACCTTTCGGCCGGTCTTTCCGCCTCGGCGGCGGTGTTCCCCAACCCGCCGGTCCTGGGCCAGCCCCTGTCGCTCACCGTGCGCATCGTCAGCCGGGCCATCGACGCCGACGGGTCGGTGCGCTCGACCCCCGTTCCCGGTACCAACGTGTCGCTGTCCAACACCGGCAACTGGCAGGTGACCGGCGCCAACGGCGCCGCCGCCGTCGCCGGCGGTGACGGCAGTGCCAGCTTCCAGTTGTTGTGCCGTAACCCGGGGCCCAACTCGATCACGGTGGCGTTGTCGGCGCCGGCCGGGTTCTCCTCGGTCCCGCTCGACCCGGCGTCCACCACCACGACGACCGCGACCACGACGACCACCACGTTGCCGGGGCGGCCGGCGCCGCCGCCGGTCACCCTGCCGCGCGAGTCCAGCACCCAGACGCTGTCCGTCCCCGACTGCATGGCGCCGCCCCCACCCTCCTCGGTCGCCCCTTCCTCCACGACCGGCTGAGCCGGCCCGGGATGTGGGCGTGGTGTCGCTGCCGTCGCTGCCGTCGCCGCCGACTGGGTCAGTCCGCCATGCCGTCGCCGGGAAGCAGCACCGATAGGCAGGCGCCGCCGCCGGGAGCGGCGGTCGCTTCGACCCTGCCGCCCATCGCCACCACCAGCTCGCGCACGATGGCGAGCCCCAGGCCCGAGCCCGCCCCCTGGCGTCGGGGTTGGTGACGGGAGACGTAGAGCCGCTCGAACACGTGCGGGAGGTCGTCGGCGGCAATGCCGGGGCCGTCGTCGACGATGTCGAGGCGGGCCGAGCCGTCCGCGCTCGACACCCGTAGCCGGATACCGGTCCGGGTGAACCTGAGCGCGTTCTCGACCAGGTTGGCGCCGATCTGGGCCAGCCGATCGGGGTCGGCCACGACCAGGACCGGTGCCGGCGGGACCTCGAGCGTGAGCGTGACGCCGGCTTCGTCGGCCTCGGGGCGGAAACCGTCGGCCGTCCCCATGGCCACGTCGGCCAAGTCGACCACGGCGGGCTCGAACGAGAAGTTGCGGGCGTCGAGCTTGGCCAGGTCGAGGAGGTCGCGCACGAGCCGGTCGAGCCGCTTGGCCTCGCCCAGGATCACCGTGCCGGCCAGCCGGGGATCGTCGAGGGCGCCGTCGTTGAGGGCCTCGGCGTAGCCCTGGATCGAGGTGAGCGGAGTGCGTAGGTCGTGCGAGACCGACAACAGGAATTGGCGTTCGACGCCCTTCGACCGCTCGAGCACCTCGGCCATGGTGTTGATCGAGGCCATGAGGGAGCGCAGCTCGGGGTCGGTGCCCGGCGGGGGTTCGGGCGTGCGGGCCGACAGGTCGCCGGCCGAGATGCGCCCCGTCGCCTCCTCGGCCTGCCGTAGAGGCCGCGTCACCCGGCGGCCCAGGCTGACGGCGACGACGGTCCCGATTGCCACCGTTGCCACGCCGGCGAGGAGGAACCAGCGCAGCGCCGGCAGCAACGGCGGGTCGGCGTTACGGGTGAGGACGGCCACCGCCAGCAGCGACCGCGCCGGCAGGCTGCCGGGCCCACCGATCGATTGCGCCGACGCCGCCCATACCAGCGAGCCGTGGTTGCCGCTGAGGACCCGGCCCTGCCGCAGGGCGGCGAAGTCGAGGTCGCCAGCCTCGACCCCGGCCGGAAGCGGGTCGGTGCTGCGCCCCCCGGGCCCGAAACGCAGTACGGCCACCCCTTCGAGGTCCAGGGCCTGCCGCAGCCCGATGAGCAGCCTCGCCGTCACGGTGTCGTCGGCGTCACCGATGGCGGCCGCGATCTGGGCCGCGTCCTGGCGCAGCGCGGACTCGGTGTGCTGACGGGCGCCGGCGCGGGCCAGCGCCAGCGTGCCCAGGCCGGCCACGACCAGCGTGGCCACCACGATGCCGACCATGGCCAGCGTGAGGCGGCGGGTCATCCCAGCCGGTAGCCGATGCCGCGTACGGTGGCGAGAGGGAGCGCGTCGGCCAGCTTCCTGCGCAGCTGGCGGACGTGGACGTCGACGGTCCGCTCGTCGCCGTACCAGTCCGCACCCCAGGCGCCGTCGAGGAGCTGGCGTCGGGACAGGGCCAGCCCGCGGTTCTCGGCCAGGCATCGCAGCAAGGCGAACTCCCTGGCCGTCATCGGTACGGGTCGCCCTTCGACCCGTACCTCGGCCCTGCCGAGGTCGACCGCCACCCCGCCGATCTCGACCACCCGGGCCCTGTCCGGGGCCGGCGCCTCGGCCCGGCGCAGGATGGCCTTGACCCGGGCCACCAGCTCCCGGGGGGAGAACGGCTTGGTGACGTAGTCGTCGGCCCCCAGCTCGAGGCCCAGGACCCGGTCGATCTCGTCGTCGCGGGCGGTGAGGATGACGACCGGGACGGCGTTGGCGGACCGCAACCGCCGGCACACCTCGAAGCCGTCGAGGTCGCCGGGTAGGCCGAGATCGAGGATCACCAGTCGCGGCGCCCGGTCGGCGACCAGCTGCAGCCCGGCGCGCCCGGTGGCGGCCTGGTAGACCCGGAAGCCGGCCTGTCCCAGGTAGAGCGAGACGAGGTCGGCGATGTGGCGGTCGTCTTCGACCAACACCACCGGTACCGCCTCGGAGTCGCCCACGTCTCCCATCGTCCCACCCGGGGTTCGGTACCTGTGATCGACAGATGAGGACCGTGTGAGGATCGTGTGCCCACGCCGAGCCGCTGCACCGCCGGGCAGGATCGGGGCTCGGACGCGCCCGGTGCCTGCCCGCCGATGCGGCCCATCCTGGCCTGCGTCGCCGGGGAACGCTGGGCCTGGTTGGCGTTGGCCCGCCGATGCGAGCGCCCGAGCGCCAGCGCAGGCGCGGCCCAGCCTGGCTGCGTGGCCCGGGGACGCCGGGCCTGGTCGGGCGTTGGCGCGCCGACGCGAGCGCCGGAGCGCCGGCGCAGGTGCGGCCCAGCCCGGCCTGCGTGGCCTGGGAACGCAGCTGGCAAAGTATGGCGGTGACCCCCGGATCCGCTACCTACCTCGACCGGATCATGGCCGCCCACCGGGCCGCGGCCGCCGCCGATCCCCGTCCTCTCGGCGCCCTGCTGGACGAGGCCCGCGCCGTGACCGAACCGGGCCGGGGTTTCACCCGGGCCTTGGCCGATCGGCCCGAGGGCGACCTCGCCGTCATCGCCGAGGTGAAGCGGCGGTCTCCGTCGCGGGGCGACATCGACGCCACCCTCGAGCCCGCCGACCTCGCCCGGCGCTACCTCGCCGGCGGAGCAGCCGCGGTGTCGGTGCTCACCGACGGCGAGTTCTTCGGGGGCTCGGCCCATGACCTCGCCGCGGTGCGGGCGGCGGTGACCGTGCCCGTGCTGCGCAAGGACTTCACCGTGTCGGCCCACGACGTCTGCGATGCCCGACTGATGGGCGCCGACGCCGTGCTCCTGATCGTCGCCGGCCTCGACGACGCCGAGCTCGCCGACCTGCAGGCGCTGGCCGGGGAGCTGGGCCTCGACGCCTTGGTCGAGGTCCACGACGAAGCCGAACTCGACCGGGCCCTGACCGTGGGGCCGGCGGTGGTGGGGGTCAACCAGCGTGACCTGGTCACCTTCGAGGTCGACCGCGCCCGTGCTGTGCGGATGGCCCCGCAGATGCCCGAGGGGGTGGTCCGGGTGGCTGAGTCCGGCATCGCCGGGCCCGACGACGCTCGGGCCTTGTCGGAGGCCGGCTATCACTCCGTGCTGGTGGGCGAAGCCCTCGTCCGCGCCGCCGACCCCGCCGCCGCCGTGGCCGCCATGCGGGCCGCGGGTCAACGCCCGCAGCGCTGACGCCAGCGCCGGCGCAGGAGCGCCAGGGTAGGCGCGGCCCAGCCCGGCCTTGATCGTGACGACGATTAGAGCGCTGGTGGTGGGCTCGCATCCGGTGCGAGCGCCGGAGCGCCAGCGCAGGCCCAGCCCGGCCCGGCTTTCGTCGTCCTCATGACGATGAGAGCGCTGGTGGTGGGCCCGCATCCAGTGCGAGCGCCGGAGCGCCAGCGCAGGCGCGGCCCAGCCCGGCCTGCGTGGCCGGGGAACGCAGCTAGCACAGTCGGCACATCCCCGATGGGCGCTACCGGCGTCGGTAGCCTGCGAAGGTGTTCGTCAAGATCTGCGGCACTACCAGCGAGGAGGACGCGCTCCTGGCGGTGGCCATGGGGGCCGACGCCATCGGCTTCGTCTTCGCGCCGTCGCGTCGCCAGATCGCCCCGGCCGTGGCCCGGGACATCGCCCGTCGGTTGCCGCCCGAGGTCCTCACGGTCGGGGTGTTCCGCAACGAGGCGCCCCAACGGGTGCTCGACATCGCCCGGGCCACCGGCCTGCGGGCGGTGCAGTTGCACGGGCGGGAGACGCCGGCCGAGACCCGCTGGGTGAAGGAGCGCACGCCGGTGGTGATCAAGGCGTTCGCCGCCGGCGATCCGGCGCTGGAGCGGGCCGACGACTACGGCGCCGACGCCATCCTGGTGGACTCGCCCACTCCCGGCTCGGGGGAGGTCTTCGACTGGTCCCTGGCCGAAGGTGCGCCGATCGGCCGGCGGGTGATGCTCGCCGGCGGCCTCACCCCCGACAACGTGGCCGACGCCATCATTCGGATCCGGCCCTGGGGTGTCGACGTGTCGAGCGGCGTCGAGTCCTTTCCCGGCCACAAGGACCCTCGGTTGGTACGTGAGTTCATCCGTGTCGCTCGGGCCGCGGAGCCCAACGGCTACGAGGGCGACGAGGACTTTCGTCCCTTCGACTGGGCCGAAGAGGTCTGACCGGGCGACGACTGGCGTGGGCTGCGGCCTGACGAGGACGGGAGGGCGCCTTCGAGTCGGAGCAGCGCTTCCTTCATGGGCAGCCCGCCGCCGTAGCCGTGTAGCCGACCGGCGGAGTCGAGCACGCGGTGGCAGGGCACCACGATCGGGACCGGGTTGGAGGCCATGGCCGATCCCACCGCCCGGGCTGCGTTCGGGCTCCCGCTCATCGCCGCCAGTTGCTTGTAGGTGACGGTCTGGCCGAAGGCGACGTCGGCGTACAGCCGGCGCCGCACCGCGAGCCGGAAACCCCGGGACCGCCGCCAGTCGATGGGATGGTCGAAGGCGTGGCGCCGGCCCGCGAAGTACTCGTCCAACTGACGGCGAATGCCGTCGAGGGGCGAGGCGAGCTCCACCACCCGGGGCGACACCTCGCGGGCCAGGTCCTCGATGAAGGCGTCCGAGGGGTGCAGGTCGAGGCCGACCAAGCCGTCGTCGGTGACGGCCAGCAGCAACGGACCGACCGGGGCGTCGTAGCCGCAGTAGGCCACGTCGATGAGGCCCTCGGCGTCGGCCCGGCTCAGGAAACCGGTCACGGCCCGATCGCAGCCGCGCTCGTCGCGGGAGGCGGCCAGCAGCTGCTGTTCGATAGCGGTGCTCATCGGAGGACCTCCTCGCGCAGCCGGGCCAGGCCGGCTCGCACGTTCTGTCGGGCTGCCGCCTCGGTACAGCCGAGGACGGCGGCGATCTCGGGGTAGGGCCGGTCGGCGGCGTGGCGCAGCAGCACCGCCGACCGTTGTTTGGGCGGCAGGTCGTCGACCGCGGCCCAGAGGGCGTCGTCGCGAGGTTCGGGCCCGGGGGCGGGCAGGGCTTCGTCGGCAACGACCTCGAGGACGCCAACCGGCCGAGGGTGGCGTTGACGGGCCCGGGCGGCGTCGAGGACCTTTCGATGGGCGATGGTGAAGAGCCAGCCGGCGAGGTTGTCGGCGTGGGCCAGCGAGGAGTAGCCCCGCAGTGCGGCGAGCATCGTCTCCTGGAAGCAGTCGCCGGCGTCGTTGGTACCGACAGCGGCGACGAGGTAGCGGTGCACGGCGGCGGCGTGCTCGTCGAGCAGCGCCTGGAACGGGGGAAGTAGCGGGCGCACAGGCCTAGAACGATCGCCGGCGCCGACGCGTGAGATTCGCGCCCGAATCGCTGGCCGGTGCGGGCGTCAGGCGACGCCGACTGCCTTGAGCAGGTTGGCCACCGTGTCCTTGGGGCTGATCTTGTACCAGGCCTCGGCAACCTTGCCCTTCTCGTCGATCAGGAAGGCCGAGCGCAGGATGCCCATGTACTTTCGGCCGTACATCGACTTCTCGGCCCATACTTCGAACTTCTCCGCCACCCCGTGGTCCTCGTCGGCCAGCAGCGGGAAGCCGAGCGCGTACTTGTCGTCGAACTTCTTCTGCTTCTCGGGCTTGTCGGGGCTGATCCCCACCACCACGGTGCCGCCGACCCGGGGCATGACGTTGCGCAGCCCGCACGCCTGCGTCGTGCACCCCGGCGTGTCCGCCTTGGGGTAGAAGTAGATCAAATGCCATACCTTCTTCTCCTTCAGTGACTTGCTGAGGGAGAACTTCTCGCCGTTCTGGTCGAGGAGCGTGAAGTCTGGCGCCTTGTCACCTGGCTTGAGCGGCATGGACTCGACGATAGGTCGCGCGATCGAGCGAGACTGCTGCCTTGTGAAGATCGAGGGACGCTGGCGCATCGTCGAGATGGAACCGTGGGATCGCGACGCGATCGACCTCGTCGGACCGGGCCTCATCGAGATTCGCGCAGACGGCACGGGCAGCCTTCGGTTCATCGCAATCGAGGGTGGATGGACATCCGGGAGACCTCTCGTGCCGGCGTTCCAGGCATCGAGTTCTCGTGGGAGGACAACGAACCGCCAGCAGTTCGGGTGCCTGGGGTGGGTGCAAGCCACGCTGAACGCGCAGCCAGGAGCTCACCGTCGGCGCAGCAATCCTGACCGGCATCAGGTCGAAGCTCATCGATGCTCTGGAGGCCGGATGAAGAAGACCGCAACTGCACTCGACCGGATCGCCGATGCCGCATTCGCCGAGCTGTCCGCGGCCCGTCCCAGCGACGACGCCGTAGGCGCCGCTGTGGCCGCTGCAGGCCTGCTTGCCGTGCGCGCCGACCGGGAAGTCTCCGACCGCGACCGAGTCATCCGGATCGCTAAGCGGGAGGGCGCGACCCTCCGCGCGCTCGCCGAGGCAACCGGGCTCAGCCGTCAGACGATCGCCAACATCTGCGCCGCCAGCTCCCCCAAGAAGCGGGCATGCGCCAGTTGATCGCCGCCCGGGCGTCTACGAGCCCGGATAGAAGTAGACCTGGGGGCGCACCTTTAGGCTGGGCGCGGCCTACCTCCGACGCCCTCGTGCCCGGCAGGGAGGGGCATGCTGGTCCGGGTGGGGCGGGCTGAGGGAGGATGGCCCCGGTGGTCGTCTGCGCCAGTTGCCAGTACCGGGTTGCCGATGACGGCGCCTCCTTCTGTCCGCGCTGCGGCGCCGTCCTCGATGCCACCGCCGATCCGACGCCCCGGCGGTCGCGGTATGCCCCGAGGGCGAGGACGTCGGTGCCGCCCGCAGGGCGGGCCGAGGCGATGGCGGCGGGATCGGTCCCGGGGGCGGGGCGGGCCCGGACCGGCGGGCGGGCCGACCCGCTGACGGCCAAGCCCCGATGGGCGGCCGATGCCGAGCGGTCGTCGTCGGCTCCGTCCGACAACCGCCTGGCCGCGTTCGGCTCCATGATCGCCGGGGTGCTGGCCGCCGGCGCCGTCTTCCAGACGTGGTTCGAGGTGGCTGTCGACGGCTTCGTCGCCCCCGGCAGCGGTGAGACCGGTTGGGTCGGGAGCGGAGGAAAAGCGGTCCTGGCCGCCGGCGTCGTCGCCGTACTCGTCGGGGCTGCCCTGTTGCACCGCCGACGGGACGAGTACCTCAAGGTGGCCCTCTTCGTCGCCGGCGGGGCCAGCTTCACCATCGCCCTCGCCAACCTGGCCGACGCCCAGTCCAAGGCGAACGCCATCCAGTCACAGTTCGGGGTGCCCGCCGAGGATGTGAAGGTCCGCGTCGGGGTGGGGATCTTCCTGGCCGGGCTGGCCGGGCTCGGGATGGTGAGCGCCGGGCTCGTCATGCGGCGCCGGTCATGAAGACGGCGCCGGCCGGCACCGGCCGCCGGCCGGGCCCACGACCGCCCGACGGCGAGCCGAGATCGTGGCCCCTGCCCGTGCTCGTGTTCCTGGCCATCGGCGCCGCCCTGTGGTTGGTGGTGTGGTCCTCTCACGCCTACCTGGCCTACGGCGACCCCGACGACGGCAACCCCGACAGCCAGGGCTACCCGACCACCGAGCCGGCCGTCGGCGCCTGGCTCCAGTACGACAGCAGCTGGTACCTCGATATCGCCGCCAACGGCTACACCGAGGCCAACGTGTCCGAATTCAAGGCCGGCCGGCAGTCCTCGGTTGCGTTCTGGCCCGCGTACCCGCTCACCGCCCGGGCGGTGGCCCAGGTCGTCGGCGACTACCCCTGGGCCATGCACGTGACCACGTTGGCCGCCGGGCTGGGGTTCGCCCTGTTGCTGTGGCTGTGGCTCAAGGCCCGTCTCGAGCCGCCAGGGGCCCGGGCCGCGCTGCTGTTGGTCCTCCTCTACCCGTACGCGTACTTCCTGTTCGGCTCCGGTTACGGCGACGCCCTGTTCCTGGCCTCGGCCATGGGCGCCTTCGTCCTGCTCGACCGGGGCTGGCCGGTGCTGGCCGGCGTCGTCGCGCTGGCCGCCACCGCCGGGCGCCCCACCGGCGCCGCCGTCGTCATCGGCCTGGTGGCGGTGGCCCTGGAACGGCGGGGGGTGCTCACCCGCGACCCGGCCCGGGCCGACGACAGCGCCGGCGGCGTGCTGGCCCGCGAGCGGGCCCGGTGGCGCTTCCAGCCCGGCCGCGCCCGGGCCGTCGACGCCGGCGTCCTGCTCTCGCTCAGCGGCATCGTCGGCTACTGCCTCTACCTGGCCCACCGTGTCGGCGACCCGTTCGCTTTCCTCACCGTCCAGGGGGCGCCCGGGTGGGACCAGGGTGCCGGCGTGCGCACGTGGCTCAAGTTCGGTTTCCTCGGCCGGCTCCGGGACGAGCCCTTCAGCGGCTTCACCCCCCGGCTCATCCTTCAGGGCGCGCTGGCGCTCATCTTCATCGCCGCCATCCCGTGGGTGGTCAAGCGGTTCGGTTGGGGCTATGGCGCGTACACCGCTGCGATCCTGCTCATCCCCTTCATCGGCACCGGCGACTTCCAGGGCATGGGCCGCTATCTGCTCGGCGCCTTCCCGGTGTTCGCGTTGGCCGGCGAGCACCTCGCCGGGCGGATACGCCTGCAACAGGCTGTCCTGGCGGTCAGCGCCGTCGCCCTCGTCGGGTTCGCGTCGATGTACGCCCGCGGCTACTACCTGACCTGACGACGCGGCGGCCGGCGCTCGCCCGTAGGCGGGGCACTAACCTCGCCGTCGACCATGGAGCCGACGTTCGCCAGCCTCACCTTCTTCTTCCCCATGTGGAACGAGGAGGAGATGATCCACCGGACCGTCGCCGCCGCCATCGAGACTGGCGACGACCTCGTGTCCCGGGGCGACATCGGTACCTACGAGGTGCTGCTCGTCGACGACGCCTCCACCGACGGCACCGGCAAGCTGGCCGACGACCTCGCCGCCGCCGACGCCCGGGTCCGGGTCGTGCACCACGCCGTCAACCGCAAGCTCGGCGGCAGCGTCCGTACCGGCCTGGCCGAGGCCGCGGGCGAGCTGGTCCTCTACACCGATGCCGACATGCCCTTCGACTTGGCCGACCTGGGCAAGGCGCTGCGCTTGCTGCGGGTCTACGACGCCGACATCGTTAGCGCCTACCGCTTCGACCGCACCGGCGAGGGTGCCCGGCGGGCGCTCTACAGCCACGTCTACAACTCGATGGTCAAGGTGCTGCTGCGGCTGCGGATCCGCGACGTCAACTTCGCCTTCAAGCTGCTGCGACGGAGCATCCTCGAGCACCTGGACCTCCAGAGCGAAGGGTCGTTCATCGACGTGGAGCTCCTGGCCCGGGCGCAGCGGCGGGGCTTCAACATCATCCAGTTCGGCGTCGACTACTTCCCCCGCGACCGGGGCACGTCGACGCTGTCGTCTCCCACCGTGGTGGTGCGCATCCTGGGGGAGCTGGCGGCGTTGCTGCCGTCGTTGCGCAAGGTCGAGCGACTCCCCGAGCGCGCCCTGCGCCGCCGGTGAGCGGGCTCGCCGGCCAAGCGATCGGCATCATGCCGACCGTCGAGCGGACCGAGCCGCGGAGCGGGCCATCGTCGCCTCCGGTTCGGCCCCGGCTCCTCATCGTCAACGCCGACGACTACGGCCTGACCCAGGGTGTGTCACGCGCCATCCTGCGGGCCCATCACGACGGCATCGTCACGTCGACCTCGGCGTTGGCGGTCGGGCCGGCGTTCGCGGCGACCGCCCCATGGCTGGACGAGGCCCCGGCCCTGGGCGTCGGCGCCCACCTGGCCGCGGTGGGGGAGGACCCTCCCCTGTTGAGCGCGGCCGAGGTCCCGACGCTGGTCGACCGCCACGGCCGGCTGGCGTTGTCGTGGCGGCAGTTCCTCCCCCGGATGGCGGCCGGCCGGGTCGATCCCGCCGACCTCGAGCGCGAGTTCGCAGCCCAGATCGAGGCCGTGGTGGCGGCGGTGGGCCGCTCCCGGGTCACCCACGTCGACACCCATCAGCACCTGCACCTCTGGCCCCGGGTGGGCACGGTGGTGCTGACGCTGGCGCAGCGCTGGAAGGTGCCGGCGGTGCGGGTGCCGGGCTCGGTGTCGAGGGCGCCGGCCGGTCTCGCCGTCAACGCCCTGGCCGCTCGGCTGCGCCGAAGGCTCCGCACGGCCGGGTCGCCGGCCGCCCCCGAAGCCTTCGCCGGATTCGACGAGGGCGGCACCCTGGCCGAACCCGAGTTGGTCGCCACCGTCGACCGCTTGGGGGCCACCGGTGCCGTCACCGCCGAGCTGGGCCTGCACCCGGGCGAGCACGACGACCCCGACTTGGCCCGGTACCAGTGGGGCTACCGGTGGGGTGACGAGCTCGCCGCCCTGGTGTCGTCGACGGCCCGGGAGGCGGTGGCCCGCAACGGTTTCGAGCTCGGTTCGTTCGCCGCGCTGGAGGGACGGGGCCGATGACGGCGTTGCCGGCCTTCGCCGGCCCTGCAGTCCGCTCTCGGCCGAGCCTACGCTGGCGCTCCGGCGCTGGTACCGGCGCTGAGGTCGCCCATTGACCGCGCCGCCGGCGGTGGCGCTGTTCGCCGCGCCCGGTGTGGCCCGCTCGACCCGCCTGCATACCCGGCTGCGGTGGTGGTGGTGCCCCCTGGGGGCCGTCGACGCCGCCGTGCCGGCGGTGGGCGAGGTGCTCGAGGTGGGGTGCGGCCACGGGCTGGTGGCCCTCCATCTGGCCCTGTCGTCGCCGGCACGGTCGGTGACCGGGGTCGACATCGACGAGGCCAAGATCCTCGAAGCGATCGCGGCCTCGGGCCGGCTCACCCCAGGCACTGCGTCGGTGCGCTTCGAGGCGGTGGCGCCCGGTTACCGGCCCGGGCCCGAGGCCGCCTGGGACGCGGTGGTCATGGTGGACGTGCTCTACCTGTTGGCCGAGGCCGACCAGCAAGCGCTGGTCGAGGCGGCGGCCGCCGCGGTCCGCCCCGGCGGGGCCGTCGTGCTCAAGGAGATGGCGCTCGAGCCCCGGTGGAAGCTGGCCTGGAACCGGTTCCAGGAGACGCTCGCCACCAAGGTCTTCCGCATCACCGAGTCGGTCGGCGCCGGCCTCACGTTCGTCCCGCCCGTCGAGATGGCGGGCTGGCTGGCGGGCGCCGGGCTCGACGTCGAGACCCGCCGGGTCGACCGCGGCTATCCCTGGCCCCACCACCTGGTGATCGGCCGGCGCCCCGGCTGACCCACCCGCGGCGACGATCGTGCATCGGCCGCGGCGCGACGGGCGCGGCACGGTCGTCGCTAGAGCTCGCCGGCTGGGCCCGGCGCGTGTGCATCGGTCGTCCTCCTGGGACGAGCGGCACACGGTCGTGGAGGATCGAGCTCAGGTCGCGAGCTGGGAGACCAGCGGCAGGACGCGGTGGCCGAGTTGTTCGGTCAGGGCGATCTGGGTCGTGGTGCGATCGATGCCCTCGACCTCGAGGACGGCGTTGATCACGTCCTGAAGGTGGGCGTTGGTGCGGGCGACGACGCGGCAGTGCAGGTCGCCGGGACCGGTGGTGGCGTGGGCTTCGATCACTTCGGGGATCGAGCCGAGGTGGTCGACGACGTCGGCCAGCCGGCCCTGGGCGATCTCGAGGCTGACGAACGCCAGTACGTCATAGCCGAGTGCCCGCAGGTCGAGGTCGGGGCCGAAGCCGGTGACGACGCCGCGGCGCTGCAGCTTGTCGAGGCGGGCCTGGGCCGTGCCCCGGGCGACGCCGAGCCGGCGGGCGAGCTCCATCACCCCGGCCCGGGGGACCTCGGCCATGGCCAGGATGAGTCGAGCGTCGAGCCTGTCGATGGCGCTGGGCAACATGTGCCGGATCGTAGGCGCCGTCGGCTCCGGGATGAGCGATCTGTATAAGCAAGCTCCTGACAGTTGACAGGCGCGACGGACCGCCGTTCACTCGAACGAGCACATCGTCCTGAGGAGGCCTCCGTGATCGACGACTTCCGGGCCCGAGTCGACGAGTCCGTCCACCGTCATCCGGTGGTGGTCGCCAACCCCTATACCGCCTGGTTCGCCCGCGGGCAGGCCACGGCAGCCGACGTACGGCACCTCACCGTCCAGTTCTCGGTGTTCAGCCACCTCTTCGTCGAGGCCCAGCTGCGCAAGGTCATCAACGCCCCGACCCTCGCCGCCTATCACGCCGGCAAGGAGATCCTCATGAACGAGCTGGGGGTGGCCTTCAACGGTCGCGCCGACGAGGAGGGCGTCGCCGGTGACGGCACCGTCGAAGGCAGCCGCTTCCGGAGCTCGGCTGCCCACTTCGAATGGCTGGTGCGTTTCGCCGAGCCGCTCGGCCTCGGTTTCGTCGATCTCGGCAAGCGGCGCCACGCCACGCCGGCCACGCTGCACTTCTGCGACGAGCTCCTGCGCATCTACGGCTCGGACGACCCGTCGGAGTCCGAAGGCGCTTCCCATGCGGTGGAGAACTGGGCCGCGGCCGGCTTCTGGAAGGAGCTCATCGCCGGCCTGCGGGAGTTCCGCGACCGGCAGTGCCCCGGTCTGGCGCTCGGCTTCTGGACGTGGCACGACCGGGTCGAGGACCAGCACGCGGCTCACACCGCCGACGAGCTGTCCGCCGTCTACGACGAGCCGTGGTTCGACGAGGACCGTTTCCTCGCTGCCGGCGCCGCCGTGCTCGACGCGGTACAGGTCTTCTGGGAGGGCCTCGACCGCGACCGGACGGGACAGGTGGCGGCATGACGAGCACCGTGCCCGTCGCCGGGAGCCGTGACGCCGAACAACTCCCGGCGCCGCACCTGGTCGGCATCGACCACCTCGAATGGTGGGTCGGCAATGCCCGCACGTTCGCCGGCTTCCTGGCCTCGGCCTTCGGCTTCCGGTTCGTGGCCCACGCCGGGCCCGAGACGGGGCGCCGTGACCGGGTGAGCTACCTGCTCGCGCAGGGCAAGGTCCGGTTCCTCGTCACCGGCGCCCTGCACCCGGGTTCGCCCATCGCCGCCCACGTCCGCCGCCACGGCGACGGTGTCCGGGACGTCGCTTTTCTCGTCGACGACGTCGATGACGCCTACGCCGGCGCCCTCTCCCGCGGCGCCGTCCCGGTACGGCCCCCCGCGAACGACGTCGATGTCGACGGGCGGGGCACCGTTCGCCACGCCGCCATCGCCACGTACGGCGAGACCGTGCACACCTTCCTCGACCGGTCCCGCTACCGAGGGCCGTTCGCGCCCCAGTTCGAGGCCGCCGACTACGTCGATCCCCTGGGCGCTCCCGTCGGCATCGACCGGGTCGACCACGTCGTCGGGAACGTCGAACAGGGCCAGCTCGACCGCTGGGTCGGCTACTACCAGTCGGCGCTCGGCTTCGACCGGCTGGCCCATTTCGACCCCGACGCCATCTCGACCGAGTACTCGGCGCTGATGTCGACGGTGGTCTGGGACCACGACCGGGTCGTGCTGCCCATCAACGAGCCGGCCGCCGGCCGGCGCAAGAGCCAGATCGACGAGTACCTCGACTACTACGGGTCGCCCGGTGTCCAACACATCGCCCTGGCTACCGACGACATCGTGACCAGCGTGGCGGCGCTCCGCGAGCGGGGCGTGCGGTTCCTCGACGTCCCCGTCGCCTACTACGACGACGCCCGCCGTCGCCTGGCCGATCTCGGTGCCGACCTCCCGTGGGACCGCCTGGCCGAACTCGGCATCCTCGTGGACCGCGACGCCGATGGCTACCTGCTCCAGGTCTTCACCGAATGCGTGACCGACCGCCCGACCGTGTTCTTCGAGATCATCCAGCGCGAAGGCGCTACGGGCTTCGGTGAGGGCAACTTCAAGGCCCTGTTCGAGGCCATCGAGCGTGAACAGGCCCGCCGCGGCAATCTCTGAGCGACACGCCCGGCCCGGTCGCCGCGGCGTCCGATCGGTGGCCGGCGCCCTGGTACTGTGACCCGCTCTCGGGCCGTTAGCTCAGCTGGTTAGAGCACTTGCATGACGCGCAAGGGGTCGGGGGTTCGACTCCCTCACGGCCCACTGAGAATCCCCAGGTCAATGACCACTGCGCGAGCCGGTGGTCACGGCGGCGGTCGAGCGGTCCCTGCGGTGTCGGAGTCGTCGGTGGCGGCGGTGGCGGCGGTGTCGCGGCGGAGAAAGGCGCCGTGGGAGCGGATCGCCACCACGGCCAACTCGGCGCAGTCCTTGGCCGCGGGCGCGTCGGGCACGACGTCGCGGAGGCTGTCGAGGAAGCGGGCCGCAGCGCGGACGGCGTCGTGCTCGGCACGGTCGAGCGGCGTGGGGTGCTCGAACTGCCAGTGCCGCGCGCGTTGAGCGATCGAGACCTTCTCCGGCTCTTCGACCTCGATCCCGGCGGCGGTGAAGATCCGACAGTCGTACAGGCGACAGGCCCGCGGCCGGTTCTCGTAGATCGTGCACCGGTCGTCCTTCAACATGGCGCAGTGCCCGTGTTCGTCGTAGCCGATCACGAGGTGGCCGGGCGGCAGGCTGAGGAGCGGGACCAGCGCCTGGGGTGGAATGTGGGCCAAGACGTCGGTCTCGTCGGGCCCTATGGGGATGAACTGGGTCGATCGGCAGCATGCGTTGCAGCTTCCGCAGGGCACGTCCATCCCGCTGCCGCTCTCGAGCCCTTGCTTCATGTCGCGCAGCCAGATCGAGAACCGGCCCGCGGGCTTTGGTTCGGCGTCCGCCTCTCCCCCATCCACCCCAATACGCACGCTGGGATGGTACGCCGACGCCGGTAGCGGGCCGTGCCCGGGGGTGCTATCCAAGGTCGGTGAGCGAGAGCCTGCGCCGGCCGGCGGGACGCGCCGAGGACGGCGACGGCGGTCGCGAGCCCGAACGGCCCGAGCCCCCCGAACGGTCCGACCTCGACCGGTGGTGCTGCTTCGGCGGGATGTTCCGCCTCGACGACCTCCCGTGGGACGACCTGTGGCCCTCGCAGCGATCGGACGAGGCCGGCGGCGCCGTGCCCGTCTACGTCGAACGCTCTGCCGACCAGACCCTCGACACCGCGGTGGCGGTGGCCTTCGACCCGGCGCGACCGCCGGGGTGGCACCGGCTGATCGTGGTATCTGGCCCCCCCACGGCGGGCAAGACCCGCACGCTCCTCGAGCGGCTCGTGGCCGGCTCCCGTTCGGCCGGGATCGACCCTCCGGTGGCCTGGATCTCCCGCCCCGGGGTGGGCACGCGGCCTCTCGCGGAGTTCGTGCGGGATCTCGGCGGGACCGGTGGTCCGGCGGCCGGGCCGGACCCGGGCGTCCCGCTCGTGGTCGTCCTCGACGACATCCACTTCCACTTGGCCGATGCCGGCGACGCCGTCGTCCTCGACGACCTCCACGCGCTGACCCACGACCCCCACCGGCACGTGGTGGTCGTCGGGACCTGCCTCACGGCCGGGCTGAAGCTCACCCCCGACACCCGTCTGGCCCACACCGTCGAGCCCAAGACGGCCATCCGGCTACACGCCAACGCCGTCCCACTGTCAGCGTCGCTGAACCCGGCCGAGATGGGCGGCTTGTGGGCCCGTCACCCGGAACTGGTCGGCACCCGGCGCGAGATCCGGCACCTCTCCGAGAAGTTCGCCGGCGTGCGCCGGCTGACCGAGAGGGTCGGTGCCGCTCGACTCACGTTCCCGCTGGCCGCGGCGCTGATGGACGCGGCGCTGGACTGGTGGTTGATCCGTCCCGGTCGCAGCGTGCCGCTGGACAAGCTCGGCCCGTTCGTCGAGCGGTACCAGGCCCAGACCACGGCGCAACCTTTCGATCCTGACGACCTCGATCAAGCGGTGGCCTGGGCGACGATGCGGCCCGGCGGCCGGCGAGCGCTGCTCTACCCGAACCTGCCCGGCCAACCGTCCGGCTACCGGCTCGACGACGGTGTCGCCGGCCGGCTCACCCGTCAACGGCGGCTTCCGGTCTGGCTGGCCGACCTGCCCGCGGGCGTCCTCGAGCCGGCCGACATGCTGGCCATCGGGACCCTGGCCTACCTCGACAGTGATGGTCGCGGGGCCGCCGCATGGTGGGGCGCCGCGGCCGATCTCGGCGCTGGTGACGCCATGTTCAACCTCGCCCTCCTGGCCGAGGAAGGGAGCGGGACCGGCGACCGCGCCGCCGAGATCGAGGCGTGGTACCGCCGGGCAGCCGGCGCCGGCATCCTCGACGCCGTCAATCGGCTCGCCTCGCTGCTGGCGGCGCAGGGCCGTGTCGACGGCACCGACGGGGCCGAGCCGTGGTGGCGGCGCGCCGCGGCCGACGGTGAGGTCCGGGCTATGGCCAACTTGGGCAACCTGCTCGCATCGCGAGACCGCGACGACGACCGGGCCGAGGCCGAGACCTGGTGGCGCGCCGCCGCCGGGCTCGGCCATGCCGATGCCATGGCCAACCTCGCCCTCCTCGCGGCCCAGCGAGGCCGCCTCGACGGGGAAGACGGCGCCGAGACTTGGTGGCGGGCCGCCGCCGGGCTCGGCCATGCCGGTGCGATGGCCAATCTTGGGGTCGTCGCGGCCCAGCGAGGCCGCCTCGACGGGGACGACGGAGCCGAGGCGTGGTGGCGCAATGCCGCCCGGCTCGGTCACGCCGAAGCGATGTTCAACCTCGGGCGCCTCATGGACGACGCTTCGAGCCGTACGCCCGAAGGTCGGTCGTGGTACCGGCAGGCGGCCTCCCTGGGTCACGCCGGGGCCATGTACAACCTCGGAGCCGTGCTGCGCGCCGCGGGCCAGGTCGAAGGGGACGATGGTGCCGAGTTCTGGTGGCGGGCGGCGGCCGGTCGCGGTCACGCCGACGCCGCATTCGGTGTGGGGGCCCTCTGCCAACAACGGGGCCAGATCGACGGCGACGATGGTGCCGAGTTCTGGTGGCGGGCAGCCGCCGCCCTCGGCCACGCCGGGGCGATGTTCAACCTCGGCCTGCTGCGTCAGTACCAATGCCGGATCGATGGCGACGACGGCGCGGCGCAGTGGTGGCGCGACGCAGCCGCTCTCGGCGTCGAGGACGCCGTGGCCGGCCTCGAGAGCCTACGGCCCGGCGACATCGAGGAGGACGACGCCGAGGTCGACGTCGAGCCCTAGCGCGGCAGGGTCGTCGTCGAGGGCGCCGGCGTGTGGACCAACGTCGCCGGCGACCCTGCCGCCATGGGCCGGGGTGACCTGCTGCTCAGTAGACAAGAAACGAACCGGCTGAGCTGCTCGCGTGGTGCCTCTAGATCTGCTCGGTCCTGAGAATGCTTGACGTTGTGACAAGTTTCGGGACCGAGCAGATGCCGACCGAGCGACCGCTAGGGAGCCGGGCGGCGATGGGGGGCGGGGGGGCGCAGCCCCCCAGCTCGTGGTGCCTGGTGACCGGTCCGGGTGGACCGGTCACCGACGGGCGGCGTCGGTCAGGCGAGGTCGAAGCGATCGAGCTTCATGACCTTGTCCCACGCAGCCACGAAGTCATGCACGAACTTCTCCTTAGCGTCGTCGCCGGCATAGACCTCCGAGATGGCACGGAGCTGGGAGTTCGCACCGAAGACGAGGTCGGCGGCGGTGGCGGTCCAGGTGAGCGCGCCCGTCGCGCGGTTGCGGCCGTCGTACGCGTTCTCAGCCGAGATGGACGCCTTCCATTCCGTGCCCATGTCGAGCAGGTTCACGAAGAAGTCGTTGGTCAACGTCTCGGGCCGGTCGGTGAAGACGCCGTGCGCGGATGCCCCGAAGTTGGCATTCAGGGCACGCATGCCGCCGACGAGGACCGTCATCTCGGGAGCGGTCAACGACAACAGGTTCGCTCGGTCCAGCAGCCGCTGCTCCGCCGGCAACTTCTCTCCGGCACGGGAGTAGTTGCGGAACCCGTCGGCGGTCGGTTCGAGTACGGCGAACGATTCCACGTCGGTCTGCTCTTGCGAGGCGTCGCCGCGGCCCGGCGCGAACGGGACCAGTACGTCATGTCCGGCGTTCTTCGCCGCTTGCTCGACGGCGGCGCAGCCGCCCAGGACGATCACGTCGGCGAGCGAGACCTTGGTCCCGCCCGACTGCGAGCTGTTGAAGTCCTGTTGGACCTGCTCGAGCGCCTGCAGCGCCCTGGCCAGTTCGGCGGGCTCGTTGACCTCCCAGTCCTTCTGGGGTGCAAGGCGTACCCGCGCCCCGTTGGCCCCTCCGCGCATGTCGGTGCCTCGGAAGCTGGCCGCCGAGGCCCAAGCGGTGGAGACCAGCCGGGAGATCGACAGCCCCGATGCGAGGATCTTGCCCTTGAGGGCAGCGATGTCCGCCTCCCCGATCAGGTCGTGATCAACCGCGGGGACGGGGTCCTGCCACAGCTGCGGCTCCGGGACCCACGGGCCGAGGTAGCGCGTGACAGGGCCCATGTCGCGGTGCAAGAGCTTGTACCAGGCTTTGGCGAAAGCGTCGGCGAGCTGGTCCGGGTTCTCGTGGAAGCGCTTCGCGATCGGGGCGTAGATCGGGTCCACCTTCAGCGCGAGGTCCGTCGTCAGCATCATGGGGGCGTGCCGCTTGGACAGGTCGTGAGCATCCGGCACGGTGCCCTGAGCTGCGGGATCCTTGGGGGTCCACTGGTTCGCGCCGGCGGGGCTGGTCGTCAGCTCGTAGTCGTAGTCGAACAGGTTGTCGAGGTAACCGTTGTCCCACGTCGTGGGCTCGTTGGTCCATGCGCCTTCGAGCCCGCTGGTGATCGTGTCGACGCCCTTGCCGGTGCCGAAGTTGGTCTGCCAGCCCAAGCCTTGCGCCTCTACCGGGCAACCCTCGGGCTCCGGGCCGACGAGGTCGGGATCGCCGGCGCCATGGCACTTCCCGAACGTGTGGCCGCCGATGATGAGCGCAGCCGTCTCCTCGTCGTTCATCGCCATGCGGCTGAAGGTCTCTCGGATGTCCTTGGCCGAGGCGAGGGGGTCCGGGTTGCCGTTGGGCCCCTCCGGGTTCACGTAGATGAGGCCCAGCTGCACGGCCCCGAGAGGACCGGCGAGCTCCCTCTCGCCGCTGTAGCGCTCGTCTCCGAGCCACGTGTCCTCAGAGCCCCAGAAGACCTCGTCGGGCTCCCAGACGTCGGGTCGCCCGAACGCGAAACCGAAGGTCTCGAACCCCATCGATTCCAGCGCACAGTTGCCGGCGAAGACGATCAGATCGGCCATGGAGATCTTGCGGCCGTACTTCTGCTTCACCGGCCACAGCAGCCGACGGGCCTTGTCGAGGTTGGCGTTGTCAGGCCAACTGTTGAGAGGGGCGAAGCGCTGCGCGCCGGAGCCGCCACCGCCCCGGCCATCGGCGATGCGGTAGGTGCCGGCGGCGTGCCAGCTCATCCGGATGAACAGCGGCCCGTAGTGGCCGTAGTCGGCCGGCCACCAGTCCTGGGACGTCGTCATCATCTCGAAGACGTCCTGCTTCAGGGCGTCGAGGTCAAGGGTCTTGAACTCCTCTGCATAGTTGAAGCCCGCGCCCATCGGATCGGACTCGGGCGAGTGGTCGTGGAGAACCTGCAGGTTCAGCTGGTTCGGCCACCAGTCCTGGTTCGACAGCGGCCGACCCTCCTTGGGAGTGGGGGAGGGGATTACTGGGTTCTCGCTTTCGCTACCGCTCTCAGACACGTCCATCTCCTCTCGATCGGGGTGCTTCTGGTGGCTCATGGTGAGACCGCGCCGATGCGGTCCCGTACGATCCTGACGATGTCGTCCGCCGCACTGGGCGGCCGCTCGGACACCGCCCGCAGGACCGCAAGGCGCTGGGCCGTGACCTGCATACCGTGCCGGCGGAGCAGGGCGTCGTGGTCAACGGGATGTCGCCCTCGACATCTCCGGAGCCTAACCCCCATGCCAGAGTGGTTCTAGATCTGGCTGGACACCAGTTCCCGACTACGTCCGGGCGCGGCGTCGCCAGTTGACGCTATCCCGCCGGCGGCTCAGGTTGTCCAGCGGCGGCGAGCAGGTTGATCGCCCCGTTGGCGATGGCGGCGCCCTCGCCCTCGTCGAGGGCCTTGTCGGGGTCGGACGCAACCAGGGCCACCACGAAGCGGCGGCCGTCAGCGCGCTCCAGCAGCCACGACAAGGCGAGCACGCCGGGCTCGCTGCCGCCCTTGAACGCGACGTGGGGCCAGGTGGCGGGGTCGCGGGGGAGGCCGGGGTTCGAGCCCAGGACCTCGGTCAGGGGCTCGAGGCCGGGCTCGTTCCGTCGCTGGTCGAGGTACACCTGGGCGGCGGCGAGCTCTCGGGGCGACGCGAACCATTCGACCCGGTCGACCTCGACCGGCCGTCGGGGGTCGACGGCGCTGGTCGGCGGCAGCTCCGCCGGCAGGTCGGCCAGCAGGCGCCGGCGCTGCTCCTCGGGCGCGGCGGCGTACTCGGCGAGGAGGTCGGGTGGCGATCCCCACTTCAGCGTGAACAGCTGGCGGGTGGTCAGGAACGGGACCGTGCGGGCACGCGACTGCGCGCTGAGGCCCATCGGGTCGAGGACGGCCTCGACCGCCGGCGGGCCGAGCGTGCGGATCAGGAGGTCGGTGGCCGTGTTGTCGGAGATGGAGATCATCCCCTGGGCCGCTTCGGCCACCGCGACGGTCTCGCCCACCCGGTCCTGGAGGCGACCGGAGGGCAGGCTGCGGTCGGCTTCCTCGATGACCAGGCCGTCGTCCCAGGCCACGGTGCCGGCGCTCACCGCCTCGGCCAGCGCGCCCAGGACATAGAGCTTGAACGCCGAACCGATGGGGCCGGCCTGATCGCTGGCCCGTTCGTGGACGGCGGCGAGCGAACCGTCGTCTCCGACCTCGGCGGCCACGATCGATGCCCGCGAGGCGAGGGCGCCGAGCCGTTCGTCCACCTCGGGCCAACTCGCGGGGGGTGCGGCCAGTTGGGCCGCCTCGAACAACAGGCCGTTGATGCGGTGCGGCTCGCCGGCCTCGACCGACAGCTCGGCCGTCAGCGCGGAGCCGTCAGCGGCCACGACGACCGCCTCGAGCTTGGTCGGCTCCGACGAGCGCACCTCGCTGACCCGGGCGGCGTCGAACCCAGCCAGCACCGTACGCAGCTCACCGGTAGGGACTTGGGCCAGGAAGTCGGCCGAGAAGTGTTCGCCAAGCTCGGCATCGTCGGCGCCGGCGCCCTCGGTCAGGGCCCATCGCAGCTGGTCCCCGGCCGGGGTCGTGGGTAGCTCGGCGTCGGACGCCGACGCAGCAGCCGCAGCCCCGGGGGGGCGCTTCGGCGTCGTCGTTCGAGCACGCGCCGAACAGGGCGACGACGAGCCAACCAGCCACGACCAGCGAGAGGGGCCTCGTTGGCCGGGCCGGGCTCGAAGCGAGACAGCCGTGTCGACGACGCCTGGCCGCCGCGGGCATGTCTGGCACTCCTGATCGGCTCATCCCGGTCAGGCCTACCCGTCGGCTGGTCCGTCAACCTCGGGCCGCGGGAGGGGCCGAGGCCCTACTGGTCAGGCGTAGAAGTACGGGTCGAGGACGTTGACCTCGGTGATGCTGTCGATCGGCAGCCCGTTGCGCTCGGCCACGCTGCGGATCGCGTCCGGGCTGGGCCCGTCGTAGATGCAGAACGTGGTCTGGGCGTCGCCGGTGACGTAGGAGTGCAGCCAGGTCACACCCTGGGTGGCGTTGTTGGCGACGACCTTGGCGACGGTCTCGCGTCCCGAGTCGTCGACGGGGATGCGCAACCCGTCGGGAAATGTCCGCTGCACCATGTATCGAGGCATGTCCGAGAACCCCCCTCCGCCCGAACCGACCAGCCCGGGGCTCGTGCCCAACGTAGCTGATCCGACGATCGCCTCTCAGGCGGCCGAGGTCGGCCCGGTACCCGCCTGACGATGCTGGCCGGCACCGTGAAACCGCGTCGTGGAGACCGACCGGCCGCCCCCGCGGCGGTGCGTCGCGCCGTACGATCGAGCAGGAGCAGCCGCCGGTCAGCTGAGCAGCTTCGCCAACGCCTCGCCGTCGCGGAACACCGTGATGTCACCGTCGGCCGAGATCTTGAGCACGATCTCGGCGGTGTGGGACAAGGTCTTGGCGGCGGCGGTGCGGGCTCCCTCGTGCTGGCTGTCGGAGCTGGTGACGATGGCGCCGTACGCCAACAGGTGACCGTCGCGGTCGAGGATGGTGGCGCCGTCGAGGGCCGCCAGCCGGGCCAGGGTCTGGGCGTCGAGGTCCTCGGCGTCGATCAGGTGGTGAAGGCGGGTCTCGGCCTGCATACCGTCGGGGTCGAGCGCGTTGCGGAGGTCGTAGCGGTCTTTGGCCGACACGATCGGTGCCAGCGAGTCGGGGTCCTCGACGATGGCCAGGATGGCCCCGTGGCGTTGGGACGAGATGATGAACGCGGCGCGCACGAGGATCTCGGCGGTGGCGGCGCTGGCGCTGATGGTGTTGGCGATCGCCGTGGCCAGCTCCAGCGGGAACGCCGTCCATCGCTCCCCTCGGCGGATGAGGATCGGCTGGCCGTCGGCGAAGACCCAGATGGTGCGGTCGGCTCGGAGGAAGAAGCCGATCCCGCCGAGATGGCGGGTCCCCTCGGCGACGAACGAACCGCTGTGGGCGAGCTCGGCAACGAAGCCCCGGAGGGGGGAGGCGCTCGGGTTGAGACGCTGGAGCCGGTGGCGCTGCAGTTCGGTGCGGGCCCGGCCTTCGGGGTCGACCACCAGCACCGACCGTTGGCCGTCGAAGAGCAGCGGGGCCCGCTTGGCGGCCCGCACGTCATCGGGGTACCGGAACTCGAGCCGGGGCCGGTCGGGGAGGACGTTGCTGATGATCACGCCGTGCGTGATGTCATGGGACTCGACCCTGGTGCCGCTCAGTTCGATGAGGAACTCGATGGTGGCCGCCAACAATGTCGTGGAAACGGGCTGGCCGAGAGCGCAGCCGTGGTGAGCGCCGAGCGTCTCGACGACGATGGTGTCCCGCAGCGCACGTTGCAGCGACGGGCTCAGAGTCACGGCCCCGGCACGGCGGTCGGTCGGGAACTGGGCGGCAGCCCGCAGGCCGGCGGCGGGAGCGGCACGGAGGACCTCGAGGAGTGGGGCGCCGGCCGCCGTCGTCAGCGGCGCCAGACGGTCGTCGAGGCGCGCGACCATCGTGACCCGCCACCCGCGAGGACCGGGTCCGGTGGCGCTGGCCGTGGCCAGCCCGTCGGGCGGCTCCGGGAGCGGGCCGTCCTCGGGGGAGTAGACGAGCTCGACCGACGCTTCCCCGAGCATCGCCGCGATCGCAGCGGCCGCCACCTCCCCGACCGGGTCGTGCGGGAGCTCGTCGACGGTCGAGGATCGGGACCAGGGCACGGCTGGAGAGTCTGGCGTGACCGCGCCCGACCGGACACGTCGGCCTGCTCACGGGCTATTTCGAGAAGATCGCAGCTAGGCGTGGAGTCGAACCATGGTCGGCGACGGACCGGTCGAGCTCAGTGGAGCAGCGCCAGCACGACGCCGGCGACCGTCAGCGAGGCGGCCAGTGCGGCGTCGACCTTGCCGGTCGCCGTAGCGCTGGCCGGACCGTCCTCCGGGCCGGCGTCGGCTTGTCGGGCCTGGCGGATGATGTCCCGGCCGGCGAGTACGAGGGCAGGGTGGGCCAGCCCGGCCAGTACCAGTAGCCGCCCGATGCGTTCTGGCCGCCGGCGCGCCTCCGGTGTGGGCGCGTAGAGGACGTCAGCCGCCAGCGCGGCCCACCCGAACAGCACGACGTAACCGAAACCTAGGTAGAAGAGGAGGAGTCTGTGGGTGGCGCTGAGCATCGGTGAACCGTCGTCAAGGTGTGGGCGGCGCGCCGAGCTCGGCGAGCCGGGTACCGACGGCGTCGGGGACCTGGATGGACCAACCGGCCGCTTCGAGCTCGGCTCGGCCGAGCCGGAGCTCGCCGCCGTCGCGTCCTTGGCCGGAGAAGTGGAAGACCCAGGTGTCGCCTTGGTCGATGACGTGCTCGAAGGCGCGGCTGGCCCGGCGATCGATGACGGCGACAGGAAGTAGTCCCTGGGCTTGACCATCGTCGACTTCGACGGTGATGGCGTAGGCGGTGGGATTGGATATCTGCAGGCCGACGGTCGCAGGGTCTCTCAACGCCACTACGGCGGCGCCGAGGGGGACGACGACGGCGAGCATGAGGGCGAGCCAGAGGCTCCGGAGCATGGGGACGACCCGGTGGCCCCGAGGCCGGTGCCCGGGTCCCACGGTGCGCGCGGTCATGGGCTGCGCCTTTCTTCGATGGACGACACGGTCACTGGTGCTCCATCGTTTGCGATCCTCCGGGGGTGATCGGTCGACCGGGCGAGCGCCAGCGAGCCGGGCGACGATGGGGCCCGGTGGCGCGGCCCCCGAGGGTGAAGGGTCATGCCCAACGCTTCGGGAGGCGGTCGCCGACGAGTCGCGAGTGCGCCGCCAGCAGCGGACCAACGACGGCCAGCACGAGGACGTAGAGAGCCACGAAGGGCCCGATCCGGGCGTCGAGACCGGCGGCCACGGCCAGGCTGGCGAGGATCAGCGAGAACTCGCCCCGTCCGAGGATCGTGAGGCCGATGTTGGCGGCGGCGGAACGCTTGAACCCGTGGGCCCGCGCCGCGATGACGCCGGCGAGGACATTGAGGACGAAAGACAGGGCCACTGCCGCGGCCACGGCGCCGATGACGCCGCCGATGGCGCTGGGATCGATCGAGAGGCCGAAAGCGAAGAAGAACACAGCTGCGAACGTGTCCCGCAGCGGCAGGACCAGTCGGTCGATCCGTTCCGCCACCGGGCTCTCAGCGAGGATCAGCCCGACCATGAACGCGCCGATGGCGTCCGACACGCCCAGCTTCTCGGCGGCTCCCGCCACGAGCACGGCGAGGCCGACAAAGCCGACCGTCAACAGCTCGTCGTCGGGCGAGGCGAGCAGCCTGCCGACGGTGCGAGCGCCCCAACGGGCCACCGAGGCCAGGGTGACCAGGAAGACGGCAGCGGTGAGGAACTGGGCCACCGCTTCCCCGGCACCTTGGGCGTCGCCGAGGATGGGCTGGAGCGCGGCCAGGTACAGGGCGAGGAAGATGTCCTCGACGACGATGATCCCGAGGATGAGCTTCGTCTCGGGGTTGGCGAGCCGTCGCAGCTCGGTGACCAGCTTGGTGACGATGGCCGACGACGAGATACCAACGGCCCCGGCGATCACGAACGCCTCGGCCACCCCCCATCCCAGGGCCAGGCCGAAGAGGAGCCCGCCGCCGATGTTGAGCGCCAGGTAGACGGCACCGGCGCCCAGGAGGCGCCGGCCTCCAGAGACGAGGTCACCGAGGGAGAACTCGAGGCCGAGGTGGAACAGCAACATGATCAGCCCGACCGCCGCGAGCAGTTCGAGCTCCTCGGGGTGCTCGACCAGCTCGATCCCGGGGGTGTTGGGCCCGAAGAGGATGCCGGCGAACATGAAGAACGGGATCGTCGGTAGCCCCACCCGCCGCCCGAGGCGGGCGAGCAGGCCGGCGGCGACGAGAGCGCCGCCCAGTGCAACCAGCTCGTCACCCATCAGCCGACGACGTGGTGGACGAATCCGGCCAGGTCCTCACGCCGCCCGAGGATCACCAGCTGGTCGCCGGGGTGCAGCACCTCGGTCGGCTCGGGTGCCACCGTTGCCTGGTGGTCGCGCAGGATGGCCGCCACCGTCATTCCCGTACGTCGGCGGATGGCGAGGGCGGCGATCGACTGGCCGGCTCCGGGCGAGTCGGCGCGCAACGTGACCCAGTCGATGAGCAGGCCACCGACGACCGCTTCGATCTCTTCCGCTATCGCCGGCTTGAAGTAGGCGCCGGCCAGGATCGCTCCCAGGGTGCGGGCCTGAGAATCGGACAACGTGACCGATGCCCGGGGTTCGTCGTTCCCGGCCGCGACCACGTAGAGGTCCCGACGACCGGAATGGTGCAATACCACGACAACTGCGGCGCCGTCGTCGGCGGGCAGGTCGAAACGGTGGCCGATGCCGGGCATGCTCTGCTCGGTCACCGCCGCCAGGGAAAGGCCCAACCGGGGGGTGGGCGTAGTCATGAAGGCTCCTCGGCTCAGGTTCGACGGTGGAGGACCCTTGAGTCGGGGCCGGGGGGGGGGGCGCGGGCCCCAACCCGTGGGGCCAAGGCGGGCCCCCCCCCCCCCCCGGGGGGGGCCGGGGGGAATGTGGGTTAACCGGCGCCCCCCCGCGCGCGGGGCGGGAACTCTGAGGGCGGTGA
>JBQTIQ010000079.1:0-22052 GCA_052387955.1 Acidimicrobiia bacterium | reverse complement strand
CGGTCTCGCCCGAACCTGCCGACGGAGAATGACGCAGAACGCGTCGGAACATGAGTCCCTCCCCTATCGATTGGTCGCCGCCCACAAGACAGCGAACCCCACCCGCGCGGGGCGAACGCACAGTACGAGCCACGACGTCCGCCCGCAATGATCACGGCCGCGGCTCTCACCCCCGCTACCTGGGGCAACGTGACCCGGACCGGCCCGGGGTCTCTCCCTCTACTCGAGGTCGAGACTTTGGGCTGGCCTCGCTAGCGTCGGGCGGCCGTCCGACGAGCGAGGTTGTCCCCAGGGCGGTGGTGGTCCACGACCGGAGACCGCCTCGGTCGCTGGAGCCCGGTCCACCCAGGAGGTCCCCGAGGCACTCCGGCAGATTCGGTGATGGCGGCAAGACCAGCCAAGAAGCTGCAGGTCAGCTTGTACCTTCGGGATCTGGGAGCCCCGTTCGGTGAGCCCGGTGCGAGCACCGATGGCGGCCGGCGAGAGCGCGGATGGGATCGAAACCTTCCGAAGTCGACCAGTCGGCCGACACCGTGGCCTGCTCGCGGCACCGGAGGGCTCGTGCCGGTGGGGTCGAGCTCGAGCCTGGGACGGAGTCCTGTGTCGTTGGTCACCAACTGGCTGGTAATCGACTGACGGCGCGGAGGCAGGCACGCTTCGTAGGCAGCACAACCCCGATTGGCGGGCACCAGTAGTCGCGCCGGCCGCGGACCTTGCCGGCTTCGCCGTGGGCCGCCCGGGGGTCGAACCCGGAACCAGCGGATTAAAAGTCCGATGCTCTGCCATTGAGCTAGCGGCCCGACGGGCTGATGGTAGGTCCGCAACCGGGGTGTTCTGGCGAAGGATGCAGGCGGCATACGCTGCGGTCGTGAACACCTTCGACGGTGACGAAGCCCGTCGGGGCCTTTCCATCCTCGAACAGATCGAGGCCGAGTTCGCCGACATCGACCGCGCCCTCGAACGCCTCGACCGAGGCACCTACGGGCGCTGTGAGGCGTGCCACGAGCCCATCGGCGACGAACGGTTGGAGGCCCTGCCCGCAGCCCGTTTCTGCCTTCGCCACCAGGCCGACGCCGAAGCGGGAGCGCAGTAGTCCCTACCTGCGGGCGGCGAGCGGCCCTCGTCGACGAGCGCCCCGTGTCACGGGACCTCGAGGCCCTTGGCGATGAGGAAGCCCCGGGCCCGCTCGGCCCGCGGGTAGCGGTCGACCAGAGCATGGAAGGCGGCCGAATGGTCGCCGTGCACCAGATGCGCCAGCTCGTGCACCAGTACGTAGTCGACGACCCACGGCGGGAACCCGGCCATCCGGTCGGAGATGCGGATGTCGGCGTTTCCGGGGGTGCACGAGCCCCACCGGCGGGCCTGGTTCGTCACCCATCGCACCGAGCGTGGTCTCGGCAGGCGGTAGCGCCGGGCCAAGGCCTCGGCCCGGGCGGCCAGGTCGACGGCGTGGCTGGCCCGTCTTCGCTCGAGCCGAGCCACGAGGTCGGCAACGTGGCGTTCCTCCTCGGCCGCCGACATCGACGCCGGTACCATCACCCGGACCAGGTCGTCGCCCACCAGCCGAGCGGCCACCGTCGAACGCCGGCGGGCGCTGCGGACGACCTCCACCCGCAGCGGCGGCGCCGCCACCGCGACCGCCTTGTCTGCGTCGTCGCCTCCGCCGTCACGATTCCCGCCGCCGAAGTCCAGATCGGGCTGGTGGTAGCCGGCGCCGCCGGTCATAGCTGGGAGGGGACGGTGACCGCGACGTCGTCGGCGACCAACACCACCCGGTCACCCAGGCGCATCCCGGGACCGTCGAGCTCGATCCAGCGGCCGGCGCCGTTGGCCAGACGCTCGAACGGCGCGCCGAGATGGCCCTCGATCACGTAGATGAGCCCACCGTGGGTGACGGCCAACACGTCGCCGTCGCCCACCGCCTCGTGGATCCGGCCGCAGGCCGCCAAGGCGCGCTCACGCACGCTGGCGTCGTCCTCCCAGCCCGGGGGCCGGCGGGTGAACCCCTCCTCGCCGGCGGCGAAGGCCTGATGGCGGCCGCTCCCGGCCGCCGGGATGTACCCGGGGTACCGCTCGTCGATCTCGGCCCGGGTGAGACCCGACCATTCCCCGGCGTCGCGCTCGCGCAGCCCGCCGTCCACCACGACCGGTCCCACGCCGAGTCGGGCGGAGATGATTGTCGCCGTCTCCGCGGCGCGGGTCAGGTCGGAGGCGAAGATGGCGTCGAGCGCGCCCAGCGAGGCTGCCGCCGAGGTGGCCTGGCGACGGCCCAGGTCGCTGAGCGGTGGGTCGGCCTGGCCCTGCCAGCGCCCCGTCGCATTCCACTCGGACTGGCCGTGGCGCACCAGCAGCACCCGGGTCGGCATCCCCGGCAGGGTAGCGGTGGGCTGGTCCCACGCCGGTGACACCGGAGGCGACAGTAGCGAGGCGCACTAGCTTGGCCGGCCATGGCCCTCCCGGTCGACAAGCTCGGCACCCAGTACCCGCCGTTGGTGGCGCAGATCGAGCCCGAGCGGGCCAAGGCCTACGCCGCCGCCACCAACGACCCCAACCCGGCCTACGCCGATGGCTCGCTGGCCCCGCCGGTGTTCGCCGTCGTCCCGACCTGGCCTCCGATGGTGGCGGCAGTGAGCGACCTCGTGCCGCCCGAGGCGCTCATGTTCGTCGTCCACGGCGAGCAGGACATGCACTTCCACCAACCCCTCGTTCCCGATGCCACCCTCCGGACCCACTCGGTGGGCTGGTCCACCCGGGTCGGGCCGTCGGGCACCCGGTTCGTGGTCAAGCTGGTTTCGGTCGACGGCGACGATCGGCCCGCGCTCGACCAGTTCGTCACGATCTTCATCCGGGGCATGTCCGACGGTGAATCGGCCGGGCCCGACAAGCCCGGCCACGAGTTCCCCGAGGAGGCCAGGGCGCAGCCGGCGGGCTCGTTCACCGTCCATGTCGACGACGACCAGACGTTCCGGTACCGCGACGCCTCCGGCGACCCCATGCCGATCCACGTCGACGAGGACTTCGCCCGCTCGGTGGGGCTACCCGGCATCATCGCCCACGGCCTGTGCACCATGGCCATGTGCGGCCAGGCCGTGATCGAGACGGTGGCCGGCGGCGACCCGGCCCGGCTCAAGCGACTGGCCGTGCGCTTCGCCGCCAACGTCTTGCCTGGCAACGACATCGTCGTCGAACTGTTCGACGCCGGCGAACACGACGGTCGGCACGGCTACGCCTTCGAGGCGTCCTCGGCCGGGGCGCTCGTCGTCAAGCACGGATGGGCCGAGGTCCTCGCGTAGTGCCCGGCCGGGTGGCGTTGGCTCCTCTCACGGCGAGCCGCCGCACCGGCCTCGGCTCCGGCTGAGGGAAGCGGCGACGAGCGTGGCCCGGTTGCGGTTGTTCGCCGCGGCCCGGGAAGCCGCCGGCACGGGCCGGGACGAGATTGCCGGGGCCACCGTCGACGAGGTCCTCGAAGAGGCCCGGCGTCGCTACGGGGCCGGCTTCGCGGCGTTGCTGGCCACCTGCCAGGTATGGGTCAACGGCGAGCCCGCCGGCCCGGACCACCGGGTCGGCAACGACGACGAGGTGGCGGTGCTCCCCCCGGTCTCGGGCGGATAGTCGTGGCCGTGCGGACGAAGGGCGTCCCGGCGCCGGCACCAGCACTGGCCGCACGGCGTCGGGCCGGGGCGGCGCCGGGCCGACACATGGCCGAGCCCGGATCTGCGGGCCGGGCCACCCGACGCCGGCAAGCCAGCGTCGGGTGGTGGCGGCCCGGGAAGCGGGGCGACCATCGCCTGGCGGTGGTCTACGACATCGACGGGCCCCGTGTCCGCCTCGGCGTCGCCTGGTTCCTGCTGTGCTCGACCGCCTGGATCGCCGGCCCGTGGGGACTGACCGTGGTGTACGGCCTGGCCGCAGGCATCGCCGCCGCGCAGACGGCCGGGTGCTGGCGGCCTTTGGGGCTGCGCCCGAGCCGGCAGGCGGCGGGGCTCGGCGCCGCGGCCCTGGTCGTGGCCGCCGCCCTGTCCACCGCTGTCCTCGGGGCGGTCGTCCTCGCCCTGGTGGCGGCGTCGGTGGCGCCCACCGTGAGGATGGCCCCGATCCGCCGGCGCCGGCGACGGATCATGCCCATCGAGCACGCCGCCTGCACCGTGCGTTGTGGCCTCTTCGTCGGCCTCGGCGCCGCCAGCATCGTCCTCGCCGACCGCAGCGCCGCCGGCGCCGCCATCGGCCTGCTGCTGTTGGTGTCGGCCTATGAGGTCGGCGACTACCTGGTCGGGTCGGGCTCGTCCAACCCCTACGAAGGGCCCGCCGCCGGTGCCATCGCTCAGCTCGTCGTCGCCTTCGCCATCACCGCCATCGGCGTCGAACCCTTCACGTTCCCGGGCGGCCTCCTCATGGGGGCCATGGCCGCGGTACTCACCCCGCTCGGCCAGCTGCTGGCGTCGGCGGTCCTCCCCACCGCCGGCGCCCCGGCCAGCGCCCTGCGCCGACTGGACTCCCTCCTGCTCCTCGGCCCTGCCTGGGCCCTGGTCATCGGCCTACCGGGCTGAGTTGCCGCCCTCACTTTCGATCGCTCGGTTGCGCGGACCGGCTGGCTAGACCTTCCAGGCGGAGGCCTTGGCGGCCTTGAGCTTGCCGGCGACGTCGTTCCAGTCGAAGACGTTCCACACCGCTTCGAAGAAGTCGGCCTTGGCGTTGCGGTACTGCAGGTAGTAGGCGTGCTCCCAGGCGTCGATGGCAAGCAGCGGCTGGCTCCCCTGGCCGTGGTTGCCCTGGTGGTCGTAGACCTGCTGGACGATTATGCGCCCACCAACCGGGTCCCACGAGGCCAGCGCCCAGCCCGAGCCCTGGGTCGTCGAGGCGGCCTGGGTCATGTGGCTGCGGAACCGTTCGAAGGCGCCGAAGGAGGCGCTGATCTCGGCGGCGAGGTCGCCGTCGGGCTCGCCACCACCGTCGGGTGACAGGTTCTGCCAGAAGAGGCTGTGCAGGACGTGGCCAGACAGGTGGAAGGCCAGGTCCTTCTCGAGCTTGGTGATGGAGGCCCAGTCGTCGTCGGCGCCGGCCGCGGCCAGCTTCTCGAGGGCGGTGTTGGCGCCCTTCACGTAGGCCGCATGGTGCTTGTCATGGTGCAGCTCCATGATCTGCCCGCTGATGTGGGGCTCGAGCGCGCCGTAGTCGTAGGTGAGCTCGGGCAGGCGGTAGATGTCATCAGCCATTGGGGAGAGGCTCCTTGGTCTTCGGGTGATCTCCCCCCTTCTACCCGGATGCGGGCCGTTCGCCCCACTCGGTGAGGGCCACGCCGGCACGGCGGCGCCCTCGAGCGGTAGCGTGCGGCGCCCAGCGGGGCTGGTCGAGGGGAGGCGTCGAGTGGAGATCTTCAACGATTTCTTCGAGCCCAGCGGAGGGCTCGCAATGATCGCCCGAGCCGGGCACATACTCGTCGGCATCGCCTGGATCGGGTTGTTGTACTTCTTCAACGTGGTCCAGGTGCCGGCCTACGCCGAGTTCGAGCCCGCGGTCCGCAACCAGGCCCTCGACAAGCTCACGTGGCGGGCGCTGTGGTGGTTCCGGTGGGCGGCGGCGGCCACGTTCTCCTTCGGCGTCGTCCTTCTCGGGATCTACACCTCCGAGTCGAGCGAGTACCTGAAGGAGGCCAACGGCGCTTCGATCCTGACCGGGATCCTCTTCGGGGTCGTGATGCTTTCCAACGTGTGGGGCGTCATCTGGCCCAACCAGCAGGTCGTCATCGGCAATGCCCGCCAGGTCCTCGCCGGCGCCGAGCCCGACCCGGCGGCGCCCGCAGCCGCCAAGCGGGCCGCCCGGGCGTCGCGGACCAACACGTTCCTGTCCATCCCTCTGCTGTGGTACATGGTCTTCACGACCCACTACAGCGGCTTCTACTCGGGGCCCGACGGCGTCGAGAACGGGATCGTCTACTGGCTCATCGTGTTGGCCACCCTCGCCTACGCCGAGGCGAGCGCGCTCGGCCTGGTGGGGGGAATCGACAGCGCCTGGAACAAGGTCGTCCTCGACGACCACCGCAAGACGATCATCTACGGCTTCGTCTACCTCGCCGTGCTCCACTTCGTCGGCTGGGAGCTCATCCTCAACGGGAGCTAACCAACCGTCAGTTTTGCCTTCATAGTGCTGTGGCCGGGGACGTCGCAGTAGAGGGTGTAGACCACCGAGGCGAGGGCGGCGCGGCCGCGGTCCGAGTCGCCCCTGCCGGTCACCTCGAGGCGGAACCCGTCCACGCCCTCGATCAGCAGGGTGTGCGTCAATGTGCCGTCGCCCACATAGTCGAAGCTCACGGCGCCGTCGCTGCCGGCGTCGGCCGAATAGGTGTCCCGATCGAAGCGGAGCGTGTCCCGTGCCCGCACGGTAACGTCGGCGACCGGGGCCGACGAACTGGCGCCGTCAGCTGACGAGTCGTCCCCGCAGGCGGCCAACAGGGCGACAGCGACCATCGGCCCCGCCATGTGCCGCAGGCGCCGGCGCATCGGGTGGACGCTAACGCCCTTCGGGGCACCACGGCTAACCTGAGAGGCCCAGAACCACCGGCCGCGCCAGGGGGAACCGAGCGAGCATGGCATCAGAACTCGAGCGTGTTCTCGCCGACGGATTCCCGGGAAGCCTCGAGGACCGGTCCCTCGCCGAGGTGCGGGCCCTGCGCAGCGAATGCCAAGCGATCGAGACCGGACTGTCGTACCTTCGCCGCATGGCCCAGGGGCGTTTGGACATCGTCGGCGCCGAGCTCGGCCGTCGCCGCCAGGGCGGCGCCCCCGGCGATCTGGCGGCGTTGGTCGGCCAACTGCCCGACATCCTCTCCGACCGTACGCGAAGTCCGGGGAACGGCCGGCTCACCCGGCTGCTCGGCCCGGAGACCGTCGACGGCGACCTCGAGGCCCGCCTGGCGGCCTTGGTCGAGGGCCACGACGTGGAGTCCCTGGCCGGGCTCGACGACCACGACGTAGCCACCCTGCGCGACGGGCTCGAGGAGTTCGAGCGTGAGGTCTCGGCCCGGCGCCGCAGCCTCTTCGATCGCATCGACGCCCTCCAGGCCGACATCACCCGGCGGTACCGCACCGGGGAAGCCTCGGTGGAGCAGCTCCTCCGGTGAACGTGCACCGGAAGGAAGGCCGGACGTGACCGCGACCGAGCGGCGCCGAGTCGTCCTCGTCGTCGACGACGACGCCTCCATCCGGCGGGTCGTGCGCACCGTGCTCGAGGCCGACGGTTTCTCGGTCGTCGAGGCGGCCGACGGTCCCGCCGCGCTCGGGCTGCTCGACGCCCCGTTCGACCACCGGTCGGCCGAGGCCGTCATCCTCGACATCATGATGCCGGGGCTCGACGGCATCGAGGTCTGCCGCCAGCTCGACCACGGCAAGGTCAAGGTGCTGATCCTGTCGGCCCGCGACGACGCCGACACCCGCGAGCGTGCCCACCGCGCCGGCGCCGACGCCTACCTGACCAAGCCGTTCTCGGCGATCGAGCTGCTCGAGGCGATCGAGCGTCTGGCCCCGGTGTGAGAGCCGAGGCCGCCGGCACCGGGACGCCCGGGGCGGGAGGTGAGGCGCAGGCCCATGGGATCAACGAGTTCCCGGTCTCCGACGCCGTCTCGCTCGAACGTCAGCTCGAGCGGTTCGCGCTCGATGTGGGCGAGCTGTACCGGCGCCAGAAGCGGCGGACCGAGGAGCTCGAGGAAGCCCTGGGCCAGCTGCGCACGTCGTACCTGGAAACGGTGCGGTCGATGGCCTACGTCGTGGAGGCCAAGGACGCCTACACCGGCCAGCACCTGGAGCGTTGCCGCGTCTACGCCCAGGCCCTGATGGCCGCCGTCGGGGTGGAAGGCGACTACCCCGATGCCGAGTACGGGTTCCTGCTCCACGATGTCGGCAAGGTCGGGGTGCCGGAGCGGATCCTCAACAAGCCGGGCCCTTTGACCGCCGCCGAATGGCGGGTCATGCGGACCCATCCGACCATTGGCTTCCAGATCCTCCAGGGCATCCCCAACATGGACGCAGCGGCGTCGGTGGTGCGCTGTCATCACGAGATGTGGGACGGCAACGGCTATCCGGAGCGGTTGCGGGGCGAACAGATCCCGCTGCCGGCCCGGGTCTTCCAGGTCGTCGACGCATTCGACGCCATGACCACCGATCGCCCCTACCGGGCGTCGCTCGGGGTCGACCGAGCCGCGGCCGAGATCGCCCGCATGGCCGGGACCCAGTTCGACCCGGGCGTCTGCGCCGTGTTCGCGACGCTGGTCGACTCTCTGCCGCGGGTCTGATGCCCGAACCCCGCAAGCTGGGAGAGTTCATCCGCGAACAGCGCCGGTCGGGCCAACTCTCGCTGCGCAAGCTGTCCGAGATGGCCGGGGTCTCGAACCCGTACCTGAGCCAGATCGAACGGGGACTGCGAAAGCCGTCGGCCGAGATCCTCCAGCAACTGGCCCGGGCACTGGAGATCTCGGCCGAATCGCTCTACGTGCGGGCCGGAATCCTCGAGGAACGCCCGGGTGGTTGCGATGTGCCCAGCGAGATCCTGCGCGACCCCGAGCTGAGCGAGGAGCAGAAGAAGGCGCTGCTGCGCATCTACCAGTCCTTCCGGACCGAGAACCGGCGCCGGGCCGACCGGGGTCTCCCCGTCATCGGGCGGGCCGGGGAGGAATCTGTCGCCTCCCGCTAGCGTTCCGCTCGTCGTGCGCACGTTGGCCGTTCTCTCTCTTCACACCTCGCCCTTGGCGCAACCGGGCTCCGGCGACAGTGGTGGGATGAACGTGTACGTGCGGGAGCTCGTGTCGTCCCTGGCCCAGGCCGGCGTCGACTGCACCACCTACGTGCGTCGCTGGCACGACGATCTCCCCGAAGTCGTCGAGGTCGAGCCCGGGTTCCGGGTCGTCCACGTCGATGCCGGGCCTATCGGGATGCCGAAGGAACAGCTGCCCGAGATCGTCGACGAGTTCGCCGACGGGGTCCTGCGCGACGTCAAGGACCGGGGCGGGGTCGACGCCATCCACGCCAACTACTGGTTGTCGGGGGTCGCCGGCCACGCGCTCAAGCACACGCTCGACGTAGCGCTGGTGTCGACGTTCCACACCCTGGCCCGGGTCAAGGCCGAGACCGGTGACCGCGAGCCTCAACGCCGCGTCGACGCCGAGACCGAAGTCATCCGGTGCTCCGATGCCATCACCGCCGCCTGCCCGGCCGAGGCCGAACAGCTGGTCCGGCTGTACGGAGCCCGCCCCGAGATGGTCGAGTTGGTGGCGCCGGGCGTGGTTCACGCCTTCTTCTCGCCCGGCGACCAGCGTGGCGCCCGGGCCGCACTCGGGCTCGACCCCTCCCGCCCCGTCCTGCTGTTCGTCGGCCGTATCCAGCGGCTGAAGGGGCTCGACGTCGCCATCTCCACCCTGGCCGCCCTCGACCATGACGAGGCCGTGCTGGTGACGGTGGGCGGGCCGAGCGGAGCCGAGGGCGAGGCCGAAGCCGAGCGCTGCCACCAGCTGGCGGCGTCGTTGGGGGTCGAGGACCGGGTGCGGTGGGTCGATCCCCAGCCTCACCACCTGCTCTCGACCTACTACCGGTCTGCCGACGTCGTGCTCGTGCCGAGCCGGTCCGAGTCGTTCGGGCTGGTGGCCCTGGAGGCGGCGGCGTGCGGGACACCGGTCGTGGCCGCCGCCGTCGGGGGGCTCCTCACGCTGGTCGAACACGGTCGCACCGGCTACCTCGTCGAGGGTCGCGACCCGGCGGAGTACGCCCGCTGGACCGATGCACTGCTCGCCGATCCTCGGCGGTCCGCAGGCATGGGCGCGGCAGGGGCCGAGGCGGCCCAGGCCTACACGTGGTCCACCACCGCCGCCCGGCTGCGGCGCATCTACGCCGACGTCACCCAGCGCTCCCTCGTCCGATGCCCCTGACGCCGGCCCCGGGTGTCGCCGGCACACCCCCGCGCCCGTGACCCTTCGCCGCCGTGCCGCCGCTCACTGAGGACGAGCTCGACCGCCTGGCGGCGCAAGTGGAGGCGTGGGTGATGCGCCAGCGGGCCGAGAACCCGGTGGTCGCTCACGTCGAACGTGACCGGGACGAGCGCCGATGGTTCGTGCGGTTGAACGGCGAGGCCAAGGACCACTTCACGGTCTGGCTGGCGCTGGGCCAGCGCACCCTGCGCTATGAGACCTACGTGATGCCGGCGCCCGAACAGAACCACGCCGCCTTCCACGAACATCTCCTGCGCCGCAACCGCAAGCTCTACGGGGCCGCCTTCTGCATCGGCGACGAGGACGCCGTCTTCCTGGCCGGCCAGCTCGACGTCCGGGCCGTCGACGACGCCGAGCTCGACCGCATCCTGGGCTCGCTGTTCGAGTGGACCGAAAGGTTCTTCCGACCGGCTCTGCGCATCGGCTTCGCCTCCCGGTCCCCACGTTCGACGGCCGGCTGAGGGCGGCCTCCTCGGCTCTCGTTCCTACCGGGTTGGCCCACGATGGTCGTGCCTCACCTTCAAGAATTGTCATTGTCTTTCCTGTTATTTCCTTGTAGGTTGCTGGCTGGCCCGGGGAGGCGGCACGCTCGCCCATCGGGGAAGGGGTCGGGACGGGGTCTCCTCCTCGGGCCGCCACTACGGTGGCGGCGGTGAAGCTGGCCGTTATCGGTGGGGGACGGATGGGCGAGGCCCTGATCGCCGGCCTCGTCGGTGCGGGGTGGGCGGCGGAAGACCTGGCCGTGGTCGAGACGGTGGCGGCCCGGCGCCAGGAGCTCGCCGCTCGTTGGCCCGGCGTGACCGTCGTCGGCGACCCGGTGGCCGCCGACGGGGTGGTGGTGGCGGTCAAGCCCGCCGATGTCGACGATGCTGCCCGGGCCGCCGCCGCCGCCGGCTGCGGCCGGCTGTTGTCGATCGCCGCCGGCGTGACCCTCGCCCGGCTCGAGTCGGCGGTCGGCCCCGGGGTCCCGGTGGTGCGGGCCATGCCCAACACCGCGACCCTCGTCGGCGCCGGGGCCGCGGCGGTGGCCGGCGGGGCCCATGCCACCGACGACGACCTGGGCTGGGCCGAGTCGATCCTGTCGGCAGTGGGGGTGGTGGTGCGGCTGCCGGAGAAGCTCCTCGACGCCGTCACCGGCCTGTCGGGGTCGGGACCGGCCTACGTGTTCCTGGTGGCCGAGGCCCTCGTCGAGGCCGGGGTCCTGGTCGGTCTCCCCCGTGACGTGAGCGCCAAGCTGACGACCCAGACCCTGCTCGGCGCGGCCCGGCTCCTCGACGAATCGGGCGAGGGCCCGGCGGCGCTACGGGCCGCGGTCACCTCTCCCGGTGGCACCACGGCGGCGGGCTTACGGGCCTTGGAAGACCGCGCCGTACGCGCCGCCTTCCTGGCCGCGGTGACGGCTGCCACCGAGCGCTCGGGCGATCTGGGCCGGTCCTAGGCCGCTTCACCGGCGCGGACCACTCATCGACAACTCCTTCCCCTCGGGCCTACAGTGCCCCCAGCGGAGGGAAGGGGTTCTTCCATGGCGCAGTCGTTCACTGGCGCGCGGTTGCTGACGGTGGCCGAGGTCGCCGAGTTGCTGAGGGTGTCGTCGATGACCGTGTACCGCCTCATCAAGGCCGGCGAGATCGGCGCGGTGCGAGTCGGCCGCTCGTACCGCCTCCGTGAGGACGACGTCGACGCCTACCTGTCGAAGCGCTACACCGAAGCCGGCTGATCGGCCTCGACGAGGGTTTCGCCCCGGGACGGTAGCGTCGGGCCCCGAATGGGGCCTCGCTACGACACCGTCACGTTCCTGTCCGACTACGGCCACACCGACGAGTTCGTGGGCGTGGTGAAGTCGGTGATCCGCTCGATCGCGCCCGAGGCGGCGGTGATCGACCTGACGCATCTCATCGAACGCCACGATGTCCGGGCCGCCGGGCTCGCCCTGGCCCGCAGCGCCGAGTACCTCGTACCCGGCGTGGTGCTGGCCGTGGTCGACCCCGGCGTGGGCACCACCCGCCAGGGAGTCGCCATCGAGGTCGGCGGCGGGCAGTCCGTGCTGGTGGGCCCCGACAACGGGCTGTTGGCGCCGGCGGTGGCCATGGTCGGGGGCGCCGATCGGGCGGTGCAGCTCACCAACCCCGACTTCCAGCTGGTGGCACCGGGAGCGACGTTTGCCGGCCGCGACGTCTTCGCCCCGGCCGCCGCCCATCTGTGCGCCGGCGTCGAGCTCTACGAGCTGGGCCAGCCGATCGACCCGGCCCAGCTGCTGCCGGGCGTGATGCCCATCACCCGGGAGGAGGGCGGGCGGCTCCTGGCCGAGGTGCTGTGGGTCGACTGGTTCGGCAACGCCCAGCTCAACGTCGACCCCGACGATCTCGCCGGCTGGAGCGGCCGGGTCCAATGTCGATGGCGGGGTGGGTCGCGCACCGCGGTGCGCGCCGGCGCCTACGCGGACCTGCGGCCGGGCCAGGTCGGCCTGGTGGTCGACTCCTACGGTCTGCTCAGCGTCAGCGTCGACCGGGGTTCGGCAGCAGCCGAGCTCGGCCTACGGGCCGGCGACGAGATGTCCCTGGAACCGGTGGGCGACGACGACGTCATCGACGATGCCGGCGCCGGCCCCGGCGTCGCGCTGTCGTCGCCGGTCGCGATGCCCCGGCGGGCGCCCCGGTGAGGCCGGGCACGACCATCGCGCTGACGGCCCTGCTGGGCCTGATCCTGGCCGCCGCCATCCTCCAGTTCGTCCTGGCCCGATGAACCGGCGACCGGCACGGGCAGGCACAGCCGTGCCCCGGTGCGGCCAGGCGCGGCCGGGGAAGGCCAGCAACACAGCCGGCGTGACCGGGCTCAGCTGTCCGCTGGTGCGAGCGCCGGAGCGCCAGCGGAGGTGCGGCTAGGCGCGGCCTGCGTGGCCGGGGAACGCCGACCTGTCGAACTCCACGACCAGACGGTCGGGAAAGGGGCCGTCGTACTTCAGCCGGCCCAGCGGCCCGGGGGCACGGCGCAGCCCGGGGAGGCGGAGGACAGCGGCCAAGACCTCGGGTACCTGCACCGCGTTGATGGCGGCGCCGAAGCAGGTGTGCAGCCCGTAGCCGAAAGGGAGGTACCGGTCGAGCGGACGGTCGGCCTGGAAGGTGCCCGGCGCCGGGAAGGCGGAGGGGTCGAACATCGCCGACAGCGTGCTGACGATGACCGTCGAGCCCTTCCTCACCGCCGTTGCGTTGGCCCCCAGCACGGTGTCGGCGGCGCAGTGGCGCTGGAGCACGACGCCGAAGGGCAGGAACCGCAGCGCCTCCCAGGCATGGCCGCGGACCGAGTCGATGTCGCCGGCGATGGCTGCCTGACGGGCGCCGGCGAGGGCGTCGGGCCGGCGCAGCAGTTCGTCGACGACGTGGGCGACCGCCTTCGAGGTCGTGTCGAGCGCGCCGATGATCAGCCCGTTCAGGTTGCGGCGCACCGAGTCGTCGTCGAGCCAGGCCAGCTCGCCGCCCAGGGCCACGAGCCGGGTGAGGACGTCGTCGGGTGTCGGCTCACCCGCGTTCACGGCGGCCCGCCGGTCGTCGATGAGGCGCTCCATGTACGGCCGCTGCTCGGCCACGGTCAGGGTCGCCGCCGCCTGGGCCCGGCGGCCGCCGTCGAGGAACAGCACGTCGAAGAGCGCCCGCATCCACCGCATGGTCGACGCCTGGTCGGGGCCCGGCGCGCCGAGGTAGTCCGCCACCACCCGGTACGCCACCACCCGGCCGAGACCACCGACCACGTCGAGGCGTCCCGCCGGTCGGGCCCCGTCCACGAGCTCGGCCGCAGCCCCGGAGACGAGAGCCCGTACCCGTTCGAGGTCCTCGGGCCTCACCGCCTCCCGGAGCGCGGACGACTCCCGCTGGTAGCGGTCACCCCGGTCCATACCCAGGAAGAAGGGCCCACTCCAGCGCTCCATCCGGGCCCCGTTGACCTCGGCGATGGTGAAGTCCGTGTCACGGGCCAGGACGTCGACCACGTCGGCATGACGGGACACGACGACCCGGCCCCGGGCTCGCAGTACGGGGGCCAGCCGCCGCAGCAGGTGGGAGATCGGGCGCTGGGCCCGGGGGCTGGTGACGAAGCGCGCCAGCCGGTCGCGCCAACCGCGCCGAGGCCATCTCGCCGGGGGCGGCGCCGGATTGGGGAACGTCGAGCCGTCGTCATGGGGTCGCCGTTGGTCCGCCATGTGCACCTCCCGCGCCGCTGACCGTGCAGCCGCGGCTCGCACCTCTCGGCGGGGCGGCCATCCCCCCACCCGTCGTCACGCTAACCGGGGCTACAAGCGGGCGCCGAGGTGGTCGCGGGTGAACCGGCGGGCACCGCGGGCGCAGAGCCAGATCGCCGCCACCCACATTCCCGCACCGATGGCCAGGGCCACCGGCAGCTCCACCAGCAGCAGCCCGGTGGCCTGGCCGACGGCCAGGAAGATCAGGGGCAGGATGACGGCGCCGGCCATCTGGTTGGCGTCCTGAGTGGTTCGGGCACGGGCCGACACCCGCACCATGAGGCCGAGGCCGAGGGCGGCGACGGCCGGCGCCACCCACAGGATCATGACCAGCCATCGGGCCGTGGGCACGAAGACCCGGTGCATCACCGACCAGCCGACCAGGTTGGAGACCACGGCGAAGCACACGAACCCGGCCCACGAGACGATCACGGCCGGGACGTAGGCGGTGAGCAGCTTGGCCACGAACAGCTCTCGGTCCGGCACCGGCAGGTGCAGCAGCGACTCGAGCGTGCGCCGCTCCTTCTCGCCGGCGAAGGCGTCGGCGGCCAACACGGCGGAGACCATCAGCGGGACAATGAGGAACAGCGGCGCCAACAGGTACCCGTTGACCAGCATGAGCATCTGCTGATCGCCCGGGAGGGACAGCACCGGGCCGGCGACGTCGCCCGGGAGGGCGCCCAGGAAACGGCTCAGGTCGGCATCACTGTTGCGTTTGGCGGCCCAGGCGGTGGCCGCCGGCAGGGCCACCAGCAACAGGCCGGGGACCAGGAACATGGGCAGCACCACCGATTTCGAGCGCCGGATGGCGGCGACGTCCTTGGCCATCACGGCCCGGACGGCGGTCCGGTCGAGGCTCACCGGCGGCCCGTACTGTCGGTCTGCTGCGAGCGTTGCTTCGCTCGTGCTGTGTCGTCGGTCTGCTGCGGGCGTCGCTTCGCTCCTGCCTCCGCAGACTGTCGCCGGCGGCCTGGCGGCCGCGACGGCGACGCCGTGGCTGAGTCGTCCGGCGATGTCTTTCCGAGTGTGCCGTCCGGCGCTGCGTCGGCGGCTGACTCGCCCGGCGAGGCTCTGTCCGGCCCGTCCGACCGCGCCGCGCACTCGGCGTCGGCGGCGGCGATGCCGGCCTCGATCGCAAAGTAGACGTCCTCGAGGGTCGGCGCTCGAGGGACGGCGGCATAGACCGGTGCTCCACGGTCGACGAGGGCCGCGACCACCTCCGGTAGCGCCGAACGGTCCTGGGCGCGCAGCCGCAACCCCTCGGGGCGGGGCAATGCCGCGAGGACGCCGGGGACGGCGGCCACGGCGGCGATGGTGCGTTCGTCGGCGGCCGCGCCGATGTCGATGTCGGCGTCGAAGCCGTCCCAATGGTCGCGGGCCAGGTCCTCGGGGCGGCCCAGGGCCCGCAGCCGGCCGCGGTGCAGCACCCCCATCCGGTGGGCCAGGCGCCCCGCCTCGCCCAGGAAGTGGGTGCACAGCAGGATCGTGCGGCCCCGCTCGGCGGCCAGCGTGGCGATGAGCTCGACGACCTCACGGGTCGACGACGGGTCGAGTTCCGACGTCGGCTCGTCGAGGAACAGGACCTCGGGGTCGTGGAGGAGGGCGCGGGCCAGCGCCACCCGCTTGCGCTGGCCGGTGGAGAAACCCTGGACCAGGTCGCCGGCGCGGTCGGCCATGCCGAACCGCTCGAGCAGGTCATCGATACGGCGACCGGCGGCGGGTTCGGGGAGCGCCCGGATGCGGGCCGTGAACGTCAGGTTCTCCCGGGCGGTCAGGCGTTCGTCGAGCCCGGCCACCTCGGTCAGCACACCCGTGCGCCGGCGTACCTCGTCGCCAGCGACGGTGGGGTCGAAGCCGAGGACGTCGGCGCTTCCCCGGTCGGGGCGCAGGATGCCGTTGAGCAGCCGGACGGTGGTGGTCTTGCCCGCCCCGTTGGGACCCAGCAGGGCCAGTACCTCGCCCCGACGGAGGTCCATCGTGAGGCCGTCGAGCGCGACCCCGGTCGGGAACGAGCGAGTCAGGTCCCGAGTGGAGATGACTGTGTTATCGGCGTTCCCCGGCCACGCAGGCCGCTCCTGGCCGCGCCTGCGCTGGCGCTCCGGCGCTCGCATCTTCATCCCGGTCCGGCCAGCGGCGGGTTGTCGGCGTTGCCCGGCACGGTCGTCAGCGTGACACAGAGGTACAGAGGAGCATCGGCGGGGTCGAAGGACAACCGGTTGTGCCAGGATCTTCCCGTGGTGGCATACCTGGCTGCGCTCGGCGCCGGCCTGGTGGCGGTGCCGCTGAACCCTGTCAGCCCGCCCCGGGCATTGGAGCGCGAGCTGGGCGTCGTCGGCGCCCGGGCCGTCGTCGTCGGCCCGGCGGCCACCGGCGCACCGGTGCGAATCGACCTGGCCCGCCTGAGCGCCGTCGAGGTCGTCGTCAGCTCCGGCGGCGAAGGCGGCTCGCTGACCTTCGACGACCTCCTCGGTGCCGACCCGGTGCCGATGGTCGAGCGGTCGCCCGACGACCTGGCTGCCCTGCTGTTCACCAGCGGCACCGCCGGCGCTCCCCGGCCGGCGATGCTGTCCCACGCCAACCTGCGGGCCAACCTCGACCAGCTCGACGCGGCCGGGATCGGGCTCGGCCCCGGGGACGTCGTGCTCGGCGCCCTGCCGCTGTTCCACGTCTACGGGCTGAACGTGGCCCTGGGTGCATCGCTGCACGGTGGCGCCCTGGTCGTGCTCGTCGAGCGCTTCGAGCCGATGGCCGCTCTCGACACCATCGCCACCCACGGGGTCACCCACATCGCCGGCGCGCCGCCCATGTGGACGGCGTGGGCCGAGCTCCCCGACGTCTCGCCCGAGGCCTTCGCCACGGTCCGGATGGCGACCTCCCGTGCCGCCGCTCTGCCCCCGGCCACGGCCACCGCCTTCGCCCGCCGCTTCGGCATCGACATCACCGAGGGCTACGGGCTGACCGAAGCGGCGCCGGTGGTCACCGCGTCATCGTTGCGGCCGGTGACACCGGGGTCGGTCGGCGTGCCCCTCCCCGGCGTCGAGGTCCGCCTGGTGGCCGACGACGGCGACGACGCCCTGGTCGGCGACCCGGGCGAGGTGTACGTCCGGGGCCCGAACGTGTTCGCCGGCTATTGGGAAGACCCCGCAGCGACCGCCGTGGCCTTGACCGACGACGGTTGGCTACGGACGGGCGACATCGCCGTGGTCGACGACGACGGGTGCCTCTACCTCGTCGACCGGGCCAAGGACCTCATCATCGTGTCCGGGTTCAACGTCTTCCCGGCCGAGGTCGAAGAGGTCATCGCCGGTCAGCCGGGTGTCCGGGCCGCGGCCGTGGTCGGTGTGGCGCACCCGCTGACCGGCGAGGCGGTCAAGGCCTATGTCGTGCTCGAAGCCGGCGCCACCGTCGACGAGGCTGCCGTCGTCGCCCATTGCGGCGAGCGCCTCACCCGCTACAAGTCCCCCGGCACCGTCACCATCGTCGACGAACTCCCCGAAGCCCTCGGCGGCAAGGTCCTCCGCCGTGCGTTGCGAGCTGCGTTCCCCGGCCACACCGGCTGAGCTGGTCGCGGGCGCGCCGGCCACGCAGGTGGCGCCTGACCGCACTGGCGCAGGCGCTCCGGTCCTCGTGCCGGCGGACCGGCACACGAGCGAGCCGGGATCCTCGAGGGTCTGGCCGAGTGTGGCTCCTCAACCGGACCGCTGCTGTGGTGCCGGCGCCTGGGCCAGGCGTAGGGGCGACCGGACGGGGTTGGTGAGCAGGAACCCGGCGAACAACAGGGTGACGCCGGCCACCAGCGACACCGCGAAGGCGTCCATCTCGTCCAGCACCGAGTTGAACAGCCCGCCGGCGCCGAGGACCAGGGTGCCGGCGGCTATCACGGCGTTGGCCGCCGCTAGCCGCCGGGTTCCCGGCCGGCGCCGGAGCCGGGCCACGCTCCACGCCGCCCCTGCCAGCACGACCATCGCCCCCACGCTCGACCCGACCGCCGCCAGCACCCGGGGAAGCGGTCCGAGCACGTCCGATCCCTGCGGCAGTCCTTCGGGGGGCACCGCCGCGGTGAGCGGTGCCACCGTCATGACGCCGGCCGAGAACAGGGCGAAGGCGTGGACCACCGGCGGCGCCCATCGCCGAGCCCGTACGCCGCCGGCGAGGAGCACGGTCCCCAGGGCCAGGTAGGGCACGTTGACGATGGCGCCGAAGAGGTAGAAGAGCCGGAACCAGGCCTCGCCCCAGCCGAAGGCGGCGCCGCCCCACAGAGCACCGGATGCGGCCGCGAACAGGAACAGGGCCGCCGTCCACGCCCCGTGATGCGGGGCGCGGCGGTCGAGCCAACGCTCGAGCGTGGACAGCCCGAAAGCGAAGGCGACGAGCGTGGCGGCGGCGGCGAGCGCCACATGGGCGTCCATGGATCGATGTATAGGCGCGAACCGCCCGTGGTGGCGCCGGTGAGCGACCCGATTGTTCGCTTGTGCACCACCGGCCCTACCATCCGGGCGTGGTCGAGCGTGCCCGACGGCGAATCCCCGAGGCGACCGTCGCCCGCCTGCCGGTGTACCTGCGGGGGCTGCTCGAGATCGTCGGCTCGACGACCACGGTGTCGTCGGAGCGGCTGGCCGAGCTCGCCGGCGTCAATGCCGCCAAGGTGCGCAAGGACCTGTCCTATCTCGGATCGTACGGCACCCGGGGGGTGGGCTACGACGTGGAGTACCTCCTGTTCCAGATGAACCGGGAGCTGGGCCTGACCCGGCACTGGCCGGTGGTCATCGTCGGGATCGGCAACCTCGGGTTGGCTTTGGCCAACTACGGCGGCTTCGGCGCCAGCGGCTTCCATGTGGTGGCTCTGGTCGACGTCGACCGGGCCAAGGTCGGCCAACGCATCGGGGAGCTGACCGTGGCCCCCGTCGAGCGGCTGCCCGCCCTGGTCGACGAGTGCGGGATCGCGGTCGGCATCATCGCCACGCCCGCCACCGCCGCCCAGGACGTTGCCACCCTCCTGGTCAACGCCGGCGTGCGCTCGATCCTGAACTTCGCCCCGGCCGTGCTCAACGTGCCCGAGGGGGTCTCGCTGCGCAAGGTCGACCTCGCCGTCGAGCTGCAGATCCTCAGCTTCCATCAGCAGCACCGGGCCACCGCCGCCGCCAAGGCCGCCCGCGACGACGCCCTCCTGGGGTAGTGATGGCGGCTCCCGACGGTGACGGCACGGCCGGTCCCGCATCCGAGCCCCTGTACCCGGTGAACCTGCGGCTGGCCGGTCGGGCGGTGCTCGTGGTCGGCGGGGGCCGGGTGGCGTTGGAGAAGGTGAACGGCCTGCTCGACGCCGACGCCGCGGTCACGGTGGTGGCGCCCGAGATCGTCGCCGAGATCGATGCGTTGGGCCGCGACGGCCGGCTGAGGGTGCAGGCCCGGCCGTACCGGCCCGGTGAGGCGGCCGACTACCGGTTCGTCGTTGCCGCCACCGGTGACCCCGAGGTCAACCAGCAGGTGGCCGACGACGGCGAGGCCGCCGGCGTGTGGGTCAACGCCGCCGACGACCCCGACCGGTGCACGGTCATGCTGCCGGCCCGGGTCCGCCGGGGCCCGCTCCTGGTGACGGTCTCGACCGGCGGGAACAGCCCGGCCCTGGCGCGGTGGCTGCGCGAGCGGATCGAGGCCGAGCTCGGCCCGGAGTACGGCACGCTCGCCGAGATGCTGGGTGAGGCACGGGCCCTGCGCCGGGCGCAGGGGCTGGCGACCGAGCCGGCGAACTGGCGGCGGGCGTTGGAATCGGGGATGCTGGAACTCATCCGCGAGGGTGACCTCGCCCAGGCCAAGGAGCGCCTCCAGGCGTGTCTGTCGTAGTCATCGGGCTGAACCATCACACCGCTCCGCTCGGGCTCCTCGAGTGCGCGATGGTCGACGCCACCTCGCTGCCCAAGGCCTTGCTCGACCTCACCTCGAGGCCGCACCTGTCCGAGGCGGTCGTGCTCTCGACCTGCAACCGGACCGAGATCTACGCCGTGGCCGAGCGCTTCCATGGCGGCTACCAGGACGTCCGCGAGTTCTTCGCCGGGTTGTCGACGATGGCCGCTCGGGACATCACCGAGCACCTCTTCGTCAACTACGACGACCAGGCCACGTCGCAGTTGTTCTCCGTCGCTTCCGGGCTCGACTCCGCCGTTCTCGGCGAGAGCGAGATCCTGGGCCAGGTGGCCGACGCCTGGGAGGCGGCCCGCCACGAGGGCTCGGCCGGCCCGACGTTGAACCTCCTGTTCCGCCACGCCTTGGAAGTCGGCAAGCGGGTGCGGACCGAGACCGGCATCGGCCGGGGGATCACCTCTGCCGCCCAGGCCGCGGTGGCCATGGCCCAGCAGCGCCTCGGCGGCCTCCAGGGGTCACGCGTGCTGGTGCTGGGCGCCGGCGAGATGGCCGAGGGAATGGTGGTGGCGCTGGCCGCCGGCGGCACCGGCGAGGTGGTCGTGGCCAATCGGACGCCCGCCAACGCAGCCGCTCTGGCCGCCCGGGTCGGCGGCCGGGCCGTGCCCCTGGAGGGGCTGCGGGCCGAGCTCGAACGGGCCGACGTCCTCCTCACCTCGACCGGGGCCTCGTCGATCATGGTCGAGCACGGTGACCTGGCCGGGGCCATGAGCGCCCGCGCCCATCGTCCCCTCCTCGTCGTCGACATCGCCGTGCCCCGCGATGTCGATCCCGCTGCCGGGCGTGTCGACGGCGTGACCCTGCTCGACATGGACGACCTCGGCCGCTTCGTGGAGGTCGGGCTCAGCGGCCGTCAGCGGGAGGCGGCCCGGGCACGCGACATCATCGCCGAGGAGCTCGAGCGCTACGGGGGCATCGCCACCGCCCGCGAAGCGGCGCCGCTGATCACCTCGCTGCGGGCACGGGCCGAAGGTGTCCGGGTGGCGGAGCTGGCCCGGTACGGGGGCCGCCTCGACGGCCTCGACGACCGCCAGCGGGCCGCGGTCGAGGCCATCACGCTCGGCATCGTGCGCAAGCTGCTGCACGAGCCCACCGTCCGGCTCAAGGACACGGCCGGATCGGCCCGCGGCGACCGCCTGGCCAGCGCCACCCGTGACCTCTTCGACCTGAGTTGACCGCCGGTTGCGGACAGGCCGCCCGCCGGTCGCGATAGGCCTCGCCGCCGGCGAGGGGGACAGGTGAGCCGAGCGATGCTGCGGATCGCCACCCGAGGAAGCCCCCTGGCCCGCTGGCAGGCCGGTCACGTGGCCTCCCTCCTGCGGGCGGACGCCGCCGACGAGATCGTCGAGCTCGTTGTGGTGGAGACGTCCGCCGACCGCCGGCTGGACGTCCCGCTGTGGGAGATCGGCGGCAAGGGCGTGTTCGTCAAGGAGGTCCAGGCCGCCGTGCTCGACGGCCGTGCCGACCTGGCGGTGCACTCGGCCAAGGACCTGCCCTCGCTGACCCACCCGGGCCTGGTGCTGGCCGCCGTCCCCCTCCGGGGCGACGCCCGCGACGCCCTGGTCGGGGGTCGGATCGAGGAGCTGCGCCCCGGTGCACGGGTCGGTACCGGCTCGGCCCGCCGGCGCGCCCAGCTGGCCGACCACCGGCCCGATCTGACCTTCGTCGGCCTGCGGGGGAACATGGAGTCCCGAGTAGCCCGCGCCGCCGACCTCGACGCCGTCGTGGTGGCCGCCGTCGCCCTGGAACGTCTCGGGCTCGGCGCCCAGCTCACCCAGGTGCTCGAGCCTGTGCTGTTGCTCCCCCAGGTCGGGCCGGGCGCCCTGGCCGGCGCGTGCCGCGCCGACCCCGACACCACCACCCCCCCCCGGGCCCCCCCCCAGCACCGCGACACCCCGCCCGCGGGCGACGCCGAGCGGGCCAGCCAGGGCGAGC
>JBQTIQ010000078.1:0-13021 GCA_052387955.1 Acidimicrobiia bacterium | reverse complement strand
GCGGGGGCTATGAGCGTCGGGTGACAACCTGGTCGGTCCGCCAACTCCACCTGGCGTGGGTGGGGGCCGGCCACGCCGCGCCGTGGCCGGGGGACGCAGCTAGCACAGTTAGGGTGCGGGCCGGATGCCGGACATCGCCTTTCCTTCGGGCTACGAGCGCCGCCTGGCGCCGCTGGCGTTGCGGTCGTTGCGCGTCCGCCGACGCCGGCTGCTGGGCCAGGCCCGGGGACGGGTCCTCGACCTCGGAGGCTGCGTCGGCCATGCCGACCTGTACCCCGACGCCGACGAGGTCACCGTGCTGACCACGGCGGAGGAGCACGGCGACCGCCTGCGGCGCCGAGCCGCGGGGGCCGCGACCGAGGTGTCGGTCCGAGACGCCGACCTGGCGGCGGTGGCCCGCGGTGGCGAACGCTACGACGCGGTCGTCTCCGTCCTGCAGCTGTCCCGGGCCGACAACCTCGACATCGCCCTCGACCTGGTGCTCGACGTGCTGACCGAACAGGGCCGCCTGTTCTTCCTCGAACCGACCGGTGCCGCCGGGGTTGCCGGCCAGGCTCAGCGAGCGCTGTCGCCGGCCGTGCGCATGTGGACGGGCCGGCGCGCCGAACGTGACGTCCCCGGCGCCCTCCGCCGCGCTGGCTTCGTCCTCGCCGACTGCGAAAGGCTCACCATGCCCATCCCGTGGCCGTTCTCGACCTTCGTGCAAGGTGTCGCCGACCGGTCTGCCGAGAGCAGCTCATGAGCGAGCGCGCCAGCGGACCATCAGCACGGTGCGGTCCCGCTCGTCGGTTGCCGCTCGTGCCGGTCAGCTCGAGCCGCCGCGGGGGGCAGACGACGCTGGGGGACCGATGAGCGGCCCGTTGGCGCTCGTCGGGGGGGACGAGTGGAGCGAGGGGTGCGAATTCGACCGTGAGCTGCTCGAGCGGTCGGGGGCCGACGAGGTACTGGTCCTGCCCACGGGCGCGGCCTACGAGCACCCGGACCGGACGGTGGCGGCGGCCGAGGAGTGGTTCGGGCGGCTCGGGGCCAAGGCCCGGGGCCTGATGGTGCTGTCGCGGCCCGACGCCATGAGCGCCGACAACGTGGACGCGGTGCGCCAGGCCCGCTTCATCTACCTGGCCGGGGCGTCGCCGATGCACCTGCGTTCGGTCCTCAAGGACTCCCCGGTGTGGAGCGCCCTCGTCGAGGCGTGGAACGCAGGGGCGGTGGTGGCGGGGACGTCGGCGGGGGCCATGGTCATGTGCGACCCGATGGTCGACCCCCGGGGCGGGGCCTTCACCCTCGGCCTGGGGGTCGTCGTGGGCATGACCGTCATCCCCCACTTCGACGCCTGGTCCTCCGAGAAGGGCCAGCGGACCCGCCGGCTGGCGCCGGCCGGCCTCCTGCTGGCGGGCGTGGACGAGCGGACCGCGCTGGTACGCGACCCCGAGGGCGCGTGGCGGATGCTCGGCGCCGGCGGGGCGCACCTCTGGCGCGACGGTGACGAGCTCGGCCTGGACGCCCTGCCCTAGTGTCCTGGAAGGCCGATCAGGTCGGTATTTCGACTCGGTCTGACCGCCGCTGGCTGCGTCCTCGATCTCACCGCAGATGCCCGATTGCGCCTTCGACCTGCGTCCTTGCCCGCGACGCCCAGCCCGGCCGACATATCCAACGGGCCAACCTTCCAGGACAATAGCTGGCCGGGGCGCGGCGGGCGTCGCTTCGCTCCTGGCGCCGCGCCCGGGTTGCCGTTGCGCCGATCCGTGAGCCGGACCGAGAAGGGATCATTCCAGTCGAGGGGGCGGTCAATGGTCCGTTGGGGCCATCGGAGCGGTTCATCCGGCCTATGGACCCGGTGGTCGCGCCCGCCCACGATGGGGCCGTGCTCCCGGTAGCAGCGTCCCTGCTCGGCGCCGTCCTCGGGGCGGTCGTCGTCTGGCGCGTCATGGCCCGGCCGGCGACGGCCGACGGGGCGCTGGCCATCGGTGAGATGGAGCGGCTGCGGCGGGCCGAGATGGCCCTGGCCGGCGCCGACAGCACCCTGGCCGCCGCCCGTGAGCTGGGCAAGCACGCCATGGTCCTGCTCGACGCGCCGGCGGCGGTGGTGCTCATCGAGGGGGTGGGCGGCACCGAGCGCATGGAGGTCGGCGACGCCCACGGCTACTCGCTCTACGGCCCGGGGTCGCGCATGCGCCTCCTCGACGACAACGGCGTGCCCTGCGGTTCGATCGCCGTGGCCTCCCGCGCCGACCGGCCCTACTGCGAACGCGACGAACGCATCCTCGACGCCCTCGCGCAACGGGTGTCGGGCATGTTGCACCGGCTCTCGCTGTTCGAGGCCGTCCGCACCGAACAGCGGGCGCTGGCCGACGTGGTGGCGTCGTCGTCGGACGGGATCATGTCGGTCGGCCTCGACCTACGGGTGCGGGCGTGGAACCCGGCCATGGCCCGCATCACCGGCATCCCCGAGCCGGTCGCGCTGGGCAAGCCGTGCTGTGCCGTGTTCCGCCCCCTCGACGAGGACGGGCACCCGCTCCACGGCACCGCCTGCCCCTGCCGGGGCGCGGACCTGGTCGAGACCCTGGCCAGCATCGGCGAGGCCGCCGGCCGGCGTTGGCTCAACTGCGCCTTCTCCCCGATGTCCGACGGTGGCAGCGTCGTGATCGCCCGTGACGTCACCGCCCGCAAGCAGATGGAGGACGACAAGGCCGACTTCCTGGCCACCGTCAGCCACGAGCTACGCACGCCGCTCACACCGATCAAGGGCTTCCTCCAGACCCTCCAGCGGCGTGACCAGGAGCTCAGCACCCAGGAACGCCACCACATCTACGAGGTCGTGCTGCGTGAGGAGGGCCGCCTGGAACGCCTGGTCCAGCAGCTTCTGCAGGCGACGTCGCTCGAGCAGGCCGGCGAAGCGCTGATCGTGGCCGAGACGGTCGACTGGGCCCAGGTGGTCCGGGAGCGGCTCGACGAGGCCCGACGCCAGGACCCGGCCCGGGAGATGACCCTGGTCGTCCCGCCCGTCCTGCCGATGGTGGTGGCCGACGAACAGCTCTCGGGCCAGGTGGTGTCGAACCTGCTGTCCAACGCCATGAAGTACTCGCCGCCGGGCTCGAGCATCGGGATGGCCGTCGCCCATGACGGCGAGCGGGTGGTGACCACGGTCGTGGACCGCGGCCCGGGGATCGTCGCCGCCGACCGGGACCGGATCTTCGACAAGTTCACCCGGCTGGGCAACCATCTGACCCGGCCCCAGCAGGGCGTCGGCCTGGGCCTCTACATCGTGAGACGCTCGGTCGAGGCCATGGGCGGCACGGTATGGGTCGACGACGTCCCCGGCGGCGGCTGCGCGTTCTCCTTCAGCCTGAGGGTGTCATCTCAGCCCAATCGTGACACGACGCCGGCCCGGCTGCGGGCATCGGCGACGGCCCGGGCCCGCCCGCGGTCACCGGGCGCCGCCGCTACTCCTCCGTGATCGTCACCGACGAGACCGTGACCAGCTCGGTCGTGGTCGGGTCGGCCGATGGAGGGTTGTTGGTGGCGAGGACGTTGATGGCCTGCACCACCTCGATGCCCTCGGTGACCTCGCCGAACTTCGAGTACTTCGGCTCGAGCCGGGAGCCCCCGTCGCCCACGACCACGAACCATTGGCTCGCGTTGGTGTCGGGCCCGCTGTTGGCCATGGCCACCGCGCCCTCGCCGTAGACGCTGGCGTCGGCGGGGAGCTCGTCCCCGAAGGTGTACCCGGGGCCGCCGGTGCCGGGCCGGGGGCCGACGGCGTCGCCGGTCTGGTTGACGAAACCGGCGACGATGCGATGGAAGGCCACGCCGTCGTAGTAGTGGTAGCGGGCCAGCGTCACGAAGTTGTTGACCGCATCGGGGGCCGACTCGGTGTCGAGCCGGATGGTGAAGTCGCCTTTCGACGTGGCGACCTCGGCCGTGTAGGTCCTTCCCGCCCGGATGCAGGTGGGTGGAGGGTTCTCGAACGCGGTGGTGCGGGCCGCCGAGCCGTCGGCAGGCGGGCACGGCGTGTCGCCGGAAACCGACTCGCCGGCGGGCGGCACCGTGATCGGAACCACCACCGGCGCGGCGACGGTGGTGGTCGTCGTCTCATCGGTAGGCGCCTCGCTGCTGGCCTGATCGGTCGCCGCTACCGGCTCGGTGTCGTCCGAGCCCCGCAACGACCACAGGAAGGCACCGAAGACGAGGGCGCCCACGAGGATCACGGCGTTCCGCACGCCACGGGCGCGGCGGCTCCGGGCCTGGTCGGCGTACGCCTGTGCCAGGCGCGCCTGTCGTCCCTGTCGCTGCCGCTCTCGTTTGGCCGTGCCCATGGGCCGAGAAACCTACAGTCCTCAGGACCGGGTACAGGTCCAACCCCACCCGAGGCCGACGGAACGATGACAGCGCGAAACCTAAATCCACCGGGGCCCGGCACCGATAGGGAGCCGAAGGGGGAGAAGGGAGCCAGGTGAACGAGTTCGAGGACGAACCGACGGATGCGTCCCGGGCGGTCGGTCGCCGGCTGCGGGCCGTGCGACGGGCGTTGGGCCTGTCTCTCGACGAGGTCGAACGGCGTTCGGACGGGCGGTGGAGCGCTTCGGCGGTCGGCGCCTACGAGCGGGGGTTCCGTAACCTCAGCCTGCCCCGTCTGCGCGAGCTGGCCGGTTTCTACGACGTGTCGATGGCCGCGTTGCTGGGCGAGGACACCACCACCGCCGCCGCCCAGCGGCCCAGTCGGGTGGTGCTCGACCTGGTCGCCCTGCGCCGTGAGGAGGCGTCGGAGCCCATCGCCCGCTACCTGCGCTCGATCCTGCTCGAGCGGGGTGACTTCAACGGCCAGATGATGTCGATCCGCCGCAACGACATCAACGTGCTCTGCGCGCTCCAGCAGTGCTCCGAACCCGAGCTCTTCGCCCTGTTGCGTTCGTGGAACGTGCTGATCGAGAACACCAACGGCCAGCGACGGGTGGCGCGGCGGCCCTGAGTCCCTCGACGGTCCCGGCGGGCCGTCCCCTGCGCTGACCGCCGCTGGTTTCGCGCCGGGCGCCGGCGCCGGTAACTTCCCCGCCGATATGGGGCTCGTCGTCCAGAAGTTCGGTGGCACCTCGGTGGCCGATCCCGACCGCATCCGGGAGGTCGCCGATCACGTCCTGCGCACCCGCCGGCACGGCGACTCGGTCGTCGTGGTCGTCTCCGCCATGGGCAAGGAGACCGACGAGCTGATCCGGCTGGCGTCGGAGGTCTCGACCGTCCGCCCCGGCCGGGAGATGGACATGCTCATCACCGCCGGGGAACGCAAGGCCACCGCGCTGCTGTGCATGGCCCTTCACGGGGCCGGGGTGCCCGCCGATTCGTTCACCGGCAGCCAGGCCGGGTTCGTCACCGACACCAACCACACCAACGCCAAGATCCTCGAGGTGCGGCCCGATCGGGTCAGGGACGCCCTCGACAACGGCAAGGTGGCGGTGGTGGGCGGCTCCCAGGGTGTGTCTACCGACCGCGACGTGACGTTCTTCGGCCGGGGCGGCTCGGACACCACCGCGGTGGCGCTCGCCCACGCCCTCGGTGCCGACGCCTGCGAGCTGTACACCGATGTCCCCGGCGTGTTCACGGCTGATCCCCGCCTTGTCCCCACGGCCCGGCGCATGCGCCAGGTGAGCTTCGACGAGCTGCTGGAGATGTGCGCCTGCGGGTGTCCCAAGCCGGCGATGCGATCGGTCGAGTTCGCCCGTACCTGGCGAGTGAAGTTGCATGTGCGCTCGAGCTTCACCTGGGAGCCCGGGACCTGGGTCGTCGAGGAGGACCAGTCGATGGAGCAGGCCATCGTGTCGGCCGTGGTGCACGACACGTCGGAGGCGAAGGTGACGATCTCGGGGGTGCCCGACCAGCCCGGCATCGCCGCCCGGGTGTTCCGGCCCCTGGCCGACGCCGGCGTCAACGTCGACATGATCGTGCAGAACGTGTCCGACCACGGCGTCACCGACATCTCCTTCACCGTGCCCCGCGACCAGCTCGACACCGCCACCGCGGTCGCCGATGGGCTCTCGGCCGAGATCGGCGCCACCGGCGTCACCACCGATCCCTCCATCGGCAAGGTCAGCCTCGTCGGCGCGGGCATGAAGACCAATCCCGGCGTGGCCGCCACCATGTTCCAGACCCTGGCCGGCGCCGGCATCAACATCGAGATGATCTCGACCTCGGCCATCCGCATCTCCTGCGTGGTCGACGGCGAGCAGGTCGAACAGGCCGTGCAACTCCTGCACACCGCCTACGGGCTCGACGCGGTCTAGCCGACGCCTAGAATTTTGACCATGCGAATCGCGGTCGTCGGTGCCACCGGCCAGGTTGGGGGCGTCATGCGCCAGATCCTCGTCGAGCGCGAGTTCCCGCTCGACGAGATCAGGTTCATGGCATCATCGCGCTCCGCCGGTCGTGCCCTGCCGTGGCTCGACGGTGAGGTGACGGTCGAGGACGCTCGCACCGCCGACTACGCCGGCGTCGACATCGCCCTGTTCTCGGCCGGCAAGCAGGCCTCGAGAGACGTGGCCGAGCTGGTGGCGGCGGCCGGCGCGGTGGTGGTCGACAACTCGTCGGCCTGGCGCATGGACCCCGACGTCCCCCTGGTGGTGAGCGAGGTCAACCCCGAGGCTCTCGAACGGATCCCCAAGGGCATCGTCGCCAATCCCAACTGCACCACGATGGCAGGCATGCCGGTGCTGATGCCGCTGCACCGCGAGGCGGGCCTGCAGCGACTGGTGGTGTCGACGTTCCAGGCCGTGTCGGGCGCCGGCGGGGCCGGCGTGAACGAGCTCGACGAGCAGGTCCGCAAGGTCGGTGACGGCGCCGCCGCGCTGGCCTTCGACGGGAACGCGGTCGACTTCCCCGCTCCGGTCAAGTTCGCCGCCCCCATCGCCTTCAACGTCATCGCGTTGGCCGGTGCGCTGGTCGACGACGGCAGCGGCGAGACCGACGAGGAACAGAAGCTCCGCAACGAGAGCCGCAAGATCCTCGGGATCCCCGACCTGGCGGTGTCGGGCACCTGCGTGCGGGTGCCGGTCTACACCGGTCATTCGTTGTCGATCAACGCCACCTTCGAACGGCCGATCTCGCCCGAACGGGCCACCGAGATCCTGGCCTCGGCCCCCGGTGTACGCCTGAGCGACGTCCCCACCCCGCTCCAGGCGGCCGGCGCCGACCCCTCCTTCGTCGGCCGTATCCGGCGTGATCTCTCGGTCGAGGGTGGCCGGGGCCTGGCCCTCTTCGTCGCCAGCGACAACCTGCGCAAGGGCGCCGCCCTAAACGCGGTGCAGATCGCCGAGCTACTGGCGACGCGTTAGGCGCTCGCGGGAGGTGCCGACGGATCGGCCGAGACGTCGTTGTCGCCCACAGACCTGCACACAGCCGGGCCGGCACGAGCAGAACTACGCCGACGAGCGGTGAGGACGAAGGCTCAGTCGCAGAGGCACGGGATGCTCCTGCACCGGGGGCAACCCTCGGCGTAACGACGGGCGGCGTCGTCGAGCGACAGGCCCAGCTGGGCGGCCAACGACGCCAGCCAGGCGAGGACGTCGACCAGCTCGTGGAGCTGGTCCTGCGGTGTCCCCTTGCGCACGGCCTGGGCCAGCTCGCCCAGCTCCTCGGCCAGCCAGGCGACGGTGGCCACCCGCCCCCGGGCCGCGTCGCGCCGACCGTAGGTGTCGACCATCAACTGCTGGAACTCCCGCAGGTCCACCCCGACATCTTCGCCGGCGTTCCCCGGCCACGCAGGCGTTGCCGGCTGCGTTCCCCGGCCACGCAGGCCGCGCCCGGCCGCGCCTGCGCTGGCGCTCCGGCGCTCGCATCGGCGGGAAAGGGCACACGCCAGGACCGGCATCGTGTTGAAGGCCAGGCCCTGGGCCGGGGAGCCAACAGCAGTTGGATCCCTCGAAAGGCGCGGGCTCGGGAAGATCGGAGCGCACGGGGGGGTTGAGGAGGCGCATGCAGGTAGAGATCTGGTCCGATGTCGTCTGTCCGTGGTGCTACATCGGCAAGCGGCGCTTCGAGTCGGCTCTGTCGGTCTTCGAGCATCGCGACGAGGTCGAGGTCGTGTGGCGCAGCTTCGAACTCGATCCCAAGGCCGAGGCGCAGTACGCGGGTACCGCCGGCGAGCGCCTGGCGGCCAGGTACAAGATGTCGATCGATGACGCCCACGCCCGTCACGACGAGGTCACGGCGGCGGCCAAGACCGAGGGCCTCGATTTCGACTTCAGCCGGGCCCGCCCGGGCAACTCGTTCGACGCCCACCGGCTGATCCACCTGGCCGAGTCCAAGGGACTTCAGGGTGAGGCCAAGGAGCGGTTCATGCGGGCCTACTTCACCGAGGGCGCGCCCATCGGTGACGAGGGCACGCTGAGAGCGTTGGCCCTCGAGGTGGGGCTGGCCGACGACGAGGTCTCCGCGGTGCTCGGCACCGACGCCTACGCCGATTCCGTTCGGCTCGACGAGAGCACCGCGCAGTCCTTCGGCATCAACGCGGTGCCCTACTTCGTGATCGACCGCACCTACGGCGTCGCCGGGGCACAACCGGCCCGGCAACTGCTCGGGGCCCTGCGCAAGGCGTACCGGGACGCTTCGCCAGCCGACGAGGACGCCGAGCCCACCACGGCCGCCGCGGCCCCGGCGGCGTCGCCGACCGCCGACGCCTGCGAGGTGGGCGGCGACTGCTGACGATGATCCTCCACTAACCCTGCACCCCGTCGGGTGATCCTGGCCTGGGCGCACGGAATCGGAGGATTACCAGGGCAGGGCCCGGGGAAACACCCGGTCAGGTCGCGGGCGGCGGAGGAGGCATCGAGGCGTGTGGTGGAGGGCTGGGATCGGCTCATCGCCTCGCGCGCCGCGGGCGCGCTTCGACGACGGCGTGGTCCATGACGGCCCGGTACGGGCCTGCACCTGCTTCGCCCGACGGGCCCGGGCCGGTGCGGTCGCTTCGACCGCGGTCGTGGTCGGCGCTTTCCTGTTCGCCACCGGCCCGGGGCAACGAGCCTCGGCCGATACGCCGGTGCCGCCGGTCGTTCCCCTAGCGGCCCCCGCACCGCCCCTCGACGTCTACGCCCAGGCCGCGGCCACCTGTCCCGGCCTGCCCTCGAGCGTCCTGGCCGCGATCCACCAGGTCGAGAGCAGCGGCCAGGACTGGGCGCCGATGTCGAGCGCCGGGGCCATCGGCCCGATGCAGTTCATGCCCAACACCTGGCAGCGCTACCGGGCCGACGGCGACGGCGACGGCGACGCCGACGTCCACCACCCCGTCGACGCCGTGTTCGGCGCCGCCCGGCTGCTGTGCGCCAACGGCGGCGCCGACCCTGAGCGCCTGCCCTCCGCCGTCTACCGCTACAACCACTCCTACGCCTACGTCCACCAGGTGCTCTCCAAGGCGGGGGTCACCCCCGGGACCTGACGGGTAAAGATGCCCCCATGAGGAGACGCACCCCGCCCCGACCACGCCCTCGGAGGGCCGCTCGATGAAGGTCCTACGCCCGGTGCGCCGGGCCAGCACCGTTCCCGTGCTGTTGTGGATCTACCGGAACCGGCGCCCGATCACCCAGGTCGCCCGGTTCGGGGCCACGGTGCCGGCCCGGCTGCGCCATGGCCACCTGGGTGAGCTGAGCCTCGACGCCCGGGCCCGGCTGGCCCTCCTGTCGCATCACGGGACCCGCAACTCGAGCGTCAGCGTGAAATCGGTCGACGGCCGGCGGGTCGTGCTACGGGGGCGCCTCGACGACCCGGAGCTCGAGCGCGGGCGACGGGCCATCGAACGACTGGGCGACGACGTCCAGGTCCGGGTGTTCAGTGGCGCGGTCGACGGGCCCGGTCATCCCGGCCCCTGAGCGGCTTCGGATAGGTGGTGCCGCCCCGGCTTCGGGCCGGCGGCATCGGAGGAAGCAATGCGACGCAGCGCCAACCCACTGGTCCTGGCTTCGGCCGGGTTCGTGCTGGCCAGTGGGCTGATCCACTTGCGGGAATGGCTCGACACCTACCGGTTCGTCCCGACCGAGGCGCCGGGCTCGTTCGTGGTCCGGCTCGGCTTCCCGCTGCACACGGCCACCGCCGTCGTGATCACCGCCGCCTTGGTGGCCACGCTCTTCAAGCGTTTCAGCCGGTTCACGCCGCTGGTGTTGCTGGCCGCCATCGGGTTCCAGGCGACTTCGCTGGCGGTGCTCATCCTCACCCGCACCGGGACCGTCTTGGGCTGGACCGAGCCGGTCTGGACCTCGGCGGCGAACGAGACCCGCATCGTGGAGATCGGCGCCCTCGTGCTCTTGGCGCTGGTGGTGGTGGCCCGGACCGGCTCGGAGCCGGTGGCGCCGGCCCCGAAGCCGACTTCCCCGACGGGCCCGCCGGTGCTGCGGCTGTCGGCCAGCTGACCGGTCGCGGCCCGAGGCGGTCGGCGGCTACAGCTCGTCGAGCAGCTCGATCCGCTCGGGATCGATGCGGTCCTGGATGTCGGAGACGAAGGACTGCTGCTCCTCGGCGCTGGCGTCGCTGAACACGTTGTCGCACTCGCCGTCGGACCTGGTCTCCGGGTTGTCGTTCTCGAAGTCGGCGAGCTGGTCCGACAGGGCCGACCGCTCACCCTCGTCGAGGCCGTCGCTGACCTGGACGTCGCCGATGTCGAGGCCATTGAACGCCTCGACGACCAGGTCGGTGCACCGCTGCAGCGTCACCGGCCCGCCCGAGTCGCCGTCGTCGCCGCAACCGGCGCCGACCAAGACCAACGCTGCCACCAGAACGAGCCAACGAGTCGATCGCATCGGCGAAACGTAGTCCACGCAGCCTGTCGACGACGCGGACCGGTGACCCCGTGCTTCCCCCGGTGTGGGGCTGCACCCGGCACCCGGCCAGCCGGCGCTCGCGCCACGGGCTCGGAGGGCTCGACGCGCTGGCGGTCAGGATGCGACTTCGGCGTACACGGCGGCCGTGGCGGCGGCGGCGGCCGGCCACGTGAACGGCGCCTGGCGCCGGTCACCGGCGGCCACGAGACGGGCCCGCTCGTCGTCGTCGAGCACCCGCTGCATCGCCGCCGCCCACCCGTCCACGTCGGTCGGTGCCACCAGCAGTCCCGCGGGCCCGACCACCTCGGGCAATGAGGCGGCATCGGAGGCGATCACCGCGGTACCGGCGGCCATGGCCTCGAGGGGCGTGAAGCCGAAGCCCTCGTCGCTGGAGGGATGGACCAGCGCGATGGCACCGCTCAGCAGCGGCACCAACAGCTGGTCGGGAACATAACCGGCCAGGCGGACCCGCTCCTGCACCCCCAGGCGGCGGGCCTCGTCCCTCAGGGCGGCCTCCTGTGGCCCCTTGCCCGCCAGCACCAGCCACGGGCGGTGCCGGCCCGCAGGTGGGACCCGGGCGAAGGCCCGCACCACCGTGAGGAGGTTCTTGCGCTCGGCCAACTGGCCGACGGCGAGGAAGTACGAGCCCGGCTCCACGCCGAAACGACGGGCCAGGCCGGCGCCGTCCACGGAGGCGGGATCGACCCGGAACCGGTCCGAGACCCCGGAATGGACGACCCTCAGACGGGGACGCTCGACGGCGAGGTGCTCGACGACGAGGTCGGCCACCCACTGGGACACGGCCACGATGGCGGCGGCGGAGCGGGCGGCGTGGGCGAGGCCTCGGCGCATGGCCAAGCCGTGGTCGGCCCGGTACCACTCGGGGTGCAGCACCGCCATCAGGTCGTGCACGGTGACCACGAGGGGGTGCCGGGTCGGCACCGGTGCCCACGTGTGGAGGGCGTGGACGACGTCGGTCGGCCCCAGCCACCGGTCGATGCGGGGCCGGCGGGAGAGGCACCACGACAGCTGCAGGGCCTTGCGGGGACCGGGCACCGTCCGGCGTCCGACGTCGGCCGGCAGCCACGCCGGCACCGACCTCTCGTGCGGGGTGGCCAACGTCAGCTCCCGCCGATCGGGCAGGGAGTCCAGAGCGGTGACCAGGTCGCGGTAGTACCGCCCGATCCCCGACGGCTCGGGGTCCGCCGACCGATGGGCTACCAGCGCCACCCTGGGCCCCGTCATCCGAGGTCCTTGCCCGTCAGGACCTCGTAGAGGCCGGCGAAGGTGCTCACGAGCTGCGCCGGCGAGTAGGCGCCCTCGGTGGCGGTGGCCCTCGCCGCGGCGCCCAGCCGGCCGGCCAGGCCAGGCTCGGTCAGCACCCGGTCGATGGCCGCGGCCAGTGCGGCCGGGTCCTCGGGCGGGACGAGCAGGCCGTTGACGCCATGGCGCACCAGCTCGGCAACCCCGCCGACGTCGGCCGCCACCACCGGCAGGCCCATGGCCATGGCTTCCAGGATGGCCAACGGGAGGGCCTCGTGCCGCGACGGTTGGACGTAGACCCGGGCGCCGGCCAGCACGTCCTCGGGGCGGTCGACGAAACCGACCAGCTCGACCCGGCCGCCCATCCCCAGGCTGTCGGCCAGGGCCAGCAGGCGGGCGCCCTCCTCGGGTCGGCCGGGGTCGGCGTCGCCGGCGACCGTCGCCCTCAGCCCGGGGTAGCGGTCGGCCAGGATGGCCATCGCCCGGATGAGCACGTCGATGCCCTTCTGGGGGTGCACCCGGCCCAGCAGCACCAGATGGGGAGCGGTCGCCGGGGCCACCGGACCGAGACGGAGGGCCTCGTCGCTGGCCACGTTGGGTACCACCGTCACCGACGGGCGCCGGCGCCCGGAGGGCAGGCCGGCGGCGGCGGCGGCGCTGGCGGTAGCGACGGCGTGGGCGCAACGCAGGCCCAGCCGGTTGACGACGGTGCCGCCGACGGGCAGCTGGACGTGCCACAGCACCCGGGCGCCGGCCAGCCGGGCCGGGACGCCGGCCAGCACCATGCCCCGGGCGTCGACCACGTGCACCACCGCCGGCCGGTCCCGGCGCAGCCGGCGGGCGAGGCGCAGCCAGTAGACCGGGACGGCCCCGGCCGCCCGCGCCGCCCGGGGCGGCCCGGGGGGGGTGGCCCCCCAGCGGTGGGGCGGGGCCGGGGGCCCCCCCCCCCCGCCCCGCCGCCCGGC
>JBQTIQ010000077.1:0-44761 GCA_052387955.1 Acidimicrobiia bacterium | reverse complement strand
CGCCCCCGCCGCCGCCGCCCCCGCCGCCCCCGCCGCCGCCGCTGCCCCCGCCCCCGCCGCCCCCGCGGCTCGATCCTGCCTTTGCCGTCGACGCCAGCGTCGTGGTGTCGGCGGCGTCGGTCTGGTTCGGGCCCAAGGTGGCGCTGTCGGAGCTGAGCTGCTCCTTCGGCCCCGGCGTAACCGGCCTCCTCGGTCCCAACGGCGCCGGCAAGACGACCCTGATGCGAGCCATGTGCGGCCTGATCCCCCTGAACCAGGGCACAGTGCGGATGTTCGGACGCGACCCGCGCGCTGACCGCGGGGTGCACGCCCACACCGCCCTGGTGCCCGAGGACGAGGCGGTGCCGGCCGGCCTCACCGCTCGCCAGCTGGTCCGCTACGTCGTCGCCCTCCACGGCGGGCGCGATCGCGACGTGGCCGACCGGGCGCTCAAGGAGGTCGGCCTGCTCGACGTCGCCGACCGGCGGGTGGACGGGTTCAGCAAGGGCATGCGCCAGCGGACCAAGGTGGCCGCCGCCCTTGCCGTCGATCCCGCCGTGCTGGTGCTCGACGAACCCCTCAACGGTGCCGACCCGGTGCAGCGGGCCCATCTGATCGACCTGTTCCGGCGCCTCGGGGGCGAAGGCCGCACCGTCATCGTCAGCTCCCACGTGCTCAACGAGGTCGAGCGCCTGGCCGACCGCATCATCGTGGTCGTCCACGGCCGGCTGGCCGCGGCCGGAGGCCAGAGGGCCATCCGCGACGCCATGGACACCCGGCCCCGGCACGTGCTCGTGCGCTCGGGCGGGAACCGCCAGCTGGCGTCCGCGCTGGTGGCCCTCGGATCGGTGGCCGGCGTGCGCCTCGACGGTGACGACATGGTCGTGTCGACCAGCAGTGCCGCCGAGCTGGCGACTTCGTTGCCCGTCCTCGCCCGCGACCTGGACGTTCGCCTCCAGGAGGTACGCCCGCTGGACGACTCCCTCGAGAGCCTGTTCCGCGAGCTGGTGCGATGACGGTGACCGCACCGGCGTCGGGGCGCCGTGGTCCGAGCATCGGCCGGGTCGGCACCATCGTCGCTTACACGCTGCGGTCCTGCATCGGTCCCAAGCGGTGGCTCGGGTGCCTTCTGCCCTGCGCCGGTGCCCTCCTCTTCGGCCTACTGGCCCGTTTCGACGGCGCGGGACCGGCGAGGGCATTCCCGGAGGTGGCGGCCGAGGGGATCTTCGGCCTCGTCCTGCCGGTGGTCGCGCTGGTCATCGGCGACGCCGTGCTGGGCGCCGAGGTGCGCTCGGGCGTCTTCCACTTCACCTGGCTGACCCCGGTGCCGTTGGGTGAGGTCGTCCTCGGTCGCTGGATCGGCGGCACCATCGTCGCCCTCTTCACCGTCGTCCCGGCCGGCGCGGCGGCCGCGGTGGTGGCTGGCGACCCCTCCCGGGCCGGTCCGATGGCCGTCGCCGTCTCCGCCGGCGCGTCGGCCTATGTGGCCGTTTTCATCGCCTTCGGCTGCATCGCCCGACGGGCGGCGGTGTGGTCGCTGGCCTTCGTGTTCCTGGTCGAGCGACTGCTGGGCGCGGCGCTGAGCGGCATCGCCCAGTGGTCACCTACGTGGGAGTCACGGGCCGCCTTCATCGATCTCGCCGACGGCCCCCGGCGTCTTGCACGCGACGGCATCCCGGAGGGATGGGGGGCCGTCGTGCGCCTCGGCCTCATCACCGTGATCGCCCTGCTGGTGGCCCGCTGGCGCCTGGGCCGCCTCCGCCTCTCGGGCGCCTCCGACTGAAGTGCGAGCGCAGCGAGCGCTTCAGGGCGACGGCGCGAGCGCCAGCTCGCCCGGCGGCGATGGGTGTGGGGCGCAGCCCCACGGGATCGACGAGTGTCGCGCCTTCGCGCTCGTCGCGCCTTCGCGCTCGCTGCGCTCGCTCGGTACCGGCGAGTACCGCGGCGCCGGCCTCCGGAGGGCTCGTCCCGCCTCCGGCCGACGTGGTCACGCCCGCCTCGTGAGGGGCGTGCCAGTATCCCGGTCTCGCCCTGGGGGTAGTCAGCGGCGTCGGAGAGGAGACCATCGACCATGGACAACACCTATGCCGTCTCTCAGCTGGTGGGTACGTCGACCGAGGGGATAGACGCCGCCATCCGCAACGCGGTGAAGAGCGCCGGCCGGACGCTCCGCAACCTCGACTGGTTCGAAGTCACCGAGATCCGAGGCCACATCGAAAACGGCGAGATCGGCCACTTCCAGGTCGCCCTCAACATCGGGTTCCGGGTGGAGGAGTAGGCCCACCCAACCCCTCCGCAGCGGCTGCAATCCGGTGCCCGGAGACGGTAGAACGGTGGCGTGCCGGCGTCAGCCCCTCAATCCGTGATGGAGAGCTCGAAGCTCCGCTTCCCGACCAAGGTGGTCGTCGACGGCCAGGAGCTCGCCCTGTGGCGGAGCAAGGACGGCCGGGTCCACGCCTTCGACATCCGCTGCCCCCACAACGGTGTGCGGCTCTCACTCGGCTCGGTGGCGGGCGACATGCTGGTCTGCGCCGGGCATGGGTGGTCGTTCGGCGCCGGTGGGCGCTGCCAATGGACGCCCCCCGGTCACCGCTTCGACGACACCTGTCACACCGTCGCCCACAACGCCTGGGAGCGCGACGGGCAGGTGTGGGTGGAGCTGGGTACGCCTCCGCCGTCGCCGTAGCGTCTGACCGGGCCACCAAACATGCGATCGCGATGCTGACCGAGCGACCGGGCGCGGGCAGGCTGGGCCGGTGGAAGCCAACAACGCCGTCGTCGTCGGCGCCGGCCCGAACGGTCTGGCGGCGGCCATCGTCCTCGCCCGCAACGGCGTCGACGTCACCGTCTACGAGATGGGCGCCACCGTCGGCGGCGGCGCCCGTTCGGCCGAACTGACCCTGCCCGGCTTCGTCCACGACCACTGCTCGGCGGTCCACCCCCTGGGAGCCGGGTCGCCGTTCCTGCGCCAACTGCCCCTCGAGGACCACGGCCTGGACTGGGTCCACCCCGAGGTGGCGCTGGCGCACCCGTTCCTCGACGGCTCGGCCGCAGTCCTGGACCGTGACCCCGAGCGCACCGCCTCCACCCTGGGCGTGGACCACGACCGCTACCTCGACCTGGTCGGCCCGTTCCTCGGGCGGTGGCGCGATCTGGCCCCCGACGTGCTGCGGCCGGTCGCCAGCGCTCGGCCCCGCCACCCGTTGCTGATGGCCCGCTTCGGCCTCACCGCCCTGCAGCCCGCCGCCCTCGTGGCCCGCCGCCTGCGCGGCCCGGGGGCCAAGGCGCTGGTGGCGGGGCTGTCGGCCCACGCCATCGCGCCGCTGTCCACGACCACCACCGGGGGGGTGGCCCTGCTGTTCGCGCTGGCCGCCCACGACGTCGGCTGGCCTTCACCCCTCGGCGGCTCCCAGGCCCTTGCCGACGCCATGGCCGCCCACCTGCGCCATTTGGGCGGCGAGATCGTCACCGGGCAGCGGGTGGGGGACCTCGACGAGCTGGCCCCGGCCCGGGCCTACCTCCTCGACGTGGCCGTCCCCGGCCTGCTGGCCCTGGCCGGCAGGCGGCTGTCGTCGCTATACGCCGCCCGCCTCCGGCGGGTGCCCCCGGGGCCGGGCGTGTTCAAGGTCGACTTCGCCCTCGACGGGCCGGTGCCGTGGTCGGCGGAGCCGGCCCGGCAGGCCGGGACCGTGCACCTCGGCGCGTCCATCGCGGAGATCGCGGCCGCGCTCGGCGCGGTCGGCGCCGGCAACGTTCCCGAGCACGCTTTCGTCATCGCCGCCCAGCCGACCCTGGCCGACCCTGCCCGCGCTCCCGACGGCAAGCACGTCCTGTGGGCCTACACCCACGTCCCCTACGGCTTCGGTGGCGACGCCACCGAAGCCGTCGAGGCCCAGATCGAGCGGTTCGCCCCCGGATTTCGCGACCGGGTGCTGGCCAAGGCCAGCCTCGGTCCGGCCCAGCTCGAGGCCGACAACCCCAACATCGTCGGCGGCGACATCAGCTTCGGCCGCTTCGGCGGCTTGCACACCTTGTCTCGCCCGGTCCTGGCCCGGATGCCCTACCGCACCTCGGACCCGTCGATCTACCTGTGCTCGGCGGCGGCCCCCCCCGGCCCCGGCGTGCACGGCATGTGCGGTTACCACGCCGGCCGCGACGCCCTGCGCCGGCGCTTCGGCCGCAAGGATGCCGCCAGCGCGAGCTGAGCGGCCCCCGCCCCGTCACCCGCCCGGGTAGACGCCGGCCCGCATTTCTCGCTCGTGCCCGTGCCACCGACGCGAGCACCGGAGCGCCAGCGGAGGTGCGGCCGAGCGCGGCCTGCGTGGCCGGGGAACGCGGCAATACAGTTCGGCGCGGTGGAGCGGGCCGACGTGGTGGTCGTCGGCGCCGGCATCCTCGGGCTGGCGACCGCCCGCCAGGTGCTCGCCCGTCACCCCTCGGCGTCGGTGGTCGTCGTCGACAAGGAGCCCACGGTCGGCGCCCACCAGTCGGGGCACAACTCGGGCGTGGCCCACGCCGGTGTGTACTACCGCCCCGGGTCCGACAAGGCCCGGCTCTGTGTCGCCGGCCGGGCCTCGATGCTGGCCTACTGCCAGGAACGCGGCGTCGACCATCGCATCTGCGGCAAGGTCGTGGTGGCGGTCGACGACAGCGAACGGGGCCCGCTGGCCGAGCTGCACCGCCGCTGCGGGGCCAACGGCGTGGCGGCCGAGCTGATCGGCACCCAGCGGCTGCGCGAGCTCGAGCCGTTCGCCGCTGGCGTCGAAGCCCTTCACGTGACGGGGACCGGGATCGTCGACTACGCCCAGGTGTGCGGGGCGTTGGCGGCCGACGTCGTCGCCGGCGGCGGCACGCTCCGGCTGGGAACCTCGGTGCTCTCCGGCACCGAGGTCCCGGGCGCCCTCGTGCTCGAGACCGGCGGTGGGGCCATCGCCGCCGGCCGGGTGGTCACGTGCGCCGGCCTCCACGCCGACCGGGTGGCCCGGGCCGTCAGCGGCCCCGACGCCGCCGGGGACGTGCACGTCGTCCCGTTCCGGGGCGAGTACCGGGCGTTGACGCCGGCACGCTCCTACCTGGTCAACGCCCTCGTGTACCCGGTACCCGACCCCCGGTTCCCGTTCCTCGGCGTCCATGCCACCAGGGTCGTCGACGGGGTCGTCCGCCTCGGTCCCAACGCCGTCCCTGGCCTCGCCCGGGAGGGCTATTCATGGTCGCGGGTCGAGTTGGCCGACCTGTGGGAGATGGTGCGGTTCCCGGGGCTGCGCCGCCTGGCCCGGGCCTACTGGCGCCAGGGGTGCGACGAGGTGGCCCGCTCGCTCAGCCCGGCCCGTTTCGCGGCCGCCGTGCAGCGGCTCATCCCCGAGATCACCGTCGACGACCTTCGCCCGGCGCCCGCCGGTGTACGCGCCCAAGCCATGCGCGGCGACGGGTCGCTGGTCGACGACTTCGCCTTCCACCGCGCTGGTCGCGCCCTACACGTGCTCAACGCACCCTCGCCGGCCGCCACCGCCGCCCTCGAGATCGGCGCCGCCATCGCCGCCCGCCTCGACCTCGACCACCCGATCGCCAGGCTCTGAGCAGCCAGATGCGCGCCGCCGGCGCTCCCGCTCCGACGCGGCCGGGCGCGGCCGGGGATCGCCGGCTGCTGGGCGGTCAGGTGTGTGCCGGCGATGCGAGCGCCGTAGCGCGAGCGGAGGGGCGGCCGGGCGCGGCCTGCGTGGCCGGGGAACGCCGGCTTATCGGTCGACCGCTCGCTCGAGTTCGGCCTTGTTCATCTTCGAGCGACCTTTGATGTTCTTCTGTCGGGCCTCGTCGTAGAGCTGGTCACGGGTGCGCCCGCCCGGTCCTCGGTGGGAGCGCAGCCCGCCCCGAAGCCCCGAGGAGATGTCCTCGGTCGATGTCGGGCTCGACTCTCTGGCCTCGCCGCTCCGGGCCCGCTCCTTGTTGACAGTCCGGGCCGCGATCTCTTCGGCCGCGTCTTCGCTCTCGCCCCGCTCGCGCAGGCCGTCCTTGATGTGCTGGTACTGGCGTTCCCGCTTGTCGCTCCACGCTTGCTGCGGCATGTCGTCGTTCCTCCCGAGACCCTCCACGGGGTGCACTGTCGGTTCCGGCCCGCTCCTACCCACAGGGGCAGGCACCCGAACCTCGGGGAGCCGGCCTTGGACCGTCGGGGCGGGGGATTAGCCTGCGGCACGGCGAGCACGGGTGGTAGCACGGTCTGGCGCTGCCCGGGACCAACGGAGTGGAGAACGAGACGATGCGAAAGCTGCTTGCTTGTGTGACCGTGTGCGTTGTCTCCGTCCTGGGCGTGGCCGCCTGCGGTGACGACGACGACGACGGCAACCGCGCCCGGAGCGATGTCTCCACCAGCAGCAACCGCGGCGGCGGCGGCGGGAACAGCAGTGAGTTCTGCGACCAAGCTTCGGCCGCGCAGGCGGACACCGAGAGCTTCGACTTCGCCGACGACGACGACCTGGACACGATCGGCGACACCGTCGACGACCTGGCCGACGCCGCCCCCGGTGAGATCCGCGAGGAGATGCGGCTGGTGGCCGACACCTTCTCTCAGGCCATCGAGGACGCCAAGCGGGCCGGAGCGGACGAGAACGCCCGGACGTTCGCCTTCGTGAACGCCTTCACCGGCGATCCCGCCTTCATCGAGGCCACCCAGCGGCTGAGCGACTACGCCTCCGAGGAGTGCGACGTATCGCTCGACTTCGGCAGCGAGTTCGACGACCCCGAGCTCCAATCGGGCCTGAGCGGTCTCGGCGACCTGAGCGACTACCTGGGCGCGCTGTCAGACCTCAGCAACTTCACCGACCTGAGCGACTTCGGCGACCTCGACGGGCTCAGCGACCTGCTCAGTGATTTCAGTGACTTCAGTGACTTCAGTGACTTCGGCGGTTTCTCCGATTTCACCGATTTCACCGACGCCAGCGACTTCTTCAGCAACTGACGGCGAGAGACGACACGCAGCCCGACGGCCGCCGATCAGCCCAGGCGGTCGGCCAGGAGGCCGCGGATCGCCTTGGGGTCGGCCCGGCCCTGGGACGCCTTCACCGCCTGGCCCATGAAGTAGCCGAACAGCGCGGTCTTGCCGTCGCGGTACTCGGACACCTCGTCGGGGCTGGCGGCGAGCACCGCGTCCACCAGGGCGCCGAGGTCGGCCTCGTCGCCCAGTCGCCCCAGGCCCCGCCGCTCGATGATCTCGACGGGGTCGCCGCCGTCCCGCACCAGCTCGGCCAGGACCTCCCTGGCCGCCGGACCGGCGACGGCCCCGGACTCGACGGCGGTGACGAGCGAGCCCAACGCATCACCTCGGAGGCCGGTCTCGGAGACGCTGCGGCCGTCGAGGCCGGGGGGCAGGTCGTTGATGATCCATCGGGCGACGGCGAGCGCCGGAGCGCCGGCGGCGACGGCGGCCAGGAACAGGTCGCCGCTGTCGCGCTCCCCGGTGAGCAGGTCGGCGTCGCCTTCGCTCAGCTCGTGGACGTCGGGCCAGGTGGCGAATCGCTCGGCCAGGACCGGGTCACGACGCCGGGCCTCGGCCCGGTACTCGACGCGGCTGCGCTTGGCCGGCCGGGTCGTGGCCCGCGACGGCCTTTCCGCTCCCTTCTCCTCCGCCACCGGCAGGTCGTCGTGGCCGGGGACGGCCGGTCCGTGCTCGCCGGCGCGCTCGGCCGTGCCCGGCCCGCCCCGGCCCACCCATGAGTCCCGTAGCGTGACGATCCGGTTCAACACCGGTGCCCCGGCCCGGGAATCCTCGGTGTCGAACACGAAGTAGCCGACGCGTTCGAGTTGCCAGCGGCTGCCCGGCTCGGCTGTGGCCAGGCTGGCTTCGAGCATGGCCCCCGGCACGACCTGTAACGACGCCGGGTTGAGCTGGCTGGCGAGGTCCTCGGAGTCGTCGGGCCGGGGGCTGGCGAACAGCCGGTCGTAGAGACGGGCTTCGGCGGGCACGGCGTGAGCGGCCGACACCCAGTGGACGACGCCCGACACGTCGGTCCCGGGCGGGTTGGCCCCCACCGAGCCGGCGATGTGCCGGACCCGTACCTCGGTCACCTCGCCGTCGTCGAGCACGTAGTCGTCGCAGGTGACGCAGTAGCCGTGACGCAGCCGGACGGTCCGTCCCGGCGCCAGGCGGGTGTAGCCGGCCGGGGGGTCGACGGCGAAGTCGTCGCGGTCGATGAGGACCTCACCGCTGAAGGCCAACTCCCGGTCGCCGTCCCGGCCGACGTCGGGCGGGAAGTACGGCGCCGTGAGCTGTTCGACCGCGCCCGGCGGCCATGACGTGACCGTGACCTTCAGCGGTTGCAGCACGCCGAGCACCCGGGGCGTGGTCCAGTTGAGGTCGTCGCGCACCGCGAACTCGAGCTTGCCGAGGTCGACGGTCGAGTTGACCTTGGCCACCCCGATCCGATCGGCGAAAGCCCGTAGCGCCTCGGGCCGGTAGCCCCGCCGGCGCATGCCCGCGATCGTCGGCATCCTGGGGTCGTCCCACCCGCTGACGTGGCCCTCCTCTACCAACCGCAGGAGCTTGCGCTTGCTCAACACGGTGTGGTCGAGGTTGAGCCGGGCGAACTCGTACTGGCGGGGCGCCTCGTTGCCATGCCGCTCGGACACCCGCGTGTGCTCGATCACCCAGTCGTAGAGCTCCCGGTTGTTCTCGAACTCCAGCGTGCACAACGAATGGGTGATGCCCTCGATGGCGTCGGAGACGGGGTGGGCGAAGTCGTACATCGGGTAAATGCACCAGGCGTCACCGGCCCGGTGATGGTGGGCGTGGCGGATCCGGTACAGCAACGGGTCGCGCATCTTCATGTTGCGGGCGCCGAGGTCGATCCGGGCCCGTAGCACGCAGGCGCCGTCGGGCAGCTCGCCCGAGCGCATCCTCCGGAACAGGGCCAGGTGCTCCTCGGGCGGGCGGTCGCGGTCGGGCGAGGGGCGGCCAGGCTCGGTCAGGGATCCCCGGAGCGCCTTGATCTCCTCGTCGCTGGAGCGGTCGACGTAGGCCTTGCCCGCGGTGGCGAGGCCCTCGGCCAAGTGGTACATCTCCTCGAAGTAGTCCGAGGCGAACAGGGCCTTCGGGCCGTAGGAGAAGCCGAGCCAGCGCACGTCCGCTTCGATGGACTCGACGTACTCGGTCTCCTCCTTCTCGGGGTTGGTGTCGTCGAAGCGCAGGTTGGCCCGCGACCCGTACTCCTCGGCGATCGCGAAGTTCAGGCAGATCGACTTGGCGTGACCGATGTGCAGGTAGCCGTTGGGCTCGGGCGGGAAGCGGGTGAGGACCCGGCCGCCGTGCCTGCCGTTGCGGAGGTCGTCCTCGATGACGTCGCGGATGAAGTCGTGCTTTCCGGGGGGGTGCGCCCCAGACCGGTCGCTGGGCTCGTATCGGTGCTCGCCGGTCACGGGCGAGACTGTACCGACGGGCCCTCGCCCGCCGGCCCGCCGCAGGGGGGCTCCCCGAGCGTGGTCGGGCGTCCCCCGGGCCCTAACCTCGCCCTGATGGAGCTCACCGCCGAGGCCGCCCGGGTGGTGGGTTGCCTGATGGAGAAGGAGCGCACCGTGCCCGACACCTACCCGCTCACGCTCAACTCGCTGGTCACGGCGTGCAACCAGTCCTCCAACCGGTGGCCGGTGGTCCGCTATGACCCCGGCACCGTCCAGCGCACGCTCGACGGGCTCAAGGCCGACGGGATGGTCCGCTTCGTGCACCCGTCCCACGGCGAACGCACCACCAAGTACCGCCAGGTGCTCGACGAGAAGCTCGGGCTCGAATCGGACGAGGCCGCGGTGCTGTGCGCCCTGGTCCTCCGCGGCCCCCAGACGGTGAGCGAGCTGCGCAGCCGCACCGAACGCCTGCACCCGTTCACCGGGCCCGGCGAGATCTCCGCCACCTTGGAGCGCCTGGCGGGCCGGGAGGATCCCCTGGTGCGCTCGATCGGGCGTCGTGCCGGCGAACGGGAGGGTCGCTGGGCGCACCTGCTGGCAGGACAGCCTCCGGCATCGGGGGAGCCCAGCGACGAGGTCGACAGCGACCGGGCCTCCGCCGGCCGGGCCGACCGCGACGGCGCCGGTGGACGGGCGGACCTCGCCGTCGAGCCATTGCTCGATGCGATCGACGCCCTCGAGGCCCGCGTCGGTGCACTCGAGCGCCAGGTGGACCGGCTCTACACCCAGCTGGGCGAGGAACCGTGAAACCCGCCGTCACCCGACGCGGCCGCGCCCAGCACCCGGCGCCGGGGGCCGAACTGGCCTACCGGCGGGCCCAGACCCAGGGGCTGCGGAGGTCGAAATAGACCAGGTCGCGGCACAGGCCGTGCCATTCGTCCCAGCGGGCCTGGAGGTCGGCGGGCACGTCGGTCTTCTCGCCGGCCCGGGCCTCCTCCTCCGAGGTGTAGTACCCGACGAAGACGAAACGCCCGTCGGGACGCCAGCCGACGACGTCGCCGGTCTCCTCGGGCCGGTGCACCGCGAAGCGCGGTGCCATCTCCTCACCGATGGCACGGAACCGGGCGATGTCGGTCGCCGTCCCGGTGAACACCTGGACGAAACCGGCCGTCTCGCTCTCGCCCACGAGGTAGACGTCGACCCCGGAGTAGTCCTCGACCGTGACCGCCGCCGACGGGTCGCGGTCGGCCTCGTCGCCGGCGCCGCCCACCGCCTCGAACCGGACGACGGCGATCGACCGTCCGTCGTCGGTCACCCCGGCGGTCGTGCTGGCCCAAGCCGGCGTCCCCGCCAGTACCTCCTGTTGACGATCGAGGCGGCCCTTGAGCTCGTCGGGATAGTCGGTACGGCCCGTGAAGACCCGGATCATCCCCGTTCGGCCCCCTTCGGTTGTTCGGCTCCCGGCATCCTGCCAGGTCGCCGCCTGCCCCCGACGGGCTCGGCCGACCGATGAGCCCGGACGCGCCGGTGGGGACGGCCATCGTCGTGGCCACCGGAGCCGAGGTGGCCGCGGCGGTACGGGCCGGCCTGCCCCGGCCGGCGCTCGTCGTGGCCGCCGACGGCGGTGTCGACGACGCCCTGGCCGGCGGACTGCGGGTCGATGTGGCCGTGGGCGACTTCGACTCGGTGACGCCGGAGGGGCTGGCGGCCGTGGAGGCCGGCGGCGGCCGCCTGGTACGCCACCCCGTCGCCAAGGACGCCACCGATCTCGAGCTGGCCCTCGACGAGGCCATCGGCGCCGGTGCCAGCAAGATCATCGTCCTGGCCGGGCCCGCCGGCCGCCTCGACCATCTGTTGGCCAACGCCCTGCTGCTGGCCCGGCCGGTGCCGCTGGGGCTGGTCGTCACCGCCCGTTTCGGCGGCGCCCGCCTCTACGTCGTCCCCGACGGGGCCACCGTCACGCTCGACGGCGACGCCGGTGAGCTGGTGACGCTGCTGGCACTGCACGGGCCGGTGGCGGCCGTTCGAACCGACGGCCTCGCCTATCAGCTGCATGGCGAGCCGCTGGCGCCGGGCTCCTCTCGGGGAGTGAGCAATGTCCTGGTCGGACCGACAGCGACCGTCGGCGTGGAGGGCGGGACTCTCCTGGTGGTGCTGCCGGGGGGCACGCAGGACCGATAGTCGGCGCGGAACCTTCAAGCCGGGGCCGGAGGTACCGATGCATCCGGCGATGGCGGTGCCGTCGGCTCTCGCCCTCGTCGCCGAGCGAAAGCGGTCGTGCTCACCGCCCCTCGCCCGACGCCGGCCGAGGGCCCGGCGCCGCTGTCGAGATGCTGCACACTGTCCGGTCGTGGACGTGACCGCCACCCTCGACACACCCTGCACGCCCGACGACCTGTTCGCCTGGGTGGACGACCTGTCCCTCTATCCCCGTTGGCTCGACATCGTGCCCCGGGCGGTGCCCGACGGCCGCGGCCTCACCGACGGTCTGGGTGACGGTGACCGCCCGGCCTGGATCGTCGACCTCCGGGGCGAGCTCGGCCCGTTGGCCCGGTCGAAGCGGCTGCGGATGGTGCGCACCACGTGCGACCGTCCCCGGCAGGTGATCTTCAGCCGCGAGGAGCAGGACGGCAAGTCGCATTCGCCGTGGGTCCTCACCGCCACGGTGGAGCGGCGCGACGGCGGCGGGACACGGCTGACCGTCAACCTCCACTACGGCGGGCCTCTGTGGGGCCCCGTCCTCGAAGCCCTCCTCGGCGACGCCATCGGGGAGTCCAAGCCTCGCCTCCTGGCCCTGGTGACCGCCGGCGCCCCCTGAGTCTTCGCCCTCCCTCCTGGTCGATGCAGTTCTGCTCGTGCTGGCTCGACGGGGTGTGTCGTCACGGTCCCCACGCGAACCAGCGGCCGGCGCGCCGCTCGAGGGTGATGTCCACGGCGAAGCAGTCCGATAGCGAGGCCGCGGTGAGGACCTCGTCGAGGGGGCCGGCGGCCAGGGCCCGGCCGTGGCGGAGCAGCAGTCCGTGGGTGAACCCCGGGGGGATCTCGTCGACGTGGTGGGTCACCAACACCATGGCCGGCGCCGTCGCGTCGGCGGCCAGCCCGCCCAGGCGACGGACCAGGTCCTCCCGGCCGCCGAGGTCGAGCCCGGCGGTGGGTTCGTCGAGGAGCACGAGGCCGGGGTCGGTCATCAACGTGCGGGCCAGCTGCACCCGCTGACGCTCACCGGACGACAATGTGCCGAAGGGCCTCTCGGCGAGATCGGCGCAACCGAAACGGTCGAGGAGCGAACGTGCCCGGGCCCGGTCGGCCGGCGTGTAGCTGTGCCACCACGGCTCCAGGGCGGCGTGCTCGGCGGTCATCACCACCTCGGTCGCGGTGAGCGCTGGCCGCAGCAGATCGGCCAGCGACGACGACGCCAAGCCGATGGAGCGGCGATGGGCCCGGACGTCGACGTGCCCGAGTCGCCGGCCGAGCACGTCCACGGTGCCTCGGGTCGGGTGCAGGTAGAGGGAGGCGATCCGGACCAGCGAGGTCTTGCCCGAACCGTTGGCGCCGAGCACGACCCACCGCTGCGGGGCACCGACCTCCCAGTCGATGCCGTCGAGGATCGTCGTGCCGTCACGGTCGAGGCCGACGCCAGCGAGCCGCAGCGCCGGCTCCGCCCTCATCACAGGACCTGTTGGACGACGACGGCGGTGGCGCCGATCCCAGACAGGCCCAGCACCCACGGCCGGGCCGAGCCCCGGTCGACCCGTCGGGCCAGCGCCGGGCCGACGGCGAGCCCGACAACGACTCCGGGCAGCAGGGCGAGCGACCAGTAGGCCTCGTGGCGGCCGAACTGCCGGGCCACGGCCAGGACCGCCAACGTGTAGAGGCCCGTGACCAGGAAGAACCGTGAGAAGGTGCTGCGCAGGAGGAGCGCGGGCTCGTCGCGGTACAACAGCACCACCGGTGGCCCGCCGATACCCGACACGGTGCCCATGACGCCCGACAGGGTGCCGCCCGAGGCCAGCGTGGCCGGCCGCCGGCGGACGCCGGTCCCGGCGGCGCTGATGCCGACGCCCAGAAGCGTGAGTCCCGCGAACAGGTAGGTCAAACCGTCCCGGGGGACCAGGACCAGCACCACCGCGGCGACGATGGCACCGGGCACATAGCCGACCATCGCCCACCGGACGGAGCGGTCGGCGTGCTCCGCCGGCAGGGTGAGGACCAGCCAGGCGTTGAGCACGGTGCTGGCCACCGTGATCGGCCCGGGAACGAGGCGGGGGTCGATCAGGACCAGCAACGGCGCGCCGACCAGGGCCGAGCCGAACCCCACCGCTCCCTGGACCGAAGCTGCCAGGGCCATCACCCCGGAGGCGGCGACTACGGCGACGGCATCCATGGGGACTGCCGACGTTAGGGCGCCCGGGAGACCCGGTGGTCCGAACGGCGGTCCGACGAGCCGGCCGCTCCCAGGCCCACGGGCCGCAATAGCGTGAGGCGATGGCGTCCCAACACGACAAAGCGGCCCGGTTCATGGCGCTGCACCAGTCCGACACCCCTCTGCTGCTGGTCAACCCCTGGGACCTGGGATCGACGAGGATGCTGGCCTCGATGGGCTTCTCCGCCCTCGCCACCACCAGCGCAGGCTTCGCCGCCAGCCTCGGTCGCGCCGACGGCGCCGTCGAGCGCGACGAGGCGCTGGAGCACTGCGCCGCCGTGGTCGCCGCCACCGACCTGCCGGTGAGCGCCGACCTCGAACGGTGCTTCGCCGACGACCCTGACGACGTTGCCGCCACTATCGGGCTCGCTCTGGGCGCCGGCCTGGCCGGCTGTTCGGTCGAGGACTTCACCGGTCGGCCCGACGGCCCGATCTACGAGCTGGCGTTCGCGGCCGAGCGGGTCCGGGCCGCGGCCGATGCCGCTCACGGCGGCGAGGCCGAGTTGGTGCTGACTGCCCGTGCGGAGAACCACCTGCACGGCCGAGACGATCTCGACGACACCATCGCCCGTCTCCAGGCGTTCCAGGAAGCGGGAGCCGACGTGCTCTACGCCCCGGGACTGGTCGACCTCGACGATATCGCCCGGGTGGTGTCGGCCGTCGACCTGCCGGTCAACGTTCTCGTGTTGCCGGGCGGCCCGACCGTCCCGGAGCTGGCCGACGCCGGCGTACGCCGGGTATCGGTCGGCAGCGCCCTGGCCTGGACCGCGCTCGGCGCCGCCATGCACGCGGCACGGGAGCTGGCCGAATCGGGGACGTTCCCGTCCTGGGACCTGTGGACCGCCGGCCGCTCCGCCCGGCCGACGTTTACCTCCTGAGCGGCCTCGACCGCGTCCGGGTCGGCGTTCCGGCTCGCATCGGTGGACGGGAGCACAGGTCGCAACGATGTCCGTATCGCGACCACCGATGCGAGCGCCGGAGCGCCAGCGCAGGCGCGGTCGAGGACGGCCTGCGTGGCCGGGGAACGCAGCCAGCAACGCGAGCGCCGGAGCGCCAGCGCAGGCGCGGTCGAGGGCGGCCTGCGTGGCCGGGGAACGCAGCTAGCGTGAGGTGATCGGCTCTGCACTCGGCCTGCTCGCCGTCCTGGGGATCATCGGCCTCACCGGGTTCTTCGTCGCCGCCGAGTTCGCCTTCGTAGCCGTCGACCGCACCCGGGTCGACAACGGGGTCAGGGAGGGCCGCAAGGACGCCGCCCTGTTGCAGCGCATCCTTCACCACCTCTCCTTCCACCTCTCCGGTGCCCAGCTCGGCATCACCGTGACATCGGTCGTGCTGGGATTCATCGCCGAGCCGACGGTGGCCCGCCTCCTCGAGGGTGCCATGGGCCCTGGGCTGGCGATCGCCCTCGCCCTGTTGTTGGTGACGGTGGTGTCGATGGTGCTCGGCGAGCTCATCCCCAAGAACCTGGCCATCGCCCGCTCCGACCACGTGGCCGTCGCCCTGGCCCGGCCCATGTTCGCCTACGGCACCGTGTTCGGACCGCTCATCCGGGCGCTCAACGCCGCCGCCAACGCCGCCGTTCGCCGATGCGGTATCGAACCCAAAGAGGAGCTGACCGCCGTCCGCTCCTTGGAGGAGCTGGCCCTCCTCATCAATTCCTCGGGCGAGGAGGGCACGCTCGACGCCGAGCGCTTCCGGTTGCTGACCCGCACGCTCCGGTTCAACGAGAAGGTCGCGGCCGAGGCCCTCGTGCCTCGGCTCGGGGTCGCCTCGGTGGGCCCCGACGACCTCATCCCCGACCTCGTGGCCAGGTCGGTGGCCACCGGCTTCAGCCGCTTCCCGGTGTGCCGTGAACGAGGCGGTGACCTGGACGACCTGGTGGGGGTGGTCCACGTCAAGGACGTGTACCGGGTGCCACCCGAGGACCGGGCCACCACGCCGGTCAAGGCCGTGGTGGTCGAACCCTTCGTCGTGCCCGAGACGATCCCGCTGGTGCGGCTGCTGGTCGAGATGCGCACCGGCAACCACCACCTGGCCGTGGTCGTCGACGAGTACGGCGGGACCGCCGGCATCATCACGCTCGAGGACGTGCTCGAGGAGATCGTCGGCGAGATCGACGACGAGTACGACCGGGCTTCGAGCCCGCTGCCGGCCGTGCTCCCGTCGGGCACCTACGAGCTACCCGGCACCATGCACCCCGACGAGGTGTCCGACGCCACCGGCTTCGAGGTCCCCGAAGGCGCCTACGAGACGCTGGCCGGCTTCGTTCTCGACCGGCTGGGCCGCATTCCCGAGCCCGGCGACCGCTTCGCCCATCACGGCTGGTGGGTGGAAGCGGCGACCATGGACCGCCGCCGGGTCGCCACTGTCCGGCTCACCGCCCCGGCCGTGGGCGGCGAAGACAGCGGTGCCGACGACAGGGCCACGGACGCCGTGCACCCGCGGGGGCGGGCCCGATGACGTTCTGGCTGTTGGTGGTGACGGTGGCCCTCCTGGGCGCCAACGCCTTCTTCGTGGCCATGGAGTTCGCTCTCGTCGCCAGCCGGCGTACGCGCCTCGAGGCCCTGGCCCGGGACGGCAGCCTGGCCGCCCGGCTGGCGGTGGAGGCGTCCGGTGACCTGTCGCTGCAGCTCGCCGGCGCCCAGCTCGGCATCACCGTCGCCTCGCTCGGTCTCGGCGCGGTGGCCGAACCGGCGCTCGCCCACATCTTCGAGGCCCTCTTCGGCCTGGGCGACGCGATACCCGAAGGGGTCCTGCACTCGCTCGGATTCGTGCTGGGCCTGACGCTGGTCGTCTTCCTGCACATGGTGGTGGGCGAAATGGTGCCCAAGAACATCGCCATCTCCGACCCCGAACGGACGATGCTCCGGCTGGCGTTCGCCAATCGCCTCTACATGTGGCTGTTCAAGCCGATGATCCGTTCCCTCAACGCCATCGCCAACACCGGGACCCGCGCCCTCGGGGTCGAGCCCCAGGACGAACTGGTCAGCGTGCACAGCGCGGCCGAGATCTCCTCGATGCTCACCGCCTCCCGCCAGGAGGGCCTGATCGAGGAGACCGCGCACGACCTCCTCACCGGGGCCCTCGACTTCGGGGCGAGACCGGTGGCCGACCTCATGGTCCCGGCCGCTCGCATCACGTACGTGGCCCGTACCGCCACCGTTGGCGACGCCGAGAAGGCGATCGTCGACAGCGGGCATTCCCGGCTGGTGGTCGTCGGTCGCGACCTCGACGACGTCGTCGGTTTCGTCCACGCCAAGGACCTGCTCACCGTGCCCGACGATGCCCGCGGCCGGCCCATCCCCCACGGCCGCATCCGCCGAGCGCTGCGGCTCGGCGCCGGCATACCGATCGACAGGGTGCTGGTGACCATGCGCCGGGCACGGACCCACGTCGGCGTCGTGGTCGGCGACGACGGGCACACCGCCGGCTTGGTGACCCTGGAGGACGTCCTCGAGGACCTGGTCGGCGACATCGTCGACGAGTCCGACCCCGGCGCCCGGCCGTCGCTCACCCGCCGTCGCGCCAAGCGCTGAGCGATCGCCCGCTATTCGGGCGGAGCGGCGCTTGGTGGTCCTTCGTCGCCGTCGGTGGGGGAGGGTGCCCCCTTGTCGGCGCCCAGCGGGTTGTCGCCGATGAGGATCACGTCGTCGTACTTGTCGCCCTTGGCCACGTTCGCCGCCGGCCACGCCTCGCCGTCGCTCACGGCCTGGTCGAAGACGACCTGGAGCGCATGGGCGTCGTCGTCGGCCTCGACGAAGTACATCGCCCGCCACTCCTCGTCGCCCTCGGGCGGGCTGAACACCGTGTAGCGCATGTGGACCTCGGTTCGGTTGGGCTGCGCCCGCCACCCGTCACCGCCCGACGAGCTGGGGCGGCAGCGTAGCGGTCGAAGCTCGAGAACTGAATCGGCTCGGTCCTGAGAATGCATGACGTTGTGACAAGTTCCGGGACCGAGGAGATGCCGACCGAGCGACCGCCAGGGAGCCGGGCGGCGATGGGGGCCGAGGGGGGGGCGCAGCCCCCCAGCTAAGGTCCCCGCCCGTCCTTTCCCTCGGGTCACCCACCGGTCATTGTCGCGATGTCACCGCTTGAGGCCGTGGCCGTCCTCCTCGCCGGTCTGGCGGCGGGGACGGTCAACGCCATCGTGGGGGCTGGGACCCTCATCACCTTTCCCGTGCTGCTCGCCGTCGGTTACCCGGCCGTGCTCGCCAACGTCTCCAACACCCTCGGCCTCGTGCCGGGGGCGCTGAGCGGGGCGATCGGGTACCGGCGGGAGCTCGGCGGCCAGCGGCGACGCGCCCTGGCGCTCAGCCCGCTCTCGATCACCGGCGGCTTCACCGGCGCGGTGCTGCTGTTGGCTCTGCCCAACCGCGTGTTCGACAGCGTGGTACCGCTGCTGATCATCACCGGCTGCGTGCTCATCGCCGTCCAGCCGACCTTGTCGGGCTGGCTGGCCGCCCGCCGGCCGGGACGGGAACGGATCGGTCCCGCCCTCATGGCCGGCGTGTTCGCCACCGGCGTCTACGGCGGCTATTTCGGGGCCGCCCAGGGCGTGATCCTCATCGCCCTGCTCGGGATCTTCCTCCCCGACGACCTCCAACGTCTCAACGGGCTCAAGAACCTGCTCGGGATGCTCGTCAACGGGGTGGCGGCCATCGTGTTCCTGTTCACCACCGAGATCGCCTGGGACGTCGTCGGGCTCATCGCCGCGGGCTCGATCGTGGGCGGCCAGGCCGGCGCGTACCTCGGCCGGAGGATGTCGGGCAAGGTGCTGCGGGCCGTGATCGTCGTGGTCGGCGTGATCGTGGCGGCGCGCCTGCTCATCGGGTAGCTGGAGCGCCCCGGACGCCGGGCGCGATCATCGTCGGCGATGACGGCTCGCCACATCGCCTTCCTTCGGGGGATCAACGTCGGCGGGCGCAGGGTCAAGATGGACCGGCTGCGGGCCGAGTTCGCGGCGTGTGGGTTCGAGGCGGTGGCCACCGTGATCGCCAGCGGCAACGTCGTCTTCGAGGCCGATGGCGACGACGCCGCCCTCGAAGCGCAGATCGAAGCCCGATTGTCGACGGCGCTCGGCTTCGAGGTGGCGACCTTCGTGCGCCACGCCGCCGAGGTGGCCCGGGTCGCCGCCTTCGTGCCCTTCCCCGAGGTCGGGGGCGAGGGGCTGACCAACGTCGCCTTCCTGCGCCGGCGGCCGTCGCCGACGGCCCGCCGGGCGATCGAAGCCCTCTCCAACGACACCGACCTCCTCCGGGTCCGGGGTCGCGAGCTCTACTGGTGGATCAACGGTCGCATGATGGATTCGACCGTCTCGGGCCCGCTCGACAAGGCCGTGCCCGAGCCCATGACGGTGCGCAACATGACCACCGTGCGCCGCATCGCCGAGAAGTACCCGCCGAGGTGACCGGTCCGGGAGCGGGCGCCGACCGGGGCACTACCTTGTCGACGATGACCGACATCGCCAGCGGACCGAGCCCCGGGGCCGCGGTGGTCATCGGGGGCGGCACCATGGGTGCCGGGATCGCCCAGTGCCTGCTCGAGGCCGGCGCCGCGGTGGTACTGACCGAATCGAGCGAGGCGCAGGCCGACGCCGCCCGGGCCCGGGTGGCCGACGGGCTGCGCCGGCGGTTCAAAGGCGATGCCGACCCGGCCGGCTGCGTCGCCGAGCACCTGGCGCGGCTTCAGGCCCGGCCCGGGATGGCCGACGACCCCGAGGCCGTCCTCGTCATCGAGGCGGTACCCGAGGAGCCTGCTCTCAAGGCCCGCATCCTCGCTGCCGCCGACCGGGCCTTCCCGGGAGCCGAGGTCGTCGCCACCAACACCAGTTCCCTGTCGGTCGACGGATTGGCCGCCGCCGTCGAGCGTCCGGAGCGGTTCCTGGGCCTGCACTTCTTCAACCCGGTGCCCCGCTCCGAGCTCGTCGAGATCGTCGTCGGCGCCGGCACCGCCGCCGTCGCGGTCACGGCGGCCCAGCGGTGGGTCGAGCGCTTGGGCAAGCGGTCCATCGAGGTCAGGGACTCGCCCGGTTTCGCCACCAGCCGTCTCGGCGTCGCCATCGGCCTCGAGGCCATCCGCATGCTCGAGGAGGGCGTGGCCAGCGCCGAGGACCTCGATCTCGGCATGGTGCTCGGCTACAAGTTCCCGGTCGGCCCGCTGCGCCTCACCGACCTGGTCGGCCTCGACGTGCGCCTCGCCATCGCCGAGCACCTCGCCGGCGAGCTCGGGCCCCGCTTTGAGCCGCCGAAGCTGTTGCGGGACAAGGTCGCGGCCGGCGAATTGGGCAAGAAGACCGGGCGCGGCTTCTACCGCTGGGATTGAGTTTCGCCTGCGCCGTACAGGACATCGTCTCCGGGCCCGTCGTCAACTGACAGGGCCCTGACGCCAGCCGTCGATGGAACTGGCCGCCCGTCCTGAGGGTTCCGGCCCGCATGCCGGCGGTAGCCGGCGCGATCATCTCCTGCAGTCAGCGCACGACCGAGGGGGCAGCCGTGGGAGAGGCCTACAACGCGGCCACGTGGTTGTTGGATGCCCGAGTGTCCGGGGGTGACGGCGACCGGGCGGCCCTGGTCTGTGAGGACCGCCGGTACACCTACGCCGAGGTCCAGGGCCTGTCGTGGGCGGCCCAGCACGCCCTGGCCGAGCTCGGCGTCGGTGCCGGCGAGCGGGTGGTGCTGGTGGTCAACGACGAGCCCGCCTTCCCGGCCTGGTTCCTCGGTGCCCTCCGGGCCGCCGCCGTACCGGTGCCCTTGTCCACGATGCTCACGGGGCCCGAGCTGGGGGCCATCACCGCCGACGCCCGGGCCGAGCTGGTCGTGGTGTCGGCGGGCTACGCCGACCGTCTCGGTGCCATCGCCGAGCGCGCCCCGACGCTGCGCCATGCGGTGGTGCTGGGGGAGCCCGCTGGTGCCGGCCCCGTGGGCGCCGAGGTGAGGGTGCACCGTGGCGCCGACTTCGACGACGGTGAGGCCGCCCCCACCGCCGGGACCGACCGGGACAGCCCCGCCTTCTGGCTCTACAGCTCGGGTACCACCGGACTACCCAAGGGCGTCATGCACGTCCACGGCAGCCTCGAGGCCACCGCCGGCACCTACGCCCGCTCGGTCCTCGGCATCGGGCCCGACGACCGCTGTCTTTCGGTGGCCAAGCTGTTCTTCGCCTACGGGCTGGGCAACTCGCTCACGTTCCCGTTCTCGGTCGGCGCCACCGCCGTCCTCAACCCCGGCCGCCCGACGCCGGCGGGCGTGGCCGCGCTGGCGACGGCGCACCGTCCCACGCTCTTCTTCGCCAGCCCCGGCTTCGTCGCCGCCATCTTGGATTCCGAGGTGCCGAAAGAGGTGTTCGCCTCGGTGCGCCTGACGGTGACGGCCGGCGAGGCCCTCCCCGCCGAGCTGCACCGGCGCTTCACGGCCACCTACGGCCATCCCGTGCTCGACGGCATCGGCTCGACCGAGGCCCTGCACATCTTCCTGTCGAACCACCCCGGCACGGAGCGAGGCGGCACCAGCGGGACCCCGGTCAGCGGCTACGAGGTCAAGCTCCTCGACGAGCACGACGCCGCGGTCACTGCCGCCGACGCCCCCGGCTACCTGCACGTGAAGGGACCGTCGACGGCGACGGGGTACTGGGACCGGCCCGAGGCCACCGCCGGGAACTTCCGGGGCCAGTGGTTGCGCACCGGTGACGTGTACACCTGCTCGGGCGACGGCTACTACACGTTCCTGGGGCGCAACACCGACATGATCAAGGCGGGCGGGATCTGGGTGTCGCCAGCCGAGGTGGAGGCCGTGCTGGCCGAGCACCCAGACGTGCTCGAGGCCGCCGTCGTCGGCGCCCGCAACCACGACGGCCTGGAGACCACCGTGGCCTTCGTGGTGGCCCGCTCCGGGCACACCGTCGACGAAGGCTCGGTGGACGCCCACTGCCGGAGCCGGATGGCGGCCTTCAAGCGTCCCCGGCGGCTCGTCGTGGTGGACACGCTGCCCAAGACCGCCACCGGAAAGGTGCAGCGCTTCGCTCTGCGCGAACAGCTGGCCGCCGGTCTGTAAGTTGCCGCGATGATCGCCGCCGTCTTCGTCGTCGACGCCTGCCGGACCCCGATCGGGCGTCACCGGGGGGCGTTGTCGGGCGTGCGCCCCGACGACCTCGCCGCGGTGGCGCTGCGGGCGCTGGCCGAGCGCAACCCTTCGGTACCGCCCGACGCGGTGGAGGACATCGTCTTCGGCGCCGCCAACCAGGCCGGCGAGGACAACCGCAACGTGGCCCGCATGGCCGCGCTGCTGGCCGGCTACGGCACCGGCGTCACCGGGGCCACCGTGAACCGGCTGTGCGGCTCGGGCCTGGAGGCGGTCAACCAGGCCAGCGCCGGCCTGGCGCTCGGCCATGGCGACGGCGCCGTGGCCGGGGGGGTCGAGGCCATGAGCCGGGCGCCGTACGTGCTCCCCCGGGCCGACGAGCGCCTGCCCCGGCGCCAGGAGCTGGTCGACACCTCCCTCGGGTGGCGCCTGGTCAACCCGGCCATGCCGGCCGAGCACACCGTCTCGCTGGGGATGACGGCCGAGGTCCTGGCCGAGGAGTATGCCATCACCCGTGAGCAGCAGGACCGCTTCGCCCTCGGCAGCCACGCCCGTGCCGTCGCCGCGCAGGAACGGGGTGCCTTCGACGCCGAGCTGGTGGCGGTGACGGTGCCCGGTGGGGAGCCGGTGACCGTCGACGAAGGCCCCCGGCCGGACAGCACGATGGAATCGCTGGCCCGGCTGCGGCCGGTGTTCAAGCCCGATGGCACCGTCACCGCCGGCAACGCCAGCAGTCTCAACGACGGCGCTTCGGCCGTGCTGTTGGCTACCGAAGCCGGCGTCGCCCGCTACGGCCTCGAGCCGATCGCCCGGGTGGTGACGTGGGCGACGGCCGGCGTCGAGCCCGCCCGCATGGGCATCGGGCCGGTGCCGGCCACCCGCAAGGCTCTCGATCGGGCCGGTTGGAAGCTCGACGAGCTGGCCGTGGTCGAGCTCAACGAGGCGTTCGCGGCCCAGTCGCTGGCTGTGCTGGCCGAGCTCGGCCTCGACCCCGACATCGTCAACCCCCGGGGCGGGGCCATCGCCCTCGGCCATCCCCTGGGGTGCTCCGGGGCCCGCATCCTCACCACCCTGGTCCACCAGCTGGCGTCTCATCCCGCCGGGGCACGGGGAGCGGCGACGATGTGCATCGGCGTCGGCCAGGGCATCACCACCCTCGTCGAGAGGGTTTGAAGCGCGCAACGTCAAGCCTTCTCGGGACCGAGCAGATCTACGCCCCGATGGCGTGGAAGCCGCCGTCGACGTGGACGATCTCGCCGGTCGTCTTGGGGAACCAGTCCGACAGCAGGGCAGCACACGACCGGGCCACCGCCTCGCCGTCGGCCCGTACGTCCCAGCCCAGCGGCGCCCGCTGCTCCCACGCCGCCTCGAAGTCGGCGAACCCGGCGATCGACTTCGCCGCGATCGTGCGTACCGGCCCGGCCGCCACCAGGTTGACCCGGATGCCCTGGGCGCCGAGGTCACGGGCCAGGTACCGGCACGTCGACTCGAGCGCCGCCTTGGCCACGCCCATCCAGTCGTAGGCCGGCCAGGCCTGGGTGCTGTTGTCGAAGTCGAGGCCGAGGATCGAGCCCCCGTCGGCCATGAGCGGCACCACCACGTCGGCCAACACCTTCAACGAGTAGGCCGAGACCTGCAGGGCGACCGCCACGTCCTCCCAGGGGGCCTCGGTGAAGCCGCCCCCCAGGCACGACGCCGGCGCGAAGCCGATGGCGTGCAGGGCGCCGTCGACCCGCCCGTCCCACTTGTCGGCGAGACGGTCGCGGAGGGCGGGCACGTGGTCGGCGACGGTCACGTCGAACTCCAGGACCTCGGGCTCGGTCGGGAGCCGGCGGGCGACCCGGCGGGTGAGCCCCAGGCCCCGGCCGGCGCCCGTCAGCACCACCTCGGCCCCCTCCTCCTGCGCGACCCGGGCAACGCCGAAGGCCAGCGAATCGTCGGTGAGGACCCCGGTGACCAGGATGTGCTTGCCTTCGAGTAGTCCCATCGACCTCTCCGACGGTAGGCGAAGGGGGCACGTTACCGACCGGCCCGGGCCGCAGCGTCCCTGCCGGGTGACCCCCCGGTAAGGTCGGTCCGTGCGCATCGGGATCCTCGGAGGCACCGGCCCCGCCGGTAGCGCGTTGGCGGCGCGGCTGGCGTCGGTCGGGTTCGAAGTGGTGGTCGGGTCACGGTCGAAGTACCGGGCCATGGAGGTGGTGGACGGCCTCCACGAGCGGTGGAGCAAGCGCCACCTCGGGATCCGGTCGGGCGACAACAACCACGCTGCCACCGGCGACGTGGTCGTCATCGCCACCCCGTGGGACGGGGCCACCCAGACCGCGGTGTCGGTACAGGACCACCTGCAGGGCAAGGTCGTGATCTCGATGGCCAACGCTCTCACCCGCATCGGCAAGGAGTTCCAGCCGCTGGTGCCGCCCCGAGGGTCGGTGGCGGCCAGCGTGCAGGCGGCCGTGCCCGGCTGCCGGGTGGCGGCCGCCTTCCATCACGTGCCGGCGACCGAGCTGGCCGACCTCGACAACCCGATCGAGAGCGACGTGCTCATCTGTTCCGACGACCCCGCCGCGGTGCAGATCACTTCCGAGATCGTGGCCAAGATCCCCAACATGCGCCCGCTCGACGCCGGCGAGCTGTCGCTGGCCACACCGATCGAGTCGTTCACCGCGGTGCTGTTGCAGCTCAACGTCCACTACAAGACACGGGTGGCGGTGAAGTTCGCCGGTATCCCCGACGTCGGCGAGGGCCGCACCACCACCGCTTCGGCCCCGCCTCCGAGGAAGCCGGCCTCGACCGTCGTCGGCGACGACGCCGGTGCCGACGGCACCCCGGCCATCTGACCAGACCAACCTTTCGAAGCGATGCGCCTCCACGACACGGCCCGCGGTGAAGTCGTGCCGTTCGAAGCCGGTCCCGTCGTCACCATGTACACGTGCGGGATCACGCCCTACGACGCCACCCACCTCGGCCACGCCGCCACCTACGTCACCTACGACGTGCTGCAGCGCCGGCTGCGCGACCTCGGCCACGTCACCCGTTGCGTGCGCAACATCACCGACGTCGACGACTCGATCCTGGCCAAGGCCCGCTCGCTCGGGGTCCACTACCTCGACCTGGCCGCGGCCGAGACCGTCCGCTTCGACGACGACATCAAGGCGCTCGGGCTCCTGCCGGCGTGGAGCGAGCCCCGGGCGACCTCGGCGATCGCCGACATCCGCGGGTTCATCGGCATGGTGCTGGACCGGGGCCACGCCTACGAGGCCGGTGGCGGCGTCTACTTCGACGTCGCCACCTTCGCCCCGTTCGGGTCGGTGTCGGGCTACTCGCGGCCCCGCATGATCGAGCTGGCGGCCGAGCGGGGAGGCAACCCCGACGACCCCAACAAGCGTGACCCCCTCGACTTCGTCCTGTGGCAACCGTCGACCGACGACGAGCCGGCGTGGGAGTCGTTGTGGGGCCCGGGCCGGCCGGGATGGCACATCGAGTGCTCGGCCCTGGCGTTGCGCGAGCTGGGGACCACCATCGACCTGCACGGGGGCGGGGACGACCTGATCTTCCCGCACCACGAGTGCGAGCGGGCCCAGTCCGAGGCCGCCACCGGCGAACCGTTCGTCCGCCACTGGATGCACCAGGCCATGGTCGGCATGGACGGCGAGAAGATGTCGAAGTCGCTCGGCAACCTCGTGTTCGTGTCCGAGCTGCGCAAGCACGCCGACGCCATGGCGATCCGCCTGATGCTCGTCGAGAACCATTACCGGACCGCCTGGGAGTGGGACGAGGACCGCATGCCCCGAGCGGGGGAACGCCTCGAGCGGTGGCGGGCGGCGGGGGACGGTGACGGCGGCCTCGACGACGTCCGTGCTGCTCTGGACGACGACCTCGACACCCCCGGGGCGGTCGCCGCCATCGACCGGGCGGCAGCCTCGGGCCAGGGTGTGGCCGCGGCCGCCGCCCTCCTCGGCATCGACCTGGGCTGACGCCCCTCGGCCTGCCGGGCCGCCGATCGGGCGCAACATCCCGCTCGGCGGTGCCGGCCCGTGCTCCAGCGCCTCGAAGCGGCGGTCCTCCGCCGGGGAGCGGCGGCGCGGGAAGGGTGGCTGAAGGGCGCTGGAACTATTCTCGGCCCGTGGCCATGGTCGAGCGCGGGCACGGGTGGCTCCAGCCCGGGGCGCGACGGGCCCTGGGGCCCTTGTTCCGGTTCCTGTGGGACGTGCACGCCGAGGGGCTCGAGAACATTCCCACCGACGGGCCGGCGGTGCTGTGCCCGAACCACACGTCGGTGCTCGACTCGTTCTTCATCCCCTACGTGCTGCCCCGCCCCGTCTTGTTGCTGGGCAAGTCCGAGTACCTCGACGACTGGAAGACGCGACGGCTCTTCCCGGCTCTGGGGATGGTCCCGATCGACCGTGGCGGTGGTACCGCGTCCCAGGCTGCGCTCGACGCCGCGGCCCGGTCCCTCGACGCCGGCGGCCTGCTCGCGGTCTACCCCGAGGGCACCCGCTCCCGGGACGGGCTGTTGCACAAGGGCCACACCGGCGCCGCCCGCCTCGCCCTGCGCACCGGCGCCCCGCTGGTCCCTGTCGGGGTGCGGGGCTCGGTCGAGGTCCAGCCCCCCGATGCCCGCCGTCCCCGGCCCTTCCTCCCGGTGTCGATCCGCTTCGGCCGGCCGATCGCCGTGGGCCGTCACCGGCAGACGGGCCGCGAACGGCTGGTGCTGCGTCAGCTCACCGACGAGCTGATGTTCGAGATCCGGGAGCTGACCGGCCAGCGCTACATCGACCGCTACGCCACCCGGCGGGCCGAGCAGCTGCCGGCCGAGGTCGCCGACCTCAGCACCCTCCGTCGCAGCCAGCCCCCGCCGGCGGACGTCGAGGGCCCCTTGCCCGACGCCGCCGTCGGCTGACGGCGCGCCGGGCCTTGCGTATCGGCCTGGCGTCGCCGCCCCGCCGGGGCCGGGTCAGCTAGATCGGCTGTCGCGGCCCGCCGTTATGTTTGACGGTCATGGCAGACGAGATCACCATCACGCTCCCGGACGGTTCGGCCCGCCAGGTCGCGCCCGGGACGACGGCGGGTGAGCTCGCGGCCAGCATCGGCTCGAGGCTCCGCAAGGCCGCCGTCATCGCCGCCGTCAACGGCGTCGAGCGCGACCTGGTGTGGGAGCTGGCCGACGGCGACGAGGTCGCCATCGTGGTGGCCGACTCCAAGCGGGGCCTCTATACGATCCGGCACTCGACCGCCCATGTCCTCGCCCAGGCCGTGCTCGACCTGTTCCCGGGCGCCACCTTCGGTATCGGCCCCCCGGTGGAGGACGGCTTCTACTACGACTTCGAGCTCCCCGGCGCTCAGCCCTTCCGGCTCGAGGACCTCGAGCCCATCGAGGCCCGGATGCGGGAGATCATCGCCGAGCGCCAGCCGTTCCAGCGCGACGAGATCACCGCCGAACGAGCTCGCCAGCTCTTCGCCGAGCACCGCTTCAAGCTCGAGATCATCGACGACGCGTCGACCGACCCGATGTCGGCCACCGAGTCGGGGCTGGTGCGCACCTACGAGAACCCACCGCGCTTCGTCGACCTGTGCCGTGGTCCCCACGTCGAGGACACCGGCCGGCACCTCGGCCACTTCAAGCTGATGCGGGTGGCCGGCGCCTACTGGCGGGGGAGCGAGCACAACCCGCAGCTGCAGCGGATCTACGGGACGGCGTGGGCGACCCGGGCGCAGCTCGAGGACTACCTCCACCGGCTCGAGGAAGCCGACAAGCGCGACCACCGCAAGCTGGCGGCCGAGCTCGACCTGCTCTCCTTCCCCGACGAGCTCGGCGGCGGCCTGGCCGTCTGGCACCCCAAGGGCGCGATCGTACGCAAGCTCATGGAGGACTACAGCCGTACCCGCCACGAGAACGGCGGTTACCAGTTCGTCTACACGCCGCATCTGACCAACGCTCGGCTGTTCATCGAGAGCGGGCACCTCGACTTCTACGCCGAGTCGATGTACCCGCCGATGGAGATGGACAACGGCTCGTACTACCCGAAGCCGATGAACTGCCCGATGCACATCCTCGTCTACCGCAGCCGCCAGCGGTCCTACCGCGAGCTACCGCTGCGGCTCTTCGAGCTGGGCACCGTGTACCGCTACGAGCGGGCCGGGGCCCTTCACGGCCTGCTGCGGATCCGCGGCTTCACCCAGGACGACAGCCACATCTTCTGCACCCCCGACCAGGCCCAGGGGGAGGTCCGCTCGCTGCTCGGTTTCGTGCTGTCGGTGCTGCGGGCGTTCGGCTTCGAAGACTTCGAGGCGGTGCTGGCCACTCGTCCCGACAAGGCCGTGGGCGCCGAGGAAGGGTGGCAGAGAGCCATCGCCGCCCTCCGGGGCGCGCTGGACGCCGAGGGCCTCGCCTTCGAGATCGACGAGGGCGGCGGCGCCTTCTACGGCCCCAAGATCGACGTCCGGGTCCGCGACGCCATCGGCCGGAAGTGGCAGCTGTCGACGATCCAGTACGACTTCAACCTCCCCGAGCGCTTCGGCCTCGAGTTCGTCGGCTCCGACAACGCCCGCCACCAGCCGATCATGCTGCACCGGGCCCTGTTCGGGTCCGTGGAGCGATTCTTCGGGGTCCTGCTCGAGCACTTCGCCGGTGCGTTCCCGGTCTGGTTGGCACCCGAACAGGTACGCGTCCTCCCCGTCCGCGACGACCACCAGTCGGCGGCGGGCTCCGTCGTCGAACGGCTCCGCTCCGACGGGTTCCGGGCGGTCATGGGCGAGGCCGACGAGCCCCTCGGCGGCCGCATCCGCCGGGCCAAACTGGACAAGGTCCCCTACGTGCTGGTCGTCGGCGACTCCGACGTCGCCAACCACACCGTTGGGGTCAACCCCCGAGGGGGTGACGTCGAACGCGACGTCACCGTCGACGACTTCGCCCACCGGCTGGCGGACGCGGTGGCGTCACGGACGTGAGCGGTGCCGGCGCCATGGAGCGGCTGTGGGCCAGCTGGCGGGCGGTCTACCTCGAGGGCCCGGGGCGCTGCGAGACCGAGGCGGGGTCGGTGTTCAGCCGCATCCTCGCCAGCGGGCTGGGCGACGACGAGACGTACATCGTGTGGCGCGGCTCCGCCGTCTTCGCCATCCTCAACCGTTACCCGTACACCTCGGGCCACGTCCTGGTGATGCCCTACCGCGAGGTGCCGGCGCTCGAGGAGCTGACGTCGGCGGAGCACGACGAGCTGTGGGCGTCGGTCACCGACGCCGTCATCGCGCTCAGAGCGGCGTACCGTCCCGAGGGTGTCAACGTCGGGCTGAACTTGGGGGAGGCCGCCGGCGCCGGCGTGCCCACGCACCTGCACGCCCACGTGGTGCCTCGGTGGAGCGCGGATACGAACTTCATGACCGCCATCGCCGAGACCCGGGTCCTGCCCGAGGCGCTGGCGGTGACGTGGGAAAAGCTGCGCGCCGCCTGGCCTCGCCCCGGAGCGCGACCGCTACCGTCGCGCCGGTGAAGGAGGACGTCACCGCCGAGGAGGCCGGGGAGGCCGAGAACGCCGAGGAGGCCACCGGGCCCGGCGCCATCGAGGCCGAGGACACGCCACGGCGCCGCCGGCGGCGCCGGCATTGGGACCCTGCCGACCCCGACGAGCCCGACGAGTCCGACGCCGACATCAGCGACGAGCTCCCGGGCGACCTCGACGTCACCGCCCTGTCGGGCCCGTACCTGTTCCCCGACAACAACCGTCGGCGGGTGCCGGCGGTGCTCTACCTCTTCCTCGGCGCCGGCGCCGTCCTGGGGTGGGCCCTTGCCACCAACGACGCCGACCCTGTCCTGGTCAATGACGGCCTCCTCTTCGGCGGGATCATCCTGTGCGTCTTCGCCGCCTTCTCGTGGCAGGCCGGCTTCGACCTCGACGTCGACGAACGCGACGCCCTGGTTGCCGCCGGCCGCGTCGTCGGCTTCCCGGTCGGCCATGCCTCGGCCCAGCTCGGCTGGCGGGGGCTGCGCAGCCGGCCGACGTGGCGAGTGCTCGTCTTCTCCGACGAGAACCCGCCCGCCCGTCGAGGCCTGGTGCTGGTCGACGGGTGCGACGGCAGGGTCATCGAGCACTTCGTCGAGGACAACCCCGACAATCCCGAGGACTGGGCCTGACGGGCCGTGCTTGCTCGGGGGCTGCGCCCCCGGGCCCCATCGTCGCCCGGCTCGCTGGCGCTCGCACGGTCGACCCGGTCACCGGTAGGTCTCGCGTGTGATGGTGCAGCGGTGACCGGCCTCGTCCGGGGCGCCGGCAGCGGCTCGCGGCTGATCTCAGCGGCGAGCGACCGCCAGCAGCCAGTCGCACCACTCGTCGACGCCGGCGCCGGTCCGGGCGCTGGTCTGGATGACCTTGGCCGCCGGGTTCACGTCGTGCAGGTAGCCGAGGAAGCGGTCGAGGTCGAAGTCGAGGTGGGGGAGGAGGTCGACCTTGTTGACGACGACCACGTCGACGGCCCGGAACATGACCGGGTACTTGAGCGGCTTCTCCTCGCCCTCGGTCACGGCGTAGACCATCGCCTTGGCGTCCTCGCCCACGTTGAACTCGGCCGGGCATACGAGGTTGCCGACGTTCTCGATCACCAGGAGGTCGAGCCGGTCGAGGGGTAGCCGGGTGAGGCCCGATCGGACCATGACCGCGTCGAGATGGCATTCGCCGCCGAAACCCTTGCTGGTGTTGACCAGGGATACCGCCGCCCCGAGGCCGTCGAGCTGGTCGGCGTCGATGCTGGTGGCGATGTCGCCTTCCAGCACACCCACCCGGACGCGCTCTCCGAGGCCCACGATGGTGCGTTTGAGCAGGGTCGTCTTGCCCGCGCCCGGCGACGACATGAGGTTCACCGTGCGCACGCCGGCGCCGAGGAGATCGGCCCGATTGGCCTCGGCCACCCGGTCGTTCTCGGACAGGATGTCCTCCAGGACCGCCACCCGCTGGGAGCCGGTGCTGCTGTAGCCGCTGTGGTCGCCGACGTCGCGATGCTCGCCGTCGTCGACCTCGTGATCGTGGTCGTGGTCGTGGTCGTGGTCGTGGTCGTGGGTCGTACCGTCCGTGTGCCGGTGGAACCGCCCCATCAGTGTCTCCTGCGGGGCTGCGCCCCACACCCATCGCCGTCGGGCGAGCTGGCGCTCGCGCCGCCGGCCTCCTCGGGCACATCGATCGACACGATCAACAGTTCCTCGCCGCTGACGAGCTCGACCTCGGTGCCCTCGCAGCTGCCGCACATCATGATCGGGAAGTCGAGCGTGGTAGAGGCCCCGCATTCCCGGCAGGTCACGACCGCGGGCACGTGGTCGACCTCGAGCTCGCAGCCGGCGAGGTCGCTCCCGTCGGTCAGGACCTGCCAGGAGAACAACAGCGAGTCAACCACGACCTGCCGGAGGTGGCCGATGCGCACGCCGACCCGGCTCACCGGCCGGCCCGCGGCGTGCTTGGCGACCGAGCTTGCGATGGCCTGGCACAACGAGAGCTCGTGCACGGCGGCCTCCCCTCTGCGCCCAGTTGTAGCAGCCCTCCACGACCACCGTGCCGTCCGGCGCGGCTGCCACCACATCGTTCCAGACGGCACGGACGGCCCGACGGTACCCGCCGACCGGGGAACTTGGTCGGCCGAACACCGCGGTCCCCGACCGCCTACGCTGCTTTGGAGCAGCGGCGCTGGACGTGCCGCCCCGAGGGGGTCACGTGGTGGGTGCGCAGGACCCAGCGAGTACCAGCATCAGCCCCGCGCTCGGCGCTGAGCTGGCCACCACCGCCCTCGCCGTGGCCCGACAGTTCGCCGCGGGGGCCACCATGTGGTGCCTGGCGCCGCGCTGGCCCGAGCACGCCCGCCACGTCGCGGTCGAGTTCGTGCACCCCGTGGTCATGGGCAAGCGAGCGCTCCCGGCCGTGGCCGTGGGCGGTCCCGACCCGGTCACCGACCTGCGCTCGCTGGCCCGCGCCGACGACCTGCTCGTCGCCGTCGGCGACGGAGCCGACGCGGTGATCGGCGATGCCCTCCGGCGGGCGCCGGCCTGGGGGCTCGAGACGGTGTGGATCGGCTGCGGCCCCCGCCCCCGCCGGGCCCGAGCCGACCATCTCCTGTGGCTCGACGACCCTACCGGGACGGTCCGATTCGACGGCGGGCTGGTGCTGCTCTACCACGTGCTGTGGGAGCTGGCCCACGTCTGCTTCGAGCACCCCGGCCTGCTCGCAGCCGGCCAGGCCGCCTGCGACGACGAGGTCTGCATCACCTGTTCGGACGAGGGCCGGGTGGCCGAGGTGGTGTCGGCCGGCGCCGACGAACGCGACGCGATGGTGCGTACCGCCCGGGGTGTGGAGCACATCGACGTCTCGCTGGTGTCACCGGTGACGGCGCAGGACCTGGTACTGGTCCACGCCGGCGCCGCCATCGCCATGGTCGAGGCGTGATGGCCGAGGGCACCGACTTCCTCTATCCCTTCATCGAGGGTGACGAGACCGGCGCCGAAGCCCTGCTCGTCGACCTGGCAGCTTCGGCGCAGGGCAAGGGGGCACAGAGCACCGCCCTGCGGGAGCGCACCATGGAGCACTCCTCGGCCGAGCTCCAGGCGGCATCGGCGGCGATGGCCGAGCGCTTCGGCGCCGGCGGCCGGCTCTTCGCCTTCGGCAACGGAGGGAGCTCGACCGACGCCGCCACGGTGGCGGCCACGTTCTCCCGGCCCCCAGCGGGCCTGGCCCTCCCGGCCCGGGCCCTGGTGGAGGACTCGTCCGTCCTCACCGCCCTCGGCAACGACGTTGGCTTCGACCTGGTGTTCTCCCGCCAGCTGATCGCCCACGGCCGCAGCGGCGACATCGCCCTCGGGCTGTCGACCAGCGGTAACTCGCGCAACCTGCTGATGGCGTTGCGCGAGGCGGCGAGCCGAGGGATGCTCACCGTCGGGCTCGCCGGCTACGGCGGTGGCGACATGGCCCGGGCCGGGCTCGACCACTGCCTGGTGGTGCACTCCGACAGCGTCCACCGGGTGCAGGAGACCCAGGCGGCGCTGGCCTACGCCCTGTGGGCCGGCGTCCAGGCGGCACTGCGGGCCATGGGTTCGATGCCTTCACCGGGGAGCGTCGCGTGAGCGGTGGCGGCGGCATCTCCGTCGGCCCCCGGTCCCGGCGGTGACCGACCCCGCTCCGGGCGAGCGCGAGGCCGGCGTCCTCGACCGGATCGAGGCCTTCCGCCGGCGCCGGCCCCGGCTGACCGACGACATCATCACGCTGGCCCACGGGGCCGGCGGCAAGGCGTCGGCCGCGTTGGTCGACGCCGTGTTCCTCGAGGCGTTCGCCACCGGGGAACGGGGGCCGTTGCCCGACGCCGCCACGTTGAGCCTGGCCTCGGGGGAGAGGCTGGCGTTCAGCACCGACTCGTTCGTGGTGCAGCCCCGCCGCTTCCCCGGCGGCTCGATCGGCGACCTGGCCGTGAACGGCACGGTCAACGACCTGGCCGTGTCGGGGGCCCGGCCGGCATGGCTGTCGGCTGCGTTCGTGATCGAGGAGGGCTTCCCGGTCACCGAACTGCGGGCCATCGTCGACGAGATGGCGGCCGCCGCGCAGGCCGCCGGCGTCGCCATCGTCACCGGCGACACCAAGGTGGTGCAGAAGGGCGCTGCTGACGGCCTCTACATCACCACCGCCGGCGTGGGGGTGGTCCCCGCCGACCGGGACCTCGGCCCCCATCGGGTGCAGCCCGGCGACGTCGTGGTCGTGTCGGGCACGATCGCCGATCACGGCATGGCCGTGATGCTGGCCCGCGGCGACCTGAACCTCGAGGCCGACATCCGTTCCGACACCGCTCCGCTGGGGGCGATGGTGGAGGCGTTGATGGCGGCCGCGCCCTCGACGCGCTGGATCCGCGACCCGACCCGGGGCGGTGTCGGCACGGTGGCGAACGAGTTGGCCCGCGACGCCGACGTGGCCGTGATCCTCGACGAGAACCTGCTGCCGATCGAGCCCGCGGTGCTCGGGGCGTGCGACATGTTGGGCATCGACCCCCTCTACGTCGCCAACGAGGGGAAGCTGGTGGCGGTGGTCGCGCCCGACGAGGCCGACGCCGCCGTCGATGCCCTGCGCTCCCAGCCCGCCGGCGCCGGCGCCGCCCGCATCGGCCACATCGCGGCCGACCCGCCCGGCGTCGTCGTGCTGCTGACCGGGTTCGGCGGCACCCGCATCGTCGACATGCTGGTCGGCGACCCCCTGCCCCGCATCTGCTGATGGGTGTCGTCGCCGGACCGGGGCTCTCAGCCTTCGGGTGGGACCGGTGAGCGTCCCCACCGCGGCCGTGGTGGCGCGGGCCCGGCTACGGGTGACGGGCACGGTGCAGGGCGTCGGTTTCCGGCCCTTCGTGTACCGCCACGCGGTGGGGCTGGGCCTGGTCGGGTTCGTCCTCAACGACAGCGCCGGCGTGCTCATCGAAGTCGAGGGCGACCCCGACCGGATCGCGCTGCTGGCCCAGGTCCTGGTGGCCGACCCCCCGCCGCTGGCCCGGGTGACCACGGTCGCGGCCGAGCCGCTGTCCCACCGTGGCGACGAGACCGGGTTCCGCATCGTCACCAGCGACGGCCACGGCGCTGCCGCGGTGCCCGTGAGCGTCGACACCGCCACCTGTGCCGACTGCCTGGCCGAGGTGGCCGACCCCGCCGATCGGCGCTACCGCTACCCCTTCGTCAACTGCACCAACTGCGGGCCGCGCTACACCATCGTGCTGGCGGTGCCCTACGACCGGGCCGCCACCACCATGGCGCCCTTCGTCATGTGCCCGACCTGCCAGGCCGAGTACGACGACCCCGGCGACCGCCGCTTCCACGCCCAGCCCAACGCCTGCGGGGCGTGCGGGCCGACGCTGTCGTGGCGGAGCCCGGACGGTACGGCGAAGAGCACCGGCGCCGGCGCCCTCGACGCCGCCGTGGACGCCCTGCGGGGCGGGGCGGTCCTGGCGGTCAAGGGCCTCGGGGGTTACCACCTGGCGGTCGACGCCACCGCCGCCGGAGCCGTGCGCGAGCTGCGCCGGCGCAAGGCCCGCGACGACAAGCCGTTCGCGGTGATGGTCGCCGACCTCGACGACGCTCGACAGCTGTGCCGGCTCGACCCGCCAGCCGAGGCCGCCCTGGCGTCGGTCCGCCGGCCCATCGTGCTGGCCCCCCGGCGGCCGGGATCCGCCATCGCCGACGAGGTGGCTCCGGGCCTCGCCGAGCTGGGCCTGATGCTCCCCTACAGCGCCCTGCACCATCTCCTGGTGGCGGGCGCCGGCCGGCCCCTGGTGATGACGAGCGGCAACTCGAGCGACGAGCCGATCGCCCACGCCGACGACGATGCCGTCGCCCGCCTCGGGCCCATGGTCGACGGGCTGCTCACCCACGACCGTCCCATCCACATCCGCTGCGACGACTCGGTGGCCCGGGCCACCGGCGCTCGGCTGCAGCTGCTGCGCCGGTCGAGGGGATTCGCCCCCGAGCCCCTGGAGCTCCCGGCGCCGGCCCGACGCCCGGTGCTGGCCGTCGGGGCCGAGCTGAAATGCACGGTATCGGTGGCCCGCGACCGGTTCGTGGTGGCCAGCCACCACATCGGCGACCTCGAACACCTCGCCACTTACCGGTCGTTCCTGCAGGCACTCGACCACCTCCGTCGCCTGTACGGCGTCGAGCCGGCGGTGATCGCCCATGACCTTCATCCCGAGTACCTCTCGACCAAGCTCGCCACCGACCTCGAACTGCCCACCGTGGGGGTCCAGCACCATCACGCCCACGTGGCCTCGTGCATGGTGGAGCACGGCCGGGTCGCGCCGGTCCTTGGCGTCGCCTTCGACGGCCTCGGGTACGGGCCCGACGGCACCATGTGGGGGGGCGAGCTCCTGGTCGCCGACTTCGGCGGGTTCGAGCGCGTCGCCCACCTGCGTACCGTGGTGATGCCGGGAGGCGCGGCCGCCATCCGGGAGCCGTGGCGGATGGCATCGGTGTGGGCGGCTGCCGCCGGGTGGCCCGACGCCGCGGTGGCGCCCGCCGGCGCCGTCGACGCCGAGAAGCGGTCGCTCCTGGCCGGGATGATCGAACGGGGCCAGGGCCCCCGGACGAGCAGCGTCGGCCGTCTCTTCGATGCGGTGGCCGCCCTCCTCGGCTGCCGGTCCCGGGTCAGCTACGAGGCCCAGGCCGCCATCGAGCTCGAAGCCATGGCTCGCACGGTGGCCCGGTCCGACGCCCCCGTCTATCCGGGCGCGTTCGCCCTGTCCCGAGACGGTGGGGCGGTCGTGTTCGACCCGTCCCCGCTGGTGGCCACGGTCCTGGACCAACGGGACCGGGGGGTGGCGCCGGCGCTGGTGGCGGCCGGCTTCCACGAATCGCTCGGGCGCTCGGCCGGCGCCCTGGCCGTCGCCATCGCCCTCGAGCGGGGCATCGACGCGGTCGTGCTCACCGGCGGGGTGTTCCAGAACGCCCGGTTGGCCGAGGTGGTCGAAGCCGAGATCGGCGGCGCCGGCCTCGAGGTCCTCGTCCACTCGCAGGTCCCGCCCAACGACGGTGGCATCAGCATCGGCCAGGCCGCCATCGCCGCCCTCGGCGCCGGTGCGCCGCCGTCCTGAACCGCAGGGTCAACCCGGCGGCGGCGATGCCTGCGGGCTGCAGACAAGAAGCTCTTGTTGTTGCGCATGAGTAGCAGTACGTTGCGAAAGTGCACATCCCCGATGGGTTCATCGATGCGGGAACGTCGGCCGGTGCGGGGCTGGTGGCGGCTGGGGGCATCGGCGTCTCGCTCCGGCGTGCCGGCCAGGTCCTCGACGAGAAGCAGGTGCCGTTGGCCGGCCTCGTCGCCGCCTTCGTCTTCGCCGTCCAGATGCTGAACTTCCCCGTCGCCGGCGGCACCAGCGGCCACCTCCTGGGCGGGGTCCTTGCTGCGGTGCTGGTGGGGCCCTGGGTCGGAGCCGTCTGCGTGGCGGTGGTGCTGCTGGTGCAGGCCCTGCTGTTCGCCGACGGCGGCCTGACCGCGTTGGGCCTGAACATCCTGAACATGGCGGTCATCAGCGGTTTCGGCGGCTACGCCGTGTTCCGGGTGCTGCTCCGGCTCGTCCCCAAGACGCGTGCCGGTGTCGTCGGCGCCGCCGGCGTCGCCGCCGGCACGGGCGTGGTCCTCGCTGCCGTTGCCTTCGCGGTCGAGTACGCCATCGGCGGGACCGGCGCAGCCTCCGTCGGCGCCGTGGCCGGGAGCATGGTCGGCGTGCACGTGCTCATCGGGGTCGGCGAAGGGATCATCACCGCCATGACCGTCGGGGCCGTGCTGGCCAGCCGGCCCGACCTGGTGGCGGGAGTGGCCGGCTTCGACGTGGCCCGGGCGCCCGACCGGGCGCTGGTGGCAGGCGGGCCGGCATGACGGACCGGGCCCGCTTCGGAGCCTTCATCGCCGCTGGCCTGGCGGTGGCGATGGTACTGGCGGTGTTCGTGAGTCCCGAGGCCAGCAGCAAGCCCGACGGGCTGGAGAAGGTGGCCATCGACGAGGGCTTCATCGACACCGCCGACGACCACGCCCTGGCCGACCTACCCACCGCCGACTACGCCGTCAGCGGCGTCGACGACGAACGTCTCAGCACCGGGCTCGCCGGCCTCATCGGCGTCACCGCCACCTTCCTCGTGGCCGGCGCCGTGTTCGTCGTCCTCCGCCGGATGGGCCAGCCCCCCGAGAGCCCGTCCGGCGCTCTCTGAGTGGCCGCCGCCGGTCGGCCGGGCCGCGGCCGAGGCCGATGAGCGCCGGCCACGGAGGCCACGGCGGCGTCGGTGGGCTCTACCTGGACGCCTCGACCCCGGTCCACGCGCTGGCCCCGGAGGCGAAGTTGGCAGCCACGGTTGCGTTCGTCCTGGCCGTGGTCATCACCCCCCGTCACGCCGTGTGGGCGTTCGCGGTGGACCTCGCCGTTCTCGTGTCGGTAGCTGCCATGGCCCAGCTCTCGCCGGCGGTGGTCGTCCGCCGCATGCGGGTCGAGGTGCCGTTCCTCGCCTTCGCCCTGTTCCTGCCGTTCGTCGGCGGCGGCCCCCACGCCGACATGTTGGGCCTGTCCCTCTCCGAGCCCGGATTGTGGGCGGCGTGGAACATCGTCGTGAAGGGCACGTTGGGTGTCATGGCGTCGGTCGTGCTGGCGGCCACGACCCCGGTCGGCGACCTGTTGCGCGGCCTCGACCGCCTCGGCCTGCCCCGCCCGATCACCGCCATCGCGGGCTTCATGGTGCGCTACCTCGACGTGATCATCGGCGAAGCCCGGCGGGCCCAGGTCGCCCGACTGTCACGGGCCGACGACCCCCGGTGGCTGTGGCAGGCCAAGGGACTCGCCGCCGGCAGCGGGACGTTGTTCGTGCGGGCCTACGAGCGCGGCGAACGGGTGTACCTGGCGATGTGCTCGCGGGGCTACGCCGGCGCCATGCCCGAGCTCGACGACCGGTCGGCGAGAGGTCCCAGCCGGGCGTGGGCCGCGGCGGCGCCGATGGTGGCCGCGATGGCCGCGGTTGGGGCGCTCGCCACATGACGGCGACCGGCGCACGCAGTGCGCAGGACGGGCCGGCGGGGCGGTAGCGGTGAGCAATCCCATCCTCGAGGTACGGGACCTGGCCTTCGCCTACCCCGACGGCCACCCCGCGTTGCACGGCGTCGACCTCGTGGTCGAGCGAGGGGAGCGGGTCGCCGTGCTCGGTCCCAACGGCGCCGGCAAGTCGACCCTGGTACTGCACCTCAACGGCATCCATCTCCCCCAGGCGGGGAGCGTCACCGTCGCTGGGCTACCGGTTACCAAGGCCAACCTTGCCGAGATCCGCCGTCGTGTCGGCGTGGTCTTCCAGGACCCCGACGACCAGCTGTTCATGCCCACCGTCGGCGAGGACGTCGCTTTCGGCCCCGCCAACCTGGGCCTGCGGGGCGACGAGCTGGCCCAGCGGGTGCACGACGCTCTGGGCCGCGTCGGCATGGCCGAGCACGAGCGGCGCCCGCCCCATCACCTCAGCTTCGGCCAGCGCCGGCGGGTGTCGGTGGCGACCGTCCTGTCGATGGGCCCGGAGCTCCTGGTGCTGGACGAACCGACGTCCAACCTCGACCCCGCCGCCCGCCGTGAGCTGGCCGACCTGCTGCTGTCGCTCGATCTGACCACCCTGGTCGTCACCCACGACCTCGCCTATGCCCTCGAGCTGTGCCCCCGCTCGGTGATCCTCGACCGGGGCCAAGTGGTGGCCGACGGCCCGACGGTCGAGATCCTCAGCGACCGGTCGCTGCTGGCGGCCCACCGGCTCGAGATGCCGAGAGGCTTCGACCCCCTCGCCCGGTAGCCGGCGCCGATCACATGCGCGGCCGCCGACCCGGCCGCGGACCGGCGAGCAGGGTTCCGGCGGCGGCGGCGGCTTCGGGTTCACCTTGAAGGGGATGTAGGGCGTGGCACCGAGCCTGTCGACCCGGCTGGCGGCGATGCACGTCGGTGGAGCAGGCGGACGACCCGCGCCGGCGCCGGCGGGTCAGCTCGAGCGGGCCAGGCGGCGCAGTGGGGGGAGCGTCGGCGGCGGTTGGTTACGGGGCGGCAGCTGGGCCAGCAGATCAGCGGTGGCATCGGCGACCAGCCGTACGGCCTGTTCGAAGGCCTCGCCGGTGCGGGCCGACGTTGACTGCACGCCGCTGACCTTGCGCACGTACTGGCGAGCGGCGGCCTCGATCTCCTCGACGGTGGCCTCGGGCTCCAAGCCCCTGAGGGTGGTGATGTTGCGGCACATGAGCCCGAGGCTATGTTGTCAGCGTTCCCCGGCCACGCAGGCCGTCATGCTGGCGTTCCCCGGCCACGCAGGCCGCGCCGGGCCGCACCTCCGCTGGCGCTGCGGCGCTCGCATCATCCGCCACGCAGACGGTGATGCTGGCGTTCCCTGGCATCGTCGGGGCATGCCTGGCTGGCTGTCGGCTGCGCCCGCCGGGCCGGCACGGTTGCAGGCTGAGGGCCGCTGGCGCACCTGCGCTCGGTCGACTGATCGCGGGTGCGGCCGGCTGGGGGCTGGCCCGATGAGGCCACCGACGGTGGCACGTTCGGGCCATTGCCATGCTCTCGGGGCGTCCGTACCCTCAGCCCTATCCGCCCCCAGGGCCGCGATGCGGCGCGCCGGACGGTCCGATAGACGAGAAGGCGAGGGACCACGTGCGACGGAAGTGGTTGGCCGCGGGTGCCGCGGCGGTGGTGGCGCTGGCGGGGTGCGGGAGCGGGAACGGGACCGAGGGCTTGGCCGCGGTCAGGCCGGCGGCAGTCCAGGACGCCGCGGCAGCCACGCGCGCCGCGGGGACGGCCCGGGTCGAGACGACGATGACGATGACGATCGACGGCAACGACGTCACCTTCACGGCCGACGGTGTCACCGACCCCGAGAACGGGCGCTCGCAGACGTCGGTCGACATGGGCCAGGTCCTCGGCCAGATGGGCGAGTTCGGCGGGCTCGGAGCGCCTCCGGGAGAGCTCGAGGAGCTCTTCTCCGACCCGATGCTGATGGTCACGGACGGCACCCGGATGTTCATGAAGTTCCCGGCCTTGGCGATGATGCTCGGCGGCGGCAAGGACTGGGTCGGCTTCGACCTGGCCCAGTTCGCCGACGGCGCCGGCGCCGTCTTCGGCGGTGGCCCGACCCCGTTCGGCACCGACCCGTCGCAGCTGCTCGACCTGCTCGATGCGGTTGACGACATGGAGGAGATCGGGCCCGAGGAGGTGCGCGGTGTGCCGACGATGCACTCGGCGGGCTCGCTCACCGTTGCCGAGCTCATCGCATCGGTCCCCGAGGAGCTGACCAAGATGTTCGGCGGCGCCATCTCCGATGTTCTGCCGCCCGGGGCCGAGGACACCGAGATCCCCTACGACGTGTGGGTCGACGACGATGGCCTGTTGCGGCGCTCGCGGATGGCGATGGACCTGTCGGGGTTCGCCACCGGGACCGGCGCCGAGGGCATCCCGGCAGCCATGACCATTACGACGGAGTTCTTCGATTTCGGGCAGCCGGTCGGGATCGAGGTCCCAGCCGACGACGAGGTCGTCGACATGACCGAGATGTTCGGCGACATGTTCTCTTCGGGGATGCCGGGCACCGACGACTACGACTACGACTCCGACGACGACTCCGACTACCACGGTTTGTCCCCCTCCGACATCGTCCCGTTCGAGTCGCTGGGCCGCGAGATCACCAGCTGAGGTGCCGGCGGCCGGGCCGTCGATCCGTCCCTTACGTTCTGACGTCTCGTTAGGGTTCAGGGGATGCGGCTCGGCGTGATCCTGCCCCAGACCGAGATCGGGCCCGACCCCCGTGACCTCGTGCGGTTCGCCAAGACGGCCGAGGACAACGGCTTCGAGTACCTGACCGTCTACGACCACGTCCTCGGCGCCGACACGTCGTCGCGGCCCGACTGGGACCTGCCCTACGACCTCGGCGACCAGTTCCACGAGATCCTGGTGCTGTTGGGCTTCCTGGCCGGTCTGACCAGCCTCGAGCTGGTGCCAGGGGTAGTGGTGCTGCCGCTGCGTCAGGCGGTGCTGGTGGCCAAGCAGGCGGCCGAGCTCGACATCCTGACCGGCGGGCGCTTCCGGATGGGGGTGGGGACCGGCTGGAACCCGGTCGAGTCCGAGGCCATGGGGATGGACTTCAGCGACCGGGGAGCCCGCTTCGAGGAGCAGATCGAGGTAATGCGTCGGCTGTGGACTGACGATTCGGTCACCTACGAGGGCCGCTTCCATCGCATCGACCGGGCCGGCATCCTGCCTCGGCCGGTCCAGCAGCCCATCCCGCTGTGGTTGGGAGGTGGCACCGCCTCCCGGGTGCTCGAACGCATCGGCCGGCTTGCCGACGGCTGGATCACCAACCTGTCCCCCGGCCCCGAGCTGACGGCGGCGCGTGCCGCGATCGGCGTCGCCGCCACCGCCGCCGGGCGCGACCCGGCCTCGGTGGGCCTCCAGGGCCGTCTCGAGCCCGGCAACCTCGACCCCGGCCAGCTCCGGGAACAGGCCGCCGCCTGGGAGGCGGAAGGCGCCGACTACCTGTCGGTGAGCGGCATGAACGCCGGACGCAGTCCTTCCGACCACGTTGCCTTCGTCGCGAACGCCGCCGGCGCCCTGCGATGAGCCGCCGGAGACACGCGTCCGGGCCCGCCAGCACGTCCGGGGCCCGAGGGTGACCTCGCAGTTCGCCGGGTCGCCGGTCGCCGTCAGGTTGGCGGTTCTCGACGCCGTCCTGGAGCTCTGCGACGACGCCGTCTTCGGTGTCGACCGTGACGGCCGCGTGGCCAGCTGGAACCGCAGCGCGGAGCGGATCTTCGGCTATCGGGCCGACGAGATCGTCGGCCGCCCCTGTGCCGCGCTCTTCCCCCGCCACCTGCAGGGCGAGGCCGAAGCGGTGCTGACCGCGGCCAGCGCCGGCGATCGGGTGTCGCATTTCGAGACCGAGCTGCAGCGCAGGGACGGCTCGCCGGCTCCGATCTCGCTGTCGACGTGCCCCGTGCAGGGCGCCGACAGCCCGATGGCGGCGGTGGCGATGGCCCGTGACATCACCGAACGCCAGGTGGCCCAAGCGACCTTGGCCGAGGTCGAGGGCCGTGTCCGCGAGCGCGAGGCTCAGGCCGGCGTGGGTGGATGGTGGTGGGACGTGCGCACCGGCACCGTCCAGTGGAGCGATCAGCTCCACCAGATCCACGGCGTCGACCCGCTCGACTTCGGTGGCACCCTCGAAGCCCACCTGAGGTGCGTGCACGCCGAGGATCGAGCACCGTTGCGCTCGATGCTCGACGCATCGGTGGCCTCCGGTCAACCGTTCGAGATCGAGTACCGCGTCCTGCGCTCCGACGGCGAGGTCCGCCGGTGCCGGTGCCGGGCAATGCCGATTGTGGGCTCGGCCGGCACCGTCGTGGGGCTACGGGGGACCGCCCGCGAGGTGAGCAGCTGAGAAGTTGCTGGCTTGGTCTGCTGCGGGCGTCGCTTCGCTCCTGCCTCCGCAGACTGTCGCCGGCGGCCTGGCGGCCGCGACGGCGACGTCCGAGGAGGACGTGGCTCGGGCGTTGCGCGCGGATGGTCCGGCCCGGTCAGCTCAGCCTTCGGAGGGCGAGAAGCTGGGGGAGAAGAGGCTGCGGACGCGGGCGACGAGGTCCTCGTCCTCGGCGCCGACCGCCGCTGGCGCCGCCCCGTCGGCGATGTCGGCCAACTCCCGCAACATGTGCCCAAGATGGCTGCGGGTCACCTGCACCAGCTCGCCGAACTCGTCGGAGCGGTACACGGCCTGGGCTGACCGGGCCAGGTCGGAGAGCTCGGACTTCCCGGTGCGGGCACCGACCACGTAGCCCATCGCGAAGATCGTGAACATGCCCATCGGCGACACCTCCGGGGGGCCCGCGGATTGGGCGGACGCCCGTCCCTCCTATCGATAGCACGCCCCGTCGTCGGGTGCCGGCGGGACCTCGGCCGGCGTGGCCTCCACGTGGAGATGAACCCGGACATCGGGGAAGATGCGGAGCCGGAGAACGGTGGGCGAGGCCAGGTCGAAGTCGCGGATGTCGAAGTCCTGCTCGCCGGTGACGACCAAGCGGTCCTCCGAGGCGGAGTCGACGGTCACGGTGCCCTGGGCCGGGCGGGTGACACCGTGGAAGGTGAGCTCGCCGGTGAGGCGATAGCGGCCGCCGGCTCCGATGGGCACGGCTTCGCGCATCTGGATGCGAGCCACCGGGTAGCGCCGGGCGTCGATGCGCCGGAGCAGCTCACCGTCATAGATGCCGTTGCCGGACCGCAGGCCGTCCACGCTCACCTCGAGGTCGGCGGACGGGGCGGAGGCGGCGTCGATGACGCCGTCGGCCATGGTCACCTCGATCGTGCCGGTGAGGCCCATGGCGCCGAAGCTGATGGGGCCGACGCTCGAGCGGGCCTCGATCAGGATCACCGACCGTTCGGGCACGACGACGAAACGCTGGCGGACGGGGACGCTGGCCGCCCCGGCGCCGGCCTGCGACGACGCCGGGCCGAAGACGGCCACCTCCTCCCGGCGAGGTTGGGCGGGCCCCTCCTCGGCGGAGGCCCCGTCCTGTTCGAAGTCGGGGTGTGAGGCCAGGCCGTAGTAGGTCCCGGCCCGGCCGACGTGGAGCCGACGACGGGACGGGAACGTGCACGAGACCGGTCCGGCGCCGTCATGGAGCACGTCGGCCCACCCGCCTTCGACCTCGGCCATGACCGCGTCGGCGGTCCCGGTGGCGCGGTAGCGCCGCAGCACCCGCTCGAGCGCGTCTCGCTCGTCGTTGATCACGCCCATCCAGGCCCGGAGGATCCCGTCACCGGCATCGGTCAGCCCGTAGACCCGGCGGGGGTGCCCGGCCGGGGCCTCCGACCACGATTCGACCAACCCGTCCGCCTCGAGCTGAGAGAGGGCGCGGTAGACGGCCGCCCGTTCGATACGGCCGAGCCCCAGCTCCTGGAGCCCGGTAACCAAGCTGTAGCCGTGGGCCGGGGCCTCCGACAACAACAGGAGGACGGCAGGCAACAGGAAGCGCCGCGGTGGAGCGAACTCGAAACGCGACACCCGTGCGGGAAGCCCGGCCGCAATCGGTCGGTTATCCAATGACTTCGCCCCCTCTGATTCACCGTCCAGCGGGGTCCGAGCAGACGCTGGCCCTCTGCCTATCTGCTTCGCCCAGCCCTGTCAACGACCCCGTGCGACGGGCTTTCGTCGCTCGCGAACGACGATCATCGGGCGAGGAGGACGGGCGAGCGCCGCCGATGCCGGGCAACGCCACCATCACCGTCTGCGTGGCGGATGATGCGAGCGCCGGAGCGCCAGCGGAGGTGCGGCCCGGCGCGGCCTGCGTGGCCGGGGAACGCCAGCATGACGCCAGCCTGCGTGGCCGCGGATGCGAGCGCCGGAGCGCCAGCG